>NZ_JMHT01000077.1 GCF_001905655.1 Mycobacterium sp. ST-F2
GAACGGAGGTCGCCTGAAACAAGCCGATCCACAGGTATTGACAATTCCTCATCAAAGTGTACCTTCCAGTACAGTGTCGCTCGACTGGACATGCTCAACCTCCTAGGAGTTCGGCGTCGAGCTCCCTTGGGCGAGTGAGTAGGCCAGTCTCACGGCTACGACGACCGCCCCTGGTCGCATGTCTCCGCAATGGTTCGAGAGGCTCACATTGACCGAGTTGCGCTTTCCACCTCAGCTCCCGCCGGGCGCTCTGAATCCGACAGGCCACAGCACGTCGGCTGTCCACGGGGTCATCGCGGCGGGCGCCGTGACCTGCTGGGCGGCCGAGTCGCAGGAAGGCTTCGACAAACTGCCATCCGTTGGCGTCGAGCTGGGTGACGTCCATTTGGCCTTGGAGAACGACGGTGTCGAGAAGTTTCAGGGATCCTGGGGTTTATTGATGAAAGCAGCGCAGACCCAACTCGGCGCGGCGGTCTGGTCTCAACAGAGTTGCAGCGCAATCACATTCGGTCGGATGAGCCAATGACCACGCCCGACGTTGCGTCCATCCACGGCGGCGCGAAGAGTGAACGACCGCGCCGCTCGCGGACTGGGCCCGACGGCATTGACCCATCGCAGGAGCTGGACATCGGTGAGATTCCCGAAACAGCAGGAGGTTCTCACCGAAGTCCGTTCCCGCCCATCGCCGACTACGCGTTCCTGTCGGACTGCGAGACAACGTGTCTGATCTCATCGGCTGGGTCGGTGGAATGGCTATGCGTGCCTAGACCGGACTCACCCAGCGTGTTCGGCGCACTCCTTGACCGATCTGCCGGCCATTTCCGGCTCGGCCCCAAAGGGGTCTCGGTCCCGGCCGCACGCCGCTATCTGCCGGGCAGCCTCATCCTGGAAACCACCTGGCAGACCCACACCGGATGGCTCATCGTGCGCGACGCGCTCGTGATGGGCCCCTGGCATGACGTCGGGTCGCGGTCACCCACCCACCACCGCACCCCGATGGACTGGGACGCCGAGCACACCCTGCTGCGCACCGTGCGCTGCGTCAGCGGCACCGTCGAGCTGGTGGTGAACTGCGCGCCGTCGTTCGACTACCACCGGGTCGGCGCCAGCTGGGAATACTGCGGACCCGCCTACGGCGAGGCCGTCGCTTCGGCCCAAAATGATCCGGACACTCACCCGAAACTCAGGCTCACGACCAATCTGCGGTTGGGCATTGAGGGCCGCGAAGCCCACGCCCGTACCCGGATGAAGGAGGGCGACAACGTCTTTGTCGCATTGTCCTGGTCGGATCCGCCACCGCCTCAGAGCTATGAGCAAGCTGCCGAGAAGATGTGGAAGACCGGCGACATGTGGCGGGATTGGATCAATACGGGAAACTTTCCGGATCACCCGTGGCGGACATATCTACAACGCAGCGCGCTGACGCTGAAAGGGCTGACGTACGCCCCCACGGGCGCGCTGCTGGCGGCGAGCACCACGTCATTACCGGAAACGCCACGCGGCGAGCGGAATTGGGACTACCGCTACGCGTGGGTGCGCGATTCGACGTTCGCGCTGTGGGGTCTGTACACGCTGGGCCTGGACCGGGAGGCGGACGACTTCTTCTCGTTCATCGCCGAGGTGTCCTGCGCGAACGGCGATGAACACCGTCCCTTGCAAGTGATGTACGGCGTCGGCGGGGAGCGGGCGCTGGTCGAGGAGGAGCTCACCCATCTGACCGGATATGAGGGGGCTCGCCCGGTGCGGGTCGGCAACGGCGCCTACGACCAGGACCAGCATGACATCTGGGGCACGATCCTCGACTCGGTGTATCTGCATGCCAAGTCACGCGATGACATCCCAGAAACGTTGTGGCTCATGCTCGTACAGCAGGTCGAGGAGGCGATCAAGCACTGGCGCGACCCGGACCGCGGGATCTGGGAAGTCCGCGGCGAGCCCCAGCACTTCACGTCGTCGAAGATCATGTGCTGGGTCGCGCTGGACCGTGGCGCGAAACTGGCCGAGATTCGAGGTGAACGATCCAACGCGCAGAAATGGCGCCCGATCGCCGAGGAAATCCGGGCCGACGTCTTGAAGAACGGCGTCGATTCCCGAGGCGTGCTCGTTCAGCGCTACGGCTCCGACGCGCTGGACGCGGCGCTGCTGCTGGCCGTGCTGCTCCGCTTCCTGCCCGCCGACGACCCGAGGATACGTGCCACCGTGCTGGCGATCGCCGATGAGCTCACCGAAGACGGCCTGGTGCTGCGCTACCGGGTCGAGGAGACCGACGATGGATTGCACGGTGAGGAAGGCGCATTCGTCATCTGCTCGTTCTGGCTGGTCTCGGCGCTGGTGGAGATCGGTGAGATCACCCGCGCCAGGCAGCTGTGTGAACGGCTGCTGTCGTTCGCCAGCCCGCTCAACCTCTACGCCGAGGAGATCCAGCCGCGCACCGGCCAGCATCTGGGCAACTTCCCCCAAGCGTTCACCCACCTGGCATTGATCAACGCCGTGGTGCACGTCATCCGGTCCGAAGAAGCATCAGACAGCGCCGGAGTATTCCTACCCGCCGCCGCACCGATCTAGACGACTCATCACCGCCGCCGCACCAACCACCGTCCGCGCTACAAACCACGGAGTGAAAAGAACAGACGAATGAACACCCCAGGTGAACGGGCACCCCAACGGACCACCCCTCGAGCACGGTCAGTGGTTGATCTGGTATACGTTGCCACTTGCATTGTCGCGCAGACTGTTTCAGATGATACCGGCGTCGATACCCTCACGGTCAACATGATTCGAGCGTCGCGCAGTCATCCCGAATGCCGATGGCAAAGGGCGTGGAGGCCGACTTCCATGTCCCCGCCACTGTCTACGACAGTTTCGCCTCAAGCATTACCGCCCCCGGCGACCAGGCCCTGCGGGCGTCGGAGACGACGTTCGAGGGCCACCGCGCGGCCTTCTCCGACCCGACCCGCGAGGAACTGCACGCCGACGAGCTCACTACCCGCGTAGTGACTCGTCTGAGCCTCCAAGACCGACCCACCGACGCCGACCCTCGAAGAGGACATCACATGCCAGATTCACCGTTGCGTCTTCACCCCGCCTACGCCGCTCTCGCCGAACACCACTCCACGATCGGGCACCGCCATCTACGTGACCTGTTCGCTGACGACCCCGATCGCGGCGAATGGTTCAACAACGAGGCGGCCGGGCTATATCTGGATTACTCCAAGAACCGCATCACCGATGAAACCTTGGATCTGCTAGTCGAGTTGGCCCAGCAGTGCAGTCTCGAGGAGCGCCGGGACTCGATGTTCGCCGGCGAGCCGATCAACGTGTCCGAGGACCGTGCGGTTCTGCATGTGGCACTGCGTATGCCGAAAGACGCCACGCTGATCGTCGATGGGGTCGACGTGGTCGCCCAGGTGCACGACGTCTTGGACCGGATGGCCGAGTTCGCCACCAAGATCCGCTCGGGTGATTGGAAAGGCCACACCGGCAAGCCGATTCGCAACATCGTCAACATCGGCATCGGTGGTTCCGACCTGGGCCCGGTAATGGCCTACGAGGCGCTGCGCCACTACACCGAGCGCAATCTGACATTCCGGTTCGTCTCCAACGTGGACTCGACGGACTTCGCGGAAGCCACCAGGGACCTGTCAGCAGACGAGACGCTGTTCATCGTGTCGTCGAAGACGTTCACGACCCTGGAGACGCTGACCAATGCCACCTCGGCCCGGGAATGGGTGCTTGGCCAGCTGGGCGACGAGTCCGCGATCGCCAAGCACTTCGTGGCCGTCTCGACGAACGCCGAGCGGGTGTCACAGTTCGGGATCGACACCGCGAACATGTTCGGCTTCTGGGACTGGGTCGGGGGTCGGTATTCGATGGATTCGGCGATCGGCCTGTCCACCATGGTGGCACTCGGGCCCGACCAGTTCCACGAATTGTTGGCCGGTTTGCACGCGATGGACGAACACTTCCGCACCACGCCGCTGCGACAAAACCTCCCTGTGCTCATGGGCCTGCTCACTGTGTGGTACGTGGAATTCTTCGGGGCCTCCGCGGTCGGCGTGATGCCGTATGACCAGTACCTCAAGCGCTTTCCCGCGTATCTGCAGCAGCTGACGATGGAATCCAACGGCAAGCACGTCACCCTCGACGGCACAGTCGTGGACTACCAGACCGGCCCGCTGTACTGGGGCGAGCCTGGCACCAATGGCCAGCACAGCTTTTACCAGCTCATCCACCAGGGAACGTCGCTGATACCGGTTGACCTCATCGGCTTCGCCCAAGGCCTCAACCCCCTGGGCGACCACCACGACATCTTGTCGTCGAATGTCTTCGCCCAGGCCCAGGCACTCGCCTTCGGTAAGAGCGCCGCGGAGCTCCGTGCGGAAGGGACTCCCGAGGCGGTGGTGCCGCACCGGGTCATGGAGGGAAACCGTCCGACGAACGTGCTGCTCGCGCAGGTCTTGACCCCACACATCCTCGGCGCACTGGTGGCGCTCTACGAGCACAGCGTGTTCACGCAGGGAACCATCTGGGGCATCAACTCTTTCGACCAATGGGGCGTCGAGCTAGGCAAGGCACTGGCCGTGGCGATCCTGCCGGGGTTGCAGAGCGATGCCGAACCCGAACTCGACCACGACTCGTCGACCAACAAGCTGATCCAGCGCTACCGATCACTCAAGTGAGGAAGAACAACATGGCAACTGGCACATCAATGCAGCTGGGCATGGTCGGGCTAGGCCGGATGGGCTCCAACCTCGCTCGGCGCCTGATCCGCGACGGACATCGCTGCGTGGTCTACGACGTCAACCCCGACGCGGTCAAGAAGCTCGAGACAGACGACGGGGCGACCGGGGCCGCATCCCTGGCGGACCTCGTCGAGAAGCTGGAACAGCCCCGGACAGTGTGGCTGATGCTGCCAGCGGCCATCGTCGACTCGACCCTCGACGACCTCGTCCCCCTGTTGGCGCCCGGTGACACGGTGATCGACGGCGGCAACTCCTACTACCGCGACGACATTACCCGGGCCAAGCAGCTGGTGACCCAGGACATTCACTACGTGGACTGCGGCACCAGCGGCGGGGTGTGGGGACTCGATCGCGGATACTGCCTGATGATCGGCGGGGAATCCGAAGTCGTGACCCGACTCGACCCAATCTTCAAGACGATCGCCCCCGGCGCCGGATCCGCCGAACCGACCCTAGGCCGTGACAGCCGCGCCGGCACCGCCGCCGACGGGTACCTGCACTGCGGGCCAAGTGGGGCAGGGCATTTCGTGAAGATGGTCCACAATGGGGTCGAATACGGAATGATGGCCGCGATCGCCGAGGGCCTCAGCATCATCAAGCACGCCGACGCCGGCAAGGCAACCCAAGCCGTGGACGCGGAGACCACCCCACTGCGCGACCCGTGGGCCTATCAATACGACATCGACATCGCCGAGGTGGCCGAGGTCTGGCGGCGCGGATCGGTGATCGGATCATGGCTGGTCGACCTGATCGCCAACGCCCTGGCCCGCTCACCCGATCTCGACGAATTCAGCGGGCGGGTATCCGACTCCGGCGAAGGCCGGTGGACGGTCCTCGCCGCGGTGGACGAGGGTGTTCCGGCTCCTGTCATCACGACCTCGCTCTTCGAGCGATTCGAGTCCCGACAACTCGGCAACTTCACCGACAAGATCGTCTCAGCCATGCGCAGCGAATTCGGCGGCCATGCCGAACAGAAGTAGATCCACCCACCAGTCCGTCGCACACGCGACACATCCATCTGGAGGCCAAGTTGTGAACGTCGTTCAGGGACAAATGATTTGCCATCGAGGAGTGAGCTTGTGACCACAACGGAAGAGATCTCGGCCCTTACCGAACCGCACCATCCCGGAGACTGGGCCGACGTCGACTCGGTCGCCGTCGACACGGTTCGGGTCCTGGCGGCAGACGCGGTTCAGAAGGTCGGAAACGGCCACCCCGGTACCGCAATGAGCTTGGCGCCGTTGGCGTACACGTTATTTCAGCGTCAGATGCGGCACGACCCGTCCGACGTCCACTGGCTCGGCAGGGATCGGTTCATCCTGTCCTGCGGCCACAGCAGCCTGACGCTGTACATCCAGCTCTACCTCGGCGGGTTCGGGCTCGAGCTCGACGACATCGAGTCGCTGCGGACGTGGAAGTCGAAGACCCCCGGGCACCCGGAGTTCCGCCACACCAAGGGCGTCGAGATCACCACCGGGCCGCTGGGCCAGGGCCTGGCCTCCTCGGTCGGCATGGCGATGGCCGCCCGCTACGAGCGCGGTCTCTTCGACCCCGACGCGGCGCCGGGCACCAGCCCGTTCGACCACTTCATCTACGTGATCGCCTCCGACGGCGATCTCGAAGAGGGCGTCACCAGCGAGGCGTCGTCGCTTGCCGGCACCCAGCAGCTCGGCAACCTGATCGTGTTCTACGACCACAACCAGATCTCGATCGAGCACGACACCAACATCGCCCTCTCCGAAGACGTCCCGGCCCGGTACCGCGCGTACGGCTGGCATGTCCAAGAGGTTCAGGGCGGCGAAAACGTCACAGCCATTGAAGAAGCCATCGAAGCGGCGAAAGCCGTCACCGACAAGCCGTCCTTCATCTCGGTGCGCACCATCATCGGCTATCCCGCCCCCACCAAGATGAACACCGGCGGCGTGCACGGCTCGGCGCTCGGCGACGACGAGGTGGCCGCCACCAAGAAGATCCTGGGCTTCGATCCCGAGAAGACCTTCGAGGTCCGGCCCGAGGTCATCGAGCACACCCGCAAGCTGGTCGACCGCGGCCGCGAGGCCCACGAGAAGTGGCAGCCCGAGTTCGACGCCTGGGCCGAGCGTGAGCCCGAGCGTAAGAAGCTGCTGGACCGCCTGACCGCCGAGGAACTCCCTGACGGTTGGGATTCCGACGTGACGTACTGGGAGCCGGGTTCCAAGGCGCTTGCCACCCGGGCTGCCTTCGGCCAGGTGCTCAACGACGTCGCGCCCAAGCTGCCCGAGCTCTGGGGCGGCTCAGCCGATCTCGCCGGAAGCAACAACACCACCATCGAGGGCGTGAAATCGTTTGGCCCTCGGTCAATTTCGACCAAGGACTACACCGCCGACCCGTACGGCCGGGTGCTGCACTTCGGCATCCGCGAGCACGCGATGGGTTCCATCCTGTCGGGCATCGTGTTGCACGGACCGACCCGCGCGTTTGGTGGAACTTTCTTGCAGTTCTCCGACTACATGCGCGGCGCGGTCCGGCTGGCGTCGCTTATGGACATCAACACCATCTACATCTGGACGCACGACTCCATCGGGCTCGGTGAGGACGGTCCCACCCATCAGCCGGTCGAACACCTGGCCGCGCTGCGCGCAATTCCGAACCTGTCCGTGGTGCGTCCCGGCGATGCCAACGAAACCGCGTACGCCTGGCGCAACATCATTGCGCGGGGCAACGGCAGCGGGCCAGCTGGCTTCATCTTGACCCGGCAGGGGATCCCGGTGCTGGAAGGAACGAATTACGAGGGTGTCAGCAAGGGCGGATACGTCCTCGGTGGCGGCAATCCGGCCGACGACGCCGACGTGATCATCATCGGGACCGGTTCGGAGCTGCAGTTGGCGGTGGAGGCGAAGAAGTTGTTGGCGGAGAAAAACATCACCGCCTACGTCGTCTCCATGCCGTGCGTCGAGTGGTTCGAGAGCCAGCCTAAGGAGTACCGCGACAGCGTGCTACCTCCCCAGGTGTCGGCCCGTGTCGCGGTCGAAGCGGCAGTGGCGATGAGCTGGCACAAGCTGGTCGGCGGCTCTGGCGAGATCGTGTCGATCGAGCACTACGGCGAATCCGCCGACGACAAGACCCTGTTCCGAGAATTCGGGTTCACCCCCGAAGCCGTCGCCGCCGCCGCGGAACGCTCGATCGCCAACTAGTTCTGACCGACCACCAGCTGACACTGATAACCAGAGGATGAGACAAGCGAAATGACACAGAATTCCAACCTGGCGGCCCTGAGCGCTGCCGGGGTTTCGGTATGGCTCGACGACCTGTCCCGCGACCGGTTGAAATCGGGCAACCTGATCGAACTGCGCGATACCAAGAGCATTGTCGGCGTCACCACCAACCCGTCGATCTTCCAGGCCGCCCTGTCCAAGGGCAACGCCTACGACGAGCAGATCGCCGAACTCGCCGAGCGCGGCGCCGACGTCGACGCCACCATCCGTACCGTCACCACCGACGACGTCCGCAACGCCTGCGACGTTTTCGCCGAGATCTACAAGAGTTCCGGCGGCGTCGACGGCCGGGTCTCCATCGAGGTCGACCCACGCCTGGCCCATGACACCGACAAGACGATCCAGCAGGCCATCGAGCTCTGGAAGATCGTCGACCGGCCCAACGTGCTGATCAAGATTCCCGCGACCGAGCAGGGTCTGCCCGCCATCACCGCGGTCATCGCGGAAGGCATCTCGGTCAACGTCACGCTGATCTTCTCCGTCGAGCGGCACAAGTTGGTCATGACCGCGTACCTCAAGGGCCTGGAGAAGGCCAAGGAGGCCGGACATGACCTCTCGAAGATCCATTCGGTGGCGTCGTTCTTCGTCTCCCGGGTGGACTCCGAGATCGACGCCCGACTGAAGAAGATCGGCTCCGAGGAGGCACTGGCCCTGCGCGGCCAGGCCGGCGTCGCCAATGCCCGCCTCGCGTACGCCGCCTACGAAGAGGTCTTCGTCGGGGGAGCGGAGTTCGAGGTGCTGAAAGCCGATGGTGCACTGGTGCAGCGGCCGCTGTGGGCATCGACGGGCGTGAAGAATCCCGACTACTCCGACACCCTGTACGTCACCGAACTGGTCGGGCCGAACACGGTCAACACCATGCCCGAGAAGACGATGGATGCCGTGGCCGACCACGGCGTCGTCACCGGTAACACCCTGTCCGGCACCGCCGACGCCGCCCAGGAAGTATTCGACGAACTCGTAGCCATCGGTATCGACCTCACCGACGTGTTCATCGTGTTGGAGGACGAGGGCGTCGACAAGTTCGAGAAGTCCTGGCATGAACTTCTCGAGGCCACCCAGGGTCAGCTCGACGAAAAGAAATGAGCAGCAGCAGCAGTGCCGCACCCGCCGATTGGGGTAACTCGCTGCGGGACAAGCTGGACAAGCGGTTGCCGCGCATCGCGGGTCCGTGTGCGGTCGTCATCTTCGGGGTGACCGGTGACCTGGCCACCAAGAAGTTGATGCCGGCGATCTACGACCTGGCCAACCGCGGGTTGTTACCTCCCACGTTCTCGCTGATCGGGTTCGGCCGGCGCGACTGGCAGGACGAGGACTTCGGCAACGTCGTGCTGAAGGCGGTGCAGGGTCACGCCCGCACCCCCTTCCGGCAGGAGGTCTGGGACCGACTCAACGAAGGGATCCGCTTCGTCCAGGGCACCTTCGACGACGCCGACTCGTTCGCACGCCTGAAGCGGACGCTGGACGGGCTCGACGCCGAGCGCGGCACAGGCGGCAATCACGCCTTCTATCTGTCGATTCCGCCGAACGCGTTCCCGACCGTCTGCGAGCAGCTGTCCACCTCGGGGCTGGCCCGGCCCGAGGGCGACCGGTGGAGCCGAGTCGTCATCGAGAAACCGTTCGGGCACGACCTGGACAGCGCACAGTCGTTGAATCAGGTGGTGAACAGCGTCTTCCCAGAAGAGTCGGTGTTCCGCATCGACCACTACCTGGGCAAGGAGACGGTGCAGAACATCCTGGCGCTGCGCTTCGCCAACCAGCTGTTCGACCCGATCTGGAACGCGCACTACGTCGACCACGTGCAGATCACCATGGCCGAGGACATCGGCCTCGGTGGGCGTGGCGGCTACTACGACGGGGTCGGCGCCGCTCGTGACGTGATCCAGAACCACCTCACCCAACTCCTGGCGCTCACCGCGATGGAGGAGCCGGTCAGCTTCAGTCCTGCCGAGTTGCAGTCCGAGAAGATCAAGGTGCTTTCGGCGACGCGGCTGGCAGAACCGTTGGGCGAGAACACCTCTCGCGGCCAGTACACCGCCGGTTGGCAGGGTGGGGAGAAGGTGGTCGGGCTGCTCGAGGAGGAAGGCTTCTCCCCGACGTCGACGACGGAGACGTTCGCCGCCATCACTCTGGAGGTCGACACCCGGCGGTGGGCCGGGGTGCCGTTCTACCTACGTACGGGAAAGCGGTTGGGCCGCAGGGTGACCGAGATCGCCCTGGTGTTCAAACGCGCTCCGCACCTGCCGTTCGACGCCACCATGACCGACGAGCTCGGCAAGAACGCTTTGGTGATCCGCGTGCAGCCCGACGAGGGCATCACGCTGCGCTTCGGGTCGAAGGTGCCGGGCCACGCCATGGAGGTCCGCGACGTGAACATGGACTTCTCCTACGGGTCGGCATTCGCCGAGGACTCCCCGGAGGCCTACGAGCGGTTGATCCTCGACGTCCTGCTCGGGGAGCCGTCGCTGTTCCCGGTCAATCAGGAGGTCGAATTGTCCTGGAAGATCCTGGATCCCGCGCTGGAGCACTGGGCCTCCCACGGGAAACCTGACCCCTATGAGTCCGGCGGCTGGGGTCCGGATTCGGCGTTCGAGATGTTGCAGCGGTCCGGCAGGGAATGGAGGCGGCCATGATCGTCGATCTCGAGAACACCACGACCAACGCGGTCAACAAGAAGCTCGACGGGCTGCGCGAAGAGGGTGGCGCGTTCACGATGGCCAGGGTCCTCACCCTGGTCATCGCGCCAGACAGCGAAACCGTCCTCGAGGAGTCCATCGAGGCGGCCAATGCCGCCAGCCGTGAGCACCCATGCCGGGTGATCGTGGTACTCCCCGTCGACCGCGAGGCCGCCGATCCGAAGTTGGACGCCCAGATCAGAGTGGGGCACGACGCCGGCGCTGGCGAGGTCGTGGTGCTGAAGCTGACCGGCCCGTTGGCCGCCCAGGCCAGTAGCGTCGTCACACCGTTCCTGCTACCCGACACCCCGGTGGTGGCGTGGTGGCCCGACGTCGCGCCACGAGTACCCGCGCAGGACCCATTGGGACAGTTGGCAATACGGCGAATCACCGACGCCACCTACGGCGCCGACCCACTGGCCTGCATCAAGAGCAGGCTCGAGGGTTACACCCCCGGTGACACCGATTTGGCGTGGAGCCGCATCACCTACTGGCGGGCGATGCTCACCTCGGCGCTGGACCAGGGCCCGCACGAACCGATCCAGTCCGCACTGGTGTCCGGGCGCAAGGAGGAACCCGCCCTGGACATCCTGGCGGGTTGGCTGGCCAGCCGCGTCGACGGCCCCGTCCAGCGCGCGATCGGCGATCTCAAGGTCGAGTTGGTCCGGGCCAGCGAGACGATCACCCTCAGTCGACCCCAGGAGGGCGTCACCGCGACCCTGGCCCGCACCGCCAAGCCGGAGGCGAAACTTCCGTTGGCGCGCAGAGAAACTCGCGATTGTCTGGCCGAGGACATGCGCAGGCTGGATGCCGACGCAATCTATCTCGATGCCCTGCGCGGCATAGACAAGGTGCAATACACATGAGTCAAGTCGTCGCGACCTATTCCGACACAGCAGAATTGGTAGGGGCAGCTGGCGATCAGCTGATCAGTGCAATCCACGCTGCGGTCGAGGCCAGGGATCAGGCGTTCATCGTGCTGACCGGCGGCGGCACCGGGGTGAAGGTGCTGAAACACATCGGTGAACACGGCTCGAAGATCGACTGGTCGGCGGTGCACCTGTTCTGGGGCGACGAGCGTTACGTGGCAGCAGACGACGACCAGCGCAACGAGAAGCAGGCCCGCGAAGCGCTGCTCGACCACATCGACATCCCGTCCCACAACATCCACGCCATGGCCGCCTCCGACGGCCAGTTTGGTGCCGATCTGGATGCGGCGGCACTGGCCTACGAGCAGGTGCTGGCCGCCCATGCACCGGACGGCGAGCCGACCCCACGGTTCGATGTGCATCTGCTCGGGATGGGCGGCGAGGGTCACATCAACTCGCTGTTCCCGCACACCGCCGCGGTGCAGGAGACGTCCCGGCTCGTCGTGGGTGTCGAGGATTCGCCGAAGCCGCCGCCGCGTCGAATCACGTTGACCCTGCCCGCCGTCAACCGCTCGCGGGAAGTCTGGTTCGTCGTTTCCGGCGTCGAGAACGCCGACGCGGTTGCCGCGGCGTTGGGCGGGGCCGAGGCGGTCGAGGTACCCGCCGCTGGTGCGGCCGGCACGAACAAGACGGTTTGGCTGCTCGACGCGGAGGCGGCGTCCCAGATCAAGGCCTAGCAGTCATCTCGGCCGCGTCGGGGCGGGATGTAGTTTGCCGATCCGCTTCTGGACGGCGTCGTCGCACGCGGTGTCAAACTACTTGGTCACAAAATTGGTTGCCGAAATCGCCTTCGATGGCTCGGCGCGTGCATCGCGATCACCAACGCGGTCGCTCGCCTCCAGTGGCATCATCGTCGCTGTGCTCGCCCTAATCGTCGGCGGGACAGATCGACCTCTCACGGTTCCATCGCGCCGTCGCCGTCACAGCAGTGCCCCCTGGGGGCTCGTCTCATGGGTCGGGATTCGCGCTGTAATCGAGCCATATTCTGAGACCAAGACGATGCTTACGGTTGAGCCCTGCACAGCGTCAGACAACCCCGTGGTCGTCGACGTCTCACGTGCGCACCCAAGACTCGCATGACATGCGAAGGAGCCTTCCCATGGCAGTGATCAGTATCGGGTCTGGGGGACGTGTCGGCGTCCCCGAATTGCGGCTGCCTCCGGGTCAGAGGCTCGTGGACGACTGGCCGGTCCTGACGGCTGGCCTGACGACCGACGTCGGGGCGCACGAGTGGACGATCAGCATCACGACCGAGACGGGGCACCGAGTACCAACGGGATTCGAACGCGCTCCCCTTCGCGGCGCGACAGCAGTGACACAGGAGGCCGCGGAATTCTGCGAGCAAATCTCGCACGAACATTCCAGTACCGGTGAGAGCACCCGGGGAAATCGAGAGCGATGAACGCTATGAGCCCCGACGAGCCGACAGACGCCTCCCCAGCGGTCGGCACCGGCGGCGCCGCCGGTTCCGGCCGCGCTTCCCGAGACCGGACCGAGTTCGAGACCGCTGGGCGCTCCGGCGACTTCAGCCGCGAGATGTTCGCATGTCCGAACTGCGGGCACCAGCTCAGCATGTTCATGGAGGCGCGGTCCAAACGAGGGGATATGGCTGCTGCCCGGCTGGCCAACGTTGCCGGTTCTTGGCCCTTCCTGCTGATCCTGGTGCTGGCCATTGTCGCGTGGCTCGTGATCAACACGATCGTGCCGCTCTTTGATCCTGACTCGTCGGCCATGCTCGACTATCTCGGAACGGCTCTCGCGACGGTCGCGGCCTTGCAGGGACCGCTTATCCTGCTTACCCAGCGCCGCGAGTCCGATCGTGACCGCGCGCGAGACATTGAGGCATTCCACATTTCTCAGCACGTCGAGGCGGACCTGCACGCGATCAGTCTCGCCATCGACTCGGTGCTCGAGCGGCGGGGACCGGACCGGTCGTCAGGTACGTCAGGTACGCCTATGGGCAATCGCGAAGCGGATGACCCAGAACAGGAACCGCACACGCCATCGAAGGATTCCGCGTGATTCGTGATGCTTCTGGCGACCAGAACGCGAAAGCACGATGAGCGAATAACAGTCGTGGCGGGACGCTCAAGCGCCTACGTGCACCGCACCCGCAAAGCGGAACCTTTACGCCTCTGAAATGCCCTAGGCCAAGGTGCTGGCTTTCCTTGCGGCGTCGAGCTATTCAAGCGCGCCTGTCGAAATGCGGCCAGGAGGTCAGCTATGACCAGAATGTCACCGACGTCGACGACCCGCGACGGGATCACCCGCCCGAGGTGCCCCGGCACGCGGCCCGGGGTTGTCACCAGTAACGCTGCTCGTGCCAAGGGTCGCCGCGGAGGTGGTATCCGTTCCGTTCCCAGAATCCCGGATCGTCCGACGGCATCATCTCCATTCCGAGAACCCACTTCGCGCTCTTCCAGAAGTAGAGATGCGGCACGAGAAGTCGGGCCGGACCGCCGTGCTCCGGCGTAAGGGGTTTGCCCTGCGCCCCAGTGGCTATCCAGGCCTGCCCACCGAGGAGATCTTCGAGACGAAGGTTGGTGGTGTATCCGCCGGAGCTACGCACCATCACGTAGTCGTAGCTGGTCTGGACATGCTCGAACAGCCGGTCCAGCGATACGCCACGCCAGGCCATGTCCAGCTTCGACCAGTGGGTTACGCAGTGAATGTCGGTGACGATGTCTTCTACGCCCACCTGGTGAAGCTCATTCCAATTCCACCGGTACGCGACCTTGTCCTCCGTTGTGATCGAAAAGCTCCATCGGCTCTCGTCGACGTTGCGCGTGGGTCCGGTCGAGAGCACCGGCCAGTCGTCGACGAGAGTCTGCCCGGGAGGCAGTCGCGAGTCGCTGGAACCACGCCGTCCTCCGAAGCTGCTGTTGATCACTTCCACGACTGCACCCTTCTGTCGAATTCGGCGAGGTGGCCTGGTGCGAAGGTAACCGCGGAGGCCAATCGAAGTATCTGGCGGCAGGAGGGGAAGGCAACTGATCCGCGAGGCGACAACCACTGCTGGAGTTGTCATGAGCTGGGTCAACCATGGCCGCACTCGGCTTCCGGTCGGCACCGTTCCAATTACCGACGAGTCCGTCAATGAACCGATTCGCTACATGGCTGAGGCGACCGGAATGGCGCCCTGGGCCAGCTTCAGACGGGTCCACACGTTCATGTTGATGATGACCGCGGCGATCTCTGCGACGTCGCGCTCGGTGAAGTGCAGCCGCAGCTCGTCGTGCAGGGCAGGGACCTGCACGTGACTGAACGAGGTGAGGCCTTCGCAGTACGCGAGGGCGGCTCTCTCCGCGGGCGAGAACATGCTGCTCTCACGCCAAGACGCCAGGTGTGCAGCCTGTTCGGACGGGATCCCGATGCTGGCCGCGACCGCGGCGTGCAGAATCAGGCAATAGGAGCAAGGGTTCAGCTGCGCGACGCGCAGGCGGAGGAGCTGTAGCAGGCTACGATCTCCCGACAGGTTTGCCGAGTAACCGAACTGCGCAGCCATGTCTTTGGCCAACTGGTGAAACGGCGTGAGGTCTGGGTCGAACCGGATGTTTTCGAACCGGACATTCCCGAGCATCGAGTTCTGGTTTGCGGCGTTGGTCTCAGGCATCACCAGCACCATCCCTTCCTGCGTTGGGCACATTCACGGCCAGGGTGTACTCGGGGTTGCGTGCGATGGAGGGCCGGACCGCCGGGCACCTCGCGGTCGCTCGTATGCCTCCGCAAGAATGCTGTCCAGCGCCCTGCAGATGAGTTCGGTTGCCAATCCCCGTCCACGGTAGTTTGGCAGGATCGCGGCCGCCCATCCCCCGTTCGCATCCGCGAATAGGGCTGGCCACCGCTGTCCAGCTCATTGCCGAGGTGAGCCGAACCGAATCGCGCAGCCAGATATTGGACCATGTAGTACAGTCTGGCGCACAGAATGCCGATTCACGCGAGCTTTGGGGGAACACGCATGGAGGCGTCCGACGTCCACGGCGCCTTCCGGCCGCAACGATCGAACGGTAGCGAAGTTCCGCGTTACGTTCCTCCGTCCGCTACGAGATGCTATGGGCCGCAATCCCACTCACCGTCACGTGACACACAAGACCTCTTCCCCCACACGCGGGGTGGCCTATGAGGTGCCGGAGCGAAGCCGCACCTCGTTCGTCTGTAAATGATCAGCCGACGTTGCGGACTCGAACCGCTGGCCGAGTTGTTCGCGTTACCAGTGGGGCTGGGCCGGGTGGGCGCACTGCTCGATGATCCCCGTCTTCTTCACACCCTGCGCGAAGTATTCGATGCCCGAAGGTCGGCCGTCGATCGCGGTGTACCTGCGACTGACGTTTCTCAAGTTCCAGGCCTCCGCCTCGGCAGTCTCAGGCCATGAAATCAAAGGCGGTCTGTGGGGTCACGATCTGTCGAGTGTCGACGTAAGCATCGAGCGTCTAAAAGTGTTCGGAAGCAGGTGCGGACGAGTGGAAAAGAGCCGATGGAGACAACGAGTGGAGGAGGGCCGATGGAGACAACTGGTGGAGTTCGCTCGCATATAGAGGCGGATGCGCATCGTGCACTTGCTGCCGAGGGCCTCGCATGCGCTGAAGTGACGGACGCGCTGGGACGAGCGCATCGACACCGAGCACACGTCACCGGGCTCGTGAGCCCCGTGCCCACACGTCGCCTGTTCGGCCGAGTCGTCACGATCTCGTTCTTCCCCACGTGCGCCGAGAGACTCGGCCCGGAAGAGTTCAACTTCGGCCGACTGCTCCATCAGGCGGTGCAGGGCGCAGCGACCGATCCCGAACACACTGTCCTGGTAATGGCCAGCAACGGATACCCCGATGTGTCACTTGCTGGCGGGACGAAACTCTCGCGACTCACCAACGCCGGCCTTGCAGGGGTGCTCACCGACGGTCGTCTCCGTGACTTCGACGAGCTGGCCGAGGAACCGTATGCGGCCTGGTGCTCGGGAGAGGCTGTCGCCTGGGGCGGAGGCGCGGTCACGCCGTTCCAAGCCAACGTCCCCGTCGTCATAGGAGGAGTCGGCGTGCATCCCGGACAGTACGTCTTCTGCGACTCGTCCGGGGCCGTGTTCATCCCCGAAGCCGACATCGACGAAGTGCTTGAAACCGCGCACCAGATCCGGCGCGACGACGCATTCCACCGCACCGCGATTGCGCGAGAAAGTGCTGACGACGCACACGGGACCGAGCGTTGACTCAGCCAGCCCCCGATCGGGCGGCGCCGGGCGACCGGTCGGCAAGTCTGCCGGCCCTCGTCGAAAGAGTGCCAGAGGGTTGGACGCGTGCGATCTACAACGGGCGAACATACGGATTGGCCCGCACCACCCGGGCAGGTGGGCGAAGCATCACGATCTTCGCCGAAGAGCTCGGCGGCACCGACCTGATCAGCGCGAACGTGTACCGCACCGTCGCGGCCGACCACCTACGGGCCTGTGAGATGCCCACCGCCAAGGTGCTCGCGTTTCTCCGCGCCTGGACGCCCGCATGACTCAGACCTGAGCACCGCTCGGCGCGTTGGTGCTGGGACGGAAACTCCGCCAGCCGGTTGACCCTCGTTGGAATGCTGGGGGATCAGGCCACCATCGACGTGCAGCTGGGCCCGACGACCGAAACGTTTGGCTACCGCAGTCAACGAGACGACAGTCGACTGATCGTCGCTTGCGGGCTGTGGCAGGAGCTACGGCCGTGCGATCGCGATGTGCGCCAGCCCCGAGAGGTTGATCAGCACTTCCTGCGGCTTTTGGACGATGACGGCGAGCACGCTCTGGCAATGCGCGCATCGCAGGACTGCCCCGATGGCGGTCACGAAGGCGTTGGCCCGTGCGAGTTCGAAGACGAGATGACAGCTTCCGCATCGTCCGATTGCGGCGGTGATTTCGATGCCGACGGTGTCGGCGAAGAGCCCGGCGAGCGCGTTTCCGTCGAGGTGGGTCATCCGCTGCCTCCGAAGCGTTCCGTGCGTATTCGGGTGGGGTCGTGGCCGAGTTGGAGAAGCCAACCGGCGATCGTCTCGACGAAAGGTGTCGGTCCGCAGAGGAATATGCGCGGTGTCGCCGTGGCTGGGAAGACGAGATCGGCGACCGACTCCTGAGTCAGTCGCCCGGGAGCACGTGGCGATCCCGGGGGAGATGTCCGCGTGTGCACGACGTCGACGGTGGTCTTCGACAGCGCCGAGAGCTCTTCGGCGAAGAAGACGTCTTCGGGCGTCCGGACCGAGTACAACAGGCGGAACTCGGCATCGACGGTCTCGTGCTCACGCGCTGCGGCCATCGCGAACAGCGGGACGACGCCGGATCCGCCGGCGATGAGCTGAACGGGGGATCGATCGGGTTCGGTTGGGGTCCAGACGAAGTATCGCCCCAGCGGGCCGTGCACCTCGAGCTCGTCGCCTTCGGCGAGCTGGTGGACGAGGTATGGCGAGACTTCACCTGAGGGGAGTTCGTCGACCGCGAGGATGACTCGAGTCGTCTCGCCCGACGATGCGACCGAGTAGGACCGGGTGGCCTGATAGCCGTCCGGGGCGGTGAGGCGGACGTCGAGGTGGGAGCCGGCGTGGTTTCCCGGCCAGGTCGGTACGTCCAGCTCGAGGCGGACCGCCGACGTGGTCTCTCGACGGTGGCTGGCGACGCGTCCGACGTGCCAGCTCGCCCGGATCGGAGACGTCACCAGTACCGTTCCTCGCGCCATGGATCACCGCGGAGGTGGTATCCGTTCTGTTCCCAGAACCCGGGGTCGTCGTTGGGCATCATCCGTATCTCGCGGACCCACTTGGCGCTCTTCCAGAAGTAGAGGTGGGGCACGAGGAGACGCGCGGGTCCGCCATGTTCGGCAGTCAAGGGCTCACCCTCTGCCTCGGTGGCGATCCACGCTTGGCCTTCGAGGAGATCGTCGAGGGCCAGGTTGGTGGTGTAACCGCCGTGGCTTCGGACCATGACGTAGTCGCAGGAGGTCTCGACGTCCTCGAACAGCCGGTCCAATGGCACTCCGCGCCAGGCCATGTCGAGCTTCGACCAGTGGGTGACGCAGTGGATGTCGGTGACGATGTCCTCTACGCCCGCGTTCTGGAGCGCGTTCCAATCCCATCTGTGCTCGGTGCCCGTCTCGGTCGTGATGGTGAACGTCCATTCGTGCGCCTCGATGTCGGGCGTCAGGCCGGCCGTGAGGACCGGCCAGTCGTCGACGAGCGTTTGGCCCGGTGGCAACCGTGCGTCGCTGGCCCCGCGACGACCACCAAACCCGCTGTTGATCACTGGCATGGGAAGCTCCTTCGCGGGTCACGCGTGTGGGTGTGCTCATGGGGACGCCGACGTGAAAGTTGTACTGCAGAGTACATCTGGCTGTGAGGAGATCGCAGCGTTCACTCCAAAGTTTGTCGTGCCCTTCGGCTGACTCTTGAATGTGTGCTGCGGATCTTGGCTTATACCTGGTAGCGGCGCAGGGCCGCGACGGCGTCGTCGAGCACGTCGCGCATGATCTCGATCCGGCCGTGGACCGAGGCCAGCAGGTATCCGCCTTGCAGGGCCGCGACGAGGCTGGCGGCGAGGCGGTCTGGGTTGGCGTCGGAGTCCAGTTCACCGCGCTGCTGAATGCGGCGCAGGCCCGCGGCGAGATGTCCCTCCCAGATGCGGAATGCAGCGGCTAGGGCTGGTCGGTATTCCTGGGAGTGCTTCAGGTCGGTTGCGAGGGTCCCGAGGGGACATGCGAACGGACGGTCTTCGGCCGGTTGTGCGTCCACGACGCGTGACACCCATCTTTCGAGCCCGTCCCAGGAGGTGATCGCCTCGGTGGTGTCTTGGCCGTCGAGGACGACGGCGAGTTCGCGGTCGATGACTGCTTGGACTAGTTCGGTCTTGTCGCGGAAGTGGCGACGGAGCTCCTTGGGCTCGGCGCCGGAGGCGCGGGCGACGTCGCCGGGCGACGTCGCGGCGATGCCGTGGTGGTACATCATCGAGGCGGCGGTGTTGACGATCGCCGCACGTGCGTGCCGGTGCTGCGATGGTGCCGACGTGCTGCGGGCGGCAGGGGAGGTGGCCGATTCATTCACGGATTCGCCAAGGGGTGGTTGTTTCATTGGACTTCCTCCGAGGCGAAGACCGTGAAGGTGCGAGCGGGTCGGCCCGTGACCCGCTCGACGGTGTCGGTGACGCGGTCTTCGGCGCCGGCACTGATCGCCACGTCCATGGCGGCGAGCACCTGTGCGAACTCGGCGGGGATTCCATGGGCGGCGATACGCCGAGCAGCTTCTCGCGCCGGAACGGATCGATGCCGAATGGTGCGGCCGGTCTGTTGGGAGAGGATCGTGGCGGCATCGGCGTAACTGAGCGCCTCGGGGCCTGTCAGGAGATGCTCGGTGTTGTGCGCGCGGTCATCGGTCAGGGCACACCCGGCGACCGCCGCGATGTCCGCTGCGTCGACGAACGCCACTTTGCCGTCGCCGGTGGCGGTGACGATCTCCCCGTCTCGCACTCCCTGAGCGACGAGGTGATCGCCGGTGAAGTTCTGCATGAACCATGACGGCTGCAGCACTGTCCATTCGGGCACGACCGTCTTGACGAGATGGTGGACGGCGCCGAGCCCGGGCGCCCCTTCGGGCAGTGCGGACGAGCTGAGTGCCACGACGCGCTGCACCCCCTGATCAAGGGCCTCGTCGAGGAAGGTCTGCACCAGGGGAACCGGATCGGCAACTCCCATGGGAGCGATGAGGTAGATCGCCGAAATGCCCTGCAAGGCAGCCTTATAGGTGTCGCGGTCCTCCCAATTGAACTGAATCTGCCCAGTCGACTGTGGTGTCCTCGTCGCGAGTCGTGTTGCCACGCCACGCTCCGCTAGATCGGCGGCAACCCGGCTGCCCGTCGTTCCGGTGGCGCCGGTGATCAGCACCCTATTCATGTGTTGGCCCAGAAAATGACCGCTGCAGCTGCTCGGACTTCGTCACCATGAAACTCTCCCGACGTTGTGGACGATACGGGACCGTCCTACTGAACTTACGCCGGTCGGGCCAGTATCGTCCATTCGCTAGACTCCCTTGATGACCCGTCGCACGCCTACCGGTGCAGCCGTGCTGCAGCCCGGGATCACCAAGGCCATCACCGAGGCGGTCCTTGCCGAGTTGGCGGAGCGGGGTTATGCGCGACTGTCGATGGAAGCGGTCGCCAAACGCGCCGGAGTCGGCAAGAGCGCTCTCTATCGACGCTGGCCCTCGAAGCTGAACATGACGTTGGCTGTGGTCGCCGACTTCAGCGTGGGCCGGGCCGAAATCCCGGATACCGGCTCCCTCGCAGGGGATGTGCGTCAATCCCTGGAATCACTCACGCACTGGCTGTCTCATCCGCAGTTCTCTCGGATCCTTGCCGACCTGGTAGCGGAAATGGGCCGCAATCCCGAGTTGGGCGACTTCGTCGAGGGCATGATCGGGCAGCCGCGCCGGGCACGCGGGCGGATCCTTCTCGATCGAGCGATCGCGCGCGGCGAACTTGACCCCGACGTCGACCTCGAATTTGCTCTGGACTTGTTCCCCGCGCCGATCTACTGGCGACTCCTGGTGCGAGACGGGGAGATCGAGCCCGAATACCTCGACAGACTCACCGATTTCATTATCCGAGGCCTCGGCGCACACTGACTTTGGCAGCCACGGGCGCCACACGATGATCAGACGTGGGTGAGTGCCGGGGTAGTTGGCATCCGTTACACGGCTGGGGCGACCTGTCGACGCCGTCGTGTAACGCCGCGCCCCATCGGAGGCACTCCCGTTCCGGAAGCGGTTTACCCAGCGGCGGAAGAAGCCAATGTCTTTGGGCGATGTCATATCTCGCCTGTATCGCTCACGCGTCGCGTCTCGGCTGGCCCCGGTGGGGCTTAAGTCGCGGCGCGGTGCGCACTCGCGTTCGCCATTGCATGGATCGGTGCCCTGAAGTTCACCACTTATGACGCCAAATCGACGCTGCCGCTCATGACGAGCAGCCCGCTGATGAGCTGGGTCTAAGACGCCTTCTCGGTGACGGCCATCTAAGCCGTGCTGGGTGTCGTCGAACTGGCAGTCGCCGCGCTGATCGCCGTCCATCGTGGGCAGTGAGATGGCAATCGGGATGGTCGTCACGACGCTCAGCTTCATGTTCACCACCCCGGCGTGAGGACGCCCCAAGCCGGCGATCGCGAGGCCATGAAGGCCGGTCTGGCGCGGTGCCATTCGAGGACGAGTTCCGCCGCATCGTCGCCTTCCCGAGGGCGCCCATGAGGGTGGCGCGGAAGGCGTCCGCGTGATCCTGCCGATCACCGATCCCCACACCGTGCGGCACGGCGCACTCGGTTCGTTCCCGAGCATCTATCTGCCCCCGTCGACGAACCGGGATTCGGTCATCGATCGACTGCGTTCCCTGGATCGTTCCCTGGATGAGGTGCAGGCCGCCCACATCCGCGAGGGGGCCGCCGAGACCTACGGTCAGACCGCCTACGTACACACTGCGACGCCTTCTGGGTGGCCACCACGCTGGTCTCGGGAGCACCAGAGCGTGTCCGCCGGATAGCTACCACGCCGTCGCCCGCCATCACCGTCTACCGCGAACGTTATCGCCGTCGGCGATGTCAGCGATCGGCATTCTGGGGGTTCTGCGTGGCGGGCGTCACGCACACCATGGCTATGCCGAGGTACGAAACCCACTAGCCAGGAGTTCTCCGTGAAGCCCAAGAATTTCTCCGTCAACGAGCGAACCTACGTTCTGCACGACAAGCCCGTGGTCGTCATCTGCATCGACGGCAGCGAACCCGACTACCACGTCGAAGCCATGGCAGCGGGCAAGATGCCTTGGTTGAGCGGCATTCTCGACGGCGAGTCGAGCAGCACGTGGGCGGCCCACTGCGCCATGCCGGCACTGACCAACCCGAACAACCTGTCGATCGCCACGGGTCGCCCGCCCGTTGCCCACGGCATCTGCGGCAACTACATCTTCGACACGCAGACCGGCGAAGAAGTGCTGATGAACGACAAGAAGTACCTGCGGGCACCGACGGTTTTCGCCGCGGCCAACGAGGCCGGCCTGGACGTGGTGGTCGTGACGGCGAAGGACAAGCTGCGCCGTCTCCTGGGCGCCGGACTGGTCGAAGAGGGTCCCAGCCTCAGCGGTGACGCCACCCAGTTCGTGGCGCCGTCGAGGAACGGAATCTGCTTCTCCGCCGAGAAGGCGGACACGGCGACGGTGTCGAGCAACGGCATCACCGACGTGCTCGACCTGGTGGGCATGCCGCTGCCCAGCGTGTACTCCGCGGAACTGAGCGAGTTCACGCTGGCTGCCGGCGTCGCCATCCTCAAGACGCGGGGCGCCGACCTGATGTACCTGTCGCTCACCGACTATATTCAGCACAAGAACGCCCCCGGCTCCGACGTCGCGAACGACTTCTACGCCATGATCGACGACTATGCGGCCAAACTCGACGCACTCGGTGCCGTCGTTGTCATCACCGCGGACCACGGGATGAGCGCGAAGACCGACGCGAGTGGCACGGCAAACGTCATCTACGTCGAGGACGAGGTGCGTCAGATCCTGGGCCACCCGACGGGTGCCGCTCCCGACGCGGAGAACGGGGTCCGGGTGATCCTGCCGATCACCGATCCCTACACCGTGCATCACGGCGCGCTCGGTTCGTTCGCAAGCATCTACCTCCCGAACGACGCCCCCGTGAAGGACGTCGTCGAGGGCCTGCGCACCATCGACGGTGTCGAGCAAGTTCTCGAGCGCGAGGAGGCGGCTACTTTGTACAGCTTGCCCGCCGACCGCATCGGGGACGTCATCTTGCTTTCAGCTGCGGGGACGGCGGTTGGACGCTATGAGGCGTGGCATGACCTCAGCGGTTTGGATGCCCCGCTTCGCTCACACGGAGCATTGGGAGAGTTGCAGATCCCGTTCATCGTCAACCGCGCCTTGCCGAGGCCCGCGCCGCTCGACGAGCCGTTCGGAGACACCGCGTACGTGCACAACTACGACGCTTTTTGGATCGCAACGACTCTCGTTGCCAACGTGGCCAAGCACGGCCGCGATCGCGCCTCGGCTGCTCGCGTGTCTTGAGAAGTCTGAGGTCTGGAAATGACAAACTCGCAACGACGCGCCCCGTCAGATCTCTTCGTCAGCGATTCATCGTCTCTCCATGAAGTCACCGAGCAGGAGTTCGCCAAATACAAGTGGCGGATGTTGCTCGCCACGATGTTCTGCTATCTGTTCTTCTACACGGGCAGACAAACTTTCGGGTTCGCCATCCCCGGAATACAAGCAGAGCTCGGTCTGAGCAAGTCCACCTTGGGCGCCATCAGTGGCGCAATGCTGTGGTGCTACGCGGTGGGCCAGATCGTCAACGGCAACCTCGCCGACAAGTTCGGCGGCCGCCGCGTGATGGCCCTCGGTGCCGTTCTGTCCACCATGTTCAACTGGTTCACCAGCTTCTCGGTGGGCCCACGATCCCTCGGTGCGCTGTGGGGTGCCAACGGGTTCGTCCAGGCAATGGGATTCCCGTCGGGTGGCAAGGTCATCTCAGGCTGGTGGAGCACCCACGAACGCGGCAAGAGCTTCGGCTTCTACAACTTCGCCGCCGGCCTTGCCTCCGTGCTCGCGTTCGTGACCTCGACGTTGGTGGTCGAGGTCTTCGATCTCGACTGGCGATGGATCTTCCGGATCCCCGTGCTGCTGATGCTGGTCGGCGGTGTCGTGTTCTTCATCATCGCGCGCGACAATCCACGCCAAGCCAAGATCAAGCCCCCGCCTTCCTGGGAGGCCGATCAAGACCAACCCAGTAAGCACTTGGATTCGGCCGGTCAGACACGTGGCGTCAAGTCCCTGGATCGCTACAAACTTATGCTCCGGAATCCGAAGGTCTGGGTGACGGGTTCGGCCCTGGGGTTCAACAACGCTGCACGGTACGGGTTGCTGATCTGGGTGCCGGTGTATCTGCTCGGTAGCGATTGGAAGTCGGACGGCTCGAAGATCAGCCCACTGTGGGTCTCGGTAGCTCTACCCGTCGGCATGGCGCTGGGGGCGCTGGTCAACGGCCAACTCTCCGACCGGATCTTCAAGTCTCGGCGGGACTATCCCATCGCGTTGTTCATGGGCCTCGGTGCCGTGACCGCCTTGGCGATGTACCTTCTGGCACTGCCGATCCTGCCCGAAATGGGGCTGATGTTCTTGCTCGGGTTCTTCGTCTACGGACCGCATTCGACGTTCTGGGCGCTCAGCACCGACATTGCCGGCAAGGCGATGGCCGGTACGGCGATCGGTGTGGTCAACTTCTTCGGTTACATCTTCGCCGGGGTTGCCGAGCCCTTGATCGGGCACATGATGGACATCACGGGCAACACCGCGTTGATCTTCCCCGTGGTAGCCGGAGTGTGCACGTGCAGTTGCCTTCTCGCCTTGACGGTCCGCCGCTGACCGCCGCTGACCGCCGCTGACCGTCGCCGTCCTCGGCGTCCCGTCTGAGTCTTACTCGGGAACGCCGGGGACGGATGGCACACTGACGAAGGTTGCGGCGATGTCCCAGCAGCAGAGAGGGCGACGGCATGATCTCGCTTAACCAGCTCGAAATCTTCGCCGCCGTGGTCGAGTGTGGAGGATTCTCCGGTGCGGCCAAACGCTTGTTCATGAGCCAGTCTTCTGTGTCCAGCCACGTTCGCGCACTTGAGAATTCACTCGGAGTGCAACTGGTCCAACGGACCAGCCGCGGAGCGCGAGCTACCTATGCCGGTGAGGTGGTTCTTCAACACGCTCGCGAGATGTTCTCCGTACTCGAAAGCTTGGAAGGTCAAGTGGCACAACTGCAAGGACTCAAGACCGGCCGCCTGGCCGTGGCGGGGACCACCACCTTGGGCACCTATCTCCTGCCTCAGCTCGTCGCCGATTTCTCGACGAGGGTCCCGGGTGTCGACTGCCAAATTCGCGTAGGCAACGAGGACGTGGTCGAGGCGTGGCTTCTCCAAAACGAGGTCGCCTTGGCGCTGTGTGCCGAGGAACCCAAGGACGAGCGCCTGACCACCACACCGATGTTCGAGGAACGGTTGCAGCTCATCGGGCCGGCAGATTGCCCGTTGCGGTCACGGGTGCTCAACCCCGCCGACATCGCCGATCGGCGGTTCATTCTGCGGGAAGTTGGTTCGGCGACTCGCCGACAGCAGGAAGCGGCTCTGGCGGCTTGGAATCTGCCGCACGTGGAGCGGTGGGAGATGTGGGGACCCGCCACACTCAAGGAATCCGTATGTGCCGGGCTGGGTTTGAGCCTCATCTCCGAGCACGCGATCACCCGCGAACGTGCCTCGGGTTTGCTGGTGGTGCTCGCGATCGAGCCGCCACCTCCACGTCGCACTGTCTCGCTGGTGACACGAGCCGGTCGCGCACTCACTCCGCCAGAACGCGCCTTCGTCGAACTCGTCGGCACCCTCGCCAAGTGGCCCGAACCTGACGTCGAACTCACCTGACACCGTCAATCCCGCCAGAAGAGCACGCTATTCGGGCATGTACCCAAGGAAGATTTACTTCGATGACCACGTCCGCCAGAGATACGCTGTCGACCAACGTAGCGCTGCCCACCGAGGAGGTCTATCCGCCCTCCGACGCGTTCTCCGAGCAGGCCAACGCGTCAACCGCCCTCTACGACGAGGCCGAAGCTGACCGCCTGGCGTTCTGGGCGACCCAGGCCGAGCGCCTGTCGTGGGCGAAACCCTTCACCGAGGTCCTCGACTGGTCGGAGGCACCGTTCGCGAAGTGGTTCCCCGACGGCAAGCTCAACGTCGCCTACAACTGCGTGGACCGCCACGTCGACGCTCGCGGTGGCGCTGCGGTGCCCGGAGATGTTCATGAGGGGCTGCACCGTCGCACCCATGCCTCCACCGCTCGACCCACCCGGATTCGAAACTGGATCGTCTCCTGCCGGTGCGGGCTCCCCGGGACCCGCCGGCTGGCAGCATGCAACGGCGACAGGGTCGCCATCCACTGGGTCGGTGAACCGGTCGACGATGAGCGAGCCGCTGAGTCGATGACAACTCGCTCGCATGTTGGTCTACCGAAAGTTGTTTCAGCAGTGGCTTGCCAAGTCGCCAGGCGTGGAACGAATACTCGTCCTCGTTGGCGGAGGCGGGCGCCAGGGCGTGTGTCATCGAGCGTACCCTCCAGTACATTTTGGCGATGCGGTTACCTCCATCCCTGGGATCGGTGCGGCCAGTCCGCGACGAACGTCAAACGGGCTGTGCATGCGACGTGCGATGACGGTTGTCCGTTAGGTCGGCATCGCGTGACGAACTGTTCCGTGTAGTACATTCACCGAAGGTCGTCATGAGCCCAGGAAGGCGTATGAGCACCCCAACCAGAACGGTCTTCCGCGGCAGTAGCGGAGAGTTGGTCGGCAAGCTGGAGTTGCCGAGTGACGCCCCGACAGCGTGGGCTTTGTTCGCGCACTGCTTCACGTGCGGCAAGGACAACTCTGCTGCAGGCCGGATCTCGCGCGCACTGGCGAGTCGGGGTGTCGCGGTACTGCGGTTCGACTTCACCGGCTTGGGGGAGTCCGACGGTGACTTCGCCGCGACCGGCTTCAGTTCCAACGTCGAGGACTTGGTCTGCGCTGCAAACCATCTCCGCGATCAGTTCAGTGCCCCGGCAGTTTTGGTCGGGCATTCGTTGGGCGGGGCGGCCGTCTTGGCCGCCGCGCCGCAGATTCCCGAGGTTCGCGGAGTCGTCACCATCGGAGCCCCGGCTGACCCCTTCCATGTCGTCGGAATGCTCGGCGACGTGACGCCCGTCGTCGAATCGGGTGAGGCCACGGTGTCCATCGGGGGGCGACCGTTTCGGGTGCGTCGTCAATTCCTCGACGACATCGCGATGCAACCGCAGCGCGAGCGCATTTCCACCCTCGACGCCGCGCTGCTCGTCATGCATGCCCCAACAGACCAGATCGTGTCGGTGGACAACGCGCGAATCATCTTCGACACCGCGCGCCATCCGAAGTCGTTCGTCGCTCTCGACGGCGCCGACCATCTTCTCAGCGATCGGGCCGATGCCGAGTACGCGGCGAACGTCCTCGCCGCATGGGCGAGCAAGTACGTGTCGAACCCCACGACGACCGCCGAACCGATCACCGACGATCCCGCCGAAGGTGCCGTTCGGGTCGCCGAGAGCGGTCCCGGCAGACTCACCCAGCAGATCAGCGCGCGCCGGCATCGGCTGACCGCGGACGAACCCCGCCCCGTGGGTGACGACGCCGGCCCGACGCCGTACGACCTTCTTCTGGCCGCGCTCGGTGCCTGCACGTCGATGACGGTGCGGATGTACGCCGATCGCAAGCAGTGGCCGCTCGAACGCATCGTCGTCGATTCGCGCCACTTCCGAATCCACGCCAAGGACTGCGACGAGTGTGAGACCGCCACGGGGATGGTCGACCGGATCGAACGCGACATCAATCTCATCGGCCCGCTCGACGCCGACCAACGCGCCAAGCTGCTCGACATCGCCGACCGATGCCCGGTGCATCGCACCCTTCGTTCCGAAGTGTCCATCCATACCGCTGAAGCACCAAGACAGAGGCTGACATGACCCAAGATTCAGAATTCGACGTCGTCGTCGTCGGCGGCGGCCCCGGTGGCGCCTCAGCGGCGCAGTACCTCATCGCCGAAGGCCTCGACGTGGCCTTGATCGAGGAGCGCCTCATCGGCGGCGAATGCCACTACTGGGCGTGCAATCCCACCAAGTCGCTGCTGCGTCCGATCGAGGTGCTGGCCCTGGCGAAGGCCGTTCCCGGCGCCCGAGAAGCCGTCGGAGAGGGCCAGCTCGACGTCGCGGCCGTCTTCGCGAAACGGGACGCCATCGTCGACCATCTCAACGATGACGGCGCCACCGCTGGGTTGCAGCAGAGTGGGCTGACGGTGTTCCACGCCCGCGGGCGGCTCGCCGGCCAACGGGAGGTCACCGTCACCCACCCCGACGGCCGCGAGGAGACCATCCGGGCGCGGCAGGCGGTGGTGCTCGCCACCGGTACCCGCCCCGCCATCCCCGACGTGCCCGGGCTGGCCGACGCGAACCCCTGGACCAACCGCGAACTCGCGGCGATGACCTACGTGCCACCACGAACCCTGATCATCGGCGGCGGCGTCGTCGCCGTCGAGTTCGCCACCATCCTGGCCGGCCTGGGCTCCAAGGTCACACTGCTTGCGCGCGGCGACACCCTGCTGCGCAACTCCGAGACCGTCGCCAGCGAAATGGTCACCGAGTCGTTGCGGCGCAAGGGGGTAGACCTCCGCTTCCACGCTCACCCATCTGGAGTGGTCCGGCCGATCGCGGGCGGCCCCGTCAGCGTCACCGTCGGTGACGAGTACATCGAAGTCGACGAGGTCGTCGTCGCCGCGGGCCGGGTCGTCAACACCGATTCCCTCGGCTTGGACACCGTCGGGTTGCGTGCCGGAGAGTTCGTCGCCGTCGACGACCACTTGCAGGCACTCGGAGTGGACGGCAGCTGGCTGTACGCGATGGGCGACACCACCGGGCGCGCGCTCTTGTCGCACCTGTCGCAGTACCACGCAGTGGTGGTCGCCGACGTCATTGCCGCCCGCGCCCGAGGCCGCCAGCTCGCGGACGACGAACTCATCGCCCGCGACCCGCACAACCTTCCCCAGGTCGTCTACACCGACCCGCAGGTCATCGAAGTGGGACGAACCGAAAGTCAAGCGCGCGCTGACGGATTCACGGTTACGACGACCACCGCGCGTTACCCGGAAGCCGTACCCGACCTCGCCATCTTCCGCGACGGCTTCGACGCCTGGGCGAAACTGGTCATCGACGCCGACACGGACACCCTGCTCGGCGCAACCTTCGTCGGACCCGAGTTCGCCGAACTCGCCCAAGCGGCCACACTCGCCGTCGTCGCCAAGGTCCCGATCGAGACACTGCGTCACGTCGTGGCGCCGCACCCGTCGGTCAACCAGATCTGGAACCCGCTCCTCGCCCGGCAACGGGGACGTACAGCCGAGTAGGCCGCTCGGTCTTGGGAAGTCGACTTCCCTGGGAGGTAATACAGCTGGCGAACCGGGGGTTGCCAAACCATTCACGAAAACGTGCATTGCGTTTCCGGCCCTGCTCATAGGCGAGAAGGGTTACGGACAAATGGTGGGCAGGTGACGGGGCCAATAGACGCTGAACACTACGAGTGGGTCACCGCCTTCATGCACGCACGCAACGCGACGCTCATCACCCGTCTCTTCGTGGCCGCCACCTCGCTGGCGATGTCAGCGGCAACGCTGGTACTCCTGATCGGCGCCGGCGGCCCGCAGCACCAGCCGGCGCAGACAATGATGTGGCTCGCCGTGGGCGGAGGAGTCGCGGGTGCGGTCTTATGGCTATTGCGGTGGCCCTCTCGAATGCAGTCGATGGGGTTCGCCGCGATTGCCACAGGGTCAATCGCGTTGGCCTGCTTGGCCTACCCTGACCATTTGGCGGCACTTCTCGGATGCATTGCGTTCACCACCATCGCCGCCTACGTGGCATTCTTCCACTCGCCTTCCATGGTTCTCGGTGTCTTCCTCGTCGTCGCGGCGGTAGCGCTGAGCCAAGTCGTCGAGCTGGCCGAAGACGGACGCATCGCGCTGGCAACAGTCGACCTGTTCTTGGTGCTGCAGGCAAACCTCGCCGTGGCTATATCCATTTGCAGTCTGCTGCGGACAGTGAAGGGAGACTTGGCCGCTGCCGATCTCGACCCCTTGACCGGACTTCTGAACAGGCGCGCCTTCCGCATGCGGATACCGGGCCTGCTCTCCCATCACCAGAGCGCGAGAGGCGGATACCTGCGCATTGCACTGGTGGATCTCGACGACTTCAAGTCTGTCAACGACACCCACGGACATGCTGCCGGCGACCGAGCGCTGGTGGCGGTCGCCGGCGCACTCCGGTCTGCCTCCGCACCGACTGCCGTCATCGCACGCAGCGGCGGGGAGGAATTCCTCATTGCCGACGTCGCGCCTTCACACCGCGACGTGCTGCACTATCAGCGCATCTGTGCGGCGATCAGGGAACTGCCCATGCCCGTCACGGCCAGCATAGGTACGTCGTGTGTGGCGCTGGACTCGCTGTCCCGCCATATCCTGGACGAGGCCATGGAAAACTTGATCGGCGCCGCAGACATGGCCATGTACCGCGCAAAACGGAACGGCGGCAACCAATGTCACCATCATGGCGTATGGCGCCCTGCCCCGCCCAACGACTAGCGAGCGCCGACAGCTTCAGTTTCCGTCGTGCCGTCAGCGGTCCCGCCTGCCACCGCCGAGCGGTGCGGGCCATCCATTGCCGCGATCAACAGAGCCAAATCTCGACGTCTCGACGAGGCCGGCCATCCAGCCCACGTCCGTCGCACGAGCGGCTCGCCAGCCAGCGGCATCCACAACAACGAGCTGGGAAAGCAATGCAGATACCCACGCGGAACCAGCGCGAACCGCCCACCCATGCTCAATTGGGCAAGCTTCACCTCCGGCACCTGGCCCCTGGCATCAGCAGTCTCTGCACCGGCCCCGATTCCGTGATTGCGGAGGACGGCCACCATGTGGTCATGCCATGTCGGACTGTCGGACCTCGGGAAACCGAGCCACTGCAGACTCCCTAAGTCGTCCAACCGTAGGTCAGCCGTGCCCAGCCGCAAACGATGAGCTTGCTCGGTGGCTACCAGGACACCCAAGGGTTCCTCGGCGATAAGAGCGACATCGAGGTTCTCACCAGTAGGCCGCTCTCGTATAAGCGCTAAATCCAACGTGCCTCTCCTCAGCGCTTCCAGTTGAGCAGGACAGGGCAGTTGCGAGAGCTGGACAACCGTATTGCGAAAGCGTGAGGCCGCCAGCTTGGAGAGTGCATCGGTAAGCGGCTGGATCGTCATCTCAGCAGGAACGGCGATCCGCAATGGAGCGCCGACATCCGGCGAGATGTTCGCCACCTTGGCGAGGACCGTTTCGAACCGGCCAATCAAGGTGCGTGCTTCACTCAGCAATACGGCCCCCGCCGCAGTTGGTGATGTCCCGCCTGGCCCCCTCACGAGCAGGCGCACATTGAGGGATTCTGATCCACCCCGGCGTGTCTGGAGAGTTCTTCTTTTGGGAAGGATGGGTCCATGGCTGCAGGGACGTCGAGACGGCGGTATCCGGAGGAATTGAAGGCGCGGGCTGTGCAGATGGTGGCCGATCTGCGCAGTGATTCGGTCTCGGAGTGGGAGGCCATGGGTCGGGTCGCTGATCTGCTGGGTGTCGGTAGCGCCGAGACCGTGCGCAAGTGGGTGCGTCAGGCCGAGATCGACGGCGGTGCGCGGGCCGGACAGACCACAGAGGAATCCGAGACGGTGCGCAAGCTGCGCCGAGAGAACGCCGAACTCAAGCGAGCCAACGCGATCTTGAAGGCGGCGTCGGCTTTCTTCGCGGCCGAACTGTGCGCCACGAGGCGCTGGGTATATCGAGAGGCGGTGAGAGACCGTCT
>NZ_JMHT01000078.1 GCF_001905655.1 Mycobacterium sp. ST-F2
GGGTCTGCTGCACGATCAGGTGACAGTTTCGGTCACGCGGCCTGACTGGCCGGTGTGGTCATGATTGCTTCGAATTCGATCGGGGTCAACCGCCCGAGGCCGGACTGGCGGCGGCGCCGGTGGTAGGTGCGCTCGATCCAGGTGACGATCGCGATGCGGAGTTGTTCTCGGGTGTCCCAGCGGCGGCGGTCGAGCACGTTCTTCTGCAGCAGGCTAAAGAAGCTCTCCATGGCGGCGTTGTCGCCGGCGGCTCCGACACGGCCCATAGAGCCGACCATCTCGTGTTGATTCAAGGCGTGTACGAATTTCCTTGACCGGAACTGAGATCCGCGATCCGAGTGCAGAATGCACCCCGCGACATCTCCGCGTCGGGCTACCGCGCTGTGTAGTGCCCGGATGGCCAGTTGTGACTTCATTCGGGAGTCGATGCTGTAGCCGACGATCCGGTTGGAGAACACGTCCTTAATCGCACAGAGGTAGAGCTTGCCCTCACCGGTGCGGTGCTCAGTGATGTCACTGAGCCACAACTGATTTGGCCCTTCAGCGGTGAAGTCACGCTCGACAAGATCGTCGTGCACCGGCGGCCCGACTTTGCCGTTCTTGCCGCGTTTCTTACCAAACACGCTCCACAGTCGATTCTGCGAGCAGATCCGCCATGCGGTGCGCTCGGCCATCGGCTCGCCGGCATCGCGCGCCTCCTCCACGAGGTAGCGGTAGCCGAACTCCGGATCGTCTGCGTGCGCGTCGAACAGCGCATTGGCGCGGTAGGCCTCGATGAGTTCGGCCTCGGTGATGGGGTCGGCCAGCCAGCGGTAATACGGTTGGCGGGAGAGCTTGAGTACCCGGCACGTCACCGCGACGGGGATCCCGTCGGCGGCGAGCTCTTTCACGAGCGGGTAGACCCTTTTCCCGGCAGATTGGCCTGCGATAAATACGCTGCGGCCCGACGCAGCACCTCGTTCTCTTGCTCTAGCAGTTTGATCCGCCGTCGGGCTTCGCGCAGCTCACCGGACTCGCTGGCGCTCTTGCCGGGCTTGGTGCCTTCGTCGATGTCGGCCTGACGGAGCCATTTCTGCAGCGTCATCGGGTGCACTCCGAAATCGGTGGCGATCTGCTCGATCGTTACACCGTCATCGCGGTTGCGAGCGACCCGGACGACGTCGTCGCGGAACTCGCGGGGGTAGGGCCTTGCCATGGGGACATCCTTCCAGCCCGCCCATGCTGGGCAAGCCAACTCAGATGTCACCTATTCGTGCAGCAGACCC
>NZ_JMHT01000079.1 GCF_001905655.1 Mycobacterium sp. ST-F2
CTCATCCTTCCGGACTCAAACAGCAGCGGCATCAAACCTGGGGCGGTTCATCCGGGGACCACTTCACTTTCAGGGGTATTCGACGATGTATCCCACCGCCGGAGTGAACCAGATACCTAGTGTGCGTGGTCGAACAGCACCAAGGTGTCGGCCAGGTCGCCGTCGACGAAATAGGCGCGGCACGTGAAGGCATCGTGAATCGTGCCGCCGGCTTCGGCTTTGGCATCAACGGTTCCCGAGACGTTCCATACGGTGATGCGGGACTGGTCAATGCCTTTCAACGGTTCGTTCATCGTGAGCGGGAACAGATCTCGACCGTCGGACTCCAGCGTGCCGACCACCGCGTGTACGCCAGAAAGTTGCGCTGACATGGGTGATGCCAACTGCTTGCGCACATCGGCCTCGCATCTGTCCCGCGCGACGTCCTGAGCCTGGCGCGGCGCCGGACCCACGAGGCCGAACCCGTTGGTTTTCACGGCGACAACTGCCAACACGATGAGCGCAACCACACCGACCGCGGCACCGATGACGAGCCGTGGCCGCAGACCGCGGCGCCTGGGTTCGTTCGAGGCATCCGTCATGGTCCGAACGTAACCTGGGTCGCGTCGCACCCTGTTACCGGCTTGCCGGATGGGAAATCGCGCGGATTCACATCAGGGATGACGGTGTCCCAGCGGTACGCGTGCTGTGCGTCGGCGGCGCAACCTTCGTTGGCGGTGTCGTACAGCACGCGGAACGTGCGCGGGTCGGCGCCGGCGATCGCCCGGTTCTGGTAGTAAGCACGCTGAGCGTCGACCGCGTAGTTGAAGACGCTGTCATTGAGTCGACGGAAGGTGGCCGCGTCGGCGCCGGGGATCGCCTCGCACCGGTAGAACACGGTGCGAATGTCCTTGGTGTAGTCCAAGTTTCGGTCATCGGGGGAGAAGTGCAGGATCTCGAAGTGGGCCGGGTCGTCCGAAATCTCACGGTTATTGCAGTAGACGGCACGACCGTCTTTCGCCAGATCACCGTTGATGATCACGAAGTGGTCGGGGTCGCTGCTGAGGGGCAGGGTGCCCGCCCAGATGTGGTTGCGGTCCTTCGCCCAGCCGTAGTTCAGCCAATCGAAGGTCGCGACGTCGGCGCCGGCAATCTCAGCGCCGCGGTAATAGGCGTGGGACTTGTCCCGGGCGTAGCCGCTGGAGAGTTTGTGGAAGGAGTCGGGGTCGGCGCCGGCGACGACCCGAGGTGACGAGTCGATGCCGCTGGTCCAGTAGACCTTGTCGTCCTCGACGTAGTACCCGCCGACGACCTTGGGACTGCACCCCGGCGCGACGACCAATGCCGAGACGGCCAGCGCGGTAATCCATCGACGCACCTGTCCACCTCCTGCCGCCCCGGTTTAGACGTTCGCACAAAGTCCGTGGCCACGCATCTATCTTTTGGCGGCTGTCCCGGCGAGGCCGCGCTCATCAGGCTTGGGCCTACTTGCGCACGAACTGGAAGGACACTGGTGGGAACTCAGAGCCTGGAGAGCACTGCCGACGGCGTAGGGGCTGGTCCCCGCGAACGTGGCCACGACATTCTCAACCGCGGCTTCGGGTTTCGCGCCGCGCTGTCGCTGGCCTTCGCCGACATCTCGCCCATCGTGGCGTTGTACGCGATCTTCGCACTCGGCCTGTTCGCCGCTGGTCCGCGATTCTTCTGGGCATTCCCCATCGTGCTGTGCGGCCAATTGCTGGTGGCCCTGGTCTTCGGTGAGCTGGCATCGCGCTTTCCGTACGCCGGCAGCGTCTACCAGTGGGCCCGGCACGCCAAAGGCACGACGTGGGGGTGGACGGCCGCGTGGGCGTACATCTGGGGCCTGACGCTGACACTGTCCACCATGGCGTATGCCGCCGCCGGATTCATCCTCGAGGTGTTCGGTGTCGAATCGCCCAGCCGGTGGCTGCTGGCCGCCGTCTCGATCGGCGTCATCTGCTTCACCACCGCGGCCAACATGATCGGCAGGCAGGTGCTCAAGGTCATGATCGTCGCCAGCATCATCTGCGAGATCGTCGGCTCGGTTGGTCTGGGCACCGTCCTGTTGCTCTTCCACCGCGTCAACCCGGTCTCCACGCTGTTCGACGGTCTGCCCGACGGCTCCGGCAGCACCATGAGCACGATGCTCGTCGCCGTCGCGTTCGTGGGATGGGCGTTCCTGGGCTTCGAATCCGCCGGCTCGATCGCCGAAGAGGTGGAGAACCCCGAGCGCAACGTGCCCAGGGCCATCATCTTCGCGCTGCTGCTGGTCGGGGTCATCGTCATGTACTCCGCCGCCGCGGTCATCCTCGCGATCCCGGATCTGTCGGCTGTGCTGACCGCGCAGAGCGGTGACCCCGTGTCGGCGACGCTGACGGCGCAGCTCGGCTCATCGATCGCGAAACCACTGCTGCTGATGTTCGTCATCGGCTTCATGTCCGCGTGCCTGGCCGTGCAGTCGGCGGTCTCGCGGGCCGTCTACGGCATGGCCCGCGACCGCGCCCTTCCCGGCGCCGAGTTCCTGTCGAAGCTCGGCGGACCTGAGCGCATGCCGATCCGGGCCATCGGACTCACCGCCGTCGTCGCGGCGTTCTTCCTGCTGTTCGCCGGCTCCGACCTCTACAACGTGCTCGTCAACTTCTCGGTCATGGGCCCCTACATCGCTTTTGCCGTACCGGTTTTCGCGGCCGCGCTCACCCGCCTGGCCGGACGTTGGGTGCCCGGTGTCTTCTCGCTGGGACGCTGGGGCGCCCCGGTGACGTACGCGGCGGCCGCATGGCTGGCCTTTGAGGTGATCAATGTCCTGTGGCCGCGTACGCAGCCCGGGCAACCCTGGTTCGTGAACTGGAGCATGGTGATCAGCCTGGTGAGCCTGGGGATCGTCGGTGCCGTCGTGTACGCCCGCTGCCGCAACCGGATCACCGAACCCGTCGGCGAACGACTGTGACGACCCCGGTTGTGCGAATGCTCAAACGGACCCCGAGGGCTTATGGCGAAAACCGCTTTCAACCTGCCGTCAGAGGAAGCAATGTTGGCAATGGAACACCCCGCGAGTCGAGAGGCTGAACAACACAGATGAGCACGCGAGACAACATCATCGGTGCAGTGCCCGCCACCAAGGTGCCCCGCTACGCGGGCAAGGGCACATTCGCCCGCATCGCCGACATCAACGAGGTGTCCGACTACGACATCGCCATCCTCGGTGTGCCGTTCGACGGCGGTACCTCGTACCGTCCCGGCGCCCGGTTCGGCCCCATGGCAGTCCGCCAGGCGGCGCGCACCCTGCGTCCCGGTTACCACGTCGAGCTCGGCGTCGCCCCCGTGCAGGAGCTGCAGGTGGTCGACGCCGGTGACGTCGCCGTGACGCCCTACAACATCGAAGAGGCCTGCCAGCAGATCCAGGACCATGCCGCCGAGATCCTCCGCGGTGGCGACCGGCGCATCGTGTCCATCGGTGGCGACCACACCATCGCGCTGCCGAATCTCCGTGCGCTGCATGCCAAACACGGCCCCGTCGCACTGGTGCATTTCGACGCACACCTCGACACCTGGGACACGTACTTCAACGCCCCGGTCACGCATGGCACCATCTTCCGGCGCGCGTTCGAGGAAGGTCTGCTGATCGAGGACCACTCGATCCACGTTGGTATCCGCGGCCCGATCTACGACCAGATGGACCTGGACGACGACGCCCGCATGGGCTTCAAGATCATCCGCGCCGGTGACCTGGACGTCATCGGTATCGACGCGGCCATCGACGTGGTCCGGCGGCGGGTCGCCGATGTGCCGGTGTACCTGTCCATCGACATCGACGTACTCGACCCGGCTTTTGCGCCGGGCACCGGCACGCCCGAGTCGGGCGGCCTCACGTCCCGCGAGCTGCTGAAGATGCTGCGCAAGATGACTGGCCTCAACATCGTCGGGGCCGACGTCGTCGAGGTGGCGCCGGCCTACGATCACGCCGAAATCACCTGTGTCGCAGCGGCAACGCTGGTATTCGACATCATTTCGCTGATGGCTGCCGGAGCACGGACCGGCCTGCCGGTCAACGGCGAGGTTGCGACCGCGCTGACCTGACAGGCTACGATTGCCGCAGACAACTGAATACGCCGTCAACGCGCTGTGGGAGAACCTCCGGAAACGGAGGCGCCGTAGGAGCAACTCCTCCCCGGGAATCTCTCAGGCCCAAATACCGCAGCGTCGAGGCAACTCTGGAGAACAGCGCGGATCCGTCGATCCACGCTTACCGAAGGTGAACAGCGCTCCGGCGCGAAAACTCTCAGGTGTCAGGACAGAGCGGGGAGGTGCAACCCACCGATGCGTCGAGCAGTTTCGGCGCCCCGCGAACCGGAGTCACCTCATGTCTTTTCCTGACCGCCACATCGGCCCCGACGGCGCCGGCCAACGTCACATGCTCAATGTCCTCGGATACGCGTCGCTCGATGATCTGATCGATGCCGCCGTGCCGGAGCAGATTCGGTGCACCGACGGTCTGCAGCTACCGGCGGCACGTTCCGAGCAGCAGGTGCTCGGCGCGCTGCGCGCTCTGGCGGACCGCAACCAGACGCGGATCCAGATGATTGGCCTGGGCTACTACGACACCATCACCCCGCCGGTGCTCCGCCGGAACATGCTGGAATCTCCGGCCTGGTACACCGCCTACACCCCGTACCAGCCCGAGATCTCGCAGGGCCGCCTGGAAGCGCTGCTGACGTTCCAGACCGTCATCGAAGACCTCACTGCGCTGCCGGTGGCCGGTGCGTCGCTGCTCGACGAGGCCACCGCGGTGATGGAAGCCGTGCTCCTCATGCGCCGGGCCAACAAGACTTCGAAGTCGAATCGTGTTGTGCTCGATGCTGATTGCCTGCCCCAGACCCTCGCTGTGGTGCGTGGGCGGGCCGAGGCGGTCGGCATCGACGTCGTGCTCGCCGACCTAACCGATGCGCTGCCGGACGGTGACGCCTTCGGCGTCGTCTTCCAGGCCCCGGGGGCCAGCGGTGCTGTACGCAACCTCGCGCCGATGATTGCGGCGGCGCGGGACCGCGGCATGTTCACCGCGGTCGCTGCTGACCTGCTCTCCTTGACGCTGCTGACCGCACCCGGTGAACTGGGTGCCGATATCGCCGTCGGTTCGGCGCAGCGGTTCGGCGTGCCGCTGTTCTTCGGTGGTCCGCACGCCGGCTACATGTCGGTGCGGGCCGGTCTGGAGCGCATGCTGCCGGGACGTCTGGTCGGGGTCTCGGTCGACGTCGACGGCAAGCCCGCCTACCGGCTGGCGCTGCAGACCCGCGAACAGCACATCCGCCGCGACAAGGCGACCAGCAACATCTGCACCGCGCAGGCGCTGCTGGCCAATGTCGCGGCCATGTACGCCGCCTACCACGGCCCGGAAGGGTTGCGCGCCATCGCATCTCAGGTGCATGCCCACGCCGTCGCGCTGGCTGCCGGACTGCGGGCAGCGGGTCGGGAAGTGGTGCACGAGAACTTCTTCGACACCGTTCTGGTGCGGGTGCCGGGTGAGGCAGCGCAGATCGTGGCAGCGGCCGACGACGCCGGCATCAACCTGCGTCTCGTCGACGACGATCATGTCGCCATCGCCTGCGATGAGTGCACCACCGACGACGTGATCCGGCGGGTACTCGCGGTCTTCGGTGCGGAGCGTGTCGCCTCGAACGCGATCGCGCTGCCCGACGCGGTGCTGCGCACCTCGGAATATTTGCAGCACCCGGTGTTTCACTCGCACCGGTCCGAGACGGCGATGCTGCGCTTCCTGCGCGAACTGTCCGACAAGGACCTCGCGCTGGACCGCACCATGATCCCGCTGGGCTCGTGCACCATGAAGCTCAACGCTGCCGCCGAGATGGAACCGATCAGCTGGCCCGGGTTCGCCGGCATTCATCCGTACGCGCCGGCCGAGCAGACGGCCGGGTACCTCGAGCTGATCGGCAACCTTGAGGACTGGCTGTCCGAGATCACCGGCTACGACCGGGTTTCGTTGCAGCCCAATGCCGGATCGCAGGGTGAGCTGGCCGGCCTGCTGGCCATCAACGCCTACCATCGCTCCCGCGGCGACGTGGACCGTGACGTCTGTCTGATCCCGCAGTCGGCACACGGCACCAACGCGGCGTCGGCCGTGCTTGCCGGCATGCGTGTCGTGGTGGTCAAGACGGCAGCCAACGGCAACATCGACCACGACGATCTCGAGGCCAAGCTCGCCGACCACGACGGCCGGGTCGCGGCGATCATGCTCACGTACCCGTCCACCCACGGCGTGTACGAGGCCGACGTGCGCACAGTGTGCGACCTGGTGCACAACGCCGGCGGGCAGGTCTACGTCGACGGCGCCAACCTGAATGCCCTTGTCGGCCTGGCCAAGCCAGGTGAGTTCGGCGGCGATGTTTCGCATCTGAACCTGCACAAGACGTTCTGCATCCCGCACGGCGGCGGCGGTCCCGGTGTGGGTCCCGTCGCGGTACGGGCGCACCTGGCGCCGTTCCTGCCGGGCGATCCGCTGGCCGTCGACAGCCCCGGCCCGGTGTCGGCGGCCAACTACGGTTCCGCCGGCATCCTGCCGATCACGTGGGCCTACCTGGCACTGATGGGTCCGGACGGGCTGACGGCAGCCACGAAAACCGCGGTGCTGGCGGCCAACTACCTTGCTGCGACGCTCGGTGACCGGTACCCCGTGCTGTACGCGGGCGAGACCGGACTGGTCGCGCACGAGTGCATCCTGGACCTGCGCGAGATCACCAAGCGCACCGGCGTGACGGCAGAAGACGTCGCAAAACGGTTGATCGACTACGGTTTCCACGCGCCGACGCTGTCGTTCCCGGTCAACGGCACCCTGATGGTCGAACCCACCGAGTCCGAAGACCTGACCGAACTGGATCGCTTCATCGCGGCGATGATCGGCATTCACGACGAGATCAGCCGGGTCGGCTCAGGAGAGTGGACGCTCGAGCAGAGCCCGCTACGCCAGGCCCCGCACACCGCCGAGCAGGTCACCGACGCTGAGTGGACGCTGCCCTACAGCCGGCAGTATGCCGCGTATCCCGTTGCGACACTGCGGCGCAACAAGTACTGGCCGCCGGTTCGCCGCATCGACGGCGCCCACGGTGACCGCAATCTCGCCTGCTCGTGCCCCGCACCCGAAGCGTTCCAGATCGAATCCGCTGAAATCCTCGAGGAAGTTTTTGCATGACCACCACCCCCGCATCCCCGCTGCTGGACGAACATCGTTCGTTGGCAGCCAGTTTCACCGACTTCGCCGGCTGGGAAATGCCGCTGAAATACGGCAGTGAGCTCGCTGAGCATCGCGCCGTGCGCGAGGTAGCGGGCCTGTTCGACCTGTCGCACATGGGTGAAATCGCAGTCACTGGACCGCAGGCGGCTGCTGCCCTGGACTTCGCGTTGGCCGGTGAGGCCTCCAAGATCGGCCTCGGACGGGCCAAGTACTCGCTGATGTGCGATGCCGACGGCGGAGTCATCGACGATCTGGTGGTCTACCGGCTGGGCGACGAGCACTTCCTCGTGGTCGCCAACGCTGCCAACGCACCGACCGTCGCGCGCGAACTGGTCAGCCGCGCAGAACAATTCGATGCCCAGGTCGACGACCAGTCGCTGGAGACCGCGCTCATCGCCGTACAGGGACCGGCGTCCGAGGCCATCGTCAGCGCACTGGTGCCGCCAGACCAGCGTGCCACCGTTGCCGACCTCAAGTACTACGCCGTGGCGGCGGCCCAGGTGGCCGGCATCGAAGTGCTGCTGGCGCGCACCGGCTACACCGGTGAGGACGGCTTCGAACTGTATGTGTCCAACGCCCAGTCCGTCGCCCTGTGGCAGGCCCTGCTCGCGGCGACAACCGAGGCGGGCGGCGTCCCTGCGGGCCTGGCCTGCCGCGACACGTTGCGGTTGGAGGCCGGCATGGCGCTCTACGGACACGAGCTGACCATGTCCACCAACCCCTACCAGGCCGGCCTCGGCAAAGTGGTGCGCCTCGGCAAGGACTTTGTCGGACGCGATGCGCTGCGGGAGCTTTCCGAGCAGCCCGTGCAGCAGGTGCTGGTCGGCCTCAAGGGTGACACGCGACGCGCCGCCCGCGCCGGCTACACCGTGCACCAGAACGACGAGGCAGTTGTCGGAACCGTGACCTCGGGCACGCTGTCACCGACCCTCGGATACCCCGTCGCACTGGCCTATCTCGATGCCGCACTGGCCGAACCGGGCACCAAGGTGCAGGTCGATGTCCGCGGCCGCAAAGAGCCCTTCGAAGTCACATCCGCGCCGTTCTACCGCCGTTCCTGACACTCCTACTTCAGACAAGGATCACCATGGCCACCAACACCATTCCCGACGATCGCAGCTACACCGAGGAACACGAATGGGTGCTCGTCGCACCCGGCGCCGCCCTTCCCGATACGCCGGTGCGGGTCGGCATCACCTCGGTCGCCGCCGCGGCCCTGGGTGACCTGGTGTACGTCGACCTGCCCGAGGTCGGGACAGCCATCACCGCCGGCGAAACCTGCGGCGAGGTGGAGTCGACCAAGACGGTCTCGGAGCTGTACCCGCCGGTGAGCGGCACGGTCACGGCGATCAACACCGCCGCCGTCGACGATCCCAGCATCATCACGGCCGACCCGTACGAGGCCGGCTGGTTGTTCGAGGTGCAAGCCACCGAGGCCGGAAACCTCTTGACCGCAGCCGAATACGCCGAGCAGAACGAGAGCCAGCCATGAGCATCCTCGATGAACGGCTCGCGGACTTCGACCCCGAGATCGCCGCGGCGATAGGTGACGAGCTGCACCGCCAGCGTCTCGGTCTGGAGATGATCGCTTCGGAAAACCATGCCCCGCTGGCGGTCATGCAGGCTCAGGGGTCAGTACTGACCAACAAGTACGCGGAGGGCTATCCGGGCCGCCGCTACTACGGTGGCTGCGAACACATCGATGTCATCGAGCGGCTCGCCATCGGCCGGGTCAAGGACCTGTTCGGTGCCGAATTCGCCAACGTGCAACCGCATTCGGGTGCGCAGGCCAACGCCGCGGTGATGCATGCGCTGATCAAACCGGGCGACACGATCCTCGGTCTGTCCCTGGACTGCGGTGGGCACCTCACGCACGGCATGCGGCTCAACTTCTCCGGCAAGCTCTACAACGTCGCGGCGTACGGGGTGTCGAAAGAGGACTACCTCATCGACATGGATGCGGTCGCCGAGGCGGCGCGCGAACACAAGCCGCAGTTGATCATCGCCGGCTGGTCGGCGTACCCACGACAGCTGGACTTCGCCCGGTTCCGGGAGATCGCCGACGAGGTCGGTGCCTACCTGATGGTGGACATGGCGCACTTCGCCGGGCTGGTCGCCGCGGGGCTGCATCCGTCCCCGGTGCCGCACGCCCACGTGGTGACCTCGACGACGCACAAGACCCTCGGTGGACCTCGCGGTGGCGTCATCCTGACCAACGAGGCCGACATCGCCAAGAAGATCAACTCCGCGGTGTTCCCCGGGCAGCAGGGTGGTCCGCTCGAGCACGTGATCGCCGCCAAGGCAGTCGGTTTCAAGATGGCCGCTCAGCCGGAATTCGTCGAACGCCAGCAGCGCGTGCTGCGGGGTGCGCAGATTCTCGCCGACAGGCTGAGCCAGCCAGATGTGAAAGCTGCCGGCATCACCGTCCTCACCGGCGGTACCGATGTGCACCTCGTGCTGGTGGACCTGCGCAACGCCGCCATCGACGGCCAGCAGGCCGAGGACCGGCTCGACGCCGTCGGCATCACCGTCAACCGCAACGCGGTGCCGTTCGATCCGCGGCCGCCCATGGTCACGTCGGGGCTGCGTATCGGGACCCCGGCCCTGGCTGCCCGCGGGTTCGGTGACGAGGAGTTCGCACGCGTCGCCGACGTCATCGCCGCGGCACTGATCGCAGATGGTGACGCCGATACCGAACATCTTGCCGCGCAGGTGCGTACGCTGGCCGAACAGTTCCCGCTTTACCCAGGATTGGATTCCCGGCTCAGCCGGGGCGAGTTGTAATGGCCATCAGCGTGTTCGACCTGTTTTCCGTGGGGATCGGGCCGTCGAGTTCACACACCGTCGGCCCGATGCGGGCGGCCGGCATGTTCGTCGACGAACTCGTCGCGCGCGATGTGGTCGACCACGTCACCGACGTCCGGGTCGACCTGTACGGGTCGCTGGCCGCCACCGGTGCCGGCCACGGGACCATGCCGGCGATCCTGCTCGGGTTGGAGGGCTACCGGCCCGAGACCATCGAGACCGACGAGATGGAACAACGCCTCAAGGTCATCCGGGCCGACGGCAAGATCCGGCTGGGCGGCCGGATCGTCCTCGCGCTCACCGAATCCGACATGGCGCTGCACCCGGAGCAGCAGCTCGATGGCCATCCGAACGCGATGACGGTGACGGCCATGTCGGTGCACGGCGGAGTGCTCTACCGGCAGACGTACTTCTCGGTGGGTGGCGGCTTCGTCGTCACCGAAGAAGACATGGCGCACCCGACCGAAAGTGCCTGCAGTGCCGGCAGTTTCACCTCGGCGGCCGAATTGCTGAACCTCACGGTGCGCGAGGGCAGCTCCATCAGTCAGGTCATGATGCGCCAGGAATCGGCGGTCCGCACCGACGCCGAGGTCCGTGAGCGTCTGCTGCACATCCGCGACGTCATGGTCGCCTGTGCGACCAACGGGATGTCCCGTGACGGCTACCTGCCCGGCAACCTGATGGTGCGCAGGCGGGCCAAGGACTGGTTCCTGCGCCTCGACGCCGAAGACCCGCAGCGGGATCCGGCGTTCGCCGAGGATTGGGTGAATCTCGTTGCACTGGCCGTGAACGAGGAGAATGCCTCGGGCGGACGTATCGTCACGGCACCGACCAACGGTGCCGCCGGCATCATTCCCGCTGTCCTGTACTACGCCTTGCACTACACGTCCCCGGGTAAGGCCGACCCCGATGACGCCACCGTCCGCTTCCTGCTGACCGCCGGTGCCATCGGGTCGCTGTACAAAGAACGTGCGTCGATCTCCGGCGCCGAAGTGGGTTGCCAGGGAGAGGTCGGGTCCGCGGCGTCCATGGCGGCAGGGGGACTCGCCGAAATCCTCGGTGGCACACCGCAACAAGTCGAGAACGCGGCCGAGATCGCGATGGAGCACAGCCTGGGGCTGACGTGCGATCCGATCGGCGGCCTCGTCCAGATCCCGTGCATCGAGCGCAACGCCATCTCCGCGGGCAAGGCCATCAACGCCGCGCGCATGGCGCTGCGTGGCGACGGTACCCACCGCGTCAGCCTCGATCAGGTCATCGAAACCATGCGGGCCACCGGTATGGATATGAGCTCGAAGTACAAGGAAACCTCGACCGGGGGCCTCGCTGTCACCGTCAACGTCGTCGAATGCTGAGTTTGAAATGACCATCGCCCCCGAAGGGCGCCGCTTGCTGCGGCTCGAGGTTCGCAATGCGCAGACCCCGGTGGAGCGCAAGCCGCCCTGGATGAAGGCTCGGGTCCGCACCGGGCCCGAGTATCGCGAGCTGTCCGCGCTGGTGCAACGCAATGATCTGCACACGGTCTGCCAGGAAGCCGGTTGCCCCAACATCTTCGAATGCTGGGAATCCCGGGAAGCGACGTTCCTGATCGGCGGCGACCAGTGCACGCGCCGCTGCGACTTCTGTCAGATCGACACCGGCAAGCCCGCCGAACTGGACCGCGACGAACCGCGCCGCGTCGCGGAATCGGTGGCACAGATGCAGTTGCGCTACGCCACCGTGACCGGCGTGGCCCGCGACGATCTGCCTGACGGCGGCGCCTGGCTGTACGCCGAGACCGTCCGGCAGATCCATGCCACCTGCCCGGGTACCGGCGTCGAACTGCTGATCCCGGACTTCACCGGGACGCCCGACCAACTCGACGAGGTCTTCGGCGCAGCGCCAGAAGTGTTGGCGCACAACCTGGAAACCGTGCCGCGGATCTTCCGCCGCGTCCGGCCGGGCTTCGACTACCAACGTTCGCTCGGTGTGCTGGCCCGGGCCCGGGGCGCAGGCCTGATCACCAAGTCGAACCTGATCCTCGGGATGGGGGAGACCACCGAAGAAGCGCTGCAGGCGCTGTGGGACCTGCGCGAGGCCGGCTGTGAGTTGGTCACCATCACGCAGTACCTGCGCCCGTCCCCACGGCACCATCCGGTCGAACGCTGGTTCACGCCAGCCGAATTCGACGACCTCGACACCGCCGCTCGCGAGATCGGCTTTCTCGGTGTCATGTCCGGACCGCTGGTGCGGTCCTCGTACCGGGCGGGCGCGCTCTACGCGCAGGCCCGCACCGTCATTCAGGAACAGAGGAGCATACAGTGACCGAAGCAGACGTCGTCATCCTGGGCGGTGGGCCGGGCGGGTACGCCGCGGCGATCCGTTGCGCACAGCTCGGACGCTCGGTCGTGCTCATCGACGAGGCCACGGTCGGCGGGACCTGCCTGCACCGCGGCTGCATCCCGACCAAGGCGCTGCTGCACGCCGCGGAAGTGGCCGACTCAGCCCGCACCGCAGCGCAATTCGGCATCACCGCATCGTTCGAAGGCGTCGACGTCACCAAGCTGCACGGCTTCAAGAACACCGTGGTGTCGCGCCTGCACAAGGGCTTGACAGGTTTGATTGCGGCCCTCGGCATTACCGTCATCAACGGCCGTGGCCGGCTGACCGGGCCGACCACCGTCGAGGTGGACGGCACCGCCATCACCGGCGGGTCGATCGTGCTGGCCACCGGATCGGCGCCCAAGGTGCCGGGCATGATCCAGACGTCGGACCGCGTGCTCACCAGTGATCAGGCACTCGAGCTGGACCGCATTCCGTCGTCGGCCATCATTCTCGGCGGCGGCGTGATCGGCGTCGAATTCGCCAGCCTGTGGACGTCATTGGGCGCCAAGGTGACCATCGTCGAAGCTCTGCCGCGGCTCGTGCCCAACGAGGACACCGCCATCTCGGCATACCTGGAGCGGTTGTTCCGCCGTCGCAAGATCACCGCCAAGACCGGAGCACTCGTCACCGGCGTCACCTCCGATCACGAGTCCGTGCAGGTGACACTGGAATCCGGCGACGTGCTGACCGCCGAAGTGCTGCTGGTGGCCGTCGGCCGTGGCCCGCGTACTGAGGATCTGGGGCTGGAAGAGGCCGGCGTCGAACTCGACCGGGGTTTCGTGGTGACCGACGACAAGCTGCGCACCAGCGTGCCGACCGTCTATGCGATCGGTGACATCGTCGCGGGACTTCAGTTGGCGCACCGGGCATTTCAGCAGGGCTTGTTCGTCGCCGAGCAGATCGCCGGACGTGAACCGGAGGCCGTCGCTGAACTCGGCATCCCCCGGGTCACCTACTGCGATCCGGAGATCGCGTCCGTCGGCCTCACCGAAGACGCCGCCCGCGAGCAGTACGGCGAGGGCGTCGAGACCGTCACCTACGACCTGGCCGGCAATGGGCGCAGTCAGATCCTCAAGGCATCCGGTGCGGTCAAACTCGTGGTCGACCCGGCGGGCACCGTTGTCGGTGTACACATGATCGGCGCCGGGGTCTCGGAGCTGATCGGCGAGGCCCAGCTGCTGTACAACCTGGGCGTCAAGGCAGCCGAGGCCGCCCGCTTCGTCCACGCCCACCCGACGCAGAACGAGGCCCTGGGCGAGGCGCTGATGGCCGTGTCCGGGGCGCCGCTGCATTTGCACGGGTGAGGGTGGCTCCGGCGGCGCCTGATCAATCCATCGGGCGCCGCCGGAATCGCCTGTGCAGCACCTGTCGCGACACACCCAGGATCCTGCCGATCTCGGCCCAGGTCCAGCCGTTGGCGCGGGCCTGTCGCACGGCCTGCTCGTATTGCGTTGTGGCGCTGGCAAGATCATCGCGCGTCTGGGTGCGTGCCACCTTTCTGGAGTCAACGTTTGCGTTGAGCGGATTGCCAGCTTGTACCCGGTGTCAATTGGCTAGCACCAAAACGCAGCGCGGTTGGTGGTTCGTCCTCTACTTTCGGGGCCATTTGCTAAGCGCTTGAAGAGTTCTTGGCTGACAGACGCGAGGGTCTGCTCATTCCAGATGGATGATGGCCTCTTTGGCCAGCTACTGATCGAGCGGACCTTCGCTCGACTCCTCAACAGCCTCTATCACCGACCGCTCCTCGCCGGTTATCCGAAAGACCCTATAGACGATCTCGTCAATCTTCACGAGGGCGGCGTCGGCTTCGGCCTCAAGCGCGGTGCATTCAGCTGACACCTGCTTGTAGTAGCTCAGAAGCGCATCCTTTTGCTGCAGCGTCAGCGTGAGTTTTGTGACTTCGAGGAACGCGACGAAGTCGAGACGCCACCAGAACCGCAGCTTGCGAGCCGCCCACCTTGTACCGCCATATTCGGAGCGGACGACTGTGAGCACATCGAGATTCCGCTGATGCAGCGTGTTGATTGTCTTGGATGCCGCCCTGGCCAGGTCGGCCAGTTCAGCTTGGTCCTTCTTGGAGATACGAACCATCGGCAGTTGCTCGATATTGCCCTTGTTGATCGCGAGGTAGCCACCTGCGAGGTGCTTGTCTGCGAACTCCGTCCGCAGGTAGAAGCTCATGAATGAGCTGTTCAGTACGGCAGTCAATGCATCGGGGTCGAAACTTCCGAAGTTGTAGATACCGTAGACGCCCACGCCGAGAGCGAGCGGTTCAGGTTCGTAGACTGCCTCAATTCGCTTAGTCATCCCGGCAATGGCAATCTTCGGTGCGTTCCAGAACGCATACTTGGAGGCAGCAATTTCCGATGATCCAAGCGCCACAGTCGGATTCGTGAAAATCGCTTTCATATACGGCACTCGACGACGGTCGATCTGATACGGATCAATCCCGCCGCTGACCGCAAACGGTATCCCACCCCCGTTGTCAGACAGTAGACCCTTCACTACCTGCGCCTCGAAACCAGTTGTCCCCGAACTGATCTCAATGCCGAAATCGGCAAGCGTCTTGAATCGTCGGAGTGTGTTCCCCTCGTCCGGGTGCTGGACGTAGCTTGGCAGCCCGTCGGGATCGGAAACCCTGAAGCGTTCCACCGCGGCCGACCTGGTCTTCTGCTTATCGCCCAGGATGATGATCGGGTACACCCCAACGCCATCGAACACTTCCAATGTCGACACGTTAACCACTGTCTCCAGCGAGGTCTCTGACATCGTCTCCAGCGTCTTACGCGCATAGTCGGCGATCAGGAATTTGTTCGGGATGATCCACCCGTAGTGTCCTGTCGGCTTGAGGAGCTCAAGCGCATGCAACAGGAACACGACGTAGATGTCGTAAGCGCCCGATAGGTCGCTGTACTTGTTCGCGAGGAAGGTGCGGTCGTCGGGCGTCATGAGCCTAGCGTTGATGTACGGTGGATTGCCAACCACGACATCAAAGCCGCCCGCACTCATGATCTCTGGGAACTGGGCATGCCAGTTGAACGCCTTCTCTCCCGCCACATCTACATCATCGATGACCGAGTTTCCGCACCGGATGTTGTTGTCCAACGAGGTGAGTGGCCTGCCCTTCTGTGCAGTCTTCAGCCATAGACTGAGCTTGGTGATCTCCACTGATTCAGGATTCAAATCGACGCCGAAGATGTTGTCCGACAGGATCGTTCGAGCCATCTCGTCGAACGACGTCAGGGTGCCGCCAAGGATTTCGTTGACGCGTTCGTTCTCCCGCAGTAGGTAGTCGAAGACATTCACCAGGAATGCGCCGCTACCGCAGGCGATGTCAATGACCTTGATGCCTTGTAGCACGATGAGGTACTCCAGATAGGCAGCCTGCTGACGCGCCTCGTACCCAGCCTCGCCCAAACGCCCAGTCAACCGATGCTTGCGCTGGATCATCTGCTCTTGCTTGCGGAGATAAGCCCCCAGGCTGTTGTCGACGATGAACCGAACGATGTAGTCCGGGGTGTAGAAGATGCCCTCTTTCTTCCGTCTCCCCGGTACCGCCTCACCGATCTTGAGTGGGTTGGAGTCCTCGCGAACCTTCCGCCTGATCTCCTCCAAGTCACTGATGGACTGTTCAAAGATGTGCCCAAGGACGTTGACCCGCAGCTCTTCTCGGTAGTCAAACCGCGAAAGTTCAGCGACTTGCTTCATCACCGAATCAGAGATTTCCAGGGCATCGATGAGCGGGTCTTCGGCGAACAGGCCGCCGTTGTATCCGGCCGGAATGCCGAGCTGCTGACTGCCCTTGTCGATTGCCTTGAAGAACCGCTTGAAGTGATCCCACAGGGATTCGCCATAGAGCGACCGTTCTGCCTCATCGGCAACGCTTGCGATGGTCAGCTCGGGCAGTAGATCCACATCTTCGGCGAAGCACGAGAACACAATGCGATCGATGATCGTTTGCGCTTTCTGAATCGCAAGGTCAAACTTGCCTCGCGTAGACGGGTTGTTGCGCCAGATGTCCTGAAGCAGCGCAATCCGGACATCCTTGTATTCGGCGTAGAACTTCTTGCCGATCTCCTCCTGTTGCTGGCGAACAGTGCTCAGCAGGTTTTGAGTCGCAGACTGCCCCTGTGCTGTGACCATGCTCGATGCGCGGAGCAGGACGTACCACGACTTGAACTTGACGTAGTCGTCCTCGGGATCGATGAGATCGTCGAGTGTCCAACGTTCGAAATCGAGCTGATTGTCGTTGTAAAGCCGGAACTCGTAGAAGTTGCTGACCACAACGAATGGACAGGACCTGTACTGAGGCTTGTACTTGAACGCCTGTTGCACGGGCGTCAGGTTGCCCTCGCGTTGCTGTGGCTTGTCGAGGTGGATTGCCGCGCCTTTCAATTCGACAACCGCGAAGATGTTGTCAATCTGAGCAGGGGTGTCGGTATACCGCAGCACGCCGTCCGGAAAATTCGGATTTACTCCAGGCGTCCGATCCTTCGGGGTCAGGGTGTATGGGTTGGCCGGCTTCTCCTCGTACCCCAGGATGTGCTTGAAGAAGTCCTGGTTGTACTGCTGCTCACGAGTCGTCTCGTTGTCCTTCTTCAACGAGCCGCCGTGGTAGTCCTCCTGCCAGGTGCGAACCAGCTCAACATGACCAATGATCTGGTCCGTCTCGATCTGCTGCGCCAGCTCGCGCAACTTGTTCTTCCCAAACAACCCTGCCATGGGGTGCAGCCTAGAACCCACCACCGCCTGCGAGCCATCGAGCCACGCTTGGCCGATTGCTTCAATTGAAGTGCCCGTTGCGGTGCGATCGGCCAACGGAAACCCGGGCCGGTCACCTGCGGGTCTGCTGCACGAATAGGTGACATCTGAGTTGGCTTGCCCAGCATGG
>NZ_JMHT01000008.1 GCF_001905655.1 Mycobacterium sp. ST-F2
CGAACGACTCGGTTCATATCTTCAACGAATTCCCGGCGCAGGACACTAGTCGACCGAACGCCTCGACTGCCGCGGCGGCGAGCTTGGCGGTCTCCTCGGGGTGAGCCAGGTCGGCGGCGATGACGTGCGCCTTGCGCCCGGCCGCCTCGACCTGCTTGGCGACCTCCTGCAGCTGGGACTCGGTGCGCGAGGCAATCACCACGTCAGCCCCGGCTTCAGCGAATGCGACGGCAATGGCCGCACCGAGTCCGCGGCCTGCGCCCGTCACCACGGCTACCTGGTCGTCGAGTCGGAATCTGTCCAGAATCACGTGTGCCTCACTCGCCTCGTCGTGGTCGTTGTTAGGCACGCTAGCAAGATTGAGGCGCTGCGGGAACGAATTTCTAGAACACGTTTCAATTGCTTCCGGAAGTGGCTCAGGACTTCCGGGACTTCACGCTGGCCTCCAACTTGGCCAGCAGATCGGACACGTCCTCGGTGGCGTCCAGTTCGGTCGCCGCTTCCTCGGTGGTGAACGCCTCGCCGCCCGCGATCTTGGCTTCGATGAGCTCTTCCATCTGCTCGCGGTAGGTGTCGCGGAACTGCTCGGGGTGGAAGTCCTCGGTCATCGAATCCACCACCTGGCCGGCCATCTTCAGCTCCGGCTTCTTGATCTCGACCTCTTTGTCGAGCACTGGGAAGTCCGGATCGCGAATCTCGTCGGGCCACAGCAGCGTGTGCACGATCATCACGTTGCGTTTACCGAAATCCTTGACCCGCAACGCCGCAAGCCGTGTCTTGTTGCGCAGTGAGAAGTGCACGATGGCCACCCGGTCGGTCTGCGCCAGGGTCTGGGCCAGCAGCACGTACGACTTCGACGACTTCGAGTCGGGCTCCAGGAAATAGCTCCGGTCGTACATCAGCGGGTCGATCTGATCGGCCGGGACGAACTCGACGACTTCGATCTCGCGGCTGCGTTCTTCGGGCAGCGTGGCGATGTCGTCGTCGGTGATGATGACGGTCTGGCCGTCCTCGGATTCGAAAGATTTGGCGATGTCCCGGAACTCGACGACCTCGCCGCAGACCTCGCACACCCGCTTGTATCGGATGCGGCCATTGTCCTTGGCGTGCACCTGATGAAACTTGATGTCGTGATCCTCGGTGGCGCTGTACACCTTCACCGGCACATTGACCAGACCGAAGGCGACTGACCCCTTCCAGATGGACCGCATACCCCAGTATGGCCCATTATCGCGCCGCGGCTTGGATACTTGAGGGGTGGAGCAATTCGGACGGGTGCGGCTGACCAACCCGGACAAGGTGCTCTACCCGGCGACCGGCACGACCAAGGCCGCGGTTTTCGACTATTACCTCGCCGTGGCCGATGCGATGTTGCCGCACATCGCCGGTCGCCCCGTCACCCGCAAGCGGTGGCCCAATGGTGTTGCGCAGCAGCCGTTCTTCGAGAAGCATCTGGCATCGTCAGCACCGGAGTGGCTGGACCGCGGCGCCATCACGCATCGCAGCGGGACGACCGTCTACCCGATCATCGACACCGCGGAGGGCCTGGCCTGGATCGCCCAGCAGGCGGCGCTGGAAGTGCATGTGCCGCAGTGGCGTTTCGTCGGTGCCAGTCCGGGACCCGCCACGCGCATCGTGTTCGACCTGGACCCCGGTGACGGCGTCACCATGGCCCAGCTGTGTGAGGTGGCCCGTGCGGTGCGCGAACTCGTCGCCGGTATGGATCTGCCGGCCTATCCGCTGACCAGTGGCAGCAAGGGCCTGCACCTCTACGTGCCGCTGGCCTCGCCCGTGAGTTCGCGTGGCGCGTCGGCCGTCGCCAAACGTGTTGCCCAGCAACTTGAATCGTCGATGGGCGGGCTGGTCACCGCGACCATGACCCGCAGCGTGCGGACCGGCAAGGTGTTCTTGGACTGGAGTCAGAACTCGTCGGCCAAGACGACGGTGGCACCGTATTCGATGCGCGGCCGCGACGAGCCGACGGTTGCGGCGCCGCGGACCTGGGATGAACTCGATGATCCGGGGTTGCGTCAGTTGCGCTTTGACGAGGTGCTGGCGCGGTTGGCCCGTGATGGTGATCTGCTCGCGGAAATGGATATCGGTGCGCCCGTGGGCGACCGGCTCACCACCTACCGCAGCATGCGGGATCCGGGCCGGACGCCCGAGCCGGTCCCGGCAGAGAAACCGGCGGCGGGGGAGAACAACCGGTTTGTCATCCAGGAGCATCACGCCCGCCGGCTGCACTACGACTTCCGCCTGGAACGCGATGGCGTGCTGGTCAGTTGGGCGGTGCCGAAGAACCTTCCGGACACCTCGACCGTCAACCACCTCGCGGTGCACACCGAGGATCACCCGCTTGAATACGCCACCTTCGAAGGTGACATCCCCAAGGGTGAATATGGCGGCGGGCACGTCACGATCTGGGACGCGGGTACCTACGACACCGAAAAGTTCCGGGATCCGGGCTCTGGCGGTGAGGTGATCGTCAACCTCCACGGGAACCGGGTCTCCGGGCGGTACGTGCTCATCCAGACCGAAGGCAAGAACTGGCTCGTTCGCCGGATGAAAGAGCAACGGCTGCAACCGATGTTGGCCACCCATGGATCAGTGCGCCGCCTGTCCCCGGACGACTGGGCGTTCGAGGGCAAGTGGGACGGCTACCGGCTGCTGGTCGACGCCGACCATGGCCGGATCCGGCTCACCGCTCGCAGTGGCCGCGATGTGACGGCCGAGTTCCCGCAATTGCAGTCCGTGGCAGCTGATCTCGCCGATCATCACGTGGTCCTGGACGGTGAGGTGGTGGCGCTGCAGGATGGCGTGCCCAGTTTTCAGGCCATGCAGAACCGCGGCGCGGACACCAACATCGAGTTCTGGTGTTTCGACATTCTGTCTCTGGACGGACGCGAGCTGTCCCGCGTGAAGTACCGCGACCGACGAAAGCTGTTGGAAACACTGGCTTCCGATGGTGCCCTGACGGTGCCACCGCTGTTGCCGGCGGAGGAGCCACTGGAGTTCGCGAGTGCCAGCGGGTTCGAAGGAGTGGTCGCCAAGAAGTGGGATTCCGGATACCGACCGGGGCGGTCGGAGGCCTGGGTCAAGGACAAGTTCTGGCGCACCCAGGAAGTGGTGATCGGCGGCTGGCGCGCGGGGGAGGGCGGCCGCACCAGCGGCATCGGGGCGCTACTGGTCGGGGTGCCCGAGGGTGACGGCCTGCAGTTCGCCGGGCGCGTCGGTACCGGCTTCACCGACAAGATGCTGGCCGATCTGAAGGCGCTGCTCAAGCCGCTCGAAACCAGCCAATCACCTTTTACCGCACCGCTTTCCACGCTGGACGCCAAGGGCGTCACGTTCGTGCGGCCTGAGCTGGTGGGGGAGGTGCGCTACAGCGAGCGCACAACGGACAATCGGTTGCGGCAGCCCAGTTGGCGCGGCCTACGGCCCGACAAGACCCCGGGGGAGGTCACCTGGGAGTGATTTGTGCACGATTTTCCGCGCCCACCGCGGATTTTCGTGCACAAATCACGGTCGGCAGAGTGCGCCGGCCACGGCTTCTTCCAGGCCGCGCGTCGCCAGCTGGTCGGCCAACTCGTTGTCGGCGACGCCGGCGTGGCCCTTCACCCAGAACCACTCGACCTCGTGCCGGGCGCAGGCGGCCTGCAGCCGCTGCCACAGGTCGACGTTCTTCACCGGCTGCTTCGACGCCGTCATCCAGCCGTTGCGCTCCCAGCCGTACACCCACTTGGTGATGCCGTTGCGGACGTAGGTGCTGTCGGTGTGCAGGTGCACCACGACGGGCCGCGTCAGCGCCTCCAGTGCCATGATCGGCGCCATCAGCTCCATGCGATTGTTGCTGGTTTCACCGGCCTCGCCACCGAACATCTCGCGCACGTGGTGCCGCATGCGCAGCACCGCACCCCAGCCGCCGGGGCCGGGATTGGGGCGGCAGCCGCCGTCGGTGTGGATGACCACGACGTCGTCGCTCATGACTGTCGGGCCTCCTTGAGCAGCCGCACGGCTTTCGGTCCGACACCATGCAGGGGGAGAAGCTCGTCGAGATCGGCCGGCAGGTCCGCGAGGGAGCGGTAACCGGCGTCGATCAGTGCGCCGGTCGCGGGTCGGCCGATCGAGATGCCGTCGAAGACGGAGCCGCGGTCGGTCATGGAGTGAGGTTAGCGTCCCGGACGTGCGGGGAGATCATCGCCGTGCGGACCGATATCCCGAATTCTTGATGGCGCAGCGTGGTGATCCGGCGTCCGGGTTGCACCGCAGGTTTCACCGGCGCGGTCCGATCTCCGAAGAACGCGGCGGTGGCGTCGATGTCCTGCACGACGTAGGTCAACCCCCACAAGGTGGACGGGCCGTCTCCCGTGGCGCCGGGCGAGCCGACGACCTCGAGGATCACCTCGCCCAGCCGGAAGAAGATCTGCCGCATCGGCCGGCCGCCGAGCTGTCCGTCACGTTCCCGGCGCGGGTGGACGCCGACCGCCGCCAGCGATGCGACCGTCCGGTTCAGGTCGAGCGACAGCAGCACGACGTGGTCGACCGAGACGGCGCCGTTGGCGTGCGCGGCCGGTGCGGCGACCTCGGCGTCGGAAAGGCTGGTGGGGATGCCGTCGAGCGGTTGATCGGACGGCACGCCGCGCAGTGCCCATCCGACGATGCCCGTGCCGCGCTCGCGTCCGGCCAACCGGATGCGGACGCCGCCGATCCGGCATATGTCGTCCAGGTCGACGGTGAACCCGGCCGCGGTCCACGCGTCGGCGGTGTCCGCGACCACGAACTCGTCGACGGTGACGGTCATTGCCCGGCCTCGTCGACCGTCACCCGAAGGCGCGGCGGATTCGTGTCCGGCGCCAAACGATCCCACACCGCGTCGACCATCGGCGCCAACAGTAGTTCGCCCATCTGCCGGGCGAGCACGGCGACGACCTGGGTGTTCTCGCGGCGCGTGGTCGAGGCGCGACCGGTCTTGCGGGCCGCGCGGACCTCGCGTTGCGTGAGGTCGACGATGACGTCGACCAGGTGGCTGTCGGCGACGTTCGGTTGCAGCAGGGCCCGGCGCACGTAGTCGACCACCGCCGGATTGGCCCGCAGCATGTCGCGGACGGCGGCGTCGCGCACGGCGGTGGAGGCGTCTTCGGGCACCTCGGCGAGCGCACCCGCGAAGTAGTCGACCACCAGCTGGTCCACCGCGTTCCGCAGGCCGGCCTTGGTCTTGAAGTGGTGCTGCACCAAGCCGACCGCGACGCCTGCCTCCGCGGCGATGGCGCGCAACGAGATTCGGTCTTCGCCGTGTTTGGCGTACAGGTCCAGCGCGGTATTGCGAATGCGGGCCTTCGCTGTCAGGTCGTCGACAGTTGCCCTCGGATCAACCATCAGACCTCCCATCGGCAACCGGATCAATGTACTGTACACATGAACAGGGGCCTATACAGTTGTATAGCGCGCAGAATTTAGCGAGGTGGACCAATGTCAGAGCTCTTCCCGAAGTACCGGGCCAGCTGGGAGACCGACCAGCACCGCGAGCTGCGTCAGCACGCGGCGGCGTTCCTGGCCAAGGAGGCCACGCCCAACCAGGAGCGGTGGGCCAAGAACCACCAGGTCGACCGGGAATTCTGGAACAAGCTCGGCGACGCCGGCCTGCTCGGCCTGGACCTGCCCGAGGAGTACGGCGGCGCGGGCGGTGACTTCGGCTTCTCGGCCGTGGTGGCCGAAGAGTTTGCGCTGGCCCATGATTCGGCCTCGGGCTGGTCGGTGCACTCGCCGATCGTGGCGCACTACATCGACACCTACGGCAACGCGGAGCAGAAGGCCCGCTGGATGCCGAAGATCATCAGCGGCGAGACGGTGCTGGCCATCGCGATGACCGAGCCGGGCACCGGTTCGGACCTGCAGGCCGTCCGCACCACCGCCATCCGCGATGGCGACCACTACGTCATCAACGGCTCAAAGACCTTCATCTCCAACGGATCTCTGTGCGACATGGTGGTGATCGTCGCCAAGACCGATCCCACGCAGGGCGCGGCCGGGGTGTCGCTGATCGTCGCCGAGGTCAACGACCTGCCGGGCTTCGAGCGCGGCCGGGTGCTGGAGAAGGTCGGTCAGCACGGCCAGGACACCCGCGAGCTGTTCTTCACCGACATGCGGGTTCCCGTCGCCAACCTGCTCGGTGAGCAGGAAGGACTGGGCTTCTACCAACTGATGTCGCAGCTGGCCCGCGAGCGGCTGGTCATCGGATCGATCTGCGCCGGCATGGCCGAGGCCGCGGTACTGGAGGCCATCAAGTACACCAAGCAGCGTGAGGCCTTCGGTAAACCGCTGATCAACTTCCAGCACAACCGATTCCAGCTCGCCGAGCTCAAGGCCGAGGTGTTGTCCATCAAGACCACGGTGGACTACTGCGTGCAGGCGCTGATCGACGGCGACAACGATCCGGCGATCGCGTCCATGGGCAAGCTCATCGCCGCCGACCGGGCCGTGGCCGTCGTCGACCGCTGTGTGCAGTTCTTCGGCGGGTACGGCTACATGATGGAGTACCCCATCGGCCGGGCCTACGCCGCGGCGCGCGTCAACAAAATCTACGGCGGCACAAGCGAAATCATGAAGGAAATCATCAGCCGCACGCTGTAGTTGCTCCGCGACTGGCCGCAACAGTTCCAATGGCATCGAAGTGCTCCCCGGAAGTCGGACTGAGAATTTAGCTCCTTCTTCCGGGGAGCATTTGTTTTGCCTTCCACGCGGTACGTGCGCGGCGTCACCTGCTTTCTCAGCGTCTGTTCAGCAACCGGTGTTTACCTTCTGCAGGCATGACCGGTGCTGCCCGCCCATCAACGATGGTGAACCGCGTGACTGCGAGCAAGGTTCCCGAAGTCACGATCTGGTTCTGGCTGATCAAAGTGCTGTGCACCACCGTCGGAGAGAGCTTCGCCGACTGGATCAACGCCGGAATGGGCGTCGGTCTCACCGCCACGGCGGTGATCTTCACAGCCGTGCTCGCGCTGGTAATGGTCGCCCAGCTGCGATTGCCGCGTTACGTCCCGGCCGTGTACTGGCTGACCGTCGTGATTCTCAGCGTCACCGGCACCCTCTACACCGACCTGCTCACCGACAGCCTCGCCGTGCCCTTGGCGACGAGTACGGCGGTCTTCACCGTCATTCTGGGCGTGGTGTTCGGAGTGTGGTTTGCGCGGGAGCGGACGCTGTCGATCCACAGCATCACGACGCGACCCCGGGAGCTGTTCTACTGGCTCGCTGTTCTGGTCACCTTCGCCCTCGGTACCGCGGCCGGTGACTGGACCCTTGCCCTCACAGGGTGGAGCCCAGGGGTATCGGTGCTGCTGCCGCTCACCCTCATCGCGGTCGTGACTGTCGGCTGGCGTTTCGGTGTGAACTCCGTGCTGTCGTTCTGGCTCGCCTACATCCTGACCCGCCCGCTGGGTGCCAATCTCGGCGATTGGCTCGCCGCACCGCGAAGTGCACACGGCCTCGGCCTCGGATACGGTCTGACCAGCGGTATCTTCCTGGCCGCGATCACCGCCGCTGTTATCTACCTGACCCGGACACGAGTCGACGTGATCGATACGAGCGCCGGGAACGACCACACTGTGCCCGCATCCCAACGCCGGGTGTCCGCGGTGGCCACCGTCGGTTTCTACGCCGTCGTCATCCTGGCTGCCGGCGCGCTGCTGCAATGGGCGTCGATGCAGCCGCATGGCTCGGCCGGCGGCGGCGAGGAAGAGGCCGGACCGATCGCTGCGGCCGCAACCATCGCCCCCGGCAGTATCAGCGCATTCCCGGCGACCGACGTCGCGCATTTCCGCAACGTCGTGCAAGACACGCTGGTGAAAGTGGATGCCGGGGATCAAGCCGGCGCCCGGTCCCGAATCACCGACCTCGAAACAGCCTGGGACCACGACCAGGATCGGTTGCAGGCGATGGATCCCAACGCCTGGAACGCGCTCGACCACGAGATCGATGCGGCACTGAAGTCCGTCCGATCGAGCAGTCCGAGTGTCGGCGACGAAAAACGCGCCCTGACCACGCTATTGGATAACCTGCGCTGACGTGTCCCATCCTCCGCACCCATACCGATAGGCCGTGATGGACCTCGATACCCGAATCTTCTACGACATCAACAACTTCGCCCGGGACACTCCCTGGCTGCACCCCGTCGTGGCCGGATACGCTAACGACGGCGTCGTGCTGTTTGCCGGCTTTCTCCTCGCCGGTTGGTGGATCGCCCGCAGAACCAACAACCTCAGCGCGATGACCGCGGCCCTCTGGGCACCGTTGGGCGTACTTGCGGCCGTCGCGATCAACCAGCCGATAGCCGACTCGATCAACACGACCCGTCCCTGTAATGCCTTGCCCCACATCGTGGTTTTGCACTGCAACACCGACGGCGGCTTCCCCAGCGACCACGCCATGATGGCCGGCGCCGTCACCGCCGGTGTGTGGCTGGTGAATCGCCGGCTCGGCGTCGTCGCCGCCATCGCGGCAATAGTGATGGCACTGGCCCGTGTGTACGTCGGTGCGCATTACCCTCAAGACGTCGTTGCCGGTCTCGCCCTGGGCGCGGCGCTGAGTGTTGCCGGATACCTCCTCGCGCGCCCCGTGCTCAGTTGGCTCGTGTTGCGCGCCAAAAAGACTCGGCTGCGTCCGCTCATCACGGCCGTCCCTGTGGAACAGGACGTCATTCATCGACTCGAACGGACCTGATCGGTACGCCACCCTCAGCGTCCTCACAGCCACCCGCTGCCAGTCTGGTGGCATACCCGACAGCCGCTCGGTATCGACTGGCTGAACATCCTGAAAGGTGTTGAGAGACATGACAGCTCGGCGAGAAGCGATCGCCCTGATGGTCGGCGCAGTGATGCTGGTGGCCGCGGCGATGACAGTCCACGAGGCACATGAACGCGCCCAGAACACTCCGGCGGTGTCGGTCGGTGAACACTACGACACTGCCAGCGGCGGCGTGATGCAGCCGGGCAATTGATGGCTGCTGCTTCAGTCTGTGTCAGGCTGAACAGGTGAGACTGCTGCTGGTCGAAGACGAGCCCATGCTTGCCGAGACGATCACCGCCGGTCTGCGCGCCGAAGGGTTCGTCGTGGTCGCGGTGGCCGACGGTGTCGACGGGCTCTGGCAGGCGACGCACGAGCAGTTCGATGTCGTCGTGCTCGACATCATGCTTCCGCGCCTCAGCGGCTATGAGGTCCTGCGCAAGATGCGCGCCGCGCACATATGGACCCCGGTGCTGATGCTGACCGCCAAAGACGGCGATTATGACCAGACCGATGCCTTCGACCTGGGCGCTGACGACTACCTGACGAAACCATTCTCGTTCATGGTGCTCACCGCCCGCCTGCGGGCTTTGATCCGCCGCGGCGCTCCGCAGCGCCCCGTCGTGCTGACTGCCGGCGACATCTCACTGGACCCCGCACGTCGCACTGTGCATCGGGGCGGTCAGAGTGTCTCGCTGACGCCGCGAGAATTCGCGCTACTGGCGTACCTGTTGCGCCACAAGGACACTGTCCTCACCAAGACCGAGATTCTGCACAACGTATGGGACAGCCACTACGACGGTCCTGACAACGTGGTGGAAGTCTATGTCGGCTATCTGAGACGCAAAATCGGCTCGGCCGCGATCACCACGTTGCGTGGCGCAGGCTACCGGCTCGAATCCGGGGAGTCGGATACCGGAAACTGAACTGTCACAACAGTTCCGGTGCCAGCTTCGCGGTCAGTGATGCCGACCGAACCACCGTGGGCGGCCACGATCTCAGCGACGATCGCCAACCCCAATCCGGTCCCACCCCCACGCCGCGATCGGTCAGCATCCAAGCGGACGAACCGTTCGAACACCTTGTCCCGGGCAGCGGCCGGGATTCCCGGGCCGTCGTCGATAACCTGGACGACGGCATTGTCACCCTTCGCGCGCACGACGATGGTCACCTCGCTGGTGGCGTAGCGGGCCGCGTTATCGGCCAGGTTTCGCAACACTCGCACAAATCCGTCAGGGTCGACGCCGGCCTTGACCGCCGACAGATCGGACACGATTCGCAACGTCGTCTCACGCTTGAGTCGCGCCGACTCCGCACTCGCCAGATCATCGAGATCGGTCTCGACGCGACGTAACGGCAGCCCGCGTTCATCGGCGCGCGCCAACAACAGCAGATTCTCGACCAGCGTCTGCATCCGGCGTGCCTCCGGCAACAACGCTGAGGTCAGTAGCGTTCTGTCGAAGAGATCAGGGTGCGTCACCCCGATTTCCAAGGCGGACACCACCGTTGCCAACGGACTCCGTAGTTCGTGGGATGCGTCCCCGACAAACTGTCGTTGCGCGGCATGGCCCGCTTCGATGCGGGCCAGCATGTCGTTCATGGTCACCGCGAGCGCGGAAATCTCATCCGACCTGTCACCGACAGGGACCCGCTCGCCCAGATCGAAGGCGCTGATCGCCGACACTCGCGACCGGATCGCTTCCACCGACCGCAACGACCGCCGCACCAGTAGGTAGGTGACGACCGCGGCCACCACCGCCACGATCGGCGCCGTGATCGCCAACATCTGCCCGGCAGTGGCCGTCATCTGTTCGATCGACTCGATGCCACCGCCGACGAGTACCGTGTATTGCTGTCCTTTACGGGACGTCACCGTAGTTGTGCTGACGCGTACATCGTCATCATCCGTTGCCAGCACGCCGACTCGGGAATCCTTGTGCGGCAGCGGAATCAGCGGAGTATGCGGCGCGGTGTCGGATCGCTGCACCACCGTGCCGGCGGCGTCGGTGATCTGCACGGCCATGATCCGGTGATCGGTGTGCATCAACACCGAATCCACCTCGTCAGGTGGTTCCTTGCGCAGCACATCCGCGACCGCCTGAGCGCGGGCCTGCGCGGCACTGTCGACGTCGGCGCACATCGCCCGGTACAGCAGCACCGTCGAGGCTGCCCCCACGATCACGAGGCCGGCCAGGACGACGGCGCCGGCCACCAGCCCTGAGCGCACCGCGATCCCGGCGAACCAGCCACGCCACCGGGCCACCACACCAGCCAGCGTCACACGCCGGCTCATCGGGCGTCCCGCCCTTGCACGCCCATCAGCGGGACCGACCCGCGACCCACCCACATCGCCCCATCATCCACTGTCGTCACCGGCGGTGATGGCGCACCGCACCCCCGGCGGACGAATTATCAGAATCCACCCGAAATCCCGCTCAACGCCGTGGAATTGCGCCACGATTGCCGCGTGGACGGCAACCGCACGCTCACCGCATTGGCGCACGCGCCGCGTTCACCGACCGCCAGTGTCCCGCCGTGGGTAGCGATGATCCGGGCAGCCAGCTCCAGACCGCAGTGGCGCTCTGACGACGACGGTGACGCTGCCGGGTCCTGATGCTCTCCCTTGGCCACGGCGATATGCGGGCCGTCGTCGCTGACAATGATGACGGCCTGGGCATCGCGGCGATACACCACCAGCTCGATCGCTGATACGGCATTGCAGCGTGCATGCTGAATCAGCGCAGCGACGGCTCGGTTCAACAGCTTTGCGTCACCCACCACGTAGGTCGGCCGCAGGTCGGTGTGGATCGACAACTCGGTGTTCGCTCGCAGCCAACCAGCGTGCTGGACCAACACATCATCGAGAAAGACCATCACTCCATCACTGCTCACTGGGCCGTCCCCCATTGTCGTTGTCGGCGCTGTCGGAGATGTGCGCGCCGGTGCCATATCACTTGCAGTGACGGTATGGACCACGACCTGAAGGCACGCTGAGAACGCCGAAAGCGGACCGAAGTTGTTTTTGCGTCGACAAGATCTACGGCGGCACAAGCGAAATCACGCCGGAAATCGCCAGCCGCACTCTGCTCGCCAGACTCGGCGATCCGTGGCAAGGTGATGACATGAGCGACTCGGATGAGTACAGCATCGACGACGAGGATCAGCTGCCTCAGGAGGACATGCTGATCGACCGCGGCGTCGACGACCTGCTGGACGAGGGCTATGTGCCGCCGGATAAATGGCGTGAGCCCCGGGACAACGAGACTCTCGACGAACTCCTCGCCGAGGAAGAGCCAGACCCGGCGATGCAGTTGGATTCGGTGGACGGCCCCGACGAGCAGTGGGGCGAGGACGAGGTCGGTGACCAGCGATCTGGTCGGCTCGTGGCCGGCGAACAGGATGGCGAGCTGCTCGCGGGGGACGTCGGCATCGACGGGAGCGCGGCCTCCGCTGAAGAGGCCGCGGTCCACATCGTCGACGAGTAGCGCCGAAAACTAAACCTTCGCGATGACGTTCTCGGCGAACATCTCCAGGTGCTTGATCTTCTCGTCGAGCGGCTGGGTGTCCTCGCCCATGATGTAGGGCACCCGGAAGCCGACGATGACGTCGGTGACGCCCTTGTCCTCGAGGCGCTTCACGCCGTCGACGGTGAAGCCGTCGATCGAGATGACGTGAATCTGGAACTCGTCGCACAGCCCGATGCGCTCTTCGGATTCGCGGTACTGCGCAAGCTTCTTCAGCAGCGGGTCGAGCTCGGCCGGGTCGCCGCCGCCGTGCATCCAGCCGTCGTTGCGCGCGGCGCGCTTGAGCGCGGCGTCGGCATGGCCACCGACCAGGATCGGCACCGGCTTGGTCGGCGCGGGCGTCATCTTGGTCTTGGGGATGTCGTAGAACTCGCCGTGGTACTCGAAGTAGTCACCCGAGGTCAGACCGCGGATGACGTCGATGCACTCATCCATGCGCTTGCCGCGGCGGGCGAACGGCACGCCCATGACCTCGTAGTCCTCCGGCCACGGGCTGGTGCCGACGCCCAGGCCCAGGCGGTTGTCGAACAGTGCGGCAAGCGACCCGGCCTGCTTGGCGACCAGGGCCGGCGGCCGGATGGGCAGCTTCAGCACGAAGATGTTGAAGTGCAGTTTGGTCGTGACGGCCGACAGGGCGCCGATCAGCGAGAACGACTCGATGAACGACTTGCCGTCGAGGAATTCGCGGCTGCCGTCGGCGGTGTACGGGTAGGACGAGTCGGACTCGAAGGGGTACGCGATGCTGTCCGGAATCGTCATCGCGTGGTAGCCGGCTTCGTCAGCCGCCTTGGCCAGCGGGATGTAGTACTTCGGATCGGTCATCGCTTCGGCGTAGGTGAACCTCATGAACCGATGCTAGAACGTGTTCTAGTTTTGTGGAATGGGTACCGCCCATTCAGTGGTTGTCAGGTCAGCGGGAACGGCGGCAAACCGGCGCCGCTGATGGCGTAGCCGCCCTGCTGGCTGCGCTCGGTGACGCGCGCCGTCGCGGTCCGTTCGCCGACCCCCACGGTGACGGCTGTGCGCGGCAGCTCGTCGAGCGTCTCGAAAACCGTTCCGCACCAGTGGTATTGGCCGTCGATCGGATCGAGGTGCCCGGCCAGCCGGACCCGCACCTCGCGGCCGTCGATGGTGGCGGGCCCGTCGTACAGGTCCTCGGGTTCGGCAATCTCGGCGCGCGTCGCCGGCGCAATCTTGCCGCCGGGCAGGAAACCGCTGCGCCGCCACAACCGCCGCGCGATGGGCCCGAGGAGTCCAACTTCCTCCAGGAACGACGCGAGCGGCGCGAACCCGGCGATCTGCGTCTCGATCCGGTGCGGCGAGGTCCGCGCCATCCGGCGCGCGGCCCGGGCGTCCAATCCGACGCGGCGGTACTGCACCTTGTTGGTGAACAGGAACCGGAAGAACAGGCCGCCGACCCCGTTGAGGTTGCCGATCCAGAAGCGCTTCGGCCACGACATCTCCGGAGCGCGCTTGCGCAGTCCGTCGCGGGCGAACTGGATGTGCCGGGCCTCTTCGGTGACGTGAATCCGCATGAGCCGCTGCACCATTGGCTGCAATTCCGGATCGTCCATCATCTGGCGTTGCAGCGAATCGAAGATTTCCTCGCCGATCAGTGCGGCCACCCACAGCACCGAACCCTGGAAGGCGAACGGCAGCATGTTGATGATCGTGCGCTGGTACCACTTGGGCCGCACCGGGTCGGCGCCCACCTTCTCGATGGCCTTGCCGAACATCACCATGTGGCGGGTCTCGTCGCCGAGTTCGGTCAGCTCGTAGTGGGTGGCGCTCGCGGTCGGGTCCTGGTGCATCGCCTTGCGGAGCAGGGCCTGGTTGAGGATGTTCTCGAACCAGATGCCGGCCGACAGGGTGTTCACCAGTTCCTGGCGGGAGAGCTCGATCTGCTCGGCCCGGCTCATCGCTTCCCAGATCGGGGTGCCGTACAGCGAGACGACCTTCGGTGGCAGGAAGTACTTGTCCGGGTCGATCGGCGCGTCCCAGTCGATGTCGACGATCGGCGCGTAAGACTTGCGTACAGAGCCCTTGAGCAGGCGCTCGGCAAATTCCTCGCGAGTCGCCTGACCCTTGACCGAAGCTGTCATCGTTGACATCCCTTCGAAAGTGTCCGTAATCCGAAGTTACGTCCGATACCAGAGGTAGTCAATACCTGCGGTACTGGATAAATGTGCGGCTGCTGCGGGCGGCTAGCCTTCGCGGATGCGCACCATCCACGTCATCGGTATCGGCGCCGGCGACCCGGACTACGTCACCGCCCAGGCCGTCACGGCGCTCAACGACACTCAGGTGTTCTTCGCCATGGATAAAGGCGATACCAAGGACGACCTCGTCGCGCTGCGCCGGCTGATCTGTGAGCGCTTCATCGAGAAGCCTGACTACCGGTTCGTGGCGCTGCCGGATCCCAAGCGGGCCAAAGATCGTGAGTACCACGAGGCGGTGGCCGAATGGCATGCCGCGCGGGCCCAGCTGTGGGCCGCGGCCATCGAGACCGAACTCGGGCCCGACGGCGTCGGCGCGTTCCTGGCGTGGGGCGACCCGTCGCTCTACGACAGCACCCTGCGCATCCTGGACCGCGTTGCCGAACACGTCGAGTTCGAGTTCGACGTGATTCCCGGCATCACCGCCATCCAGGCACTCACCGCCCGACATCGTATCCCGCTCAACGACATTGGCGAGCCGGTGCTGATCACGACGGGCCGTCAGTTGCGTGAGCGCGGGCTGGCCGGGGCCGCCGTCGTGATGCTCGACGGCGAATGCTCGTTTCTGGAATGCCCACCGCAGAGCCGGATTTGGTGGGGCGCCTACCTCGGCACGCCGGATGAGATGCTGATCGCCGGCACCGTCGGCGCGGTCGGGGAACAGATCGCCCGGGAGCGGGCCGAGGCCCGGACGCGGCACGGCTGGATCATGGATACCTATCTGCTGCGGGCAGAATCGACAGCATGAAATCGTTGTTGGTGCGGGCCGCGGTGACCGGCCTGGCGTTGTGGTTGGTCACTCGCATGGTGTCGGGGATCTATTTCGTGTTCCCGGTGGGCGCCACCCAACTCGAGCGGGTCGGCATCATCCTGGTCGTGGCGTTCGTCTTCGGCCTGGTCAACGCCATCATCAAGCCGATCGTGCAGCTCTTCGCGATTCCGCTGTACATCCTCACCCTCGGCCTGATCCACGTCGTCATCAACGCGTGGATGCTGTGGATCACGTCGTGGATCACCGAGAACACCACGCACTGGGGCCTGGGCATCGACCAGTTCTGGTTCACCGCGATCTGGGCGGCGATCCTGCTCTCGATCGTCGGCTGGGCCCTGGGTCTGGTGCAGCGCGCCTTCGAAAAGTAGGGATTTGTGCACGTTTTTCCGCGCCCGCCGCGGATTTTCGTGCACAAATCCCTAGGTCAGCGACGCCCGGATCGCGCGTAATTCGTTGGCGCCGAAGGTCGGTAGCTCGCCGATGTCGGCAGCCGGGTGGCCGGTGCGGACCGCGTCGACCAAGTCGCCGATCGTCGCGGTCAGTCGCTCGGCGTCGCCGGGGGTGAACGGCGCTTCGGATCGTTCGGTGGCCCAGGCCGCGGCGAGCGTCCGGTAGGTAAGCTGCTCGGTCGCGACGATGGCAGGCCAAAGTCGTTCTGCCGCAACCCGGCTCCGGGCCGAGCCGCCGATCGCGGTGTCGTACACCGGAAGCATGGCCATCGCGCGCAGCTGCAAATCGCGGCGGTCGCCTCGGGCCTGATCGGTGGTGACCGCGCCCGCGGCCAGATGGCCCACCACGACGGCGACGGCGTCCAGCGTCGCCGCGATCGACTCGGCAGGGCGCGCCGCGGGGTGGCCGCGCCGCGTCAGCCACAGCACGAGAAGTGCCACCGCACAACCGATCACGGTGTCGACGCCTCGAGCGAGCAGCATGGCGGGCACGTCGGCGATGTGGTGGCCGCCCGACGCGATGGTCAATGCCGCAGGCGTGATGAAGATGACCGCGACGGTGTAGTTGCGCACCACGAACATCTCGATGAGGAACTGCAGCGTGCCGACGATGACGGCGAGCCACGGTCCACCCGGCGCGGCGAGCAGGACGCCGCCGGCCAGCAGCAGGCCGAGCCACGTGCCCAAAGTGCGTTCGATGCCGCGTTGTACGGTGCGCCGCCAATCGAAACCCTGATGCAGCATCAGCACCGCCGCCGCCATGGCCCAGTATGCGTGGTCCATGTTCAGGCCGACAGTGACGGTGCCGGCGATCGCGACGGCGACCGCGGTGCGCAGTGCCGCGGTCAGTGGGGGAGCCCCCGGCGTCACCGCCCGGCGCAGCAGCGTCCCCACCGAGGGGCGTCCCAGTGGGATCAGGCCCTCGAAACTGCCGCCGATGTCGTCGGGCACCGTGCCCAGTTTCCGGGCCAGCGCGGCGCCGTCGACAGCCATCGGTTGGCCGCGGTCGGCGGCGGCCATGGCTTCGGCGAACAACACGTGCAGCCGGCGGTTCGTCATCCGCAGCCGGTAGAGAGTGTCGTCGGGCTTGGGCCGTACCGGCTGGAACGTGACGAGAGTGATCCACGCTTCGTGCAGGAGCTGTGCGGCGCGGTGCCGGGCGTCGGGTGACGAGGTTTCGATATAGGTGGCCACCGCTTCGGCGGCGCCGGCGACCGCGGCGCGTTCCGGCGCACGCGGACGGACCAGTACCCCGGCCATGTGCACCACCCAGGAGAAGGCGCCACCGGCCAGCACCAGCGCACCCAGTCGCCACGGGCTCAAGTGCTGGGTGGCAATGCCGACCGCTGCCGCGCACGCCAGCACCGGCATGTAGGCGCCGGGTGGTCCGACCGACAGCGCCTGGCAGATCAGGACGGCGATCATCGCGATCACGGTCACCACGAGCACCGCCGACCACGGGGTGGCAGCCGCCCAATCGCCGAGTGCCACGACCACCGCGAACGACACGGCGATGGCGCCGAGATACATCGCCCGGTTGAGATACGGCCGGCCGCTGCCGTACAGCGAGGTGAAACCGCCGATGGTCGCGACGAGCCCGGCCGACACATCGCCGGCCGCCCACCCGACGAGAATCGGCACCATCATGCAGAACGAGGCCCGTAGCGCGAACGGCCAGCGGCGCGGCACGGCATTCATGACCAGCATGCGTCGCAGCGGATTGGTGGCCGGGGCGGGTGCCGAGCGGTCTGCCATGTGTACAGCATGCGGTACGTCCAGTCGCTAGCCTGAACCCATGCCGGAACTTCCCGAGGTCGAGGCGCTCGCCGATCACCTGCGTCGTCATGCGGTCGGACTGCCGGTCGGCCGCGTCGACGTCGCCGCTCTGTCCGTGCTCAAGACCTTCGACCCGCCGCCGACGGCGCTGTACGGCAGGGAAGTGACGGGCGCCAACCGCTGGGGCAAGTACCTCGGACTGCAGGTCGGCGACCTGCACCTGATCACCCACCTGTCACGGGCCGGGTGGCTGCGCTGGTCGGAGAAGCTGGCGGCCGCACCGCTGAAACCCGGCAAGGGGCCGATCGCGCTGCGGGTGCATCTCGGAAAGCCGGGTGAGGCACCGGGTTTCGACCTCACCGAGGCCGGCACCCAGAAGCGGTTGGCGGTCTGGCTCGTGAACGATCCGCTGGCCGTACCGCAGATCGCCACGTTGGGGCCCGACGCGCTGTCGCTCGGCCCGGCGGAGCTGGGCGCGGTGCTGGCCGGCAACACCGGGCGGATCAAGAACGTCATCACCGACCAACGGACCATCGCCGGGATCGGCAACGCCTACAGCGACGAAATCCTGCATGTGGCCAAGCTTTCGCCGTTCGCGACCGCGGGCAAGCTGACCGCGGAGCAGTTGGCGACCTTGCATGACGCGATGATCTCGGTGCTCACCGATGCCGTGACCCGTTCGGTGGGACAAGGAGCGGCAACCCTCAAGGGGGAGAAGCGCTCTGGGCTTCGGGTCCATGCCCGCACCGGCTTGCCGTGCCCGGTCTGCGGCGACACCGTCCGTGAGGTGTCCTTCGCGGACAAGTCTTTTCAGTACTGCGCGACGTGTCAGACCGGTGGCAAGGTGCTGGCCGACCGCCGCATGTCGAAGCTGCTCAAGTGATTCAGTTGCAGTAATTCCTGGTCGCTGCTGTGAGCGCCTGCTGGTAGAGCGGATCGAGGTGCTGGCTCGTCACTACCTGTGCTCGGGCGGCGTCGAGTGCGGCGACGCAGCCCGGGCCGTGCAGGACTCCTCGTTGTGCCGCCAGCTCCGCGACCATGGTGCGATTGAAACCGTCTATCGCAGTGCGTGATTCGGACAGGTCAGGTGCCGTCGTGGGAGCCGTCGCCGGATCGAACTTCCATTGGCTGAACCGCAGGTACTCGATGCCCTCGGTGGCGTGAATCTGGTCGGTGAACACCTGCTGCACGAACACCGGGTCGGCGCCTGACGCTGTGGCCTGGGCGGCGACCGCTTTCAGCACCTGATCGACCCGCGCGGGATCCTCGATCGAACCGCCCTTGAGCCACTTGACCGCCGCCACCGGATCGGCGGTCTGCAGCCGTTGGGCTGCGGTGTCGACCAAGCGGAACAGCGGATCGTCGTCGGCGTGTGCGAGAGGCACTGACGTCATGCCCACGACGGCGATCAACAGGGCGGCGAGCTTCATACCTCGATCTTGCACCCGCGGCCTTTCTTGACACGTGTCGAGTTGGTTACGCTGCAGGCATGACTCGGCAGAAAATTCTCATCACCGGCGCGAGCTCGGGCCTCGGCGCCGGTATGGCCCGGCAGTTCGCCGCCAAGGGCCGCGACCTGGCACTGTGTGCCCGCCGGCTGGACAACCTCGAAGAACTCAAGGCCGAGCTGACGGCGCAGTACCCCGGCGTGACCGTGGCCATCGCCGCGCTGGACGTCAACGACCACGACCAGGTGCCCAAGGTTTTCGATGAGCTGTCCGACGCGCTCGGCGGCATCGACTGCGTCATCGTCAACGCCGGCATCGGCAAGGGCTACCCGCTCGGTGGCGGCAAGTTGTGGGCCAACAAGGCGACCATCGAGACGAATCTCGTTGCGGCGCTGGTCCAGATCGAGACGGCGCTCGAGATGTTCAAGGCCGCGGGCCGGGGCCACCTGGTCCTGGTGTCATCGGTGCTCGGCAACGTCGGCGTGCCCGGGCACAAGGCGGCCTACGCCGCGAGCAAGGCCGGCGTCACGTCGCTGGGTGAGTCGCTGCGCGCCGAATATCCGTCGGGCCCGATCAAGGTCACCGTCCTGGAGCCCGGCTACATCGAGTCCGAGATGACCGCCAAATCCAACTCCACCATGCTCATGGTCGACAACGAGACCGGCGTGAAGGCCATGGTCGACGCCATCGAGAAGGAGAAGGGCCGCGCCGTCGTCCCCGGCTGGCCGTGGTGGCCGCTGGTCGAGGTGATGAAGCTGATGCCGCCGCGCTTCACCAAGTACTTCGCCTAGGGATTCGTGCACGATTTTCCGCGCCGGCCGCGGAAAATCGTGCACAAATCCCTAGGAAACGCGACCTCGCTCCGCGCGGTAGCGACGCACCAGGGCATCGGTCGAGCTGTCGGACTGCGGGGCCGGCGCGGCCTCGGACGTGATGACCGGCAGCAGGGCCTTGGCCTGGGTCTTGCCGAGTTCGACGCCCCACTGATCGAACGAGTCGATGCCCCAGATGACGCCCTCGGTGAAGACCTGGTGTTCGTACAGCGCGATCAGCTGACCGACCACCGACGGCGTCAGCTTGGTCGCCAAAATCGAAGTGGTGGGCCGGTTTCCGGGCATCACCTTGTGCGGGACGACGTCGGCCGGCGTGCCTTCAGCGGCGATCTCGTCGGCGGTCTTGCCGAACGCGAGCACCTGCGTCTGGGCGAAGAAGTTGCTCATCAGCAGGTCGTGCATGCTGCCGGTGCCGTCGGCGGTGGGCAGGTCGTCGGTCGGCTCGCTGAAGCCGATGAAGTCCGCCGGCACGAGCCGGGTGCCCTGGTGCAGCAGTTGGTAGAAGGCGTGCTGGCCGTTGGTTCCCGGCTCGCCCCAGAAGATCTCGCCGGTGTCGGTGCTCACCGGCGTGCCGTCGGCGCGCACCGACTTGCCATTGGACTCCATGGTCAGCTGCTGCAGGTAAGCGGCGAAGCGGGCCATGTCATTGGAGTAGGGGAGCACCGCACGTGCTTGTGCGCCAAAGAAATCCGAGTACCACAGGCCGATGAGCCCGAGCAGCGCCGGCGCGTTCGCCTCCAGCGGCGCGGCGCGGAAATGCTCGTCGACCAGATGGAAGCCGGCCAGGAACTCACCGAACCGCTCCTTGCCGATGACAGCCATCACCGAGAGCCCGATGGCGCTGTCCACCGAGTAGCGGCCACCGACCCAGTCCCAGAAACCGAACATGTTCGCGGTGTCGATGCCGAACTCCGACACCAGCTTTGCATTGGTCGACACCGCGACGAAGTGCTTGGCGACGGCGTCATCACCGAGCGCGGCGACGAGCCAGCGCCGGGCGGCAGTGGCGTTCGTCAGCGTCTCCAGCGTCGAGAACGTCTTGGAGGCGACGATGAAAAGTGTTGTGGCAGGGTCGAGTCCGTCGAGCTTGGCCACCAGGTCGGCCGGGTCGACGTTCGACACGAACCGCGCCGTGATGCCCGCATCGGCGTAGTGGCGCAGGGCCTGGTCCACCATGACCGGGCCCAGATCGGAGCCACCGATACCGATGTTGACGACGGTCGTGATGCGCTGACCGGTGGCTCCGGTCCACTCACCGCTGCGCAGCCGGTCGGTGAAGGTACCCATCTCGTCGAGGACCGAGTGCACGTCGGCGACGACGTCCTGGCCGTCGACCACCAACGAGGCGCCGCGCGGCAGCCGCAGCGCGGTGTGCAGCACGGCGCGGTCCTCGGAGGTGTTGATGTGCTGACCGGCGAACATGGCGTCGCGCCGCTCCTCGAGGCCGGCCGCACGGGCCAGATCGAGCAGCAGTGCAAGGGTTTCCCTGGTCACCCGGTGCTTGCTGTAGTCGATGTACAGGTCGCCGAAGGTCAGCGTCAGCTCGCGGCCGCGGTCCGGGTCGTCGGCAAATAGCTCGCGCAGCGTGGTCGCCTCGACTGCGGCGTGGTGCGCGGTGAGCGCCTCCCAGGCTGAGGTGGTCGAGATGTCGGCAGCGGGAGAGTGATCAGCCATGCCCCAAACCCTAGTGTGACGTAGGAAACGCCGCCGTACATGATGGGTGTATGGACATCGCCGCGCTGTTGTCGTCTGTCCCAACTGGCCTCTGGATCGGCGGTGAGGAGCGCGCCGGTCAATCCACATTCGAAGTGCTCAACCCGGCTACCGAGGACGTCATCGCCCACGTCGCCGACGCCACCCCGCAGGACGGCGTCGCCGCACTCGATGCCGCGGCAGCCGTCGAAAAGGAGTGGGCGGCAACCCCCGCGCGTGAGCGCGGCGAGATCCTGCGGTCGGTGTTCGAGACCATCACCGCCCGCGCCGAGGACGTGGCCACACTGATGACGCTCGAGATGGGCAAGGTGCTGGCCGAGAGCCGCGGCGAAGTGAAATACGGCGCCGAGTTCTTCCGCTGGTTCGCCGAAGAGGCCGTCCGTATCGGCGGCCGCTACACCCCGAGCCCGGCCGGCACCGGGCGCATCGTCGTCACCAAGTCGCCCGTCGGCCCGTGCTACGCGGTGACACCGTGGAACTTCCCGCTGGCCATGGGGACCCGCAAGATCGGCCCGGCCCTGGCGGCCGGCTGCACCATGCTGGTCAAGCCCGCCGCCGAAACGCCGCTGACCATGTTGCTGCTGGCCAAGCTGATGGCCGACGCCGGCCTGCCCAAGGGCGTCCTGTCCGTGCTGCCCACCACCAGCCCGGGTGAACTGACAAAGGCGCTCATGGACGACGGCCGGCTGCGGAAGCTGACCTTCACCGGGTCGACGGGCGTCGGCCGGGCGCTCGTGCAACAGGGTGGCGAGAAGCTGCTGCGCATGTCGATGGAGCTCGGCGGCAACGCGCCGTTCGTGGTGTTCGACGACGCCGACATCGATGCGGCTGTCGACGGCGCGATCCTCGCCAAGATGCGCAACGGCGGCGAGGCCTGCACTGCGGCCAACCGCTTCCACGTCGCCAACTCGGTGCGCGAAGAGTTCACCACGAAGCTGGTGCAGCGGATGAGCGAGTTCACGCTCGGCAACGGGCTGGACGAGAACGCGACACTCGGCCCGCTGATCAACGCCAAACAGGTCGGCACCGTCACCGAGCTGGTGTCCGACGCGGTGTCCCGCGGGGCGACGGTGGCCGTCGGCGGCACCGCTCCGGGCGGGCCGGGTTACTTCTATCCCGCGACGGTCCTGGCCGATGTGCCCGCCGATGCCCGCATCCTCAAGGAAGAGGTGTTCGGCCCCGTCGCTCCGGTGACCGGTTTCGACACCGAGGACGAGGCGATCGCCGCGGCCAACGACACCGAGTACGGCCTCGCGGCCTACATCTACACGCAGTCGCTGGATCGGGCGCTGCGGGTGTCCGAGGCGCTGGAGTCCGGGATGGTCGGCGTCAACCGGGGCGTCATCTCCGACCCGGCGGCGCCGTTCGGCGGGGTGAAGTCGTCAGGATTCGGCCGCGAAGGCGGCACCGAAGGCATCGAGGAGTACCTCGACACCAAGTACATCGCCCTGACGTCCTAGGGGTTTGTGCACGAAAATCCGCGCTGACCGCGGAAAATCGTGCACAAATCGCTAGTGGCCGAGGCGGCCGCGGCCCAGGCGGAGCAGCAGCATGGCGAGGTCTTTGCCCTCGGGGCCCAGCTCGCTGTAGCGCTCGATGACCTTCATCTCGCGGCTGTGCACCAGCCGGGTGCCGCCGGAGGCCATGCGGGCCTTGCCGATCATCTTGGAGACCTCGGTGCGACGGGCGACGGCCGCCAGGATGGTGGCGTCCAGCTCGTCGATCTCCACGCGGAGCGCATCGATGTTGGGGAGTTCAGTTTCGGTTGACATGGTTTCCTCGCTGTTGGTGGATTCTGGTGTCATCCGAATTCAGGCCTCACACAACAAACGAGCCCCGGATCCGGATGCGGACCACGGGGCTGAAGGGAAGCAGCTAAACCCCGGGTACCGGCGTCCGGTACCCGTAGAAAAATCGCTGCTGCGCATTGAGCACGTTCCGAGTGTGCCATCCCGGCCGGTGCCAGCGCAAAGAGGTGACCGAAGCGACCGGGGAAATGCGTGGGTTGTCGCACCCCGGCGGTAAGTTTGAGCTGATATGACGAGTACAGCCCCCGACATCGATCAGCTCCTGGATGGCCTCAACCCGCAGCAGCGTGCAGCTGTGCTGCACGAGGGTTCGCCGCTGCTGATCGTGGCCGGCGCGGGCTCGGGCAAGACCGCGGTGCTGACCCGGCGCATCGCCTACCTGCTGGCCAACCGCGACGTCGGCGTCGGCCAGATTCTGGCCATCACGTTCACCAACAAGGCTGCCGCCGAGATGCGTGAGCGCGTGGTTCAGTTGATCGGTCCGCGGGCCAAGTCGATGTGGGTGTCGACGTTCCACTCCACCTGCGTCCGCATCCTCCGGAACCAGGCCTCGCTGCTGCCGGGGCTGAACTCCAACTTCTCCATCTACGACGCCGACGACTCGCGCCGGTTGTTGATGATGGTGGGCAAGGACCTGGGCCTCGACGTCAAGCGGTACTCGCCGCGCATGCTCGCGACCGCGATCTCGAACCTGAAGAACGAACTGATCGACCCGCTGCAGGCGGCCTCGGAGGCGTCGGAGGCCGACGAGGACCTGCCGAAGATCGTCGCCGAGGTCTACGGCGAATACCAGCGCCGGCTGCGGGCGGCGAACGCCATGGACTTCGACGACCTGATCGGCGAGACCGTCGCTGTGCTGCAGAGCTTTCCGCAGATCGCGCAGTACTACCGGCGCCGCTTCCGGCACATCCTGGTCGACGAGTACCAGGACACCAACCACGCCCAGTACGTGCTGGTGCGCGAGCTCGTCGGGCACCACGCGCCCGAAGGCGCCGACGACGTCCCGCCCGCCGAACTGTGCGTCGTGGGTGACGCCGACCAGTCCATCTACGCGTTCCGCGGCGCGACCATCCGCAACATCGAGGATTTCGAGCGCGACTTCCCGAATGCGAAAACCATTCTGCTGGAACAGAATTACCGTTCCACGCAGAACATCCTGTCGGCCGCCAACGGCGTCATCAGCCGCAACGCCGGACGCCGCGACAAGAAGCTGTGGACCGACGCCGGCGAGGGCGAGCTGATCGTCGGCTACGTCGCCGACAACGAACACGACGAGGCACGGTTCATCGCCGAGGAGATCGACACGCTGACCACCAAGGGCAGCGGTATCGACACCAAGTACAGCTACGGCGACATCGCGGTGTTCTACCGCACCAACAACTCGTCGCGGTCCGTGGAGGACATCTTCATCCGGGCCGGCATCCCGTACAAAGTCGTCGGGGGCATGCGCTTCTACGAGCGCAAGGAGATTCGCGACATCGTCGCGTACCTGCGGGTGCTGGACAACCCGGGCGACGCGGTGAGCCTGCGGCGCATCCTCAACACCCCCCGCCGCGGCATCGGTGACCGCGCCGAGGCCTGCGTGGCGGTGTACGCGGAGAACACCGGCGCCAGCTTCAGTGACGCGCTGCAGGCCGCCGCCGAGGGCCGGGTGCCGATGCTGAACTCCCGCTCGGAGAAGGCGATAGCCAGTTTCGTCGAGCTCATGGACAGCCTGCGCGGCGGGCTCGACGGCGAGCTGGGTGACCTGGTCGAGACGGTGCTGGACCGCACGGGCTACCGCCGCGAACTGGAAGCGTCCAGCGACCCGCAGGACCAGGCGCGGCTCGACAACCTGAACGAATTGGTCAGCGTCGCACACGAATTCAGCACCGACCTGGCCAACGCGCAGGCGTTGCAGGAAGAGGAACTGGACGAGGACGTGCCCGACACCGGAGCGCTGGCCGCGTTCCTGGAACGGGTCTCGCTGGTGGCGGACGCCGACGAAATCCCCGAAGACGGCGACGGCGTCGTCACGATGATGACGCTGCACACCGCCAAAGGCCTCGAATTCCCCGTGGTTTTCGTGACCGGCTGGGAAGACGGCATGTTCCCGCACATGCGCGCCCTCGGCGACCCGACCGAACTGTCCGAGGAACGTCGGCTGGCGTACGTCGGCATCACCCGGGCGCGCCAGCGGCTGTACCTCAGCCGCGCCAAGGTGCGCTCGTCGTGGGGGCAGCCCATGCTCAACCCGGAATCGCGCTTTCTGCAGGAGATTCCGCAGGAGCTCATCGACTGGCGCCGCGTCGAGCCGCCACCATCGCTGTCGGCGCCGCGAGGCTACGGGTCCGGCGGATCGGGCGGTGGTCTCGGTGGTGGACGTCCGTCGCCCATGCGGCCGGCGCCGAACCGCAACAAGCCGCTGGTGGTGCTCTCGCCAGGTGACCGTGTCACGCACGACAAGTACGGCCTGGGCCGCGTCGAGGAGGTCAGTGGTGTCGGCGAATCGGCCATGTCGCTCATCGATTTCGGCAGCTCCGGCCGGGTCAAACTGATGCACAACCACGCTCCGGTACAGAAGCTTTAGCGTCGGCGCGCGCGAAAGTCGGACGGTGCGATCTCGCTGATTTTTAGCCGGATTCGCTTCGGCGCGTCAGGTTTTGGTGCACCAGCGGCCGGTAACGGGCAGCATCGCGAGCACCATGCTGGCGATCGGCAGCACCGGGATGCCGTAGACGATCGGCGGCAGTTTGGCCCCGGCGACGAACAAACTGGCGAAGATCACCAGCGTCACCAAGGCGCCGACCACCACCACGACCCGGCCCGTGCGGCGCCGCAGCAGGACGGCGATCTGCCCGCCGATGGTGGCGCCGCAGCCGACGGCGGCGAGGAAGCCGATGGCGACGCAGAACAGCGGATCGGTGCGCCACCACCCGGCGATCAGTGAAGTGGCGATGACGGCCGTCGCCCAGCCACTCAAGATGCAGGCCGTGGCGGTGGCGCAGGCGGCGAACGGCCCGGGCGGTGGCTTCGGCGCCGGCGTCGGAGCCGACTCGGGAGCGGGAGCCGCTGCCGGAGCGGGGCCCGAGGCCGGGATGAACGTGGTCGCGGGGGCATCCTCGGCCCGGATCAGGCCGGTCGCGGGCTCGACGGGAATGAGACCGGTCGCGGGCTCGATGACACTCGTTTGAGGAGCGTCGACGACGGGTATCGAACCAGTGGGCGTGCGGCGGATGATGCTGGTGGGCGGTGCGTCGGTGACGGGAAAGGCTCCCGTCGGCGCGCGCCGGATCAACCCCGTTCTGGGTTCGTCGTCAGAGTGACGTCCGAAAGATTGGGTGGGGTCGGACGAATGCGTCTGGGCTGGCCCGTCGGCGTTGTTGTCCGTCACGGATCAGCCGACGTAGTTACCCGGGCTCAGGCCACGCTGTGCCAGCCACGGCACGGGGTCGATGCGCTGGCTGCCGCCCATGAGCACCTCGAAGTGGCAGTGCGGGCCGGTCGAGTTGCCGCGGTTGCCGATGGTGGCGATCTGGTCGCCGGCGAAGACGCGCTGGCCGACCGAGACGACCCAGGTGTTGACGTGGCCGTACAGCGTGACGGTTCCGTCCGAGTGGCGGACCTTGACCCACGCGCCGTAGCCAGCGGTCGGGCCTGCGGCGACGACGACGCCGTCGGACACGGCGACGATCGGGGTGCCGATCGGGCCGGCGATGTCGATGCCGCCGTGCAGCGCGCCCCAGCGGTAGCCGAAGCCGGAGGTGAACACACCCTTGGTCGGCATCACGAACAGCGGGCGGGCCAGCCGGGCTTCGCGCTCGGCGCGTTCCTGCGCGAACGCCGCGCCGTTGGCGAGCTCCTGGGCGTGCACCGCGCCGGACGAGGCGGCGGGTTCGACGTTGACGATCTGGATGCCCTCAGATGACCCGTCCGCGCGGACAACCTGGTCAGCGGCCAATTTCGTGCTGGTCGGCTGATCGGCGCTGGTCATCATCGAGTACCCGGCGGCGGCAGTGGCGCCCACGGCCATCGCGGCGGCGACCAGACGGCCCTTCACGCCATTGACGGGCTCAGGCTTGCGGTGGGTGCCGCGGCTCGCGCGCAGATCGATGATGTCGGTGTCGTCGAGACCGTTGCTGGTATCGGTGTGGCTGTCACGGTAGGCGCTCGCGGAGAGCCGCTGGGCGCCCTCAGGCTGCTGGAATTCGGCCGGGACGGTCAGCGTCAGGGGGGTCTCGTCGTCGGTGTCGTTCAGATCGTCGAGCTCAGGGGCGGCGTTGACGCGGGAATCGCGGTCGAAGGCGCTCTCGGACAGGTCCAGATCGTGCAGGTCGCCGAACTCGTTGAACGGGATGATGTCGGTCACTTCGGCAGGGCTCACAGCGCGGGAAAGCTTGACGGTGGTGCGGGTAGCGTTCTCGGTGATGCCGGCGTCCGTCGCCTCTCCGAGGGGAGTGCCAGACGAATCGTGCTCAGTCAACCGAAAATTCCTTTGCTCCGTGACCGTACCGTTACAGAGACCGCCCATGACGGTACTGAAAATCAGAACCGATTGGCAACCTATAGGTGTCATTGGCCGGGAACTGTGATTTGCCTCACTGGTTGCTCTCAGGTGAGATGTACCACATGGGTAGTAGGCGGTGCTGGCTACTCATTAGTACGTGGCTAAAGTGCCGAGCGAGCCAGTGCGGCCCAATGCTGAAGTGAATTCAACCGTCAACGCAGACAGAACGGGATTTCTCAGAGCTCATGGATCTCTTCGAGTACCAGGCGAAAGAGCTGTTCGCCAAGCACAACGTCCCTACTACACCGGGCCGGGTCACCGAGTCCGCCGATGACGCCAAGGCGATCGCCGAGGAGATCGGCAAGCCCGTCATGATCAAGGCACAGGTCAAGGTCGGCGGCCGCGGCAAGGCGGGTGGCGTGAAGTACGCCGCCACCCCGGAGGACGCCCTCACCCACGCGCAGAACATCCTCGGTCTGGACATCAAGGGCCACATCGTCAAGAAGCTGCTCGTCGCCGAAGCCAGCGACATCGCGGAGGAGTACTACATCTCCTTCCTGCTCGATCGCGCCAACCGCACTTACCTGGCCATGTGCTCGGTTGAGGGTGGCATGGAGATCGAAGAGGTCGCCGCCACCAAGCCGGAGCGTCTCGCCAAGGTTCCCGTCGACGCCGTCAAGGGTGTTGACCTGGCCTTCGCCCGTGAGATCGCCGAGAAGGGCCACCTGCCCGCCGAGGTGCTCGACGCCGCGGCCGTGACCATCCAGAAGCTGTGGGAGGTCTTCGTCGCCGAGGACGCCACCCTGGTCGAGGTCAACCCGCTGGTTCGCACCCCCGACGACCAGATCCTCGCCCTCGACGGCAAGGTCACCCTGGACGCCAACGCCGACTTCCGTCAGCCCGGCCACGCCGAGTTCGAGGACAAGGAAGCCACCGACCCGCTCGAGCTCAAGGCCAAGGAGCACGACCTCAACTACGTCAAGCTCGACGGCGCCGTCGGCATCATCGGTAACGGTGCCGGTCTGGTCATGTCGACGCTGGACGTTGTCGCGTACGCCGGCGAGAACCACGGCGGCGTGAAGCCCGCCAACTTCCTGGACATCGGTGGTGGCGCCTCGGCCGAGGTCATGGCCGCCGGTCTGGACGTCATCCTGGGCGACAGTCAGGTCAAGAGCGTCTTCGTGAACGTCTTCGGTGGCATCACCGCGTGCGACGCCGTCGCCAACGGCATCGTCAAGGCGCTGGAAATGCTGGGCGACGAGGCCAACAAGCCGCTGGTCGTCCGCCTCGACGGCAACAACGTCGAAGAGGGCCGCCGCATTCTGGCCGAGGCCAACCACCCGCTGGTGATCCAGGCCGAGACCATGGACTCCGGTGCCGACAAAGCCGCCGAGCTGGCGAACAAGTAAGGGAGCCAACAACTTATGTCTATCTTCCTGAACAAGGATTCCAAGGTCATCGTCCAGGGCATCACCGGCGGTGAGGGCACCAAGCACACCAAGCTGATGCTGAAGGCCGGCACCCAGGTTGTCGGTGGCGTCAACGCGCGCAAGGCTGGCACCAAGGTCTCGCATGTGGACAAGGACGGCAACGACATCGAGCTGCCCGTGTTCGCCACGGTGGCCGAGGCCATGAAGGAGACCGGCGCCGACGTGTCGATCGCCTTCGTCCCGCCGGCGTTCTCCAAGGACGCCATCATCGAGGCCATCGACGCCGAGATCCCGCTGCTGGTCGTCATCACCGAGGGCATCCCGGTGCAGGACAGCGCGTACGCGTGGGCCTACAACGTCGAGAAGGGGCAGAAGACCCGCATCATCGGCCCCAACTGCCCGGGCATCATCACCCCCGGTGAGGCGCTGGTCGGCATCACGCCGAACAACATCACCGGCAAGGGCCCGATCGGTCTGGTCTCCAAGTCCGGCACCCTGACCTACCAGATGATGTACGAGCTGCGTGACTTCGGTTTCTCGACCGCCATCGGCATCGGCGGCGACCCGGTCATCGGCACCACCCACATCGACGCCATCGAGGCGTTCGAGAAGGACCCGGAGACCAAGGTCATCGTGATGATCGGCGAGATCGGCGGCGACGCCGAAGAGCGTGCCGCCGACTACATCAAGGCCAACGTCACCAAGCCGGTCGTCGGCTACGTCGCGGGCTTCACCGCTCCGGAGGGCAAGACCATGGGCCACGCCGGCGCCATCGTCTCGGGCTCGTCGGGCACCGCCGCCGCCAAGCAGGAAGCCCTCGAGGCTGCCGGCGTCAAGGTCGGCAAGACCCCGTCGGCCACCGCTGCGCTGGCTCGCGAGATCCTGCAGTCGCTGTAATTTCTTTCTGCGCAACAGGCCCCCACCTTCTGGTGGGGGCCTGTTGTGCTTCGCGCGAATGCGGCTGACGACGCGAGTGTGCAAACAGATCGCAGATCCCGACAGTGGGGCGCTCTGGCTGCACATTGGCCGCGTCAGCGCTGGCGGCGCTCGCGGTAGTGCAAGTAGTTGCGGAGCAGTGGATCGCTGAGGTCGTACCAGGTGGCGCGACGGTCGCCGGAGTCCGCTTTGGCGGCGTGGACCCAGCCGCCGGCCGTGAGGCGGCCCAGCGCCGCTGACGCCGACTGGTTCGAAATGCCCACGGCGGCAGAGAGATCGGTGACGGTGCGGGCGCCGTCGGCGCGGGCCAGTTCGACGATCAGGCGTTGTTCGCCGGCCGGAAGCTGCCACAACAACTGCTGATAATGCGGCGTCAGCTGTTCCAATACCGCGTCGGCAGCGGGAGTGACGCTTTCCAGTGCGGCGCGGTCGACGGTCTCGGCGATGATCTGCCAGTTACGCGGTGACCAGCCGATGGTCTGGGCCGTCTCGCCGATCTTGGTCCGACCCTCGGAAGTCTCGACGTACGAGGCCAATCCGCGATCGCGGGCGTGCTGCGTGAGGAACTCGGCGACGTCAGTGTCCGCGAGGTCGGGTAGTTCCTCGATGATGAACGAGCCGTACCACGGGTGGGTGCGGGACGAGACTGCCGGGAACAGCGCCGGAGACGTCGCGAAAACCAAGACGGCGGTGGATGTTTCGACCCAGGCGCGAAAACTGCCCTGGCCCGCCTCGCCGATGGCGTCGAAGATGCGGTCGGCGTTTTCGATCGCGACCAACACCATACGGCCGGCGGCCAGGTCGAGGATTTCCCGTTCCAGCTCCAGTGCGTCGCTGCGAAGCTCCTGGGCTCGTCCGAGTATTTCCGGGCCCTGCGTGCGCAGCAGTTCGACGAGCAGGTCCGGATAGCTGCCGATGGCCAGGGCGTCCTCGGGAAGTGTCAGCAGCAGTGTGGCTTTGGCGGCCTTGCGGTGTTTCAGCGCGCGATGGATCGCGACCCGAAGCGTGTGGGTCTTACCAGCGCCGCGAGGTGCGATGAGCAAGGTGTGCGGCCGGGAGCCGTCCTGCGCGGAGCTGACGATGCGATCCGTCAACCGCTTCAGGAGGGGCCGGCGGCCGACGGTGCGGGCGTCGAGTTCGTCGGGGTCGACGGTGCCGGGGGAGAACGCAGGGTGGGTCATGGCCTACCGCCTCATGGCTCGCCATGCCGACTGCACCAGCCCGGAGGCGAAGCAGTCGTCGTCGCCGACGCGGCGCAGATAGTGGTCCTGCTCGAGGCGCTCGATGAACGACACCAACTGGTCGCGATCGGTGATGGGTGAACCTTCGGTCTTGAGGAACTGCAGTGTTGCGTTGACGCTCAATGGGGTTGGGGCATGGGCGTAGATGTCGAGCAGTCCGGCGATGGCAGGGGCGTCGTCGCCGTAGTAGTTGCGCAGCCGGTCGCGGTAGTGCCGCAGGTCCCAGGGGTCGTGCGGATCGGTGATGGCGGCGGACAGTAGCTCCGCGATGCGGTCCGGCTTGACGGACCCTTCCCGTGCCGCGCCCGCGACCAGGTGCTGGATGTAATACGGCACGTTCTCTGCCGCCGCCGCAATGGATTCCGCGACCAGATGTCGGTCGGTGGTCGGGACGTTCACGCCGAGCAGCAGGCACTCGGCGAGGTAGGTGGCGTGGTCGTGGCGGATCGGGCCGACTGTGACCTTGCGGATGTCGTTGACCGAACTGAGCGCGTCTTCCGAGACATGGTGGAAGCCAATGGAACCGGACAGGACGGTGGCCAGGCGTCCGGAGTGTTCCTGGCGGAACCGGCGCAGCAGGTGCAGGAACGCGTCTCCGCCGCCCGGCTTTTCGCGTTCGAGGTTCCGGGCCAGCACGGTGACCTCGTCGATGAACAGCACCAATGGGCCGTCCTTGGTGCGGGCGACGGCGCGCTGCAGCAGATCGTCGAGAGCGGCGTCGGCGCGGACCCGCTCGAACTTGAACGGCCCGGTGCCCACTGCGACCTTCCAACGGTCGACCTCCTGGCGCAGGGCATTGTCGACGCGGCCGAGCTCGGCGGCGAGAGCCGTGACGAACTCGGCGTAGGTCTGCCGCTCGGCGCTGACCGAGACGACCGTCAGGCCCTGCAGGCGCGCGGTGTGCGCGACGAGTCGGGCCAGGGACGTCTTGCCGTGCCGGCGGTCACCGACGAGAGCAGCGCCACCGTCGGGCAGGCTGGCCAGGATTTCCTGCTGCTCGCGCACGCGGCCCACCACGTTCTCGGGTGGGACGACGCCGCCGACCACGAGGGACATGGGTCTGATAGGCCAATTCATCTGGCAATTGTACGTCGAATTAGATGTACGTCTAGATAGTTGTACGTTTGAATTGTTGTACGTGTGCTCTGGCGTAAATGCCCAGCTACCCGTCATGCGCGGTCGCATCCCAATCGGTTAGCCTATCGAATTAACAGTTGCCTGGAGGTTTGTAATGGGTGTCGATCCGCGTACGCCGGTGATCGTGGGCGTCGGTCAGTTCACCGAGCGCCTTGAGGACCCCGATTACCGCGGCATGTCGTCCGTCGACCTCGCAGCGGCGGCCGCGCAGGCGGCACTGCAGGACACCGGAGCCGACGTCGCGGCAGTTGCCGCGGCCATCGACACGGTCGCGGGCACTCGACAGTTCGAGATCTCCGGCCACGTTCCGGCGCCGCTCGGCAAATCGAACAACTACCCGCGCTCCGTGGCGCAACGCATCGGTGCTGATCCCGCCCGCGCCGTGCTCGAAGTCATCGGCGGGCAGAGCCCGCAACATCTGATCACCGAATTCGCCGGCGAGATCGTGGCCGGCCGCGCCGACGTCGTGATGATCATGGGGTCGGAAAACACGTCCAGCATCCGCTACTTCAAGGGTCGGGATGACAAACCCGATCACTCGGAGACCATCGACGGCCAGCTCGAGGACCGCGGCTACGGGTACGACGGCATCTTCGACGAGTACACCGTCCGGCACGGGCTGATCGGTGCGCCGGTGCAGTATGGCCTCTTGGAGAACGCCCGGCGGGCACGGCTTGGCCTGTCCGTGCAGGACTACCGACAGGCGATGGGGGAGCTGTTCGCCCCGATGTCGAAAGTCGCGGCTAAGAATCCGTATTCGTCGGCGCCGGTGGAGCGGCCCGTCGACGAGCTGGTGACCGTCACCGACAAGAACCGGATGATCTGCGACCCCTACCCGCGGCTGATGGTGGCCCGCGACCAAGTGAACATGGGTGCGGCCGCATTGCTGATGTCCGTGGAGTCGGCGCGCAAACTCGGTGTGCCGGAATCCAAGTGGGTCTACTTGCGTGGTCATGCGGACATGAAGGAGCAGAAGCTGCTCGACCGTCCCGATGTCGGTGCCAGCCCGGCATCGGTACTGGCCGTACGGGAAGCGTTGCGGGTGGCCGGAATTGGAATCGACGACGTCTCGGCATTCGACCTGTACAGCTGCTTCCCGTTCCCGGTGTTCAACATCTGTGACGGCGTCGGCCTGGCGATCGACGATCCGCGGGGTCTGACATTGACCGGCGGCCTGCCGTACTTCGGCGGCCCGGGAAACAACTACTCGCTGCATGGCATCGCTGAAGCGGTCACCCGAATGCGGGAAGCCCCAGGCGAATTCGCATTGGTGGGCGCGAACGGCGGCATCGCCAGCAAGTTCTCGGTCGGCATCTATTCGACCGAGCCGGCGGACTGGGTGGCCGACAACAGCGCCGAATTGTGCGCAGAGGTCGCGTCGTGGCCGACGGTCGCCGTCACCGAGCATGCGAACGGCCCCGCGACCATCGAGACCTACACCGTCCGATACGACTGGACTCCCAACACCGGCATCATCATTGGGCGCCTCGACGCGGATGGCAGCCGGTTCTTGGCCACCACAACGGACGTGGACCTCATGGCAGTGCTATGCGACGGCGAGCCGCTGGGAGCGAAGATCGTCGTCACCTCGACCGACGAGGGTAATCGGGCTGTGCTGGCCTGATCTTGGTTACCGAGATCGACGAAATGGTCGTTCTTGCAAGAGATTAGCGACCAATTCGTCAAGCTCGGCGCGGCAGAACCTCAGATCCCGAAGTCGCTCAGCTTCTTAGCCAGCTTCTCGACATACGCCGATACCGTCGCGTCATCGCTGTCCGGCAACCCGAACAGCACCTCGGTCACACCGAGCTTCTTCCAGTGCGCCAACTTGTCGGCGTCGGGCTTGAAGTCCAGCGCGACGATGGTCGGCGCGCCCGAACGGCCGGCCGCGGCCCAGGTGTCCTGCAGCAGCTTGACCGGCTCGTCGATGTCGAAGTCGCGCGGCGTCGTGATCCAGCCGTCGGCCGACTTGGCGATCCACTTGAAGTTCTTCTCGGTGCCGGCTGCCCCGACCAGGATCGGGACGTGCGACTGCACGGGCTTCGGCCAGGCCCACGACGGACCGAACTTCACGAATTCGCCGTCGTACTCGGCTTCTTCCTGGGTCCACAGCGCGCGCATGGCCTCCAGGTACTCGCGCAGCATGGTGCGGCGGCGGGCCGGCGGGACGTTGTGGTCCTGGAGTTCGTCGGTGTTCCAACCGAATCCGACGCCGACCGAGACGCGGCCGCCGGACAGATGATCCAGTGTCGCAATCGATTTCGCGAGAGTGATCGGGTCGTGCTCGACAGGCAGCGCCACCGCGGTCGACAGCCGCACCCGCGACGTCACCGATGCGGCGGAGCCGAGCGCGACCCACGGATCCAGCGTCCGCATGTAGCGGTCGTCGGGCAGCGTCTCGTCACCGGTGGTGGGGTGGGCCGCCTGGCGCTTGATCGGGATGTGCGTGTGTTCGGGCACATAGAAGGTGGTGAAGCCGTGGTCGTCGGCCAGTTTGGCGGCGGCGGCGGGCTTGATGCCGCGGTCGCTGGTGAAAAGTACGAGCCCGTAGTCCATACGGTGAATTAGAACGTGTTTCAGTATGGGGCGCAAGAGTGGGTGCCAAGAATGCCGAAGTGGGCCCATTACCTGGGAATTTCCGACACGGTGCAGCCGCTGGGCGCCGGTGAACCGATCCGGAGATAACTTCATCGCGAACGTTACCCACGACGGTGGCGTACCTCGCTTGTTCACATGGGCCCATGACGACCGAACGCATCGCCGACCACGTCAAGTTCGCCTACTGGGTGCCCAACGTCAGCGGCGGCCTGGTGACCAGTGACATCGAACAGCGCACCGACTGGAACTACGAGTACAACAAGAAGCTCGCGCAGACCGCGGAGAACAACGGCTTCGAGTACGCCCTCAGTCAGGTCCGGTATGAGGCCAGCTACGGCGCCGAATACCAGCACGAGTCAACGAGTTTCAGCCTCGCGCTGTTGCTGGCGACCGAACGCCTGAAAGTCATTGCGGCCGTTCACCCCGGCCTCTGGCAGCCGGCCGTGCTGGCCAAACTGGGCGCCACGGCCGATCACCTCTCCAATGGCCGCTTCGCCGTCAACGTCGTATCCGGTTGGTTCAAGGACGAATTCACGCACCTGGGGGAGCCCTGGCTGGAGCACGACGAGCGCTACCGCCGCAGCGCCGAATTCCTGCAGGTGCTGCGCAAGATCTGGACCGAGGACGACGTCGACTTCCGCGGCGACTTCTACCGCATCCATGACTTCACGCTGAAGCCCAAGCCGCTCAACACCGCCGAGCGCCCCAACCCCGAACTGTTCCAGGGCGGCAACTCGAGCGCGGCGCGTCGCAACGGCGGCTATTACGCCGACTGGTACTTCTCCAACGGCAAGGACTTCGACGGTGTGACCGAGCAAGTCGTCGACGTCCGCGACCACGCGCGTCAGGTTGCCCGGGAAGTCCGCTTCGGCCTCAATGGCTTCATCATCGCGCGCGATACGGAGAAAGAGGCGAAAGAAGTCCTCCGCGAGATCGTCGCGAAGGCCAACCGGCCCGCCGTCGAGGGATTCCGCCAGGCAGTGCAGCAGGCCGGCAACTCCACCGGTGACAAGAAGGGCATGTGGGCGGATTCGAGCTTCGAAGACCTGGTGCAGTACAACGACGGTTTTCGTACCAAGTTGATCGGAACTCCGGAACAGATCGCCGAACGGATTGCTGCCTACCGCAAACGGGGCGTGGACCTGATCCTCGGCGGCTTCCTGCATTTCCAGGAGGAAATCGAGTACTTCGGAGCCAAGGTGCTGCCGTTGGTGCGGGAAATCGAGGAGGCGGAACAGGACGCCGCGGAGGCGCCGATCCGCGTCCCGGCGTGACGGCTCGGCGAGTTTGCTCAGGACCGTCGCGGCCGGTCAGGGCGGTGCACTGCGGGCCGAACTGATGCGGGGCGACCTCAGTGAAGTGCGCTAGCGTGGTTGGTCGAGTCGACAGGTACAGGAGAGGTCATGACGTACCAGCCCGGTAACCCCGGCTACCCGCCCGCCCAACAGCCCGGCCAGTACGGCAACCAGTACGGCGGGCCGACCCAGCAGTTCAACCGTCTGCCCGAGCAGATCCCGGCTGCGCCTGCGGCGCCGGCCGGCCCGAGCAAACTGCCGGAGTACCTGACCATCGCGGTCGCGGCGCTCGGCCTGCTCATCTTCGGCTTCAACTTCGCGCCCCAGTTGGGTGCGGGAGGCCTGGATGCGGGCACTGGCAGCATCCTGACCCAGGCGCCGATCGTCGTCGCCGTACTGGCGGCGCTGCTCGCCGGTGTCAGCCTCCTGCCCAAGCAGAAGAGCTTCAAGTCGTGGGTCGCCATCCTGGCGGTGCTGGCCCTGCTGCTCGTGATCAACGAGATCGTGCAGGCGCCCAAGGGCATCGAGGTCGAGTGGGGCCTCTATGTCGTGCTCGCGCTGTCGGTGCTGCAGGCCGGTAGCGCGGTCGGGGCGCTGCTGCTGGACGCCGGCGTCATCCAGCCGCCCGCACCGCGTCCGCAGGCCGATCCGTACAACTACGGCGGACCGGCGCAGGGCTACAACCCGCAGGCTCAGTACTACGGCCAGCAGCCTCAGCAGCAGTACGGCCAGCAGACCGGCCAGCACTTCGGTCAGCAGGGTGGCTACCAGCCGCAGTCCCAGAACGGTCCCATCGGCGGCTACACCGGTGCACAGAGCGCGTCGCAGCACGGCGCGGACTCGGGTCCGCCGACCCCGCCGACCGGGTTCCCGGCCTTCGGTCAGCCGCAGCAGTCGGCCGGCCAGTCGTCGTCCCCGCAGCAGTCGTCGGGCCAGGGTCCGTCGGCGTCCGAGGCCTCGGCCGGATCGTCGTCGTTCACCTCGTCGCCCAGCGTTCCGGGCTCGACGGGATCCGGCTCGGAGCCGACGACGACCTTCCAGCAACCCCCGGCTCCGCAGTAATCGGGTCCGGCTTCGTCATAATCGCTAGGGCGCTCGCGGCACGCGAGTGACGACCTCGCGAGGAGTGACCCAGCTAGTGGATAACCGACCAGTCGGTACGCGTCAGGCGCGTGACCTGCTTCGGGTTGCGTTCGGCCCGTCGGGCATCGCCCTGGCGATCATCGCCGCGCTGGTGCTGATCCAGCTGGTCATCGCCAACAGCGATCTGACCGGCGCGTTCGGCGCGATGGCCAGTATGTGGCTGGGCGTGCACGGCGTCCCGGTGTCGATCGGCGGTGCCGAGCTCGGCGTGATGCCCCTGGCCCCGCTGCTGGCGATGGTCTGGGGCACGGCCCGCACCACGGCCGCGGCGACGCGGCCGGGTGCGTCCTGGTTCGTGGTCCGGTGGATCGTCGCGTCGGCGCTCGGTGGACCACTGCTGATCGCGGCGATCGCGATCGCGGTGATCCACGATGCGTCGTCGGTGCTCACCGAGCTGCAGACTCCGAGTGCCCTCCAGGCATTCGGCTGCGTCCTGGCGGTGCACGCGGTCGGCGCGGCCATCGGTGTCGGCTCGCGCCTGCAGGGACGGCTGCTGACCGATGCGCACCTGCCGGACTGGCTCCCGGAGGCGTTGCGCGGGGCCGTCGCCGGCGTGTTGGCGCTGCTCGGTCTGTCGGGATTGGTCGCGGTCGGCTCGATGGTCGTGCACTGGTCGACCATGCACGACCTCTTCGGCATCACCGATTCGGTGTTCGGCCAGCTCAGCCTGACCGTGCTGTCTGCGCTGTACATCCCGAACGTGATGGTCGGCGCCGCCGCGGTGGCGGTCGGTTCGAGCGTGCACGTCGGGTTGGCCACGTTCAGTTCTTTCACGGTCCTCGGCGGGGATGTGCCCGCCGTGCCGGTACTCGCCGCCGTGCCGTCACCTCCGCTGGGTCCGGTATGGGTGGCGCTGCTGATCATCGCGGCGGCCTCGGCCGTGGCGGTGGGCCAGCAGTGCTCGCGGCGCCCGGCCCCGTGGCCGATTGCTTTCGCCAAGTTGGCGGTGGCGTCGCTCCTGGCTGCGGTGATGATGGTCCTGCTCGCGGTCGCCGGCAGCGGTCGCCTGGGCAACTTCGGTGAGCTCGGCGTCGATCAGACGACGTTCGGGCCTGCGGTTTTCCTGTGGTTCATCTCCATCGGCGGTCTCACGGTGGCCATGGCGGGCGGCCTGACCCGCCGTCCGGCCCGGCCGGCACCCGTCGCGCCGGCCCCGCCGGTTGACGAGGAACCGTACGAAGATGAGGCGGCAGACGTCGTCGACGATGACGAGCCCGTGACCGAGAAGCTGATCGGTGACGTGTCGGCCGCCCCGGCGGACGGGGACGACGACTCGCACTTCGCCGGTGGCCCGGCATTCGAGCCGGCCGCCGAGACTGCGCCGGAGCCGGATGCTGAACCCGCGCCCAAACCCGCCGAACCACGCCGGCCGGCGCGTCCGGAACCGGACATGACCCCGGCACCGGCGGAGGCCTATCAATCCGGCACCACCGATCGCATCGGTGAGCACGTCACCTTCGACCCGGACGAGGACCCTGAGGCGCATTTCGTGGTCGACGACGACGGCCACTAGGCTGCTCCCGTGCAGCTACCGGTCCGTGTGCCCCCGACTGCGCCGGCGCGGCTCGTCGTCCTGGCGTCCGGGACCGGTTCGCTGCTCGAGTCTGTGCTTGCCGCGGCGGTCGGCGACTACCCGGCGCGCGTCGTGGCCGTCGGCGCGGACCGTGACTGCCCGGCACTGCAGATCGGGGCGGCCGCCGGGGCGGCGACGTTCACCACGCGGCTGCGTGACCACGCTGACCGGGCCGCCTGGGACGCGGCGTTGACTGCCGCCGTCGCGGCCCACGAGCCGGATCTGGTGGTGTCGGCCGGGTTCATGAAGATCCTCGGACCTGCATTTCTTGCGCGCTTCCAGGGACGGGTGCTCAACACCCACCCGGCGCTGCTGCCGTCGTTTCCGGGCGCACACGCGGTGTCCGAGGCCCTCGCCTACGGGGTTCGGGTCACCGGCAGCACGGTGCACCTGGTCGACGACGGCACCGATACCGGCCCGATCCTGGCACAGGAGCCGGTGGCGGTACGCGACGACGATGACGAATCGTCGCTGCATGAGCGGATCAAAGTCGTCGAACGACGACTGTTGGTAGATGTGATCGCCGCGGTGGCCCTCCGCGGTGTGACGTGGAGTGGGCGAAAGGCGGCCATCGGGTGCCGCGGTGAGGAGCAATAGGATGACGCGACGACCGATTCGGCGCGCGCTGATCAGCGTGTACGACAAGACCGGCCTGGCCGAGCTGGCCCGCGGGCTGCACGAGGCCGGGGTGACCCTGGTGTCGACCGGTTCGACAGCGAAAACCATTGCTGCCGAGGGTATCCCGGTGACTCCCGTCGAAGAGGTCACCGGTTTCCCGGAGGTGCTGGACGGCCGGGTCAAGACGCTGCACCCGCGCGTGCACGCCGGCCTGCTGGCCGACACCCGCAAGGCCGAGCACCTCGCCGCGCTCGATGAGCTCGGGGTCGAGGCGTTCGAACTCGTTGTGGTGAACCTGTATCCGTTCACGCAGACCGTGGCGTCGGGCGCCTCCGAGGACGAGTGCGTCGAGCAGATCGACATCGGCGGCCCGTCGATGGTCCGCGCTGCGGCCAAGAACCACCCCAGCGTCGCCGTCGTCGTCGACCCGCTGGGGTACGACGGTGTGCTGGCCGCCGTCCGGGATGGCGGTTTCACGCTCGAAGAGCGGAAGAAGTTGGCGTCGTTGGCTTTCCGTCACACCGCCGAGTACGACGTGGCCGTCGCATCCTGGATGGGGTCGGTGCTGGTGCCCGGCGACGACGAGGCGTCCGCCGCCGGTATGCCCGCGTGGCTCGGTTCGACATGGCGTCGCACTGACGTGCTGCGCTACGGCGAGAACCCGCACCAGAAGGCGGCGCTCTACAGCGACGACGCCGGCTGGCCGGGGCTGGCCCAGGCCGAGCAGCTGCACGGAAAAGAGATGTCCTACAACAACTACACCGACGCCGACGCGGCGTGGCGGGCGGCGTTCGACCACGAGGACATCTGCGTGGCGATCATCAAGCACGCCAACCCGTGTGGCATTGCGGTGTCGTCGATCTCGGTTGCCGATGCGCACCGCAAGGCCCACGAGTGCGACCCGCTGAGCGCGTTCGGTGGCGTCATCGCGGCCAACACGGCCGTGACCGAGGAGATGGCCGAGACTGTCGCGGACATCTTCACCGAGGTGATCGTCGCTCCCGCCTTCGAGCCGGGCGCCGTCGAAATCCTGAGCCGCAAGAAGAACATTCGCATCCTGGTGGCGAGCGAACCGCAGCCCGGCGGCACCGAGTTCCGTCAGGTCAGCGGTGGCCTGCTGGTGCAGCAGCGTGACGCGCTCGATGCCGCGGGCGACGACCCGCTGAACTGGACCCTGGCGACCGGCAGCCCGGCGGACCCGGAGACGTTGGCCGACTTGGTGTTTGCCTGGCGCGCGTGCCGCGCGGTGAAGTCGAACGCCATCGTGGTCGCTGCCAACGGCGCCACCGTCGGCGTCGGCATGGGCCAGGTGAACCGCGTCGACGCGGCCCGGCTGGCGGTCGAGCGGGGCGGTGACCGCGTCAAGGGCGCCGTCGCTGCCTCCGACGCGTTCTTCCCGTTCCCGGACGGTTTGCAGACCCTGACCAACGCCGGCGTGAAAGCCATTGTGCACCCGGGTGGTTCGGTCCGTGACGACGAAGTGACCGCGGCCGCCGCGGCTGCGGGCATCACGCTGTACCTGACCGGGGCGCGGCACTTCGCCCACTAGATTCACAGGCTGATGGCCAGGTTCGCACGGAGATGCTCCGTGCAAACCTGGCCATTGGCCGTTCAGAGGCTGAGCAGCGCTGCAGTGTCGCGAGGGGCCACGGCATCATCCATGCGGGACTGCCAGGAGGCGGCCCAGCGCTCGGGGAAGCACCGCTGCAGGAGGCCGAGCATGATCGGCACGGCGGTCGAGGCTCCCGGAGAGGCGCCCAGCAGTCCTGCGATGGTGCCGTCGGCCGACGTGACGAGCTCGGTTCCCGATTGCAACACGCCGACGCGCTTCGGGTCCGGTGTGACGAGCTGAGCCCGCTGTCCGGCCGGTATCAGCTCCCAGTCGCCGGGGTCGGCCTCCGGGTAGAACCGTTGCAGCTGTTTGATCTTGCCGCTGAGCGGGGTGAGCAACTCGCCGATCAGATAGCGCACCAGGGTCAGGCTCTGCAGGGCCGCGGCGGCCAGCACATGCAGGTTGTGCCACCGCAGTGTGGTGAAGAAGTCGGTGAGCCTGCCGCCTTTGAGCAGCTTGGTGCTGAACGTCGCATACGGGCCGAACATGAGGTAGCCCTTGCCGTCGACGACGCGTTTGTCCAAGTGCGGCACCGACATCGGCGGGGCGCCTATCGCCGCCTGGCCATACACCTTGGCATCGTGTCGTGCGACGACGTCGGGTTGCGCGCACCGCAGGAACGCTGCGCCGACGGGCAGCACACCGTAGCCGCGGACCTCGGGAACGTGCGCGCGCTGCAGCAGCCGCAGGGCGAACCCGCCGGCTCCGACGAACACGTGGCGCGCCCTCAGCTGAAACCTGTTGTGCGACTCTGTACGTCGGCCGCCGACCAACCAGGTGCCGTCCGGGTCCTGGTGTAACCGGCGCACGTCGTGCCCGAGCCGGACCTCGCCGTCGTTCGAGGTGATGATGCGGGTCAGTCCGTGGGTGAGCGCTCCGAAGTCGACATCGGTGCCGCCGGGGTGGCGGGTGGCCGCAATCGGTTGCGCCGGATCGCGGCCGGCCATCACCAACGGTGCCCATGCGGCGACTTCGGCGGGATCGTCACTGAACTCGAGATCGGCGAAAAGCGGATCGGCGCTGAGGGTTTCGAATCGGCGCCGGAGGTAGGCCACGTCGTGGTCGCCGAACACCACGTCCATGTGCGGCGTGCCGTGGACGAAAGTCGCCGGGTCCAGCAGGCCCTGCTGGACCAGATGTGCCCACCAATGGCGGGACAACTGGAACTGTGCGGCGATCTGCGTGGGCGCGCTGCCGTCTTGGGGATCGGGCATGTAGTTGAGTTCGCAGTAGCCGGAGTGGCCCGTGCCGGCGTTGTTCCACGGCCCGCTGCTCTCCGTGGCGATGTCGGATGCCCGCTCCACCAACACAATGCGCCACTGTGGTTCCAATGTGCTGATCATGGCGCCCAGGGTGGCAGACATGATGCCGCCACCGATGAGGACGACGTCGGCGACTTCCGGTTCAACAGGGTTCATGGTTGCTCCTTGTCTCGTTACTCCAGCATCACCCCCGAGAATTTGATCCGTCCAATGAATGTTCTGGCGATTATCATCCGAATATGGATCAATGGATGAGTCTGCTCGCGCCGCAGCTTCGGGCGCTCGAAGAGCTCGACTCCCAGAGCGGACACATGACCCGTGCCGCCGACAGCCTGGGTATTCCGCAGTCATCGATGAGTCGGCGCATCCACGCCTTGGAGAAGATGCTCGGCGTCCGGCTGCTCACACAGGAGGGGCGGACGGTGCGGCTGACGCCGGTCGCGGTGCAGCTTGCCGAACAGTCACGGCGGCCGTTGCGCGAGCTCGAAGCGACGGTCGAGACGATCGCCGGCGAAGCCGACCCCGAACACGGGACCATCCGGTTCGGCTTCCCCCTGACGATGGGAGCCGGCGTGGTGCCGAACCTGGTCACCGAATTCCACCGGCGCGCACCGGGAATCCGGCTGCAGATGAAGCAGGCGCACGGCAGTGAACTCGCCGCGGATCTGAAGGCCGGGATGCTCGACGTCGCTGTCGTGATCCCGCCGCCCGACGGCGTCGAACATGTGGTGATCGGCGGACAACACATCCGGGCCGTGTTGCCGGCGGCCCATCCGCTCGCGGCCCGTCGTCGTCTTCGGCTGGACGAACTGCGCGACGAGACCTTCATCGCCAACCCGGCCAGCTATCACCTGCGTCAGGCGACGGAAAGCTGGTGCCGTGACGCGGGTTTCGTTCCGCACGTGCCCGTGGAGATCACCGAATTCTCGACCATCCGCGAGCTGGTCGGCCGGGGGATGGGCATCGCGCTGCTGCCGCACGACGAGCACACCTCACGCAAGGTCCGGGAAATCCCGTTGACGCCCACCAACTATCAGCGACAGATCGCGCTGGCGTGGGCGCCGACCGCCGGCACTCCCGCAGCGCGCAGGCTGCTGGCCTTCCTGCGTACGGAGTGGGCGGCCAAGGCCGCCCACAACCGCTGACGCCGCGTGAATCAGGACGCGACCTCGCCGGACTGCTGCGTGGTCGTGGCGTATTCGAAGAAGTCGACGATCTCGTCGACGGCCTTGCGGGCGTCCGGGTTGACGTCGAAGCTCAGCTGGAACATGTGCATCGCCTTGTCCCACACCTGAACCCATGCCTGCGCACCCGCCGCGCGCAACGCGTCGGCGAGCGCGAACGAGTCGTTGCGCAGCATCTCGTTGTTGCCGACCTGCAGGAGCGTGGGTCCCAGGCCGTGCAGGTCGGATTCGGTCGGCATCTCGGGCACCGGGTGGGTGCCGTTCTTCGTCGCGAAGACGTCGTAGAGGTACTTCACCGCCATGAACGGGAACAGCACGTCGCGGTGTTCGAGCATCGCGTTGTACTTCAGGTTCATGTCGGACGACGTCAGCGGCGACAGCAGGATTTGGCCGGCGGGCACCGGCAGGCCTGCGTCACGCACGGCGAGCGCGGTGCCGGTCGCGATCAGGCCGCTGGCGGAGTCACCCGCGAACACGATCTTCTTCGCGTCGACGCCGGCGGCGAGCACCATGCGGTAGGCGCACACGCCGTCGGCGATGGCGTCCTCGATCAGGGCCTGCGGCGCCAGTCGATAGCCGACGTTCAGGACCCGGGCGCCGGTCGAGGCCGACAGCTTGCTGGCCCAGCGCCGGTGCGAGTTCAGCCCGAGCGTGATCAACGCCGAACCGTGGAAGTAGATGATCACGCGATCGGAACCCTGTGCGCGCGGCGCGATGATCCATTCGGCGTCGCAGTCGTCCAGCTTGATCGGTGTCACCGTGGTGCCGGGCAGGGCGCGGAACGCGCGGAAGGGCCCGTCGATGATGTCGTAGCGGCCGCGCTGGACCAGTTCCGGATAGAACCGGTTGACGACGAGGCCGATGAGCGTGAGCAGGGCAATTACCGGTCGGACGAACACCGCGGTCAGCCCGCCGAGCAGTCGGCTCTGCCACGCGGCGGGGCCGAACTCGAGGTCGGTGGGGCGGTGAGTCCAGTCGAGCGAGTTCACGATACCGAGGGTACTGGGTAAAGCTCCGGAGCCCAAGGGGCTGCCGCTCACCGTGTGCCGTCGTAGCGTGGAGGTCGTGACATCACCTAACGACCTTCCGTCCGACCTGCCGCGGACCGTCGGCGAGCTCAAGGCCTCGGGCCACCGCGAGCGGGGCATCAAGACCGAGATTCGCGAGAACCTGCTGGCAGCACTGGCTGACGGCGACGACGTTTGGCCCGGCATCTTCGGCTTCGAGGACACCGTCCTGCCGCAGCTGGAGCGCGCGTTGATCGCCGGGCACGACATCGTGCTGCTCGGCGAGCGCGGACAGGGCAAGACCCGTCTGCTGCGCGGGCTGGTCGGTCTGCTGGACGAGTGGACGCCCGTCATCGCGGGCTCGGAGCTGGGAGAGCATCCCTACTCGCCGATCACGCCCGAGTCGATCCGCCGGGCGGCGGACTCCGGCGACGACCTGCCGATCACCTGGCAACACCGCAGCGAGCGCTACTTCGAGAAGCTGGCGACGCCCGACACCAGCGTCGCCGACCTCGTCGGCGACATCGACCCCATCAAGGTGGCCGAGGGGCGGAGTCTGGGTGACCCGGAGACCATCGCCTACGGCCTCATCCCGCGGGCGCATCGCGGCATCGTCGCGATCAACGAGCTGCCCGACCTCGCCGAGCGCATCCAGGTCGCCATGCTCAACGTGATGGAGGAGCGCGACATCCAGGTGCGTGGCTACACGTTGCGCCTGCCGCTGGACGTGCTCGTGGTGGCCAGCGCCAACCCCGAGGACTACACCAACCGTGGCCGCATCATCACGCCGCTGAAGGACCGCTTCGGCGCCGAGATCCGCACCCACTACCCGCTGGAACTCGACGCGGAGGTCGGCGTCATCAAGCAGGAAGCGCACCTGGCCGCCGAGGTCCCGGAGTACCTGCTGCAGATCCTGGCCCGCTTCGCCCGGTACCTGCGTGAATCGCAGTCGATCGATCAGCGCTCCGGCGTCTCGGCCCGGTTCGCGATCGCCGCGGCCGAAACCGTCGGCGCCGCGGCCCAGCACCGCTCCGCGATTCTGGGTGAACAGGATCCGGTCGCTCGCGTGGTCGACCTGCAGACCATCATCGGTGTGCTGCGCGGCAAGCTGGAATTCGAGTCGGGTGAGGAAGGCCGCGAGCAGGCCGTCCTGGAGCACCTGCTGCGGCGGGCCACCGCGGACACCGCGCAACGGCTGCTCGGCGGCATCGACGTCGGTTCCCTGGTCGTTGCGGTGGAAGGAGATTCACCGGTCACGACGGGCGAGCGGGTGTCGGCCAAGGACGTGCTGGCCGCGCTGCCGGATCTGCCGGTGATCGACGCGATCGCCGACCGGTTGGGCGCGCAGTCCGACGGCGAGCGGGCGGCGGCCGTCGAGCTGGCACTGGAAGCGCTGTATCTGGCCAAGCGCATCGACAAGACCTCCGACGACGGCGAAACGGTATATGGCTAACCACCTCTCGCGGTATTCGCGCTACACCGGCGGGCCCGACCCGCTGGCGCCTCCAGTCGACCTGCGGGAGGCGCTGGAGCAGATCGGGCAGGACGTCATGGAGGGCGCGTCGCCCCGGCGCGCGCTGTCCGAGCTGCTGCGCCGGGGTACCCAGAACATGCGCGGCGCCGACCGGCTGGCCGCCGAGGCCAACCGGCGCCGTCGGGAGTTGCTGTCGCGCAACAACCTTGATGGCACCCTGCAGGAGATCAAGAAGCTGCTCGACGAGGCCGTGCTCGCCGAGCGCAAGGAACTGGCCCGCGCGCTCGACGATGACGCGCGGTTCGGTGAACTGCAGTTGGAGTCGCTGTCGCCGTCGCCGGCCAAGGCGGTGCAGGAACTCTCCGAATATGACTGGCGCTCGGCCGAGGCACGGCAGAAGTACGAGCAGATCAAGGATCTGCTGGGCCGGGAGATGCTGGACCAGCGATTCGCCGGCATGAAGGACGCGCTGCAGAACGCCACCGATGAGGATCGTCAGGCCGTCAACGACATGCTCGACGACCTGAACAACCTGCTGGAGAAGCACGCCAACGGCGAAGACACCCAACAGGATTTCCAGGATTTCATGGCCAAGCACGGCCAGTTCTTCCCGGAGAACCCGCAGAACGTCGACGAGCTGCTGGACTCCCTGGCCAAGCGTGCCGCCGCCGCGCAGCGGTTCCGCAACAGCCTGTCGCCCGATCAACGCGCCGAGCTGGATGCGTTGGCGCAGCAGGCATTCGGATCGCCGTCGTTGATGAACGCGCTCGATCGGCTCGACGCCAACCTGCAGGCCGCCCGCCCGGGGGAGGACTGGACCGGCGAGCGCAATTTCAGCGGAAACAACCCGCTGGGCATAGGGGAGGCCGCGCAGGCGATGGAAGACATTGCCGAACTGGAGCAACTGGCAGAACAGCTTTCGCAGAGCTACGCCGGTGCCCAGATGGACGATGTCGACCTGGACATGCTCGCCCGGCAACTTGGCGACGAGGCCGCCGTCGACGCCCGCGCCCTGGCCGAACTGGAACGCACCCTGATGAACCAGGGCTTCCTGGACCGCGGTTCCGACGGACAGTGGCGGTTGTCGCCGAAGGCCATGCGCCAGCTGGGACAGGCGGCGCTCCGCGATGTGGCACAACAGCTTTCCGGCCGCCACGGCGAGCGGGACACCCGTCGCGCCGGTGCCGCCGGCGAACTGACCGGCGCCACCCGGCCGTGGCAGTTCGGCGACACCGAGCCCTGGAACGTCACCCGTACCTTGACCAACGCGGTACTGCGGCAGGCGGGCACACGCGACGACGGGCCCCTGCGGATCACCGTCGACGATGTGGAGATCTCGGAGACCGAGACCCGCACCCAGGCTGTGGTGGCGCTGTTGGTGGACACCTCGTTCTCGATGGTCATGGAGAACCGGTGGCTCCCGATGAAGCGCACCGCCCTGGCGCTCAACCACCTGGTGAGCACCCGGTTCCGGTCAGATGCGTTGCAGATCATCGCTTTCGGCCGGCATGCCCGCACCGTGTCGGCGGCCGAACTGACGGGGCTGGAAGGCGTCTACGAGCAGGGCACCAACCTGCACCACGCGCTGTTGCTCGCCGGCCGGCATCTGCGGCGTCATCCCAACGCACAGCCGGTCGTCCTCGTCGTCACCGACGGCGAGCCGACGGCGCACCTCGAGCAGTACCGCAACGGGACCGAGACGTTCTTCGACTACCCGCCGCACCCACGCACCATCGCCTTCACGGTGCGCAGCTTCGACGAGGTGGCCCGGCTGGGGGCGCAGATCACGATCTTCCGGTTGGGCAGCGATCCCGGCCTGGCGCGCTTCATCGACCAGGTGGCTCGCCGCGTCGAAGGCCGCGTCGTGGTGCCCGAACTCGACGGATTGGGCGCCGCGGTGGTCGGTGACTACCTGCGCTCGCGGCGGCGTCGTCGCTGACCCAGTCGTCGCTGACCACCTTCGTCGCTGACCACCTTCCGCGAGCGGCCGTGTCTGTACCGCGACACGCCGCCGAACCCGTGCAGGAGGCGGACTCTCGTCGGCCGCGAGCGTGACGAAATTGCACGCCTACGACGGCGTGTTGGTGGCAGACACGCACGCTCGTCGCCCGCGAGCGGGCCGAAAATGCACGCGAGATACGGCGCGTCGGGGTACAAACACGGCCGCTCGCGGGAAGGGGAGTTGGCGGCTAGTCGGCGGGCGGGGGCTTGCGCTTCTTGGACTTGATGCCGACGCGGCCCCACAGTGAGAAGCCGCGGATGGTGACGCGCGGGGCGCCGGGGGTGCCCTGCTGACCGAGGTGGTCGAAAGCGCCCATGACACCGACGCCGTGCACGTCGACGTTGACCTCGGGCGGCAGCAGGATGGTCTGCCCGCCGAAGATCGAGTAGGAGTGGATCTCGACGTCCGGTGAGGTGAAATCGGCGTAGCGCAGATCGATGACACCGCCACCGAAGAGTGAGAACGACGTCAGCCGCTGCGGCACGTTCCAGCGGCCCCGGCGCTCGAATCCGCTCATGATCGCCAGCAGCAGCGTCGAGGGCGCGGGATGGCATTCGCCGCCCGTTTCCCACGGCGCGGTGGTGATGTACGGCAGGTCGGCGCTCAGCTTCGACAGTTCGGCGTACGTCTGCGCGGAATAAGCGCGGTTCAGCCGGTCTTCGTACTCGGACATCGGCAGCCGGCCCTGCGCGGCCGCATCGCTGAGGAGGTGAGCGACCTGGATCCGGTCGGTATCGGCGGCGCGCATCTGTGCGCGCGAACCTGGGGTGCTCATCAACTCGAGCCTACGACGATCACAGCGACTTGCAAGGCTGTTGAGGCAAACTGTGGCCGCATCGATGTCCCATCCGTTACGGGATATGGATCACTTATTCCAGTTCGGCTGCCGCTTCTGGAGGAAGGCCATCATGCCTTCCCGGGCCTCGTCGGAGACGAACAGCTGCGCCGACTGATTGGCCAGCTTCTCGGCGTCGCGGTCGAAATCGGCCAGGATCGACGCCGTGGTCAGTGCCTTGGATGCGGCCAGACCCTGCGGTGAACCCTTGGTGATCTCGTCCGTCAGCTGCGCCACGGTCGCCGGTACGTCATTAGTCGCGACGGTCACCAGGCCGATGCGTTCGGCTTCCTCGGCGCCGAACTTCTCGCCTGTCACGAAGAAGCGACCGGCCGCGCGGGCCGTCATCTTCGGCAGCAGCGTCAGCGAAATGATCGAGGGCGCCACGCCGATCCTGGCCTCGGTGAGGGCGAAGGTACTGGCGGTGCCCGCGACCACGAGGTCGCAGGCCCCGATCAACCCCATGCCGCCGGCGCGGACGTGACCATCGATCGCGGCGATCACCGGAACGGGCAGCTCCAGAATCGACCGCAGCAACCCGGCGGCCTCCAGCGCCCGCGCGGTGGCCAGGTCGCCGGGGTCGCGACCCGCGGCTTCACTCAGATCGGCCCCGGCGCAGAACGTGCCGCCGGTGTGGCCGAGCACCACGACCCGCACGCCCGGATCGTCCGCAGCATCGGTGAGGCCCTGCCGCAACTGGTCCACCAGCGCGGTCGACATCGCATTGCGGTTGTGCGGTGAGTCCAGCGTCAGCCGGGCGACACCGTTTTCGACGGAGTAGTGGACCAGTGCGGTCATGAGACTTTCCTGTCAGTACGAGCGCGGCAGACCCAGCGAGGTCTGCGCCACGAAGTTAAGCACCATCTCACGGCTGACCGGAGCGATGCGCGCCAGTCGCGACGCCGTGACCGCGGCGGCGATGCCGTACTCCTTCGTCAGGCCGTTGCCGCCGAGCGACTGCACGGCCTGGTCGACCGCGCGGACCGAGGCCTCGCCTGCGGCGTACTTGGCCATGTTGGCGGCTTCGGCGGCACCGAAGTCGTCACCGGCGTCGTACAGCGTGGCGGCCTTCTGCATCATCAGCTTGGCCAGCTCGAGCTCGATGTGGATCTGAGCCAGCGGGTGCGAGATGCCCTGGTGCGAACCGATCGGCACCTTCCAGACCTGACGGGTCTTGACGTACTCGGTCGCGGTGCGGATCGCGAGTCGACCGGTGCCGACGGCCATGGCCGCACCGATGATCCGCTCCGGGTTCAGGCCCGCGAACAGCTGCGCGATCGCGGCGTCCTCGGAGCCGACGAGCGCGTCGGCGGGCAGCCGCACCTCGTCCAGGAACACCTGGAACTGGCTCTCGGGGCTGATGATCTCCATCTCGATCTTGGTCCAGCTCAGGCCCGGTGCATCGGTTGGGACCACGAACAGTGCCGGCTTGAGGTTGCCGGTCTTGTGGTCCTCGGTGCGCCCGACGACCAGCACGGCGTCGGCCTGGTCGATGCCCGAGATGAAGACCTTCTGGCCGGACAGGATCCAGTCGCCGCCGTCGCGGCGCGCCGTCGTGGTGATGCGGTGGCTGTTGGAGCCGGCGTCGGGTTCGGTGATCGCGAAGGCCATGGTGAGCGAGCCGTCCGCGAGACCCGGCACCCAGCGCTTCTTCTGATCTTCGGTGCCGTACTTGGAGATGATGGTGCCGTTGATGGCCGACGAGACCACCATCATCAGCAGCGGACAGCCGTTGGCGGCCATCTCTTCCATGACCAGGCTCAGCTCGTACATGCCGGCACCGCCACCGCCATACTCCTCGGGCATGTTGACGCCCAGGAAGCCGTGCTTGCCTGCCTCGGCCCACAATTCGTCGGTGTGCTGGCCGGCGCGGGCCTTCTCCAGGAAGTAGTCCTGGCCGAACTTCGAGGCCATCGCGACGACGGCCTCGCGGAGCGCCTTGCGCTCGTCGGATTCGATGAAAGACATGGTCATTCTCCTTCTGGGGTTTCGACCCGGGCCAGCACAGCGCCGACATCGACCTGTTGGCCGGGTTGCACGTTGAGTTCGGTGAGCACACCGGAATCCGGTGCGGCGATGGTGTGTTCCATCTTCATGGCTTCCAGCCAGATCAGGGGCTGGCCGGCGGTGACCGAGTCACCGATGGCCGCACCGACCCGGACCACGAGTCCGGGCATCGGCGCCAGCAGCGAGCCCTGCGCGACCGCCGCGTCCGGGTCCGGGAATCGCGGCTGGGCCACGAGGTGGACGGCACCGGCGGGGGAGTCGACGAAAACGTCGGCACCGTATCGGGCGACGTCGAACGAACGTTCAACTCCGTTGACCGACAACACCACTCGAGTGGGATCGGCGGTCACGACGGTGACGTCGTCGCGGTCGGGCAGCTCGACGCCGGCGCGCGCGTATCGGTACCGCACCTGGTGTTCGGCGCCGGCCGCGTCACTGTACGTACGGCTCTGGTAGCCCGACGCGAGGTTCCGCCAACCACTCGGTGCCGCGGCGAAAACCGTTGCCGTGGCGCGGTTGTGTGCCGCATCGGCCAGGGCCGCGGCGACGGCGGCCAGCGCGACGTCGGTGTCCGCCGGTGCCGCCAGTTCGGCCAGGCCGTGTGTGTCGAAGAACGCGGTGTCGGTGTCACCGGCCAGGAACGCGGGGTGCCGCAACACATTCACCAACAGGTCGCGGTTGGTGCGCAGACCGTGGATGCGCGCGCGGGACAACGCATCGGCGAGGATCGCCGCGGCCCGGTCGCGCGTCGGCGCGAACGAGATCACCTTGGCCAGCATCGGGTCGTAGAACACCGACACCACCGAACCGTCGACGATGCCGGAGTCGACGCGCGTTCCGGCCCGACCCAAAAGGCTGAACTCGGTCCGCACACCCGGTACCTCGAATCGGTGCACCGTGCCGGCCTGCGGCTGCCAGTCCTTGGCCGGATCCTCGGCGTAGAGCCGGGCCTCGATCGAATGTCCTTGCGTCGCGGGCGGTTCCGCTGCGAGCGCACCACCGTCGGCCACGTCCAATTGCAGTTCGACCAGATCCAGTCCGGTGGTCTCCTCGGTGACCGGGTGCTCGACCTGCAGGCGGGTGTTCATCTCCAGGAAGAAGAAGTCGCCGTTCGCGTCCGACATGAACTCGACGGTGCCGGCACCGGTGTACCCGATCGCGGTGGCCGCCAGTCGGGCCGCCTCGAACAGCTTGGCGCGCATGCCCGGCATCCGCTCCACGAGCGGGGACGGCGCTTCCTCGATGACCTTCTGGTGCCGCCGCTGAATGGAGCACTCGCGTTCGCCGACGGCCCACACCGTGCCGTGGGCATCGGCCATCACCTGTACCTCGATGTGGTGGCCGCTGGCCAGATAGCGCTCGCAGAACACCGTCGGATCGCCGAACGCGGACTGGGCCTCGCGCTGCGCCGCCGCGACTTCAGTTGGCAGCGCCGACAATTCGCGGACGATGCGCATACCACGGCCACCGCCGCCGGCCGACGCCTTGATCAGGACCGGCAGTTGGTCGGCGGTGACGGTGTCGGGGTCCAACTCGGTCAGCACCGGAACGCCGGCCGCCGACATCAGCTTCTTGGCCTCGATCTTGGAGCCCATGGCCTGCACGGCCGCCACCGGCGGACCGATCCACGTCAGCCCGGCATCCTGCACCGCGGCCGCGAAATCGGGGTTCTCCGAGAGGAATCCGTAGCCGGGGTGAATCGCGTCGGCGCCCGAGGCCTTGGCCGCGGCGATCAGTTGTGCGGCGTCGAGATAACCGGTGCGACCCTCGAGCCGCACCCGGTCGTCGGCCTCGGCGACGTGCGGGGCGGCCGCGTCGGGGTCGGTGTACACCGCGACGGTGCCGATGCCGAGCCGGCGGCAGGTGGCGAACACGCGGCGGGCGATTTCGCCGCGGTTGGCGACGAGAACCTTACGAATCATGAACTGTGTCCTCTGCTCTTCGCGCAAGCGCTCATCGGAAGGCTCCTCACATCCGGAAGACGCCGAAATTCGACGTCCCCTCGATCGGCGCATTGGCAATGGCGGACAAGCACATTCCCAGCACGGTGCGGGTGTCGCGGGGGTCGATTATGCCGTCGTCGTAGAGCCGGCCGGACAGGAACGCCGGCAGTGATTCGGCGTCGATCTGCGCTTCGACGGCGGCACGCAATGCGGCATCGGCGGCTTCATCGACCTGGCCGCCGCGGGCTTCGGTGGCCGCGCGACTGACGATGGACAGCACGCCGGCCAGCTGCGCTCCGCCCATCACCGCGGACTTCGCGCTGGGCCAGGCGAACAGGAACCGGGGGTCGTAGGCCCGGCCGCACATGCCGTAGTGGCCGGCGCCGTAGGAGGCACCGATGAGCAGCGAGATGTGCGGCACCTTCGAATTGGAGACGGCGTTGATCATCATCGAGCCGTGCTTGATCATCCCGCCTTCCTCGTACGCCTTGCCGACCATGTAGCCGGTTGTGTTGTGCAGGAACAACAATGGTGTGTCGGACCGGTTGGCCAGCTGGATGAACTGCGTGGCCTTCTGGGACTCCTCGCTGAACAACACGCCGCGCGCGTTGGCCAGGATGCCGACCGGGTAGCCCCACAGGTTGGCCCAGCCCGTCACCAGTGACGAGCCGTACAGCGGCTTGAACTCGTCGAAGTCCGAGCCGTCGACGATGCGGGCGATGACGTCGCGCGGATCGAACGGGATGCGCAGATCGGCGCCGACGATGCCGAGCAGTTCGTCTTCCGGATAGAGCGGCGGCACCACCGGCGCCGGCGTCGGGCCCTGCTTGCGCCAGTTCAGCCGGGCCACGATGCGCCGGCCGATGCGGATGGCGTCGAGCTCGTCCTGTGCGAAGTAGTCGCCGAGTCCCGATGTGCGGGAGTGCATTTCGGCGCCGCCGAGGGATTCGTCGTCGGACTCCTCGCCCGTGGCCATCTTGACCAGCGGCGGGCCGGCCAGGAACACCTTGGATCGTTCCTTGATCATCACCACGTGATCGGACATGCCGGGGATGTAGGCGCCGCCGGCGGTCGAGTTGCCGAACACCAATGCGATGGTCGGGATGCCCTCGGCCGACAGCCGGGTCAGGTCGCGGAACATCGCGCCGCCGGGGATGAAGATTTCTTTCTGCGTGGGCAGATCCGCGCCGCCCGACTCGACCATCGAGATCACCGGCAGCCGGTTCTCGCGGGCGATCTGGTTGGCGCGCAGGATCTTTTTGAGCGTCCACGGGTTACTCGTGCCGCCCTTGACGGTCGGATCGTTGGCGACGATCAGGCACTCGACGCCCTCGACGACACCGATGCCGGTGACAAGGCTGGCGCCGACGACGAAGTCGCTACCCCACGCGGCCAGCGGACTGAGCTCCAGGAACGGCGAGTCCGGATCCACGAGTTGTTCGATGCGCTCGCGCGCGGTCAGCTTGCCGCGGGCATGGTGGCGGTCAACATATTTCGCGCCGCCACCGGCCAGCGCCTTGGCGTGCTCGGCATCCAGCTCCGCGAGCTTGGCCGTCATCGCCGCGGCAGCCTCGGTGTAACCGGCCGCCGCGGAATTGAGGGTGGATTTGAGCGCGGTCATGACTGGAATCCCAACGTCTTGGCGGCCAGCGAGGTGAGAATCTCGGTGGTGCCACCGCCGATGCCGATGATGCGCATATCGCGGTACTGCCGCTCGATTTCCGACTCGGCCATGTAGCCCATGCCGCCGAACAACTGGACGCCTGCGTTGGCCACCCACTCACCGGCCTCGACGGCGGTGTTCTTGGCGAAGCACACTTCGGCGATGAGGTTCGTCTCCCCGGCGAGCTCCCGCTCCACCAGGTGATGTGTGTAGACCCGGGCGACGTCGATGCGCCGTGCCATCTCGGCGAGGGTGTTCTGCACCGACTGCCGCGTGATCAGCGGCCGGCCGAACGTCTCGCGGTCCCGGCACCACTGCACGGTCAGGTCCAGGCAGCGCTGCGCGCTCGCATATGCCTGCGCGGCAAGCCCGACCCGCTCGGAGACGAAGGCGCCGGCGATCTGCAGGAAGCCGGAGTTCTCGGGCCCGACCAGGTTGGTGGCCGGGACGCGGACGTCGACGTAGGACAGCTCTGCGGTGTCCGACGAGCGCCAGCCCATCTTCTCCAGCTTGCGGCTGACGGTGAAGCCCGGCGTGTCCTTGTCCACGACGATCAGCGAAACACCCGCCGCGCCTGGGCCGCCGGTGCGTACCGCCGTCACCACGTAGTCGGCGCGCACACCCGAGGTGATGTAGGTCTTGGCGCCGTTGATGATGAAGTCGTCGCCGTCACGGTCGGCGCGCGTGGTCAGGTGCCCGACGTCCGAGCCGCCACCGGGCTCGGTGATGGCCAGTGAACCGATCATCTTGCCCTGCAACGTCGGTCGCACGTAGGTGTCGATCAGTCGCTGATCGCCGGAGGCGATCATGTGCGGCGTGGAGATGCCGCAGGTGAACAGCGACGCGAAGACGCCGCCGGGCACACCGGCGTAATGCAGTTCCTCACAGACGATCACGGCGTCGGCGCCGTCGCCGCCGCCACCGCCGACGGATTCGGGTGCCTGGGCGCCCAACAGGCCGGCCGCACCGGCTGCCTCGTGCAGCGAGCGGGGCAGCTCGCCGCTGCGCTCCCATTCGTCGACGTGGGGGAGGATCTCGCGTTCGGCGAACGCGCGCACGGTCTTTCGCAGTGCGTCACGTTCGGGCGTGGTCCATATGCTCACGAAAACAGTTCCTCCGGGATGTCGAGATGACGGGTTCGTAGCCATTCCCCGAGGCCCTTGGCCTGGGGATCGAATCGGGCCTGGTACGCGACGCCTTCGCCGAGGATGCCCTCGATGACGAAGTTGATGGCGCGCAAGTTGGGCAGCAGGTGTCGCGTCACGGGCAGCTCGGCGGATTCGGGCAGCAGCTCGCGAAGCTTCTCGACCGTCAAAGTGTTTGCCAGCCAACGCCATTGGGGATCGGTGCGCACCCAGACGCCGACATTGGCGGACCCGCCCTTGTCGCCGCTGCGGGCCCCGGCGATGGTGCCCAGCGGCGCGCGACGGGCCGGTCCGGCGGGCAGCGGTTCCGGCAGGGCCGGATCGCCGACCGGTCCCAGCGCCACCGTCTCGGCGGACGGCGCGATGTCCGTCCGGGTGCCGTCGGCCAGCACCGCCACGTGTGGCACCAGGGCCGCGTCGACGTAGCCCGGCTTGAACAGGCCGTACACCTGGCCGTCGCCCGGGGGTGCGGTGGTGGTGAAGCCCGGGTAGCTGGCCAGCGCGAGTTCGACTGCCGCCGCGGAGAATTGGCGGCCGACCTTCTTCGGGTCCGGGTCGCGCACCACGCAGTGCAGCAGGGCGCTGGCCCGCTCCTCGGTGTCGGCGTCGGGATGGTCGGTCCGCGCCAGCGTCCACTGCAACTCGGCCGGACGCTCGGTGATGGCGGCCTCCAGTTGGCGCTGCAGCAGGTCTGCCTTCGCCTCGATGTCGAGGCCGGTGAGGATGAACGACGCCGCGTTGCGGAAGCCGCCGATGCTGTTGAGCGACACCTTCAACGTGGGCGGCGGCGCCTCGCCGCGGACGCCGGAGATGCGGACGCGGTCCTGCCCGTCGGCCGTCAGCTCCAGCGAGTCGACCCGCAGGGTCGCGTCGGGATTGGCATAGCGCGCGCCGGTGATCTCGTACAACAGCTGCGCGGTGACGGTGTCGACGCTGACGCGTCCCCCGGTGCCGGGGTGCTTGGTGATCACCGACGACCCGTCCGCGGAGATCTCCGCCAACGGGAAACCGGGGCGGATGAGGTCGGGAATCTCGGTGAAGAAGCTGAAGTTGCCGCCGGTGGCCTGAGTGCCGCATTCGATGACATGGCCGGCGGCGATCGCGCCGGCGAGCGCGTCGTAGTCGGTTCGGGTCCAGCCGAAGTGCGCGGCGGCCGGTCCGACGATCACCGAGGCGTCGGTGACCCGGCCGGTGACGACGACGTCGGCGCCGGACTTCAGACAGTCCACGATGCCCCACGCGCCGAGGTAGGCGTTGGCGGACAGTGGGGTGCCGAAGCCGAGCTCGCCGGCGCGCGCCACGAGGTCGTCGCCCTCGACGTGTGCCACGTTGACCGACAGCCCGAGCTTGTCGGCCAGGGCGCGTACCGCTGCTGCCAGGCCGGCCGGATTGAGGCCGCCGGCGTTGGCGACGATCTTCACGCCCTTGTCCAGGGCCAGGCCCAGGGACTGCTCCAGTTGACGCAGGAAGGTCTTGGCGTAGCCGAGGTCGGGGTTCTTGGCCCGGTCCCGCGCGAGGATCAGCATGGTCAGCTCGGCGAGGTAGTCGCCGGTCAGGTAGTCCAGCTCACCCCCGGCGAGCATCTCGTGCATCGCCGCCAGCCGGTCGCCATAGAACCCTGAGCAGTTACCGATCCGGACTGCTGGTGATGTCACACACACTCCCGTCGTTCAACCAACCGGTAGGGAGGTTAGTCGGTACTAGCGGTACCGAGTCAAGGGGGCTGGGGGTTGCGTGTTGCCCGGTTGGGGCGACGTTTTGGAGCCTACGCAGGTCGACGGCTATCCTGAGGTGCAATCGCTGCGCACGCGAGAAGCAATAGAGCGCCCCCAGGCCCTATTTGTTCGCGACGCGGCCGACCGCAAGCAATTCCGTTTAGTCAGAGAGGTGCACATCATGGCTGTGCCCAAGCGCAGGATGTCGCGCTCGAACACCCGTAGCCGTCGCGCGCAGTGGAAGGCCGAGGCCACTGGCCTGGTCAACGTGAACGTCGCAGGTCAGGCACACAAGGTGCCGCGTCGCCTGCTCAAGGCCGCGCGTCTGGGTCTGATCGACCTCGACCGCCGCGCCTGAACCGACTGACGGTTTTTCTCGCGCCCGCGTGGCGCGTCTTCTCAGTCCGCTCTCAGACGGTGGGGTGAGACTGTGCCTGTGCGAATCCTTGTAGTCGACGATGACCGCGCTGTACGCGAATCACTGCGTCGGTCACTGACTTTCAACGGGTACTCGGTCGAACTGGCGCAAGACGGTGTCGAGGCGCTGGAGCGCATCTCCAGCGACCGGCCCGACGCTGTCGTGCTCGACGACATGATGCCCCGGCTGGATGGGCGCGGTGTCTGCCGTCAGCTGCGCAGCAGCGGTGACGACCTTCCGGTGCTGATGCTGACCGCCCGTGACTCGATCGATGAGCGGGTGGCCGGCCTCGACGCCGGTGCCGACGATTACCTGCCGAAGCCTTTCGCGCTCGAGGAGCTCCTGGCCCGGATGCGGGCCCTGCTCCGCCGTACCGGCCCCGCCGACGGCGCCGAGTCGGCGGCGTTGACGTTTTCCGACCTCAGCCTCGATCCGGTGACCCGCGAGGTCACCCGGGGGTCCCGGTCGATCAGCCTGACCCGCACCGAGTTCTCGCTGCTCGAGATGCTCATCCACAACCCGCGCCGGGTACTCAGCCGCAGCCGGATCCTCGAAGAGGTGTGGGGCTTCGATTTTCCGACGTCGGGCAATGCCCTCGAGGTCTACGTCGGGTACCTGCGCCGCAAGACCGAGGCCGAGGGAGAACCACGCCTGATCCATACCGTGCGCGGCGTGGGTTACGTGCTGCGTGAGACGCCACCCTGATGCTCGACAAGCTTCGCGCAACCGTGGATCGGAAGATGCGGGAAGTGCCGCAGATGCCGGCGACGACGCCGGACGGCACGGTGCAACACGACGCCAGTTCGGTGTCGCTGAAATGGCGCGTGATGCTGCTCGCGATGTCGATGGTGGCGATGGTCGTCGTCCTCATGTCGGTCGCGGTGTACGTCGTGGTGTCGAAGGCGCTGTACGGCGACATCGACAACCAGCTGCACAGCCGCGCGCAACTGCTCATCGAGAGCGGTTCCCTGGCCGTCGACCCCGGCAAGGCCATCGAGGGCACCGCCTACTCGGACGTCAACGCGATGTACGTCATCCCGGGCCAGTCGATCTACACCGCGAATCAGCAGGGGCAGACGCTGCCGCTCGGGACGCCCGAGAAGGACGTCATCGCCGGCAAGCTGCTGATGTCGTTGCGCACCACCAACTATCAGCGCGTGCTGGCGGTGCATCTGCAGTCGGGTAACTCGCTGCTGATCTCGAAGAATCTCTGGCCCACCAGCCAGGTGCTCAAACGGCTGGGCACCATTTTGCTCATCGTGGGTGGAATCGGCATGGCCGTCGCCGCGATCGCCGGTGGCACGGTCGCGCGGACCGGGCTGAGACCCGTGGCCCGGTTGACCGAGGCCACCGAACGCGTGGCCCGCACCGATGATCTGCGCCCCATCCCGGTGTACGGCAATGACGAATTGGCCAGGCTGACAGAGGCTTTCAACATGATGTTGCGGGCGCTCGCCGAGTCGAGAGACCGGCAGGCCCGGTTGGTGTCCGACGCCGGTCACGAATTGCGCACACCGCTGACGTCGCTGCGGACCAATGTCGAACTGCTGATGGCGGCCATGGCACCCGGCGCGCCGCCGTTCCCCGAGGAGGAGATGGCGGGCCTGCAGTCCGACGTCATCGCCCAGATCGAGGAGCTGTCCACCCTCGTCGGCGACCTGGTCGACCTGACCCGCGACGACGCCGCGGTGACGGTCCACGAGCCCGTCGAGATGGCCGAGGTCGTCGAGCGCAGTCTGGAACGAGTTCGCCGCCGCCGCAACGACATTGACTTCGACGTCGACATCGCCGGATGGCAGGTGTACGGCGACGGGGCCGGGTTGTCCCGGGCGGTGCTGAACCTGCTCGACAACGCCGCCAAGTGGAGTCCGGCCGGCTCGGTGGTGGTGGTCCGGCTCGGGCGCATCAATCCGACGCACGCCGAGCTCGTGGTGTCCGACTGGGGGCCGGGTATCCCGCCGCAGGAGCGGGCGCTGGTGTTCGAGCGCTTCTACCGGTCGACGACGGCACGGGCGATGCCCGGTTCCGGTCTCGGGCTGGCCATCGTCAAGCAGGTTGTGCTCAAACATGGTGGCGCACTGCGGATCGAGGACACCGTGCCGGGCGGGTCGCCGCCGGGCACGTCGATCCATCTCGTGTTGCCGGGACGGCCCTCGGGCGTGACCGCAACACACCGACCCTCTGGGCTGGACGTAACGGGCGTGACCACGGAAAATGAACCTGCCCGGACGGGGGAGGAAGTCTAGGGTGCGGCCTGTGGTGTCTCAGTGGATTCTCAGCCCGAAAGGGCACCGTCAGGTCATGTCGTTCGTTGTCCCGGCAACGAAAGCGGAAATACAGGAAGAGTGTCGACCAGTAATGACGAATCACCCGAGGTACTCGCAGCAGCCCGAGTCCGGTCGGCGTCCTGATTCCTATCAGTCCGCGCCCGGCTACGGCGCGTCGCCGCAGCAGGGGTCGTCATACGACTGGCGCTACGCCGGCCAGCAGCAGAACACCGGGCAGTACCCCACGGGCAGTTACTCGACCGGTCAGTACCAGACGGGGCCGCAGCAGACCGGTTCGTACACCACCGGCCAGTACTCGACGGGCCAGTACGGCTCGCAGCCGTACGACCCGTACCGCAACGGGTCGCCGAACGGTCGGCCTTCGATCGCGCCCCGGCCGCAAAACCGTTCCCGCACAGGGCCTCTGATCGCCGGTATGGCGGCGGTGGCACTGGTGTCCGCGGGTATCGGCGGCGGCATCGTGATGCTGGCGCAGCCCGACTACTCGAGCAGCTCGACCTCGTTGGGCGGTTCGGCGCGCGGACAGCACGCCGGGAATGCGCCGATCGGTTCGGTGGAGCAGGTCGCCGCCAAGGTGGTGCCCAGTGTCGTGAAACTCGAGACCGACATGGGCCGGGCCTCCGAGGAGGGCTCGGGCATCATCCTGTCCGCCGACGGGCTCATCCTCACCAACAACCACGTGGTGGCCGGTGCCAAAGACGCCCCGCCGCCCGGGGCTCCGCCGGTGCAGACCAAGGTCACGTTCAACACCGGTAGCACCGCGACGTTCCAGATCGTCGGGACGGATCCGAGCAGTGACATCGCAGTCGTGCGGGCCAAGGGCGTCTCGGGCCTGACGCCCATCTCGCTGGGATCGTCGTCCAACCTGGTGGTGGGCCAGCAGGTGGTGGCCGTCGGTTCGCCGCTGGGTCTGCAGGGCACGGTGACCGAGGGCATCATCAGCTCGCTGAATCGCCCCGTCGCCGCCGGCGGCGACGCCAAGAACCAGAACACCGTGCTGGACGCCATCCAGACCGACGCCGCGATCAACCCCGGCAACTCTGGTGGCGCGCTGGTCAACATGAGCGGCGAACTTGTCGGCATCAACTCGGCGATCGCGACGCTCGGTGGGGATTCCGGCCAGTCGCAGAGCGGTTCGATCGGCCTGGGCTTCGCGATTCCGGTGGACCAGGCCAAGCGCATCGCCGACGAGCTGATCAAGAACGGCATCGCCAGCCATGCGTCGCTCGGCGTGCAGGTGGGTAATGACAAGGCCATCGACGGGGCCAAGATCGTCGACGTCACCAACGGTGGGGCGGCGCAGTCGGCCGGTCTGCCGAGTGGTGTGGTGGTGACCAAGGTGGACGACCGGGTGATCAGCAGCGCCGACGCGCTGGTGGCCGCCGTGCGCTCGAAGGCGCCCGGCGACAAGGTCACGTTGACCTACCTCGACACCGCGGGCAAACCGCAGACCGTTCAGGTGACCCTGGGAAAGGCGCAACAGTGATGAGTGCAGGGCCGAGTTCGATGTCAGAGGCGGGATATACGGTGACAGGCATGGAACAGGCAGGGGAATTGGCCGGGCGCGCACTCGTCGTGGTCGTGGATGACCGGACCGCGCACGGCGAAGAGGATCACAGCGGCCCGTTGGTCACCGAGTTGCTCGGTGAGGCCGGCTTCCTTGTTGACGGTGTCGTCGTGGTCCCGGCCGACGAGGTCGAGATTCGCAACGCCCTCAACACTGCAGTGATCGGTGGCGTCGACCTGGTCATCTCCGTCGGCGGCACCGGCGTCAGCCCCCGTGATGTCACACCGGAAGCCACTCGCACCATGCTCGATCGCGAGCTGCTCGGTATCGCCGAGGCGCTGCGGTCGTCGGGCCTGGCCGCGGGTGTTTCGGACGCGGGGCTCTCCCGCGGCCTGGCCGGTGTCTCGGGAAGCACGCTGGTGGTCAACATCGCGGGCTCCCGCGCGTCGGTGCGTGACGGCATGGCGACGCTGGGGCCGTTGGCGGCGTACATCATCGCGCAGCTCTCGAGCCTCGATATCTGATAGCTGAGCCCCGCCGGGGCGGTCGGTCGAACGGAGCAGTCATGAGGTTCGTCCAACTTGAACGATTCATTTCAGCAAAATGTGATCTTAGTCACACCAAGGGAGGTCTGTGATGAGTGATACACAGCCCTCGCGCGACTTAGTTAACAAGGTGTTCGGCGACGTGTTACCGGACATCACCCGGGACGAATGTAACGAGCCGTCGTCGTCCGCGGATGGTGACCGGGATCGCTGGCTACGGGAAAACGTCCCGCCGCACCATTCCTGAGCACCGGCTTTCGCCGACAGTGCGTCGTAGACCGCATTAACTCGCGATTACGCCGGTCAGCGACCTCGTTGAGCCCATGTTTCAGCCCTGTTTCGGCCTAACCGGCCAGTAGGGTCGGCCGCAGCGTGCAGCGAGTTCCCAGCAAACTTTTCCGCATCGGGAATATATGCGCGGTCTTTATGCCGTTCGCATTGCCGGACAGTCCGTACGCCGATATCTTCCTCGTGTCAACGATGAGCAATAGGTAAGAGCAACATGTGAAGTTCGCCTGTACGGCGCACATGAAGGTCTTGCGACGGTCGCGCGGTCAGCTTGCTGGCACCGCCTACTGAGCTAGGGAGAATATGAAGGTATTCAGTCGGGTGCTGGTGGCACTGGTGTTGCTCGTCGCTGAGGGTGCAAAGGATGGCGTCATTCTCGTTGCCGGTGATGTCGAAGTGATGAAGGCCCTGCCCGCGTGAGCGGGCAGGGCCTTGGTCGGATCGGTGACGGCGTCGTCGGGTCGGTGACGTCGCGTGGTTAGTGATTCAGTCGTGGCCGGTTTCGGTGACGGCGATGCGAGCTGATTTCTCGTCGACGATCGCTGTCTTGGCGGCGAAGGCGGCGGTCAGGGCGTGTAGGGCGAGGTTGTTGACTGCGCGTGGGTATCCGCGTGCGGCGTTGTGGATCACGGTGATCGCGTCGTCGGAGAACAGCGGGTCGGTGCGGCCGGCGACCTTGGCGTGATGGCCGATGTAGTCGGCGGTATCGGCAGGTGTCATCCCGGCCAGGGCATAGCGCACGGCGATGCGTTGATCGAGTGCGGCCAGCACGCCCAGGCGTAGTCGTTGACGCAGGGTGGGTTGTCCGACCAGCAACGCGGCGAACGGTGACCCGCTGTCCATGTCGTGGTTGGTGAGCATGCGGATGGCTTCCATTTGCGCGTTGTCGAGCAGGTGAGCTTCATCGATGACCACGACCGGGGTTCGGCCGCGTTCGGCGTGCTCGGCGGCCAGCGCGTCGGCGGCTTGCGGGGCCAGGGTAGCGGTGTAGAAACTGGGCACCCGCCCCAGTGCTGTGACGATGTGGTGCAGCATGCCGCGTACTCCGACTGAGGGGTTGGGTAGGTAGATGATGACGTGGCGCGCCGGATCCAGGGCGGCGGTCGCGGCGCGGATCGCCACAGTCTTGCCGGCGCCGACTTCTCCGGTGATGACTCCGATAGCGTGCTGATCCACACACCAGGAGATCCGGGCGACGGCTTCGGCGTGGCCGGGGTGGCGGTGCAGCATCGCCGGGGCCAAACCCCGCCCGAACGGCATCCGGGTGAAGCCGTAATAGGATTGCAGCCGTTCGATACTCATGCTGATGCCTCGTCCTGGTCGTCGATGCCGGTGATGCTCGGTAGTTCGCAGGCTTTGGGGGTGTGGGCGCCGAAGAGAGCGTCGTAGCCGATGCGCCGATCGGCGCGGATCTGCTCATGATGAATAGCCGCGGTCAACTGCAGATAGTCGATCCCTGTCGCCGGCGGCGCAGCATTCTCGGGAGTTTCGGGCCGGGCCTTGGGATGGACGTGTCGAGTGATGTTGTGGGGCAGGGCTTTGCCGTAACTGGTGTCGTGGTAGCGCACTTCGACGGTTTCTAGGTCAAACGGGGAGAACACCAACTCCACTTTGCGTCCCACCAACCCTTGATCGACCTGGAAGGTGTTGCCGTGCAACGACACTGTCGCGGTCTTGGTCACCACCCGGTATTCCGACCACAGAAACGCCTCGGTCAGATCAGCTGCGGTCGGCATCGCCGGGGTCCGTCCCAGCCGGGACCATCCCTGCTGCCAGCGATCGGCTGGGGACTGCCCGGTCTCGGTATGAATCCGCTGGTGGTACTCGGTTTCTACCCACGCGGTCAGCAACCGGTTGAGCTCGATGAGCGCGGTGCGGGCCTCGAGGCCGGCCGCGGCCAGGTCCTCGGCGCTACTGTCGGTGATTTCGACGAGGAACTGCTCACGCACGGTGCGGAAGAACCGCTCGATCTTGCCCCGTCCTTGGGGCCGGTGCGGGGTGGAATGCACCAGCCGAATCCCCAGTTTCGCGCACGCCCGCAGCAGCCAGGTATCCACGAACGCCGAGCCGTTGTCGACATAGACACTGCCCGGGACTCCGCGGCTGGCCAGCGCCGGCTCGAGTGCAGCGCCGAGCCGCACAGCGTCTTCGGCGAACCCGAACCGATACCCACACAGCAGTCGGGAATGATCGTCGATGAAAGCGAACAGATACGTCTTGCGCCCGCCGATACGGGGGCCGTGCAGGGCGTCCCCGGTCCAGCGGTCATTGGGGTTTTCGGCTTCGAACCGGCCGAACACCGCCGGCTGTTCATCGAGGTTCGGGCCGATCAGCTCGCAGCGGCGGAAATGGCGTAGCAGCGTCGATTCCGAGGGCGCCCAACCCGCGCTGATCCGCAGGATCCGCGCGACTTGGGCGGCGGTGCGGGACGGGTTCTCCCGCTTGAGTGCAGCCGCCAACTCCAGGGTCGCGGCATCGGTACGCGGGGCCACCGACCGGGGCGAGGGAATCAACTCATCGAATCCGCCGGCCCGGTAGCGGCGAATCCAACGGTCCAGAGTGTCACGCGAGTAGCGCACCCGGGCCCCGAACGGATCGGTGTGCTCCCGCGCGGCGATCTGGCGGACCAGCCGACCCCGAGCCTTGGTCGATAGTCCGGGATCGAGCGCCGGGCAGATCAACTGATACCGGAACAACCCCACTGCCTGGGCACGTTCACGTCGCTTGGCCTCTTCGCTTGTCAATCCAACATCTCCTCAACAAGTGATGCCGCCCAAACCCGTTGCCGGGCAGCCATCCCCGCGACGATGAACCATTCCCACCGCGCGCGGCAGAGGCAGCTGGTGTTGCATCACCACGCCACCGACGCCGGTGGCCACCCCCGACAGAGCAGCCGAGCACCGCTACCAGCCACAGCCACCGCAGCAGCCGTCACCGCGCCGAGCAGCATCCCCGGCCCGAACCGTGTAGTGATCGCCTCGGTCGCCGTGCTGATCGCGGCCAACACATCCCCGCACCCTGAGCCGGTCGACTTCGGGATCGACACATCCACCCCCGCAGTGAGCGCGATCGTCACGAACCAGTGCCGCACCGCCTCGGCCCGAGCCGCGATGACCCGCAGCCACCCCCGCACCGTGCACGCCGGGACACCGAGTTTTGCCGCGATCCCGCGGTGCCCCACACCGGCAGCCTTGGCAGCCAACGCCTCCCAGATCACCTCCGCGGCATAAGCCCTACGCAGCAACAACGTCACCGGCAACAACACATGAGTCACCGCACACGTACGGCATCGAGACCGCCGCGGCCGCACCGACCCGGCCGTCCCGACCACCCGACGAGAACGGGCATAGCCCCACCCGGCCAGAACCCCGCCCACACACGACGGACACCGCAACTCCCCAGCGGCCAACCGTGACTCGACGCGCGCAGAATCGACCTCTACCGTGACCATCAGTGCCTTTCGCACTACGCACGGCGCCGCCGGAGAGATCTGCCAAGAATTCAGCGGTGGCGCCGTGCACCCATCAGTTCCTCGTCACACTGACGGTGCAGACCACCAAGATCAAACCCACCCCAAAGCCCGTCCCCGCATCGGCAGAATCAACGACGACTCCAAGCCTCATGGTCGTCACGCCCAGAGACGCTCAACAACTGGTAGCGGCGCTGTCGTCGCTTTTCCTCGGGGCAGGTACGTCCCATGCGGGTCTGGACAATGAGCTGAGCCTGGTCGACGGTCAGGATCGGACGTTGACGGTGCAGCAGTGGGACACGTTCCTCAACGGTGTTTTCCCCTTGGACCGCAACCGGTTGACGCGTGAGTGGTTCCACTCGGGCCGGGCCAAGTACAACTGCGCCGGCAAGGGCTGCGATGAGTTCGCGGGCACGTTGGAGCTGGGTTACCAGATCGGTTTCCCCTGGTCGCTGGGTGTGGGTATCAACTTCAGCTACACGACGCCGAACATCCTGCTCGACGACGTGAACCCGTTCCTCATCCCTATGGGGAGCTTTGGTAATGGTGGCATCATCACGCCCAACCTGTTCCCGGGTGTCTCGATCTCCGCTGACCTGGGCAACGGCCCGGGTATTCAGGAAGTCGCGACGTTCTCGGTGGACGTGTCCGGTCCGGCCGGCGGCGTGGCGGTCTCCAACGCTCACGGCACTGTGACTGGTGCGGCTGGTGGTGTGCTTCTGCGTCCATTCGCCCGCCTGATCGCCAAGACCGGTGATAGCGTCACCACCTACGGAGAACCCTGGAACATGAACTAGGTGAGAGCCGATCACGCCTAGGCCGTATGCTAGGCGCCGACGACGCATTCGGGGCGGCGTCGACAGACCAGTTCGTCTGGTTTTGTCGGCGCCGCCCGTCGTCTGCGCGGAGCTTCATATGGAAGATCAAACCCAGAGAGTGGGGGACCATGAAGGCATTCAGTCGGGTGCTGGTGGCACTGGTAGCGGCGCTGTCGTCGCTTTTCCTCGGGGCAGGTACGTCCCATGCGGGTCTGGACAATGAGCTGAGCCTGGTCGACGGTCAGGATCGGACGTTGACGGTGCAGCAGTGGGACACGTTCCTCAACGGTGTTTTCCCCTTGGACCGCAACCGGTTGACGCGTGAGTGGTTCCACTCGGGCCGGGCCAAGTACAACTGCGCCGGCAAGGGCTGCGATGAGTTCGCGGGCACGTTGGAGCTGGGTTACCAGATCGGTTTCCCCTGGTCGCTGGGCGTGGGTATCAACTTCAGCTACACGACGCCGAACATCCTGCTCGACGGCGTGAACCCGTTCCTCATCCCTATGGGGAGCTTTGGTAATGGTGGCATCATCACGCCCAACCTGTTCCCGGGTGTGTCGATTTCCGCTGACCTGGGCAACGGTCCGGGTATCCAGGAAGTCGCGACGTTCTCGGTTGACGTGTCCGGTCCGGCCGGTGGAGTGGCGGTATCGAATGCTCACGGCACGGTGACCGGTGCTGCCGGTGGGGTGCTGCTGCGTCCGTTTGCTCGCCTCATCGCCAAGACCGGCGACTCGGTGACCACCTACGGCGAACCCTGGAACATGAACTAGGTCATTTCGGCAGCGCCTAGGGCTTATGCTGGGCGCCGACGGCGCATTCGGGGCGGCGTCGACAGGTCAGTTCATCTGGTCTTGTCGGCGCCGCCCGTCGTATGCACGGAGCTCTGTATGGAACATCGTCAAACCCGGAAAGTGGGGACCATGAAGGCATTCAGTCGGGTGCTGGTGGCACTGGTAGCGGCGCTGGCGTCGCTGTTTTTCGGAGCGGGTACGTCCCATGCGGGTCTCGATAATGAGCTGAGCCCGGTTGATGGTCAGGATCGGACGTTGACGGTGCAGCAGTGGGACACGTTCCTCAATGGTGTGTTTCCCCTGGATCGCAACCGGCTGACGCGTGAGTGGTTCCATTCGGGTCGGGCGAAGTACAACTGCGCCGGCAAGGGTTGCGATGAGTTCGGTGGGACTTTGGAGCTGGGTTACCAGATCGGGTTCCCGTGGTCGCTGGGTGTGGGTATCAACTTCAGCTACACGACGCCGAACATCCTGCTCGACGACGTGAACCCGTTCGTTATTCCTCTCGGTAGCTTCGGTAACGGTGGCATCATCACGCCGAACCTGTTCCCGGGTGTGTCGATTTCCGCTGACCTGGGCAACGGTCCGGGTATCCAGGAAGTCGCGACGTTCTCGGTCGACGTCTCCGGTCCGCATGGTGCGGTCGCCGTCTCGAATGCTCACGGCACGGTGACCGGTGCTGCCGGTGGTGTGCTGCTGCGTCCGTTCGCTCGCTTGATCGCCAAGACCGGCGACTCGGTGACCACCTACGGCGAACCGTGGAATATGAATTAGGCCTGAAAAGGGCATCAGTAGGGTGCACGGCCCGTCTACTGAGAGCTGACGACGTACTTTTGGGGCGGCGTTGACAGACCGAATCGGTCAGCCAACGCCGCCCGTCGTTTTGCCGGGATTTGACTATGAAGAACAAGCCCGGGAGTGGGAAAATTGACAGCGTTCGGTCGTGCGTTGGTGGTGTTGCTGGTCGGGGTGTCGTCGCTGTTTTTCGGAGCGGGTACGTCCCATGCGGGTCTCGATAATGAGCTGAGCCTGGTTGATGGTCAGGATCGGACGTTGACGGTGCAGCAGTGGGACACGTTCCTCAATGGTGTGTTTCCCCTGGATCGCAACCGGCTGACGCGTGAGTGGTTCCATTCGGGTCGGGCGAAGTACAACTGCGCCGGCAAGGGTTGCGATGAGTTCGGTGGGACTTTGGAGCTGGGTTACCAGATCGGTTTCCCCTGGTCGCTGGGTGTGGGTATCAACTTCAGCTACACGACGCCGAACATCCTGCTCGACGACGTGAACCCGTTCCTCATCCCTATGGGGAGCTTTGGTAATGGTGGCATCATCACGCCCAACCTGTTCCCGGGTGTCTCGATCTCCGCTGACCTGGGCAACGGCCCGGGTATTCAGGAAGTCGCGACGTTCTCGGTGGACGTGTCCGGTCCGGCCGGCGGCGTGGCGGTCTCCAACGCTCACGGCACTGTGACCGGTGCCGCGGGTGGCGTGCTGCTGCGTCCGTTCGCCCGCCTGATCGCCAAGACCGGCGACTCCGTCACCACCTATGGCGAACCCTGGAACATGAACTGATCCGAGCGGTCCACCTGACATACGACAAAGCCCCCGGCCACTGGCCGGGGGCTTTGTCGTTTTCGCGTCGTATCCGCTACTTCTTGTCCAGCAGATCGCGGATCTGAGTCAGCAGTTCGACTTCCTGCTTGATCGCGTCTTCCTTGGCGGCACGGAATTTGCTGTACGGCAGCACAACCACGAAGTAGATGACGGCGGCGACCAGGACGAAGTTGATCGCCGCGCTCAAGACCGCGTTCAGGTCCATGTAGTTGTCGCCGAGCAGATGGATGCGCAGCACGCCGTACGAGTGGTCACCGCCGGCGCCGATGCTCGCGATCAGCGGCTGGATCACCTGGTCGGTGAACGCCTTCACCAGCGTGGTGAACGCGGCGCCGATGACGACTGCGACCGCCAGATCGACGATGTTCCCCTGGGCGAGGAATTCCTTGAAGCCCTTGAACATGAGTACCCTCCCTGTGATACGACCTGTACCCAGGAACGGTAAGGCTGGCCTGGGGCTTCGCGCAGGAGTCGGCGGCCCGACGATCGCAACAGATACTGTCCAGTGACGAAATTGAAATCGGCCTCGCGGAAAATTTCGCCGATCAGTGCAGGGTGACGGTGATGGCCCGGTGCAACGCAGCGCCCGCGACGGCATTGGCGCTGTGCCTGGGCAGAACGACGAGCACGACGCGCTCGTCGTTGCTCGTCGGCGACGCGAGGCGTTCGGACACCAGTACCACCTTGGCATCGGTGGCGATGACTTCGGCTGCGGCCTGATCGGCTGTGACGCCGGCGTTTTCCGGACCGGCGAGGACGTCCACCGTGTCACCGGCGCGCAGTAGATCCGGTAGGGCGGCGTCAGCCAGATGTAATGGGACCATGCGGGCATCGGGTCCGGCTGCGGCAGTCGTCAGCCTGGAACCCAGCAACCGCACGTCGGTGATGACCTCGCCGCGTCGCGCGGGCGCTGCCAGTGTCGAGCCCACTGCGGCGCTCGATTCGCGCAGTGCGCCGTCGGGAATGCTTGGTGCAGAACGGGATTCGACGACGACATCGTCGGCGGTCAATGCTGAGCCAGGGGATAGGTCATGCTTGGCAATGACGACCGCGACCTGCCCGTCGCGGGGGTCCGGCCGAAATTCGATGACGGCCGCAAGGAGCACGAGTAGCCCGGCGGCGACTCGGCGTGCAGCGGCCGTTCTGGCCCAGTCGGGCCGTAGTTTCTGTGTCAGTCGGCCGAGTAGTGGCGCGTCGAGCGAATCCCCCATGCCGTAACGGTAGGGATTTCGGTCGGGAAAAACAGGTCCGGAGGCTTCCGGCCTGTGGATAACTCAGCTGGACGCGGCAGCGGCCGGTGCGGCCGACGTCGTGCTGTTCGAGCTGGATGACGACGACGAAGACGACGACGAGTCCGACGAACTGGAGCTCGACTCACTCTTGGCCGGTGCGGCCGCGGTGCTGGAGCTCTTCGAATCGCGGTTGTCGGTGCGGTAGAAGCCGCTGCCCTTGAAGACCACGCCGACGGAACCGAACAGCTTGCGCAGCCGGCCCTGGCACTTGGGGCATTCGGTCAGCGCGTCATCGCTGAAGGCCTGCACCGCGTCGAACCGGTTGTCGCACTCGGTACACGCGTAGGAATAGGTCGGCACGTAAACCTCCGAGGTCGTCAAACTTGTTAGCACTCTACCGGTTTAAGTGCCAAAACAGCTATTCGGTGCCTGGCATTCCCGAGGCAGCGGCCCCTGTGGCCTGGTGGCGGGGCCATTTGCTTCCGGGAGGGCGGCAGGACACATAGCATTGTGTGCATGACTCGCATCATGACCAAGGGCGGCTGTGACAACCCGGACTGCACCTGCGAAAACTGCAACTGCGGATCGGGATGTACCTGCGGCAAGGACTGATTGTCTTCCGCAGGTTCAAACTCCCAGCGTGACGAGGCCCGTCCGCGGGGTCAGGGCGTGCGTCATCGCGATGTCGTGCGGTTCAGCGGGCAGCTCCGGCAGCAGGTCGTCGTCAAACACCACCGCGACCAGCTGTGCGTCCGGCGCGGCCAGCGCCAGCGAGCGGTCGTAGAAACCGGCGCCGCGGCCGAGCCGGACGCCGGTTCGGTCGACGCCCAGCGCGGGGATCAGGATCACATCGGCCTGACGGATCGCGTCGGGCGGCAGATGTGGGGTGGGCGGTTCCAGCAGCCCGAATTGCGCCTCGATGAGGTGTCCGCGCCGGTACCAGCCCCAGCTCAGCGGGGCGTCGGGGCGCGTCACCGGCAACAACACCTGTGCGCCCGCGTCCACGAGGGCGTCCAGCATCGCGAGTGAACCCGGCTCGGTACCGATCGGCACGTAGGCACAGACCACTGCGCCGGAGCTGACCAAATCGGGTATCCACCGGGCCAGTGCATCGGCATCGGCCAGACGCTGCGCCGATGTCCGGGCGCGTCGTCGGCGCAGGATCTCGCTGCGCAACTCGCGCTTGCCGGCCTCGGGGCTCACGGCTACCACGGTGTCATATTTGCTCCCGACGTGTTGTACACCTGTCCAGGTAACGGCCATGTGGACGTTGCGGCCGGCTGCGGGAAGGTGAACCTTGGTAGGGCAGATCGAGGCAATGCCGTTATCGTGTGAACAATGACGACACAGCCTTCAGTGCCGATGCCGCGCACCGCGGTGGTCCCGGCGGCTGGTCTGGGCACGCGTTTTCTGCCTGCCACCAAGACAGTCCCCAAAGAGTTGCTGCCGGTCGTCGACACCCCGGGTATCGAGCTGGTTGCTGCAGAAGCTGCTGACGCCGGCGGCGAGCGCCTGGTCATCGTGACCTCGGAAGGCAAGGACGGCGTCGTTGCGCATTTCGTCGAGGACCTGATTCTCGAAGGAACGCTCGAGGCGCGCGGCAAGCACGTGATGCTCGAGAAGGTGCGGCGGGCGCCGGCGTTGATCAAGGTCGAGTCGGTCGTGCAGGCCGAGCCGCTGGGCCTGGGGCACGCCGTCAGCTGCGTCGAGCCGGTGCTGCTGCCCGACGAGGACGCCATCGCGGTCCTGCTGCCCGACGACCTGGTGCTGCCGACCGGCGTGCTGGAGACCATGGCGAAGGTGCGCGCCAAGCGCGGCGGCTCCGTGTTGTGTGCCATCGAGGTGCCGCAGGACGAGATCAGCGCCTACGGCGTGTTCGACGTCGAGACCGTCCCGGACGCGGCCAACCCGAATGTGCTGCGCGTCAAGGGCATGGTGGAGAAGCCCAAGGCCGAGGATGCGCCGTCGCCCTACGCCGCGGCCGGCCGCTACATCTTGGACCGGGCCATCTTCGACGCGCTGCGGCGCGTGCAGAAGGGCGTGGGCGGCGAGATTCAGCTGACCGATGCCATCGCGCTGCTCATCGAGGACGGCCACCCCGTCCACGTCGTGGTGCACCGCGGATCCCGACACGACCTGGGAAATCCCGGCGGCTACCTTAAAGCTGCGGTTGACTTCGCGTTGGAACGTGACGACTACGGCCCGGAATTGCGGCGGTGGTTGGTCGAGCGATTGGGTCTTGCCGAGCGCTGAGCGCCTGACACCGGCGGTACGGTTGGCCCCGACATGCGTGAGCATGCGGTCACCCACGGTGTACGAGGTATGCAGAAAGGCGAGCTGTGCGTTCGGTTGAGGAGCAGCAGGCCCGGGTTACGGCAGCTGCAGTAGCGCCGCGGCCGGTGCGGGTGGCGATTGCCGAAGCGCAGGGCCTGATGTGTGCCGAAGAAGTGGTCACCGAGCGGCCGCTGCCCGGATTCGATCAAGCCGCCATCGACGGTTACGCCGTGCGCAGCGTCGACGTGATGGGCGCGGATTCCGGCGGCGAGAGCGACGTCACCCTGCCTGTGGTCTCGACCATCGCTGCTGGTGAACGCACCCCCACGCGGCTACAGCCGCGGCAGGCCGCACGGGTGCAGACCGGTGCTCCCATGCCCACTCTCGCCGATGCGGTGCTGCCGCTGCGCTGGACCGACGGCGGTGAGTCGCGGGTACGGGTCCTGCGCGGTGTGCGATCCGGCGCGTATGTGCGTCGTACCGGTGATGACGTGCAGCCCGGTGACGTCGCGGTGCGTGCCGGCACCATCATCGGGCCGGCGCAGGTCGGACTGCTGGCGGCGGTGGGCCGCGAACGCGTACTGGTGCACCCGCGGCCGCGGCTGACGATCATTTCCGTCGGCGGCGAGCTGGTCGACATCGCCCGGACGCCCGGCAACGGCCAGGTCTATGACGTCAATTCCTATGCGCTGGCCGCCGCGGGTCGCGATGCGGGTGCCGAGGTGAACCGGGTCGGCATCGTCGACGCCGACCCCAAGATCCTGCGCGACGTGGTTGAAGGACAGCTGAGCCGGTCGGAACTCGTGGTGATCGCGGGCGCTGTCGGCGGGGCCGCGGCAGAGGGCGTGCGCGCGGTCCTCGCCGAGTTGGGGGAGATGGAGGTCGCCCGAATCGCGATGCATCCCGGGTCGGTGCAGGGTTTCGGAACGCTCGGGCGCGATGGTGTTCCGGTCTTCCTGCTGCCGGCCAACCCGGTGAGTGCGCTCGTGGTCTTCGAGGTGATGGTCCGCCCGCTGATCCGGATGTCGCTGGGCAAGCGGCAGCCGATGCGGCGCGTGGTGCCGGCTCGCACGTTGTCGCCCATCTCATCGGTGGTGGGGCGCAAGGGATTTCTGCGCGGCCAGTTGATGCGCGATCAGGACACTGGTGAGTATCTGGTGCAGGCCTTGGGCGGAGCCCCGGGCGCGTCGCACCTGCTGGCCACCCTCGCCGAGGCCAACTGCCTGGTGATCGTGCCCACCGAGGCCGAGCAGATTCGCACGGGCGAATCCGTCGACGTGGCCTTCCTTGCGCAGCGCGGCTGATTCGTGAACCTGCTGCGTTCGAGTGCGATTCATCCGGGCTGGCCGTTGTCGGTCGGTCCGATCCGGGTGCGGGCCGGGGTGGTGCGGTTGCGGCCGGTGCGGTTGCGTGATGGCCCGGTGTGGAGCCGGATGCGGCTGACCGACCGCGCGCACCTGGAGCCCTGGGAACCGGTCGGCGAGGTGGATTGGACTGCGCGCCATGCTGTTTCGTCATGGCCGGCGCTGTGTTCGGGGTTGCGCGGCGAGGCTCGGCGCGGTCGCATGCTGCCGTACGTCATCGAACTGGACGGCGAGTTCTGCGGGCAGCTGACCATCGGCAACGTGACGCACGGGGCACTGCGGTCGGCGTGGATCGGGTACTGGGTGGCAAGCCGGTTCACGGGCGGAGGGATCGCGACGGCCGCGCTGGCGCTGGGCGTCGATCATGCCTTCGGCCCTGTCGGCCTGCACCGGATCGAGGCGACGGTGCGGCCGGAGAACGGTCCGAGCCGGTCGGTGCTGGCGCGTGTGGGCTTCCGCGAAGAGGGCCTGCTGCAGCGGTACCTGGAAGTCGACGGTGCCTGGCGCGACCATTTGCTGGTTGCGAAGACGGTGGAGGAGATGACGCAGTCAGCGTCATCGGCGCTGGTCAGGGATGGTCGAGCCACCTGGGTCTGAGCAATTCGTACCGTCGGCGCCGTGAAATGTGCGCAAATCGCAAATGAGTCTGTGTTGCAGATGTGACATAAGTGACTGATGTGCTTGTAAGTAGCGAATTACAGGTGTGTAATTGAACCTGGCGCGTCGGCTTCGGATGCGCTGGTCACGGACCTAATCTGATGGGGAAAGGAGCCGGCGACATGCCAAGCATCCCCCAATCCCTACTGTGGATATCCCTCGTCGTGTTGTGGCTTTTCGTGTTGGTGCCGATGTTGATCAGCAAGCGCGAAAACGTCCGCCGTACGAGCGATGTCGCTTTGGCGACCCGCGTGCTCAACACGCAGGGCAACAGCCGGCTGCGGCGCCGCAGTGGACCCGCCTCGGGGCACTACAGCGACCCGCACTGGAAGCAGGACGAGGACTTCACCGCGTTCGAAGATGACTTCGCGCGCGGCGACGCGACGACCGATTCGATCCCGGTCGCCGACCCTGAAGCCGGTGCCCCGCGCGCGGTGGTACTGGCTGAACAGGTCGTCGTCGAGGAATCGGCGTATCTGGACGTCGAGGTCGTCGAGATGGACTCCGGTGCGCTGCCGATCGGTGCCTCGGGACGCATGAAAGCCGTGCCCGAGCCTGAAACTCAGGAACAGCCAACACTTTTCGACGACGTCGCGACGCCCACCATGGCGATCCGGACCATCTCCGAGGCCGACTTCGAGCCCGAGGAAGCGCTCACGGACGAGATGGCGGCGGCCGAGCCCGAGGCAGAGCCGACCACCGACGTTCATGAGGCGGTCGCGACCGATGAGGCCGGCGAGACTGTAGAAGAGCCTCAGGCCGAAGCGGAGGACGGCACCGAGCACGACTACGAGTACGTCGACGACACGTCGGGTGTCGAGGCCGTGTCGGAGGACGAGCCGAAGCTGGCCGACTCGATGTCGCACGCCCGCCGCAACCGCTACGAATCGAAGGCCGCCGTTGCGGCCGCCGAGCGCAAGTACCGCTTCCGCAGCCGGATGCTGTCGGGCATGGCGCTGGCCATCCTGTTCACCGGCATCGCGGCCTTCTCGCTGTCGCCGAGCATGTGGTGGGTCTGCGGCGCGGTCAGCGTCATCTCGGTGCTGTACCTGGCTTACCTGCGTCGTCAGACCCGCATCGAAGAGCAGCTGCGGCGCCGTCGTGCCCAGCGCATGATGCGGTCGCGGCACGGTGTGGAGAACACCCAGGACGAGGAGTTCGATGTCGTCCCTTCTAGGCTGCGGCGGCCAGGCGCCGTAGTGCTGGACATCGACGACGAGGATCCGATCTTCGAGCACCTGGAATATGCCCGGATGGCGCGCGACTATGACCTGCCCCGGGCGGCCGGGCAGTAACCGGTTTTCATGTGGCGGACCGGTACTGGTAGCCTTTGCTTCCGGTAAGGGGCTATAGCGCAGTTGGTAGCGCGTCTCGTTCGCATCGAGAAGGTCAGGGGTTCGATTCCCCTTAGCTCCACAGAGATTCAAATGGGGTCGGTGTTCACCGGCCCCATTTGTGCTTTCCGGACCTACCGCTCTGGCCGGGAAGTTCATAGGCTGGCTGGGGTCGCCCCACATCCCGACAACGTCAGGACATCCTCATGAGCGAATCCGAACTGAGCAAGTCCCCGACACCCGATCCGGCTGAGGACAACGCGTTCTTCCCCTCGGCGTACTCGTTGAGCCAATACACCTCGGACAAAACCGATTTCGGTGGCGTCCAGCACGCCGGCGCCTATACCGGCGGGCGGTGGAAGGTCCTGATGATCGCCACCGACGAGCGCTATCTGCTGATGGACAACGGCACCATGTTCTCCACCGGAAACCACCCCGTGGAGATGCTGCTGCCGCTGCATCACCTGATGGCCGCCGGGTTCGACGTCGACGTCGCCACCATCACGGGTAACCCGGCCAAGCTGGAGCTGTGGGCGATGCCCCGCAAGGACGACGCGGTGCTCAAGACGTACGAAGACCTCAAGCCGAAGCTCAAGCAGCCTCTGGCGCTGCGCGAAGTGATCGCGGACAGACTGGGCCCCGACTCCGACTACCTGGCGGTGTTCATCCCGGGTGGTCACGGTGTCGAGGTCGGCATCCCGTTCAGCCCCGAGGTCGGTCAGGTGCTCGATTGGGCACTGGAGAACGACAGGTTCGTCATCACGCTCTGTCACGGGCCCGCCAGCCTGCTCGCGGCCGCGATCGGCAAGGAGGACTCGCCGTTCAAGGGCTACAGCATCTGCGTGTTCCCGGACGCGCTCGACAAGGGCCCCAACAAGGACATCGGCTACCTGCCCGGCGGGCTGCGGCTGTTCATCGCCGAGGCGCTCGAGAATCAGGGGCTCAAGGTGGTCAACGACCAGATGAGCGGGCAGGTCCATCAGGACCGGCGGCTGCTCACCGGGGACAGTCCACTGGCCTCGAACAACCTGGGTCTGCTCGCTGCGGATGCATTGGTCGAGGCGGTGTCGGCAACGGTGTGAGGACTGCCGTGAGCTGGACCGTAGAGGTCACGTTCGCGCGTGTTCACGGAGTACCGCCAGCCTCTCGCGGTACTCCGTTTCGGTGATGTCACCTTGTGCGTATCGCATCGCGAGTACCTGTCGAGCGTCGGCTTCGGCGGGGCCGGGGCACCCGGTCCTCTGCCCGCCGCCGACGCCGCGGACGAGTGCGATGAGACTGGCGACAACCAGTGCCCAGAACAGGAACATCCCGATTGCCATCGCGGCGTAACCCCATCCGCCCATGTCGTGGCCGTACCAGAACATCATGATGCGCTGCTCCTTCCGCTGCTGTGGATCATCGTCCCGCCGTGGACCGGCTCTTCGCTGGTGCCAAAGGGACAGCGGCGATGGGACTTTCGGCACCAGGCAGCCGGCCTGGACGCGCAGCTACGCCATCGTCAGGGCCAAGACAACGCCGAACACCAGCGCCGGCGGCGTCATCCCGGCGAGAAACCGGAGTCCGAACCGTCCGCCTCCGGCAGTGAATGCCAGCACTGTTTTGACGATGAGGTTGGAACCGAGAGCGGCCGCCACCGCGAGAAGCGCGGTATCGACGGTGATGTCGCCCTTGGCGGCAAGGCTTGCGGCGGCGACCGAACCGGCGTGAGCGTCGGCCAAACCCGCGGCGAAGGCAGCGAGGACAGCACCCTGGGTGCCCAGTACGTCGGCTCCCCATCGGCCGACGAGTAGCGCGAGAGTGAGCACTGCGGCCAGGATGAGCGCCGGCCGCAGGGCGAAAGGTCGGCTGGCCGGGGCGCCCTCGACCGCGGTGGTGGCGCTCTGTTCCGGCCGACCGGCGCCCCGGTAGACGACGGCGGCGATGACCACCAGCACGGCGGCACCGGCGGCCACCGGTGGCCACAGCCGCCGGAGCACTTCGATGTCCACCACTGCGATCACGATGAGCAGCTGCACAAAGGTGGCCAGGCTGGCCAGCAAGGAAGCGGCCAGCGGGGCACGCAAGCTGGGTGTCGTGCGGCTCAGCCGCCCCATCGACGCCGTTGTCGCGCTCGCCGAGACGAACCCGCCCGCAATACCCGTGACGAGCAGTCCACGCTCCGGGCCCAGAGCTCGAACACCGATGTAACCCACCCACCCGATGCCGGTGAGCAGGACTACCAGCGCCCACACCTTCTCCGGATTGAGGACGCCGTAGGGCCCCAACCCACGGTCCGGTAGCAGCGGGAGGATCACGAATGCGACGACGAGAAATTTGATCGCGTCTTCCAGTTCGACCTCGGTCATGATGTCGCGGGCGAAACGGTGGATGCGGTTCTTCGAGACGAGCAGGCCGGCGACGACGACGGCGAGGGCCACCGCCACTGCCGGACGGGAATAGGCCAGGGCGCCAAGGAGATACGCGACGAGCGCTGCTGTCGCCGTGGTCGTTCCGGGATCTTCTGCGCTGGTCCGGAAGTAGGCGAGCGCGATCAGGGCGCCGACGCCGAGAAATCCAACGACGATGACCCATTGGCCGAAACCTGCTGCGACCGCCCCAGCCAGCGACAGTAGCGCGAACGAGCGCGATCCGGCAGGGAGCTTGCGGGCATGGCTACGTTCGCGCTCGAGGCCGAGCAGTAGCCCGATGGCAAGCGCCACCAGAAAGGGCTCGATCTGCTGCCAGCTCACGACGGCTCCTGCACCTACTGCGCGGACGGGAACCGGGGCGGACGCTTCTCGCGCAGCGCCGTGTAACCCTCGACCACATCCGGGCCGAGGAACGTCAACATCTCGTAGGCCGCGGACTGGTCGAAGATGGGGCCGGCATTGCGGAGCCAGTTGTTCAGTGCGCGTTTGGTGAGCCGGATCGCCTGCTGCGCACCGGTGGCCAGATTGTCGGCGATGCGGAGCGCCTCGTCCAAAACCTGTTCGCGGGGAAGGGCTTTGGCGACCATGCCAATGCGCTCGGCCTCGATGCCGTCGATCATCTCGCCCGTCATGAGGTAGTACTTCGCCTTGGCGGTTCCGGCGAGCAACGGCCAGATGATCGCGGCGTGGTCGCCCGCGGCCACACCGAGTTTGACGTGGCCGTCGCCGATCTTGGCGTCCTCGGCGATGATCGCCACATCGGCCAGCAGCGCGGCCACGGCACCGGCGCCGACCGCGACGCCGTTGATGGCGGACACGATCGGCTTGTCGCAGTTGATCATGTTGTAGACCAGGTCGCTCATCTCGTCGAGCATGTGCGAGACGCGTTGGTAGTCGCCGGCCATGCGCTCGACCATGGCCAGGTCGCCGCCGGCGCTGAAGGCCTTGCCCGCTCCGGTGATCACGGCCACCCGGGTGTCCGGATCGGCCGCGACGTCCTTCCAGATGTTGGCCAGCTCGGCGTGCATGCCCTCATCGGCGGCGTTGTACTTCTCCGGCCGGTCGAGGGTGATCAGCAGGACCCCATTGTCACGGCGCGTCAGGGTCAGCTGCTGGTAATCGGTGAATGCCATCTCGCGAAGCCTTTCTGGTGCATGCGCCCGGTGGCAACCCACGTTACGGTTTCCCGACCGCCGCGAAGGTCAACCCGCGCGGACGACGGCCTCCGGCGGCTGGGCCGCCCGCGACCACGCCAGCGGATTCAGGTTCCGGTACGGATCGCCGGCCCGGACCTCCAGTAGGCCGGCCAGGATCTGTTCCAGCGCTTGCTGAGTCGTGGTCTTGACCGTCTCCACCCAGCGCGCGTGGTTGGTCCGGCCGGTGGGCGCCGTCGTGCTGATCGGCTCGCCGAACTCCAGGTACATGCGCTGCGGGCGGGGGATCAGCGTCGGCCCGATGCCGCGGACCAGCGGCATCGCCATGTCGGTCCGCCCGCCGAACCGCGCGCCGATGGACTGGCTGAGCCCGCCCAGCGTGCTGTCGCGCTCGACGAGAGGTTCGTAGACGTCGTCACTGCCGACCAGGCCGACGGGCACGATCGGGTAGCCGCTTTCGATGGCCACGCGGGCGAAACCGCTTCGCCCGTCCCATTTCAACTGGTACTCCTCGCCCTTGAACTTGGGCATCTCGCGCCCGCCGCCGGGGAACACCAGCACGGTCTCGTTGTGCCGCATGAGTTCTCGCGCGGTGTCGGGATGGCCGACGACGCCGCCGTACGCGGCGACGAGATCGCCGCCGAACCCCTTGGCCTGTGCCAGGCCCCGCTCGGCAAGCGGGCGCACCTGCACGCCGAGCTCGCGCCGGGTGTAGTACGGCATCAGCAGAATCTCGGCGAAGCCGAATGCGGTGTGATTGCCCACCAACAGAAATCGGCCGTCGCGGGGCAGTCGGTCCAGCCCGGTGACGTACGGCCGATACAGGTCGATCAACGGTTCGAGCGCATCGCCGGTGGCGCCCAGCATGTTTCGCAGTGCGCGGACCCGTTGCGGCGGATCCATGATGGCGGCGATTTCGTCGTCGGTGACAGTCGGCCGGCCCTGTGGCGGTCCGAATCCCATCGGTGCTCCCTCGGTGTCGTGGCGTTGTCACCAAGGTACCGACGATTTTGCTAGCTAAGCTAATAATTCCCTGTGAAGTTCGCAAGCGGGCCTTCCGGAGCACCGCCAGCCCGGCCGGCAGCAGCAGCGCCGCGATTACCAGCAGGATGCGTTCGATGCCCTCTGCCGTCGTGACGTGGTGGTGCTGAAGCACTTCCAGCACGGTTCCGGAGACTGCGACACCGACGCCCGCGAGGGTCACCAGCGCCGTGAGGGTGACGCCCGCTGCCTCGCCCGCGCGCTCGGGTGCGACGACTGTCTGCGTGGCGACCGTGGTGAAGGCGTACACCAGGCCCATGGTGAATCCGCAGACCGTCAATGCCACCAGGTACGGCGCCCAATGCCGCGAAACAGCAAGCCCGGCAAGCGATACCGCCGCCGCGGCGCACCCGGTACCCATGACGAGTACCGGTGGGAACCGGGCGCCGATGCGGCCCGACAGCACGCCGCCGAGTGCGGCGCCGGCCGAGGGGCCGAGGAACGCGATGCCGGCGGTCAGTGGACTGAGGCCGCGTACCAGCTGCAGGTTCAGCGTCGACAGGAACACTGTCACGGTGTAGGCGACGTTGGCGATGGTGCCCGCGACGACCAGGATGGTGAAGGTCGGGTTCCGCAGCAGCGCCAGGTTCACCAGCGGTGAGCGCACCCGTTGTTCCACGACGACGAATCCCGCCAGCACCACCACCGCGACGACGAACGCCGTCACCGTCTGGGGTGACAGCCATCCCCACGTCGGGGCCCGGTCGAAGGTGACCGTGAAAAGCCCGATGCCCGTGGTGATGAGGGCCAGGCCGCCGATATCGAGCCGGCGGTCTGCGGTCGCGTCGGAGCTCTCTGGAATGGTCATGGCTCCGATGAGCAGCGCGACGGCCGACAGCGGAACGAGCAGCAAGAAGATCGCGCGCCACCCCGGGGTCTCGGTCAGCAGGCCGCCCACCAATGGCCCGGCCGCGTTGCCCAGCCCGGCGATGCCGTAGGCCAATCCGATTGCCTGACTGGACTTTTCCGAGGAGAAAGCATTGGTGAGGGCGCTGACCGAGACCGGAAAGATGAAGGCGGCGCCGATACCCTGCAACGCCCGGAACCCGATGATCACGGCGGCCGTGGGTGCCAGTGCGCAGCCCACCGAGGCGATGCCGAACAGGGCGATACCGCCGAGCAGCGCGCGGCGACGGCCGAAGATGTCACCGATGCGGCCGGCCGGGACCATGAAGGCGCCGAGGGTCAGCATGTAGATGCTGACGACCCACTGCAGATCGGTTGTCGTAGAGCCCAAGTCGGCGGCCATGCGGGGCAGCGCCAGATTCATGGCGAAGTAGTCGAGTTGCACACAGAACAGCGCCGTGGAGACCGCCGCGAGGATCCATCGCGAGCGCACGCGATCAACCGGGGGGATCACGCGTCGACGATACGGCGCGCGGGGTTGAACTACGGCCGAATCGGCGACCCCCGCAGCGCGGCTCGTTCCTTCGGTGTCGTCGCACCCCAGATACCGTAGGGCTCCTCGGCCTCCAGGGCATGACCGAGGCAATCGCGTTGCACCGGGCAGCGGTGGCAGATCTGCTTGGCGTGTTCTTCGTGGGCGGCCCGCCGGGCACCGCGGTCGTCGTCGCCGGTGTAGAACACCTCGGCCGGCAGGCCGCGGCAACTGGCGTGCAACTGCCAGTCCCAGGCCGCGGTCGTGGCCGCGCCCCGGCTGTGGGCCCCGGGGCGCGGGCGGTGTCGGGTGGTCCTTGGTGGAGAGGCGAATATCTCAACGGGGCAAGGGGATACCCGCGGCAATGTCATCGGCCGTACTTGCGATTGAACTTCTCGACGCGTCCGGCGGTGTCCAGGATTTGCCGCTTGCCGGTCCACACCGGGTGTGAGTCCGACGTGATGTCGACGACGATGAGGGGGTAGGTGTGAATCCCGTCGGCGGTCCGCCACTCGATGGTTCGCGAGCTCGTGGCGGTGGAGCGGGTCAGGAATGTCCGTCCGGTCGTGGCGTCCTGGAAGACGACATGGTGGTAGTCGGGGTGAATGCCGGTTTTCATGGGTACCTCCGTCAACCAGGTGAAAATCATTGTCATTAAGGCGTGGCCGACGATACCCGACGCAAGCAGGCTTGTCGAAAACTGTTTTCAATAAGGGGCGTCCCAACGGCACCACACGGCGTCCCGTCCGCCGGTAACGTTTGCACCGTGCCGGAATCGACGACGGATGAGCTGGCTTCGCTGGGGTTCTTCGCCAGTTGCCACCGAGCGGATCTCGACCGGCTCGCGCCCCTTCTGCGCCCGCTGACAGCCGAACCCGGCAAGGTGCTGATGACGCAGGGCGAAGTCGCGTCGTCGTTCATTCTGATCAGCTCCGGCAGTGTCCGGGTGACGCATGCCGCGCCCGACGGCGAACTCATCGTCCACAACATCGGCCCGGGCCTGATCGTCGGTGAGATCGCGCTGCTGCGGGGTGGTACCCGCAACGCCACGGTGGTGGTCACAGAACCGCTGGCCGGCTGGACCGGCGGGCATGACGCACTGACGGCCATGCTCGACGTGCCCTGTATGGCCGAACGCCTCGTGCGTACGGCACGCCAGCGGCTCGCGGAGTTCATCACGCCGCTTCCGGTGAAGCTGAGCGACGGTAGCCAGATGTACCTGCGGCCCGTGCTGCCGGGCGATAACCCGCGCGTGCGCCAGGGGCCCGTCGAGTTCTCGACCGAGACCATGTACCGCCGATTCCAGACCGCTTACCAGCCCAGCCCGGCACTGATGGCCTACCTGTTCGAGGTCGACTATGTGGACCATTTCGTCTGGGTGCTGACCGACGGTGTGGACGGACCCGACGGGCCGATGGTCGCCGACGCGAGATTCGTTCGGCTGCACGAGAATCCGACCGTCGCCGAAGTGGCCTTCATGGTCGGCGACGACTATCAGGGCAAAGGCATCGGGACTTTCCTCATGGATGCGCTGGTGCCGGCCGCTCGGGGCTCAGGCATCGAGCGGTTCGCGGCACGGGTGCTGTCCGACAACTTTCCGATGCGCAAGATTCTCGAACACTACGGTGCGACCTGGGAGCGGGATGACCGCAACATGATCGTCACCGAGTTCGACGTCCCGGCGCCCGACCAATTGGCGTTGTCGCACAAGCAGTATCGCGACATCTACACCCTGGCGCAGCATGTGATCAAGGCGGTCGGCTGATGACGGAATCGTTGTACTCCGGGCGTCCGCTGCTGAACAAGGACACTGCGGTGTGCATCTCGCTGGCTGCCCGGCCGAGCAACATCGGCACCCGCTTCCACAACTACCTCTACAACGAGCTCAGCCTGGATTTCATCTACAAGGCTTTCACCACGACGGACATCGTCGCGGCGATCGGCGGGGTCCGGGCCCTGGGCATTCGCGGCTGTTCGGTGTCCATGCCGTTCAAAGAAGACGTCATCGCGCTGGTCGATGAGCTGGAAGAGTCTGCGCGCGTGATCAATTCGGTGAACACCATCGTCAACGACGGGGGCCGGCTCACCGCGTGCAACACCGACTACCTCGCGATCGCCCGGCTCATCGACGAGCACGGCCTGGACCCGGGCTCATCACTGCTCATTCGCGGCAGCGGCGGGATGGCCAGCGCCGTCGCAGCGGCGTTCCGGGACAAGGGATTTCAGTCCGGCACCATCGTGGCCCGCAACCAGGAGACGGGCGGCCGGCTGGCCGACCGGCTCGGCTACCGCTACGCGGCCGACGCGTCAGGCGGCGCCGACATCGTCGTCAACGTCACCCCGATCGGGATGGCGGGTGGCGCCGAAGCCGACGACCTGTCCTTCGAACCCGAGGTTATTGCCAAGGCGCGCACGGCGTTCGACGTGGTGGCCCTGCCGTCGGAGACCCCGCTGGTGCGCGCGGCGCGTGCTGCCGGGGTTCCGGTGATCACCGGTGCGGAGGTCATCGCGCTGCAGGCCGCCGAACAGTTCGAGCGGTATACCGGCGTGCGGCCGACTGCCGAGCAGGTGGCCGCGGCGTCGGCGTTCTCCCGCGCCTGAAACTCAGGGTGTGGTGATCGCCAGTGACTTGTCGATCGCCGACGTGGCATCCATCAGCGGCCCGATGGTCTCCCGGGTGCCGTTGGCGTTGATCTGCAGGACGATCACGCCGTCCTTGACCGGGATGGCTGCCGTCTTCTGGGCCATCAGCCGGTCCTTGCCGTCTTGCGTGTACATGCCGCCGACCTGACATGCCTTGTAGCCGGCGAGCTTGGCGTCGCAGTTGGTGCCGGCGTCCTGCCAATTGTGCAGGTTCTGCAGCTCGCCCGGTGCGTACTGCAGCACCTCGTCCGCATTGCCGCCAGGCAACTTCGAGATCAGCACAATGATGGTCGGTGGGTCGGCCTTCACCGCCGGGTCATCGAATTTGCTTGCGCTCCAAGCCCATTTCGGGGTCAGCGGGCCGGCGTCCACCCAGCCCTGCGGGAGCGGCATGGTCAGCGTCGGCGCCCCCGGGTCACCGGGATGCAGCTGCTGCTCGGTGATGTTCTTCTCGTGCAGGTAGTCCCGGATGGTCTTCTTCGGCGCGGCCGGTGCGGCCGGTGCGCCCGGCGCCGAAGACGACGGTGCCGCTGCGGCACTGGTGCTCGTGGCACTGCTCGACGAGGACGACGAAGGAGCGGGTTTCGAGTCCGAGTTGCACGCACTCGCTCCCAGCGCGGTCACTGTCACGGCCAGCGCAACGCCGGCAACCCTCATCGGCAACATTTCCGTCTCCTGTCGTTCGGTTGCAGACTACGGGGCGGACGCGGCCGGAGAGGCAAGCTTTCGCGCTATGCCACCCCGAGCAAAACACGCTTCGGCGTGGCGGCGGGCATTGTCGGGGGTCGGCGCGTCTGCCGTGCTATCAACAGCAAATGCGCGCAGTGGCGTGGTCGGTGGCGGTTCTGCTGTGCGCTGCGTGCGGTTCGCCGGCCGCGCCCGAGCGGCCTGCCACGACGACCGCCGCGAAAGCCACCGATCCGGCCGCGATCGGCCGGATGCGCCGACAACTGCCCAAGGAGCTGCAGGGCTATGAATTCGGGGCATTGCCCACGCCGGCCGCGCCGACGACCCTCTGGGGCATGTCATCCGGATCGACGGCGGACCCGCCGGACTGCGGCGCGCTGGTGGCCGCGCCCGCTGACGGCGCCCGTGGCTGGTCGGCGTCAGGGCCGGGCGGCATCGTGTACGCGACCGCGGCGCCGGCGGCGCCCGCGCTCGCCGGCGGTTGCGATACCTGGACGCTCAGCACCGCCAGGGCCCGGGCGGCCGTCGACCGCACCGATGCGCCTCAGATCGCCGGCGCCCGGACGCTGGGGATGACGGCTCACATCACCACCAGCGTCGAGAACGGCGCGCAAACCCATACGCAGGCAACGACTCTGATCGCGTATGTCGATGCACTGGCGGTTTCGGTGACCATGGTGACCGACCCGGGGGCCGTCGTGCCGCCGCTACCGGCGGATCTCCCGGCGACGTTGTTGGACGCGGCCGTGCGGTCGGTGCGGGGCATCCCGGCGACAGACGGGTCGGCCCGGTAGATTCGCCACAATGCGCAGAACGGTGATCGCAGTGGTCTCCGCCGGTCTGGTGGCGGCATGCACGTCCCACGCCCAGGTGGTCGCGGACCCGGACATCACGAAAATCCTTGATCTGAAGGGCACTTTCGGGCCGGACTACCAGGTCAAGACGGTGGCGCCGACGGGCATCGACCCGCGCGCGTTCGCCCCGCAGACGCTGCCCCCGGGCCTGAAATTCGAGCCGCCGGACTGCGCGAAGTTCGCCTCGGGCACGGCCGTCGCGCCCGGCGCCAAGGGCAACATGACCGCCGTCACGGCCGAAGGGCAGGGCAACCGGTTCGTCATCCTGGCGGTGGAGACGTCCGAACCGATCGCTCCGGCCGACCCGGGCGATGCCTGCAAGAAGGTCGCCTTCTCTGGTACGGGTGTGCGCGGGTTGGTCGAGGAGGTGCCGGCCCCGGCCATCGACGGGGTGAAGACCCTGGGCACCCACCGTTTCATCGAGACAGTGGCGGGTGGCAAGCCCGCCACCGGCCAGCTCTACAACTACGTCGCCGGTTTCGGCAGGTTCCTCGTGATCGTGACCGCCAATTCTCTCGTCGAGCCGAACAAGCCTGTCGCGCCGGTGAATACACAGAAGGCGACGGAGCTGCTGACCAAGTCGGTCGCGACAGTACGCGGCACCGCCCAGTGACTTGTGCACGATTTTCCGCGGGTGGCGCGGAAAATCGTGCACAAATCACGGGTTAGCGCACGTCGCGCGGCCGGAACTGGATGCTGATGCGCGGTCCGGTGGGGCGGGCGGTCTTGGGCACCGCGTGCTCCCAGGTGCGCTGGCAGGAACCGCCCATCACCAGCAGGTCGCCGTGGACTTGGGGCAGCCGGACGCTGGTGCGCCTGCCGTCGGCGCCCGCAGTGCGTGGACGCAGGGCGAAAACCCTTGTCGCCCCGAGGCTCAGCACTGCGACCATGGTGTCCTCGGTGCTGCTGCGGCCGATGGTGTCGCCGTGCCACGCCACGCTGTCGGAGCCGTCGCGGTAGAGGCACAGGCCCACGCTGGTGAACGGCTCGCCCAGTTCATGGGCGTAGGCGTCGTTGAGTCGGACCCGCAGCCGCGCCAGACCGGGATGCGGTGCGCGTTCCCGCGCCAGGTCGTGGAAGCTGACCAGGCGCGGGACATCGAGCACCTTGTCGTACATCTGGCGCTGCTCGGCACGCCACGGAATCGCGGTCAGCAGCTCGTCGAAAAGGCTGTCGGCGCCCGTCAGCCAGCCGGCCCGGACGTCGACCCAGGCGCCGTCGTCGAGCCACCGCCGTTCGGCATGGTCGAACAGCGACCCCTGAACCGCCAAGGACACCCGACGATCTTATCGCACAGGCGTTCGATCTGCCGGAACCTGTCCGTTGACTCCGCGCGGGCGGCCTTCGCCACGCGCACTCTTGCGCTGTAGACGCAGGCTCAACGCCAGGAGGGCAGGACGATCTCCATGTTCCAAGTGTTGGGCGAGATCGGCAGCCCGGTGAGAATCGGGTACATCCACGCGAAGTTGGTGATCACCAGCGCAACGTAGAAACACACGACGAGCAGACCGAGCGTTCGTCGTTCCGGTTCCGTCGACCTGGGATACAGGATGTCGCCGAGGATCAGCGTGATCAGGATGATGAGGAACGGCGCCATGGGCGTCGCGTAGAAGAAGTACATCTGCCGGTCGATGTCGGCGAACCACGGCAGGTACCCCGCGGCGTAGCCGGTGAGCGCGGCGGCGTAGCGCCAGTCGCGTTTGATGAACGTCCGCCACACGGCCCAGGCCAGCACCGGCACCGCGATGAACCACATGGCCGGTGTACCCGCGAGCATCACGGCTTTCACGCACGACTGTGCGCCGCAGCCCGGCACGTTGTTGTTGTCGATGGCGTACAGGACGGGCCGCAGCGACATGGGCCACGTCCACGGCTTCGACTCCCACGGATGGTGATTGCCCGCGGCGTTGGTCAGCCCGGAGTGGAACCTGTAGACGTCGTGCGTGTAGTACCAGAGTGAACGCAGCGCGGAGAAGGCGCCGTCGCCGATGTTCCGGCCTTCCATGTGCCGGTCGATCGCGGTCTCGGACGCGAACCATGGCGCGTACGACGCCAGATAGACACCGACCGGGATGAGCGTCAGCGCCCACATCCCCGGCAGGACGTCGCGGCGCAACGTGCCCAGCCAGGGCCGCCGCACTCGGTACGCGCGCCGGGCTGCGACGTCGAAGGCAACGGTGAGCAGGCCGAAGAACACCATGTAATAGAGGCCCGACCACTTCACCGCCAGCGCAAGCCCCAGCAGCACGCCGGCACCGAAGCGCCACCACCGCACGCCGAGGCGCGGGCCCCACACCGTGTCGGCGATGCGACCTTCGGTCATCGCGACGTGCATGCGGGCGCGCACCTGGTCGCGGTCGACGATGAGCGCGCCGAACGCCGCCACGATGAACACCGTCTGGTAGACGTCCAGCAGCGCCGTGCGCGCCGAGACGAAGCTGACGCCGTCGGCGATGATCAGCAGCCCGGCGATGCCGCCCAACAGTGTCGAGCGCGTCATGCGCCGCACGATCCGCGCCACCAACAGCACCAGGATGACGCCGCACACCGCGCCGGAGAACCGCCAGCCGACGCCGTTGTAGCCGAAGATCCACTCGCCGATGGCCATCAGTTGTTTGGCGACCGGGGGATGCACCACCAGGCCGTAGCCGGGGTTGTCCTCGACGCCGTTGTTGTGCAGCACCTGCCAGGCCTGCGGCGCGTAGTGCTTCTCGTCGAAGATCGGCGTGCCGGCATCGGTCGGGGAGCCCAGGTTCAGGAACCGGGTGATGACGGCCAGCGCGGTGATCACCGCGGTCATGGTCCAGCCGCGCAGCCGATCGGTCGGGCCGAAATCGGCGGCAGGCGTCAGCGGCGCCGGACTGATCACGGGGACCTCGCGCTCGGCGTCGGAGGCGTCGAGAGCGGGGGCGGTCACGTCAGCGATCGTAGGCTGTCCCGGTGACATCAGTTTCTGGTCCGCCTGCTGACGCTGGTCGGCTGCTGCTCGCGGCCACTCCGCTGGGCCGGCCCGGCGACGCGTCGGCCCGCCTGATCGAGGCGCTCGGCAGTGCCGATGTGATCGCCGCCGAGGACACCCGACGGGTGCGGGCACTGGCCGCGTTGCTGGACGTCCGGCCCGTTGGGCGCATCGTCAGTTTCTTCGACCAGAACGAGGCGTCCCGGGTGGCCGGGCTGGTCGAGTCCGTCGCCGCGGGGGAGACGGTGCTGGTGGTCAGCGACGCCGGCATGCCGCTGATCAGCGACCCGGGATACCGGTTGGTGGCGGCGTGCGCCGAAGCCGGCCTGGTGGTCAGCTGCCTGCCGGGCCCGTCGGCGGTGACGACGGCGCTGGCGGTGTCCGGGTTGGCGTCGGACCGGTTCTGCTTCGAAGGCTTCGCGCCGCGCAAGGGCCGGCGGGCCTGGCTGGCCGGGTTCGCGACGGAGCGACGGACGTGTGTGTTCTTCGAGTCACCGCGCCGGCTGGCCGAGTGCTTGGCCGACGCGGTGTCCGCGCTGGGACCGGACCGGCGCGCTGTGGTGTGTCGTGAGCTGACCAAGACCCATGAGGAGATTCGTCGGGGCACGCTCGCGGAATTGGCCGAGTGGGCTGCCGAAGGCGTGCTCGGCGAGATCACCGTGGTGCTGGCCGGTGCGACACCGGTGGCGGACATCGACGCGTTGGTTGCACTCGTTCAGGAATTGGTCGACGACGGCGCCCGCGTCAAAGACGCCTGCGCCCAGGTGATCGCCGACAACCCCGGCGCGCCGTCCCGGCGCGAGCTCTACCACGCGGTCCTCAAATCCCGCGACTGACAGTTTTTCCCCCGGCTCGTGAGTGCGAGAGGCCAACGGTCGGGGCGGCCTTGTGGAGGCACTCTTCCCACTCGCGGTCGGGGTCGGAGTCGGCGGTGATGCCGCCGCCCACCCCGAGCACCGCGGCGCCGTCGGCGTCGAATTCGACGGTGCGGATCGCGACGTTCAGTTCGGTACCGGCCGCGGGCGAAGCCAAGCCGACAGTGCCACAATAGATTCCGCGGTCGTATGGTTCCCACTCGGAGAGCAGTTCGCGGGCGCGGCACTTCGGCGTGCCGGTCACCGACGCCGGCGGGAAGGTGGCATCCAGGACTGCCGTCATCGGCGTGTCGGTAGGAACCTGCGCCGACACCGTCGACACCAGGTGCCAGACGCCCGGGGCGGGTTCGACGGCCAGGAGTTGCGGCACCCGGACCGAGCCGACGTTCGCGACGCGGCTCAGATCATTGCGGACCAGGTCGACGATCATGATGTTCTCCGCGACATCCTTGACCGACGAGGCCAACTCCGACGGCGGATGGTCAAGGGGGAGAGTGCCTTTGATGGGGCTTGAGGTGACGATCTCGCCGCGGCGGCTCAGGAAGAGTTCGGGGGACAGGGACGCCACCGCACCCCAGGAGCCCGCGACGAACGCGGCCCGGGCCGGCGCGGTCCGCGCCACCGCGTCGACGAAAAAGTCAACGGGCGCACCGGATATCCGTCCGGTGAAGCGGGTGCAGACGCAGGCCTGGTACACCTCGCCGGCGGCGATCGCCTCCAGACAGGACAGCACCCCGGCGCGGTGGCTGGAGCGGTCGGGCGCACACCAGTCGATGGCATACGGCGCGGGTGCGGCCGGTTCCAGCTCGGCCAGCCAGCCGGGAAGTGGTGCCCCGGAAAGGCTTTCGTACCACCATGCGCCGGCCGCGTCCTGTCGGAGCACGCAGTCCGACCAGCCCCCCGCCGCCGCCGGGATCCGGTTGCCCCCGTCCGGGTACGACAGGTATCCGAACCAGCCGCCGCCGATCACTTCGTCGGCACCCGGCGACACGTCGAAAACATCGGAGGCGGCGACGGGTTCGATGGCGACGCTCGGCGCGATGACGGCCGTCGACCCGAACCAGTCGCCCAGCAGCGCGGCCGGCGGTGGCAGGCCGCGGCCGGCGGCGGCGTCGGCGACAGCCTTCAAGACTCCCGGGGCGTCGCCCAGGTCGGCCAACCGCTCGACTCGCACGCCCCACAGCTTGTCAGACGGTCCGCCGGATCTCCCGCTCGACCAGCACTCCACCGAGCTTCTCGGGGTTGCGCACGGCGTAGAAGTGGCTGATCTTGCCGTCCTCGATCTCGATCAGGATGACGCCCTCGAGCTTCTCGCCGAGGTAGAGCACCAGTGCCGGGGCGCTGTTGTACGTCGCGAGGTCGATCCGGGCCTCGGGGTAGCCCGCCGCGCCGCGCATGAGCCCGAGCAGCAGTCGCCCGACCCGGTCCGGCCCGTACACCGGCCGCCGGGCCGCACTGACCTTGCCGTCGCTGTCCGCGGTCCAGGTGACATTCGGCGCCAGCAGCGTCATCAAGCCGTCCAGATCACCGGTCGCGGCCGCCGTCAGGAACTGCGTCGTCACCTCGGCGGACTTTTCGGTGTCGGGTGTGAACCGCTTGCGCCGGGCCTGCACATGTTCGCGGGCGCGGTGTGCGACCTGCCGCACTGCCGCGGTGGATTTGCCTACGGCCCCGGCGATTTCGTCGTAGTCGAACCCGAAGACCTCGCGCAGCACGAACACCGCGCGTTCGTCGGGGCCCAACGTTTCCAGGACGACGAGCATCGCCATCGAAACCGATTCGGCGAGAACGACATCCGATGAGGCGTCGCGCTCGTCGAGCAGCAGCGGCTCGGGCAGCCACGGGCCGACGTACTCCTCCCGGCGCCGCGCGCCGGCCCGCAACGCGTTCAGCGCCTGCCGGGTGACCAACTGCGCCAGGTACGACTTGGTGTCCCGCACGGTGTCGAGGTCCACCTCGGCCCACCGCAGATAGCTGTCCTGCAATACGTCGTCGGATTCCGTTGCGGAGCCCAGGATTTCGTAGGCGATGGTGAAGAGCAACGGCCGCAGGTGGGTGAACCGCTCGGCGTGTTCACCCCCTGCTGCCCCGGTCACACCGGTCATACGGCCACTGCCTCCGCCAGTTGTTCGGCGCGCTTGCCGCCCGTCATCACGAAGATCGCGCTGGGCTTCCGTGCCGCGCGCCGGATGCCCCACAGCGTGCCCTTGCAGATCGCTTCCTTCAGCTTTGCCGCGGTGCGCCCGCCGAGGTAGAAGTTCACCGACGAATCGTCCTTGCGGGCGAACTGCACGGTTGCCGTGTGGCGGCCCAGGCTGATGCACGACCCGGCGAACACGGGGTCCAGCGTGGCGGGCTCGGTGCCGGCGATGCGGCTCAGCACGGTGCCCACGGCGGTCACGGTGAGGGGGCTCGAGGCTTGGCAGCTCATCCGCAGCGGCTGCCCCGACGGCGCCGCGGCGTCGCCGGTCGCGACGATGCGCGGGTCGTCGATGCTGGTCAGGGTCTCGTCGGTCAGCAGGCGGCCCAGCGCGTCGGTGCGCAGCCCGCTGGCGGCCGCCAGGCCCGGGGTGCCGAAGCCCGCGGTCCACACCGTCACGGCGCTGCTGATGAAGCGCCCGTCGGCCAGCGTCACCCGATTGGCGGTGACGGAGCTGACGTCACCTTCGACGACCGTCACGCCCAGTTTGGCCAGGGCCTTCGCGACCGACCGGCGGCCCGGAGCGCTGAGCGACGGCCCCAGCTTGTCGCCGACCAGCACGACGTTGCGACCGGCCTCGGCGAACTCGGAAGCGGCCTCGATGCCGGTCAGGCCGGCGCCGACGACCACCATCTGCGCGGAGAGTGGCACGTCCTGCAGGCGGGCTGCCAGCCGCTCGGCCTGCTCGAATTCGGCCAGGGGATAGGCGAATTCAGCGGCACCGGGCACCGACGCCGGGACGGTTCCGGTGCTGCCGACGGCGTAGATCAAGTAGTCGTAGTCCAAGGTGTCGCCCGACGCCAGCTCGACGGTGCGGCCCGCGGCGTCGATGCGGGTGGCGGTGTCGACCACCAGGCGCACGTCGTCACCGAGCAGCGTGTCATAGCCGACGGTGGCGTTGTAGTTCCCGGCAGCGTGCTGGTGCAGGCGGATGCGCTCGACGAACTTGGGCCGCGGGTTCACCAGGGTGACGGCCACATCGTCGCGCATCCGGACGCGATTGGCCGCCAGAGCGCCGGCGTAGCCGCCGCCGATGACGACGACGCGGTGGGGCTTCTGGTTTCCGGTCATCACTGCATCTCCTTCGGGTTGGTTATGCCCTCAAGACACCGGCGGAGCCGAAAGTGTGACAACCGTACCTGCGGATGTGGCCCAGATCACTCGACTCGGCGTGCTGACCCTGCGGCCAGGGCGCAAAAGTGCGAGTGCCAAGCGCCGTCACCGCAGGGTCAATGCCCAGGTCAGACCACTCCGAGCGCCGACATGGCGTCGGCGACCCGGATGAATCCGGCGATGTTGGCCCCGGCCGCGTAGTTGCCCGGCTGGCCGTACTCGTCGGCGGTGCTCAGGCAGCGGTCGTGGATGCGGCCCATGATCTCGGCCAGGCGCTGCTCGGTCTCGTCGAACGTCCAGGAGTCGCGCGACGCGTTCTGCTGCATCTCCAGCGCGCTGGTGGCGACGCCGCCGGCGTTGGCGGCCTTGCCGGGCGCGAAGGCGACCTTGGCCTCGGCGAACATCTTCACCGCCTCCGGGGTGCACGGCATGTTGGCGCCCTCGGCGACCACCTGGCAGCCGGACTCGATCAGCGCTTTCGCGTCGTCGCCGTCCAGCTCGTTCTGTGTGGCGCAGGGCAGCGCGATGTCACACGGCAACTGCCAGATCGAGCTGTCCTCGACGAACTGCGCAGCGCCGCCGCGCATTTCGACGTATTCGGAGATGCGGCCGCGGCGCACTTCCTTGAGCTCCTTCAGCAGCTCGAGGTCGATGCCCTTCTCGTCGACGATGTAGCCGCTGGAGTCCGAACAGCCGACGACGGTGCCGCCGAGCGCGTGCACCTTCTCGATCGCGTAGATCGCGACGTTGCCGGACCCGGACACCACCACCCGCTTGCCGTCGAACGACTGCCCCGAGGCGTGCAGGATCTCGTCGACGAAGAACACCGTGCCGTAGCCCGTGGCTTCGGTGCGGACCTGCGAGCCGCCCCACGTCAGACCCTTGCCGGTGAGGACGCCGGACTCGTAGCGGTTGGTGATGCGCTTGTACTGGCCGAACAGGTAACCGATCTCGCGGCCGCCGACACCGATATCGCCGGCGGGGACGTCGGTGTACTCACCGATGTGCCGGTACAGCTCGGTCATGAACGACTGGCAGAACCGCATCACTTCGTTCTTGGAGCGGCCCTTGGGGTCGAAGTCCGACCCGCCCTTGCCACCGCCGATGGGCAGGCCGGTCAGCGAGTTCTTGAAAATCTGCTCGAACCCAAGGAATTTCACGATGCCCAGGTACACCGACGGGTGGAACCGCAGGCCGCCCTTGAACGGACCCAGCGCGGAGTTGAACTCGACGCGGAAGCCACGGTTGATCTGCTCGGCGCCGGCGTCGTCGATCCACGGCACGCGGAAGATGATCTGCCGCTCCGGCTCGAACAGCCGTCGGATGATGGCGGTGTCGGAGTACTCGGGGTGCTTGTCGACGACCGGGCCCAGGCTCGTCAGAACCTCGTAGACGGCTTGGTGGAATTCGACCTCGCCGGCGTTGCGGCGGGTGACTTCCTCGTAGACGTCGTGCAGCCGCTCGTGTAAGCCGTCCTGCGCCATATCTTTTCGTTACTCCTTGGTCTCCGCTTGATAGCGGGGAAATACGCCTTCGGGTGTCGGCAGCACCGTCCCCGGTGCCAGCCGGGTACCCAGGGCACGGAAATCCCGTGCCGAGGCGTCCTGCCCAAGAAGGTCGAGCAGCTTCCCCCCGGACTCCGGCATCACCGGCTGCACCAGTAGCGCGGCGATCCGGACCGCCTCCAGCGTCGTGTATAGCACTGTGCCGAAACGGGTCTGGTCCGACTCAGCGGGAGACTTGCGCAGCACCCACGGTTCTTCGGCCGAGAAATAGCGGTTGGCGGCGCCCAACATCTGCCAGATGGCCTCCAGGGCCAGATGCATCGCCGGCACGTCGTAGTGCGCCCGCACCTGCTCGAGCAGTGCGTCGGCCTGCTTGAGCAATTCGAGGTCGGCGGCGGTGAATTCGCCTGGCTCCGGGACGATTCCGCCGAGGTTCTTGTTCACCATCGACAGCGAGCGCTGTGCCAGGTTGCCCAGTTCGTTGGCCAGGTCGGCGTTGATGCGGCCGATGATGGCTTCCTCGCTGTAGCTGCCGTCCTGACCGAACGACACCTCACGCAGGAAGAAGTAGCGCACCTGGTCCAGGCCGAACGCGTCGATCAGCGCGATGGGGTCCACGACGTTGCCCACCGACTTGCTCATCTTCTCGCCCTTGACGTTGATGAAGCCGTGCGCGAAAACCCGTTCCGGAAGGGCGATTCCGGCCGACATCAGGAACGCCGGCCAGTACACACTGTGGAACCGGATGATGTCTTTGCCGATCATGTGCAGGTTCGCCGGCCAGTACTTCTCGAACGCCTCGGCAGACGTGTCCGGAAAACCCACGCCCGTCAGGTAATTCGTCAACGCGTCCACCCACACGTACATGACGTGCTCGGGGTGGTCGGGCACCGGGACGCCCCAGTCGAACGTGGTGCGCGAGATCGACAGATCCTTCAGCCCGCCCGAGACGAAGCTGACGATCTCGTTGCGCCGCACGTCGGGCCCGATGAACTCGGGGTGCGCTTCGTAGTGCGCCAGCAGCCGGTCGGTGTAGGCCGACAGCTTGAAGAAGTAGGTCTGCTCCTCGGTCCACGTCACGGGCGTGCCGGTCTCGATGGCGAAGCGGCCGCCATCGCGCACCTCGGTCTCGTCCTCGGCGAAGAAGCGTTCGTCGCGGATGGAGTACCAGCCGGCGTACGTGCCGAGGTAGATGTCCCCGGCCTCGTTCATCCGTCGCCAGATTTCCTTGGACGCCTCGTAGTGGTCGGCGTCGGAGGTCCGGATGAACCGGTCGAAGGAGATGTTGAGCTTCTCCTGCAGTGCCTGGAACACGTCGGAGTTGCGCGTGGCCAGCTCCGCAGCCGTGATGCCCTCGGCCGCCGCGGCCTCGGCCATCTTCTGGCCGTGCACGTCGGTGCCGGTCAGGTAGCGGACGTCGAAGCCGTCGAGCCGCTTGAACCGGGCGATCGCGTCGGTGGCGATGTACTCGTAGGCGTGCCCGATGTGCGGTGCGCCGTTGGGGTACGCGATGGCGGTGGTGATGTAGAACGGGTCCCCGGGGGTGCGCGTCCTCGCGCCGGGGGAAGTGTCGGTGCTCATTTGGCTTCAACTCTAAGGTGTCGCTGTGAGCGCTAAACGAGAGAAGCCGCCCGCCCCCGAACCGCTGCCCGGCCTGATCGACGCCCACACCCACCTGGACGCCTGTGGCGCGACCGACGCCGAGAGCATCCGCGTGATCCTGGACCGGGCCGAGGCCGTCGGCGTCGAGAAGGTCGTGACCATCGCCGACGACCTCGAGGCCGCCGAATGGGCCGTGGGTGCCGCCCATGCCGATCCGCGCGTCTACGCCGCCGTCGCGCTGCACCCGACGCGCGCCGACGCCCTCGACGACGCGGCCAGACGCACCCTGGAGAGCCTGGCCGCCGACCCGCGCGTGGTCGCGGTGGGGGAGACCGGCATCGACATGTACTGGCCGGGCAAGCTCGACGGCTGCGCCGACGAGGCGACGCAGCGCGAGGCCTTCGCCTGGCACATCGACCTGGCCAAGCGCGTCGGCAAGCCGTTGATGATCCACAACCGGGACGGAGACGCCGAGGTCCTCGACGTCCTCAGGGCCGAGGGCGCGCCGGAGACCGTCATCTTCCACTGCTTCTCGTCGGATGCCGCGATGGCGCGCACCTGTGCTGATCACGGCTGGCTCATGAGCCTCTCCGGCACCGTCAGCTTCCGGAATGCGCACGCGCTGCGGGAGGCCGCCGCGCTCATTCCGGCCGAGCTGCTGCTGGTCGAAACCGACGCGCCGTTCCTGACGCCGCACCCGTTCCGCGGCGCGCCCAATGAGTCGTATTGCCTGCCGTACACGGTCCGCGCGCTGGCTGAAATCAGAGATTCTTCGGCGGCCGAAATCGCCGCGGTGACCTCGGAAAATGCTTCGAAAAGCTATGGACTGTATCATTAGTCCAAGTTGCCGCCTCCCGGGGCTGTTCGTTACCGTTCTGTGATCAACCCGGTCGAGGTGGCTTTTATGCGGTCACCGCGGCCGCTGCTCGGGGCCACCTCGGGCCCGAAAGACACGGGATTGACGCCTTGAACGTTCTGAACAAGTTGCATGATGCGCGCTCGCCGATGCTGCGCGGCGTCACAGGAGCTTTCCTCGCCACGCTGACCGTCGCCGGAGGGTTCGCCGTCGCGAACCACAAGACCGTCACCCTCACCATCGACGGCGCACCGATGACGGTGCAGACCATGAAGACCCACATCGGCGACGTCCTGACGGAGAACGGCTTCTCCGTCGGCGAGCGCGACGACCTCTTCCCCGCGGCCGACCAGGACGTGCACGAGTCCGACAACATCGTGCTGCGCCGCAGCCGCCCGCTCGAGATCTCGCTGGACGGCCAGAACACCCGCCAGGTGTGGACCACCGCCGCCACCGTGCAGGACGCCCTCAAGCAGCTGTCCATGACCGATACCGCGCCCGTCGCCGCCGACCGCGCCACCCGCGTGCCGCTGGGCGGCATGTCGCTGCCCGTGGTCAGCGCCCGCAACGTGACCATCGTCGACGGTGGTGTGCCGCGCCAGGTGCACCTGGCCGCGGCCAATGTGGCCGGGCTGCTCGCCACGGCCGGCGTGCCGCTGGAACAGCGCGACACCGTCGTCCCCGCCGCGGCCACCCCGGTGACCGAGGGCATGCAGATCGACGTGACCCGCATCCGGCTGCAGCAGGTGACCATGGAAGCGCCTTTGGCGCCGACGATGAACACCGTGCCGGACCCGGCGCTCAACATGAGCCGCAAGGTCGTCGACGATCCGGGTCAGCCCGGCACCCAGAACGTCACGTTCGCTGTGTCCACGGTCAACGGTGTCGAAACCGGCCGCCTGCCCGTCTCCAACCAGGTGCTGACGCCGGCGCGGGACGGCGTCCTGCGCGTCGGCGCGAAGCCCGGCACCGAGGTGCCGCCGGTGACCCAGGGGGCCGCCTGGGATGCCCTCGCGCGTTGTGAGTCCACCGGGAACTGGGCCATCAATACCGGCAACGGATTTTACGGTGGAGTCCAATTTGACCAGAACACCTGGGAACGACAGGGCGGTCTGCGTTATGCTGCGAGAGCTGATCTTGCGACACGTGAAGAGCAGATCGCGATTGCTGAAGTGACGCGAGCCCGCCAAGGTTGGGGTGCCTGGCCTGTGTGTAGCGGCAGAATTGGGGCACGATGACGATCCGCCTACTCGGTCGAACCGAAATCCGGCATCTGGCGAAAGAGCTTGATTTCCGACCGCGTAAAGCGTTCGGTCAGAACTTCGTGCACGACGCCAACACGGTGCGTCGCATCGTGTCGGCCTCCGGTGTCAACCGGCAGTCCCACGTCCTGGAGGTGGGCCCGGGTCTGGGCTCGCTGACGCTGGCGCTGCTGGACAGGGGCGCGAAGGTCACTGCCGTCGAGATCGACCCGGTGCTGGCCCGCCAGCTGCCGACCACCGTCGCCGAGCACTCTCACAGCGAGATCGGCCGGCTGACCGTTGTGAACCGCGATGTGCTCGACCTGATGCCGTCCGACCTGGACGAGCAGCCGACCGCGCTGGTCGCCAACCTGCCGTACAACGTCGCGGTGCCGGCCATCCTGCACCTGCTCTCGGAATTCCCGACCATCCGCACCGTCATGGTGATGGTCCAGGCCGAGGTCGCCGAGCGGCTCGCCGCCGACCCGGGCACCAAGGACTACGGAGTCCCCAGCGCCAAGGTGCGCTTCTTCGGCAACGTCCGCCGCTACGGCATGGTCTCGCCGACGGTGTTCTGGCCGATCCCGCGCGTCTACTCGGGCCTGGTCCGGATCGACCGGTACGAGACGTCGCCGTGGCCGACCGACGACAACTTCCGCTCGAAGGTGTTCGACCTGATCGACATCGCCTTCGCGCAGCGGCGCAAGACCTCGCGCAATGCCTTCGCCGAGTGGGCGGGTTCGGGCAATGCCTCGGCCGAGCGTCTGCTGGCCGCCAGCATCGACCCGGCACGTCGGGGCGAGACTCTGGCCATCGCCGACTTCGTCCGGCTGCTGCAGCGTTCGGGGGAGCTGGACCGCGAGCAGGAGACTGTCGCTCCCGAGTCGGACCAGCAGGTCGACGCCAACCACTAGGCCTGTCGCACTGGGTTTCTCGGCACTTGGTGCCCGAGGCCCTCGTGTCGGGCGTTACTGTCGTGGCGTGTCTGCGTCGGATGGAAACACTGCTTCTGAGTGGGTGCCCACTGGCTCGGTGACCGTCCGTGTGCCGGGCAAGGTCAACCTCTACCTCGGCGTCGGTGACTGCCGCGATGACGGCTATCACGAGCTGACGACGGTCTTCCACGCCGTCTCCCTGTTCGACGAGGTGACGGTCCGCAACGCCGATCTGCTGTCGGTGGAGATGCTGGGCGACGGCGCCGAAGGACTGCCGACCGATCACCGTAATCTCGCCTGGCGGGCCGCCGAACTGATGGCCGAGCACGTCGGCCGCGCGCCCGACGTTGCCATCTCGATCGACAAGTCCATCCCCGTCGCCGGCGGTATGGCCGGTGGCAGTGCCGATGCGGCGGCCGTTCTGGTTGCGATCAACAACCTGTGGGAGCTGGGCGTCCCGCGCCGGGACCTGCATGCGCTGGCCGCCCGCCTGGGCAGCGACGTGCCGTTCGCGCTGCACGGCGGCACCGCGCTCGGTACCGGCCGCGGAGAGCAACTGGCGACCGTGCTGGCGCGTAGCACTTTCCATTGGGTGCTGGCCTTCGCCGACGGCGGGCTGTCCACACCGAAAGTCTTCGCCGAGCTCGACAGTCTGAGAGCCGCCGCCACACTCGGTGGGCCGCCGGCGTTGGACGAACCCGAGCCGCTGCTGGCGGCGCTGGCGTCCGGCGACCCGCGAGAACTCGCACCGCTGTTGGGCAACGACCTGCAGGCCGCGGCGGTCAGCCTGGACACCGGTCTGCGCCGCACTCTGCGAGCCGGCGTCGAAGCCGGGGCCCTGGCGGGCATCGTGTCCGGTTCCGGACCGACGTGCGCATTCCTGTGCGCCTCCGCCGACGACGCGGTCGAGGTCGGCACCCAGCTTTCCGGCGCCGGCGTGTGCCGGACGGTACGCGTGGCCAGCGGGCCGGTGCACGGCGCTCGGGTGGTGCCGGCGCCCAGCAGGCAGGCCTGATCAGGGTGTGACTCAGCCCTCAATTCGGCCAACAGTTTGTTAGTTACTTAAGAGTCTCTTAAGATGATCGATGGTGTATGCCAGCGGCCAGGCGTGGAACGCAATGGTTTCTCTCACCGGCGGTGTCGGTGAGAGATCGTGGTGTGCCAGGGCAGCGTTGCCCGCGCATTCAGAGCCATCGTTTCGAGATATAACCGCGGCCGAATTGTGCGTGCGCGCCTCTACGAGTGCGCCTGGCACCGGACGGACTATGGAACGACGGGCAGTGGCGCCTGACCTCAGGAGGTTGTCGTGAGCCGATTTACCGACAAGATGTACTACAACGCTCGTACATCGCAGCGGGGCATGGTCACCGGTGAACCGCACGAGCCGGTGCGTCACACGTGGGGTGAGGTTCACGAGCGCGCCCGGCGCATCGCCGGCGGGCTGGCAGCCGCGGGCATCGGCCCCGGCGACAAGATCGGTGTGCTGGCCGGGTTCCCCGTGGAGATCGCCCCGACGGTGCAGGGCATCTGGATGCGCGGCGGCAGCCTGACCATGCTGCACCAGCCGACCCCGCGCACCGACCTGGCGGTCTGGGCCGAAGACACCATGAACGTCATCAGCATGATCGAGGCCAAGGCCGTCATCGTCTCCGAGCCGTTCCTGGTCGCCATCCCCGTGCTGGAGGAGAAGGGCCTGCAGGTCCTCAAGGTCGGTGACCTGCTGGAGGCCGAGCCGATCGATCCGCTCGAGACCGGTGAAGACGACCTCGCGCTGATGCAGCTGACGTCCGGTTCCACCGGATCGCCCAAGGCCGTCCAGATCACGCACCGCAACATCTACTCGAACGCCGAGGCCATGTTCATCGGCGCCGAGTACGACGTCGACAAGGACGTCATGGTCAGCTGGCTGCCGTGCTTCCACGACATGGGCATGGTCGGCTTCCTCACCATCCCGATGTACTTCGGTGCCGAGCTGGTCAAGGTCACCCCGATGGACTTCCTGCGCGACACCCTGCTGTGGGCCAAGCTCATCGACAAGTACAAGGGCACCATGACGGCGGCCCCGAACTTCGCGTACGCGTTGTTCGCCAAGCGGCTGCGGCGCCAGGCCAAGCCGGGCGAGTACGACCTCTCCACCCTGCGGTTCGCGCTCTCCGGCGCTGAGCCCGTCGACCCCGCCGACGTCGAAGACCTCATCGATGCCGGCAAGCCGTTCGGCCTGAAGGCGTCGTCCATCCTGCCGGCCTACGGCATGGCCGAGACCTGCCTCGCCGTGTCGTTCTCGCCCTGCAACGCAGGCCTGGTCGTCGACGAGGTCGACGCCGACCTGCTCGCCGCGTTGCGTCGCGCCGTGCCCGCGGCGAAGGGCAACACCCGTCGTCTCGCGTCGCTCGGCCCGCTGCTGCGCGACCTCGAGGCCCGCGTCGTCGACGAGGACGGCAACGTCCTGCCCGAACGTGGTGTCGGCGTCATCCAGCTGCGCGGTGAATCGGTGACCCCCGGCTACATCACCATGGCCGGCTTCCTGCCGACGCAGGACGAGAATGGTTGGTACGACACCGGTGACCTCGGGTACATCACCGAGGAGCAGAACGTCGTCGTGTGTGGCCGCGTGAAGGACGTCATCATCATGGCGGGCCGCAACATCTACCCGACCGACATCGAGCGGGCCGCGGGCCGCGTCCAGGGCGTCCGCCCGGGCTGCGCCGTCGCGGTGCGCCTGGACGCCGGCCACTCGCGTGAAACCTTCGCTGTCGCAGTCGAATCCAACGCCTGGCAGGACCCGGCCGAAGTACGCCGGATCGAGCATCAGGTGGCGCACGAGGTGGTGACCGAGGTCGACGTGCGGCCGCGCAACGTCGTCGTGCTGGGGCCGGGCACCATCCCGAAGACCCCGTCCGGCAAGCTCCGTCGCGCCAACTCGGTGGAACTCGTCACCGGCTAGTGCGTTGACGCCGCGGTTGCTCATCCCTGGCACTCACCGTCGGGCACTTCTACGCTGACGTCGTGCGCCTGAGCTGGCCGCTGCGCGGCCGTGTCGAGGAACTGCAGAGCATCGAAGCCGCACTCGCGGCTCCGGAGCTCTGCGGGATGGTGGTGTGCGGGGCCGCCGGCGTCGGCAAGAGTCGGATCGCCCGCGATGCACTCGATGCCGCGGCGTCGCGGGGATGCGAAATCCGGTGGGCGGTCGCCTCATCGTCGGCTCGGTCGCTTCCCTTGGGTGCCTTCGCGTGCTGGGCGCCTGCGGCCGCGGCCGACACCTTGAACCTGGTGCGCGGCGTGATCGCGGCACTGACCTCTGATTCCACGCCGGTGGTCATCGGTGTGGACGATGTTCACCTCCTCGATGACCTGTCGGCATTTGTCCTGCATCAGATCGTGCAACGGCGCGCTGCGAAAGTGGTGTGCACGGTGCGCGACGGCGAACCAGTGCCCGCAGCGGTCGAGGAGATATGGAAAGCCGGCCAATTCGACCGCCTCGACCTGCAACCGTTGTCACGCGACGAAACCGTCACGCTGGTGTCGGCAGCGCTGGGCGGGCCGCTGGATCCCGATGTCGCCCGCCGGCTGTGGACGCTGACCCGCGGCAACGTCCTCTACCTGCGCAACATCGTCGAGCAGGAGGTCGCGGACGGGCGACTGGCGGCCCAGCAAGGATATTGGCGCTGGACCGGCGAGCCGGTCGTGTCGTCTGGCTTGGTGCAGACGATCGAATCGCGCATGGGGGCGTTGCCGGGTGCGATCGGTGAGGTGATCGATGCCCTCGCAGTCGGCGAACCCCTTGACCTGGCGACTTTGAGCCGGATCACCGACCCGGCGGCAGTCGAGGACGCCGAGATGCGTGGCCTGGTAACCCTCGATCAGCTCGATGGCGGGGTGCAGGTGCGGTTGGCGCACCCGCTGTACGGCGAGGTACGTCGCAAGCGTGCGCCATCGTCGAGGCTGCGTCGGTTGCGTGGACGCGTGGCGGCGGAGCTCGCCGTGGGTGGTGATCCCGACGACATGCGAACCATGGTGCGGCGTGCGGAGTTGAGCCTGGAGTCCGACCTGCAACCTGATCCGGACCTGTTCCTGCGGGCGGCGCTGGGTGCCAGGTCGCTGGCGGATCTGTCGTTGGCGAACCGACTGGCCACCGCAGCAGTTCGAGCTGGAGCCGGAGCCGAGGCGAACTTCATTCTCGGACAAACACTCATGTGGCTAGGCCGCGGCGAAGAGGCCGAAGCGGTGTTGGCTGCCAGTCCCACCGACGGATTCACCGATACCGACCGTGCCAGGCTGATCTGCCTTCGTGCCAGCAACATGCTGCTGGCACTGGCGGACGCGACGCGGGCCAAGACCCTCGTCGACGACGCGTGGGACCAGACACCGGTTGCCGGCCGCAGCTGCCTCAACGCCTTCCTCGCCAGGTACTGGGCCTTCCTGGGTAATCCGGACGCGTCACGGAAGGCATCCAAAGACCTTGTCCTGGAGGACTTGCCGGGAAGCAACGGTCTGGATGTCGCCTGGTCGATCACTCAATCATCGGGCGACATCGGTCGCACCGCCGAAGCAGTCGAAGCGGCAAGCGCCGGATACCAGTTCGTGACGCGCACGTTGGAGACGCCGCACGTAGTGGGTTTCATCGCGATAGCGCATGTGAGCGCGCTTGTGCTGTCCGGATACCTCGCCGACGCACGAAAAGTAGCGGAGCGGGTGCGGGAACAGGCGGCCGACTTGCCGGGTGTCGTTCCGCCGCTTGCCGGGCTGGCGGCGGGTCGGGCCGACCTCGCCGCCGGTCGCCTCGAAGAGGCCTGTTCGGCATTGGAAAACCTGGTTGAGCTGTTCCCGCTTCCCCGTGAGATCTACCCGCGGTACCTGACCCAACTGGGAGTCGGGACCGCGCTGGCCATGCGTGGTGCCGCAGCTGAGGCGGCCGCCGTACTCGGCGCCCTCCCTAGCAACAGCGATCCGAAGTTGCGGTGGGCGGATCATGAAGAAGACATCGCGAGAGCATGGACTTCAGCCGCGCAGGGCGCCGTGAGTGAGGCCATCTCGCGAGCGTTGTCGGCAGCCGAATCGGCAAGAGCCAAGCGACGATTCGCCGTGGAAGTGAAGTGCCTGCAGACCGCCACCCAATTCGGTGACCGATCCAGCGTCGCGCGGCTGCGCGAGCTTGCGGCGATCCGTCGAGGGGCCCCGCGCGGCGATAGCGGCCCGGTTCGCCAGTGCCCTGTCCGCGGGTGACGGGGCTGAACTCGCTGCGGTGTCCGAGGACTTCGAGCGGATGGGTGACCTCGTTGCTGCCGTTGACGCGGCCGCCCACGCGGCATTGGCGTATCGGCGGCAGAACCTGCGTGGGTCCGCCCTGGGGTGTTCGACACGAGCTGACGCGCTGGCCCAACAGTGTGGAGCTCGTACCCCGGCGCTTCGGCAGGCAAGCGAGACGCTCCCGTTGACACCGCGGGAGCGTGAGATCGTATCCCTGATCGGGCAGGGCCTGTCCAATCGCGCAGTGGCAGAACGGCTCACGCTGTCCTATCGCACCGTTGAGAACCACGTCCACAACGCGAGGAGCAAAACCGGCACCACCAACCGTGATGAACTCGCCGCCCTGCTCGCGGGTTCCGCGTCCACGCCGTGCGGATATCGCGGGACGACAAGCTAGCCGGCCGGCGCGACGCGTCGGCGACAACATTGAGTGTTGATCCACTCACTCGCCGAAATCACCGCTGACGCAGGCTGATCAGATGGCCGATGAAGTCAGCGCAGAGGAACGCGCGTTGCGTGAACTACCGTTGCCCTACTCACTGGCGTTGAGACTTCGCAATGCCGGCGTGGCCGATGAGCTGATATGCGAATACGTCAACGTCGAGGAAAAGGCTCTGGACGGCATCTACCGCATCGCCGAGGCCAAACTCCGTGCGGCACAACAGCACTTGGGGCGTCCTCTCGTGGACCGCGAATCTCGGCCGTGAATCCCGCGGCACCGACCCGTAGTAGGTGCTTCTGGCGTTGCGGGAGGCGAATTTGAGTAGGCCGGCACTCAGGTGATCCGGTCGCTCGCGGCAAACACTTGTGGAGACGGAATCGATGGAAAGGACACAGCCGTGGCAGATTACGCCGTGAGCTACGGAGCGCTGGCGCTCCTCACCCCGCGGGCGAACGGCGGGTCGCCGAACTGTCCGCGACGGGGTTGACCAATCGATTGGTGGCCGCCGCACTGTTCATCAGCCCGAAGACAGTGGAGGTTCACCTTTCTCGCGTCTATCACAAGCTGGGCATTCGCTCGCGGGCAGAACTCGGCGGAGTCATGGCGCACAACATTGTCGTGCGCTCGGCGTGACTGCCTGGAGCTCGCTACAGCGCGGTGTGGCTGCACCGAAATCGGGGTTTTCGCGTTTGGTTCCCGGGTGTGGGATTGATCGCTTGCTGAGCGAAAGCTGTGAGCCCCGGGTAATCTCGCCAGTTATTGACGAGAGGACCGGCATATTCATGGGGCGTGTGGTTTCGGCAGTGGTGGCAGTGCTCGGCGCGAGCGTCCTCGCCGCGGTACCTGCCTGTGCTGAAGCCCCAGCGGGCTTGGTCGAGGGCACGAATGACATCGCCGCGGCGGTGGGCTCCGGGGTGCGGGGCGGTGTCATCGTCGGCTTCTCCGCGACCGGACCGGATGTCCCCGCTGCCTCGGCGGCGGTGATCGCGGCGTGCAAGCGTGCCGGCGCGGTCCAGTGCACCAGCGACGAGGTGACCAACGACCGGTTGTGCATCGTCAACGTGAACGCCCCCGAATCCGGTGTGGTCGCCGGTGGCGCCGGGCGGACGGTCGAGGAGGCCCGGCAGGACGCGTTCAACCGGGCCGCGGCCAACAACACGCCGCTGGCTCCGGGATCGGCCACGCTGGCCTGGTCGTGCCCGTGAACTGAGTCACGGGCCGGCGCTATTCCGCGAATTCCGTTGCCTGGGAAAGTTCCTCGGCTATTTGGTGACCTTCCTCACCGGTGTTTCCAGGATCGCCAGGTCAACGCATTTCTATGAATCACTTATATGTGAGTTCGCAATGAGTTAATGGCTTGGTCACCTGGCTGAAACATATAGTCGACCTAACATGCATTGTTGGAAGGCGCACAATGGATTTCGGCCCGGTGATTTCGCGGGCAGGAGATGGGCGGCCTTCCCCGATAGTGAGAAGGTGACATGACTCATCGAAGCAAGCGCACGATGGCAGCTCTGCTGGTGGGCCTGGTCTCGGTCAGCGGCATCATGGCGCCCGTCGCCGGTGCCCGCCCGACCTGTCAGGATGCGGGCAGCACATCTACGTGCGAGACCAACGGCAGCGTGGCGATCAAGGCGACGCCGGGCATCCGAACTCAGGACACCACCCAGAGTTCGCGAGTGGGTGCCCAGGGCCGTCGCAACTGCTACACCGATGCCGTTGACCGGCAACACATCTGCGGATAAGTCTTCCCGCGAACAGTTGCGAAACCCCCAAATTCGGTGGAATTTGGGGGTTTTCGTGGCTTTTGACGGTTCGGCTACCAGGCGTGGACGGTGTTCTGCGCTGCCTCGACGCCGTGCTGCAGCAGCAATTCCGTTGCGTCAGCCGCTTGTTCGAGGATGGTGCCCAGCTCGGGCCGCTCGCGAGAATTGAAGTTCTCCAGCACGAACGCGGCCGGATCCTGGCGGCCCGGCGGCCGGCCCACACCGATGCGGACACGTTGAAAGTCCTTGGTGCCCAAGGCGGAAGCGATCGAACGCAGGCCGTTGTGGCCACCCTCGCCGCCGCCGAACTTGAGCCGGATGCGGCCGAAGTCGATGTCCAGCTCGTCGTGGAGCACCACGATGTCGGCGGGATCGACCGAATAGAACTTCGCCAAAGGTCCGACGTGCCTACCGGATTCGTTCATGTAGGTGCGCGGCTTGGCGAGCACCACGGACCGGCCTCCCAGCCGGCCCGTGGTGACCTCAGCTCCGGATTTCTTGTGCACCTTGAATCCTGAGCCGATGCGCTCGGCCAGGATGTCGGCAACCAGAAATCCAACGTTGTGCCGCGTTGTTTCGTAGCGCGGCCCAGGATTGCCCAGGCCGACCACCAGCAGTGGCTCGGCCAAAGCGGACTACTCCGACTCGGCAGCGGCCTCTTCGGCCGCCTCGCCCTCGGCAGCGGCCTCGCCCGAAGCGGCCTCTTCCTCGCCGGCGCCCTCGGCGTCCAGGTCCTCAGCGGTCGGCGCGGCGACGACGTTGATGACCAGGGTCTCGGCGTCGGTCACCAGGGTGACGCCCTTGGGCAGCTCGACCTGGCCGGCCAGGATCTGGGTGCCGGCCTCGACGCCCTCGACCGAGACGGTCAGAGACTCGGGGATCGACAGCGCCTCGGCCTCGATCTGGATGGTGTTGGCGTCCTGGGTGACCAGGGTGCCGGAGGCGGCATCACCCTCGACGACGACGTTCACGTCGACGGTGACCTTCTCGCCACGCTTCACGACGATGAGGTCGGCGTGCTCGATGTTGCGCTTGATCGGGTGGACGACGACCTGCTTGGTCAGCGCGAGCTGCTCCTTGCCGGCGATGTCGAGGGTCAGCACGGCGTTGGTGCCCGAGTTACGCAGCACGGCGGCGAAGTCGTGGGCGTTGATCTCGAGGTGCTGCGGGTCGGTGCCGTGGCCGTACAGGACGACGGGCACGCGGCCTTCGCGACGGGCGAGACGCGAGGCGCCCTTGCCGGTCCGGGTGCGGACCGCAGCGGTCAGATTGTTCGAGGTGGGGGCCGCGTTCTTGGCCATGTGAATCGCTCCTGATGCCGTATCTACTGGGTGGCACGGCCAGGGCTGAGCACGAAAGTGCTGAACTCCCGTCGATAACGGTCGTCTGAAACCAGACCGACCCTCGCCGTGATCGTCAGTCAGACTAGCGGAACTGCCCCTTACAGCGGAAATTCAGTGGCGGTGAGCTGGGCAGACAGGTCCCAGAGCGCCGTCGCGGTGCGCGCCGAGCGGGCGGCCGGCTTGATCAGCTGCGTCGGACCGGTGGGCCCGCGGAAGCAGAATTTCGGGCCGACGAACGTATTGCCGGGTAGGTCCTGTGACGCCGCGAACAGCGTCTGCTGGGCGCCGAAGGCGGCGGGGGTGGCGATCTTGTTGGCGGCGATCCAGAACTTGTCGCCGAACTCGTTGCCGGTGTGGCCCTGCAGGTTGGTGGCCGAGTAGCCAGGGTGTGCAGCCAGGGCTCGCACCGGGGAGCCGGCCAGCGACAGCCGGCGCTGCAGGTCCTTGGTGAACAGCAGGTTCGCGAGCTTCGACTGCCCGTACGCCAGCCAGGCCGAGTACGGCCGCGACTTCCAGTTCAAGTCCTTGAGGCTGATGTAGCCCAGCGCGTGCAGCCCCGACGACACCGTGACCACGCGGTCGGTGATCTTCGGCAGCAGCAGATTGGTCAGGGCGAAATGGCCCAGGTGGTTGGTGCCGATCTGGCTCTCGAAACCGTCGACGGTCAGGGAGAACGGCACGGCCATGATCCCGGCGTTGTTGATGAGGACGTCGACCTTGTCGACGTCGGCCGCGAACTCGCGCACCGAAGCCAGGTTCTGCAGATCCAACTGCCGGACCTCGACGTCGCCGGTCATGCCAGCGGCTGCGGCGTCGCCCTTGGCGGTGTTGCGGCAGGCCAGGATGACCTTGGCGCCCACGCGGGCCAGTTCACGGGCGGTGACCTCGCCGAGGCCACTGTTGGCGCCGGTGACGATGACGGTGCGGCCGGCGAAAGAAGGAAGGTCGGCGGCAGTCCATTCGCTCATGGGGCAAGCCTAGATCCAGTCCCTTGCGTGCGCTCGCAGCCGACCCTAACGAATCCGTTAATAACGATGTGGTGGGATTGACGGGGTTATCGGAGGGTTTCGTGGGTTGCTGTCAATGGCAGACCTGGAACATAGTCCACGTGAAGTGGGGGAAATTCGGGTGGTGAACCGTTGCCGTAATGGAATGCAGCCGGCGGAGTTCGCACAGGCGGCGATGACTGCCGCGCTGATGGGTGCGATCGCGGTGGTGTCGATCGTTCTCCCCGGCGCGGTGGTGTTTGCGTGGCTTGGCGCTGTGCCGATGGGCGTGCTGAGCTATCGGCACCGAGTGCGGGTTGGGTTCGCGGCTGCCATTGCCGCGTGCTTGATCGCCTTTCTGGTCTCCGGCTTCGGCGGACTCGTGTCGGCTTTCACATGTGCCTACATGGGCGCGATTTCGGGTCAGGTGAAACGGCGTGGGCGCGGCGCGTTCACCATGCTCGCCGTGGCCGCGGGCTGGGGCGTGGTCGCGGCAAGCTTTTGCGTGGGTCTGTTCGCGTCGCTGGTCCATCTGCGGGAAGTGGTCATCGGTGCCATCGGCGCGAATGTCGGTGGGCTCGCGCTTCTCACGCACGGAATACCTGGGCTAGGCGCGGCAACCGGCGCGTTCCATCGCGCAGTCCAGGGCTGGTTGGTGCACTGGCCGTGGTTCTTTGAGATCTCGGTGTGGCTGCTCGTCATCTTCGGCACGTCGTTCGGCTGGAGAGTGTTGGGGCCGGTGTTGCGCCGCATCGAAGCGGTCACAGATCTGTCGATCGACGGAAGTCTTTCTGCCATCGACAATTCCGCTCCTGCCGGCCCGCTACCAGTGGTGCTCGACGAGGTGAGCTACCGGTATCCCGGTGCGGATTCGGACGCATTGGCGCCGGTGAGTTTCGACGTCGATTTCGGAGATCACGTCGCGGTGACCGGTCCCAACGGTTCCGGGAAATCCACGCTGATGCGCATTCTCGCCGGAAGCCAACCCACCGGTGGGCGAGTGGAACGTCCGGCGGGGGTCGGTCTCGGTCAGGTGGGCGGTACGGCCCTGGTTCTCCAGCATCCCGAGAGTCAGATCCTCGGCCTCCGAATGGCCGACGATGTGGTGTGGGGGTTACCTCATGATCGCGAAGTCGACGTCGACGGCCTGCTGAGCGAAGTGGGTCTGGGCGGTATGGGGCATCGTGACACCGCCGGACTGTCGGGTGGCGAACTTCAGCGTCTCGCCGTCGCCTCCGCGCTGGCTCGTCAGCCGGCCCTGCTCGTGGCGGATGAAGTCACCACGATGGTCGATCAGGCCGGCCGGGATTCGGTGATCAAGGTCCTCGACGGTCTGACTCAGCACCACCGGCTGGGCCTCGTGCACATCACGCACTATCCGGGCGAGGCGGCTTCTGCTGATCGGGTCGTTCAACTCGGTGGCCCCCGGACGTCCACGCCGGCCCCTCTGAAGCCTGAACCCCCGGAAATCGCGACGGCGACAACAGTTCTCGATATCCGAAACGTGTCCTTCGACTACGCGCCGGGCACCGTGTGGTCGCGGCCCGTGCTGCAGGACGTCTCGTTGTCGGTGTCAGAAGGCGACGGGGTACTGCTGTGTGGGGGTAACGGCTCCGGCAAGTCCACCCTCGCCTGGATCATGGCCGGCTTGCTGTCACCGACATCCGGCGAATGCCTCCTCGACGGTCGGCCTACCGCGGAGCAGGTCGGCGCAGCCGCGTTGTGCTTCCAGGCTGCCCGGCTGCAGTTGTTGCGTGGGCATGCCGGTGGTGCTGTTGCGGCGTTGGCTGGCCTGGCCGGCGCCGACACCGAGAACATTCAGCAGGCGTTGTCATCGGTGAGCCTCGATCCCGGCATCGCAGACGTGCTCGTCGACCGGCTCAGCGGTGGCCAGCTGCGACGCGTCGCTCTCGCTGGACTGCTTGCCCGCTCGCCTCGACTGCTCATCCTCGACGAGCCATTGGCTGGGCTGGATATCGATGCCCAATCGGACTTGATCGACCTGCTGCTGAGCATCCGAGCCAAGGGACAGACCGTGATCGTGATTTCTCATGACGTCGACAGCCTGTCGCCTCTGTGTCCGCGAGTCATCCACCTCGAGCGCGGAGCTCTGGCGGAGCAGGCGGCCCAGCGATGAAGCGGCCATTGATGTTGATGCGGCCGGTGCCGGGGCCGTCGCCCGTCCATAGCCTGTGGGCAGGAACCAAACTTGTTGCCGTCCTGGCAGTTTCGGTCCTGCTGACGGTTTCTCCGTCATGGCGCGCCATTGGGCTCACCGCGCTGCTGATTCTGATCACGGCGGTACTGGCTCGCATCCCGTACACGTGTATTCCGTCGGTGCCGCGGTGGATTTGGGTCGTCGTGGTGGTGGGTAGCGTGTTCACGATCGCCAACGGTGGTGCGCCCTACCTCGAAATAGGTTCGGTGACAGTCGGTCTCGGCGGTTATCTGGATTTCCTGCGAGTCACCGCGCTGGGCCTTGTTCTGCTGGGTATGGGCGCAGTGGCGTCGTGGACAACCGAACCCGCCGACATCGCGCCGGCTGTCGCAAGGCTGGGCCGGCCGTTGCGGTGCCTGCGGCTGCCTGTCGATGACTGGGCGGTGACGATCGCCCTCGCGTTCCGCATGTTCCCGATGCTCACCGAAGAGTTTCGGTTGCTCACCGCGGCCCGGCGACTGCAGCCGCCTCCGCCTGAAAAGCGTTCCCGCCGAGCTGAAGTGGTCGACGTGTGTACCGCCGCGATGGTCGTGTCGCTGCGCCGGGCCTCCGAGATGGGTGACGCGATCACCGCCCGCGGCGGCACCGGGCGCATCTCTGCGAGCTCTGACCGGCCGGGATGGCCGGACGTGCTTGCGATGGTCGTCGTTATGGCGATTTTCGTGCTGGCGTTGGCCTTTTGACCGCTACTTCGGGCCGACGGAGAAGCCCATGATGATCGCCTCGATGTCACCGGCTTGTTCTTTGGCCTGCTCGGCGTAGGTCGTGACGGTCAGCTGGATCAGGTAGTGGATACCCGGCCGTGGCGGGGACGGCTGGGCGATGATGATCCGGTTGTAGGACTGCATCCGGCGGTTGTGCAGGTCGTAGCTGCCCTCGATCATCGCCGACGGGTAACCCTGGAAATCCTGGTTGGAGCTGTAGAGCTTCTTGAAGTTCTCGGACAGCAGGGCATCGGCGTCGGAATGCTGGAGCGCGTCCTTGACGTCGAAGTCGCCGGACAGCTGGAACACCATCAGCATCGCCAGGGGATATGTGTCGTTCTTGGCGATGGTCACGGTGCCGGGCGAGTAGTTGAGGTTCTTGTATCCCGTCCAGCCCTGCGGCCGGGGCAGCGTCACCTTGAAGTCGGTGAGCTGGTCGGGGATGACTTGCTTGCTCTGCACGCCGAGCTTGTTCAGGTAGTCCGGGAAGGGAATGAGACTGGCCTTGTCCACCGGCGCCGTGGTGGTGGTCGGCGTCGTCGACCAGATCGACTTGTAGTCAGGCGTTTTCGCCTCGCACGCGGTGAGTGCCAGAGCGATGGACGCCGACGCCACGGCCACCCGAAGCAGGGTCACAGAATCTCGCGGACCGCGTCGATCGGGCGGGCCAGCCGGGTGCCCTTGTCGGTGACGACGAACGGCCGCTCGATCAGGATCGGGTGCTGCGCCATGGCGTCGAGCAGCTGCTCGTCGGTGGCGTCGGCCAGATTCAGTTCGGCATAGAGGGATTCGCGCTTACGCACCGCGGTGCGCACGTCGATACCGGCATCGTTGATCATTGCCACGAGCTCGGCCCGGCTCGGCGGCGTCTTCAGGTACTGCACGACCTCGGGCTCGATGCCGTTCTCCCGCAACAGATCCAACGTCTTGCGGGAGGTCGAGCACTTCGGATTGTGGAAAATCCGGGCCATTTAGGCGGATCCGTCGAAAAGGCCGGTGACCGAGCCGTTTTCGAACACCGCGCGGATGGTCGACGCCAGCAGCGGCGCGATCGACAGCACGGTCAGGGCGTCGAACTGCTTGTCCGGCGTGATGGGCAGTGTGTTGGTGACGATGACCTCGCGGGCGCCGCAGTCGGCGAGGCGCTGGGCGGCCGGGTCGGACAGCACACCGTGCGTGGCGGCGATGATGACGTCCTTGGCGCCGTCCTCGCGCAGCAGCTTGACCGCGCCGGCGATGGTGCCACCGGTGTCGATCATGTCGTCGGTCAGGATGCAGGTCTTGCCCTTGACCTCACCGACGACGCGGTTGGCCTTGACCTGGTTGGGGACCAGCGGATCGCGGGTCTTGTGGATGAAGGCCAGCGGCACGCCGCCCAGGGAGTCGGCCCACTTCTCGGCGACGCGCACGCGGCCGGAGTCGGGAGAGACCACGACCAGGTCGGAATCGGAGTACTTGTCACCGATGTAGCCGCACAGCAGCGACTGGCCGCGCATGTGGTCGACGGGGCCGTCGAAGAAGCCCTGAATCTGGTCGGTGTGCAGGTCGACCGAGACGATGCGGTCGGCACCGGCGGTCTTGAGCAGGTCGGCGACCAGGCGGGCCGAGATGGGCTCGCGGCCGCGGTGCTTCTTGTCCTGGCGCGCGTACGGGTAGAACGGCAGGATCGCGGTGACCCGCTTGGCCGACCCGCGCTTGAGCGCGTCGATCATGATGAGCTGTTCCATCAGCCAGTGGTTCAGCGGCGCGGGGTGGCTCTGCAGCACGAAGGCGTCACTGCCACGCACCGACTCGTCGAAGCGGACGAAGATCTCGCCGTTCGCGAAGTCCCGGGACGTCTGCGGGGTGACCTCGATGCCGAGCTCTTTGGCGACCTGTTCGGCCAGTTCGGGGTGCGCGCGCCCCGAGAAGAGCATCAGATTTTTGCGGTTGTCGGTCCAGTCCGTGGCCACTGTGTGCTGCTTTCGCGGTGGGGGATCGATACGCGGTAATGGTACTTGCCGGTAACCCGGAACTGTTGCCGGGTTACCAGAACGCCAACAACAAACGTCGAGCTCAGCTCTCGCCGCGCGCTTTCCTGGCGGCGGCGGCGGCCTTCGAGTCGGGCCGTTTGCGCTCCACCCAGCCCTCGATGTTGCGCTGCTCGCCCTTCGAAACGGCCAGCGCACCGGGCGGTACGTCCTCGCGGACGACGGTGCCGGCACCGGTGTAGGCGCCGTCGCCGACGCTGACCGGCGCGACGAACATCGTGTCGGAGCCGGTGCGCACGTGCGAACCGATGGTGGTGCGGTTCTTGACCTCGCCGTCGTAGTTGACGAAGACGCTGGACGCGCCGATGTTGCTGTACTCGCCGATGTCGGCGTCCCCGACGTAGGTCAGGTGTGGCACTTTGGTGCCGGTGCCGATCTTCGAGTTCTTGACCTCGACGAAGGCGCCCAGCTTGCCGTCGGCGCCGAGCTCGGTGCCGGGCCGCAGGTAGGTGAACGGCCCGACGGTCGCGCCGGCGCCGATGACGGCCAGCTGCCCGTGGGTACGGATCACCTCGGCGCCGTCACCGACCTCCATGTCGGTCAGCGTGGTGTCGGGGCCGATGACGCAGTTCGCGCCGATGTCGGTGGCGCCCAGAAGCTGGGTGCACTGCTTGATGACGCTGTCGCGGCCGATGCTGACGTCGACGTCGATCCAGGTGGTGGCCGGGTCGATGATCGTGACGCCGGCGCGCTGGTGACCGGCGATGATGCGACGGTTCAACTCGGCGGCCACCTCGGACAGTTGCACGCGGTCGTTGACGCCGGAGACCTGCGCGCTGTCGTCGACGTGGTGGGCCCGGACGATCTGGCCGTCACCGCGGACGATCGAGATGGCGTCGGTGAGGTAGAGCTCCTGCTGCGCGTTGTCCGAGCGCAGCCGGCTCAGGGCCGAACGCAGTGCCGCCGCGTCGAAGGCGTAGACCCCGGAGTTGACCTCGCGGATGGCGCGCTGGGATTCGGTGGCATCGGCCTGCTCGACGATGCCGATCACCTCGTGATCCTGTGTGCGCAGGATGCGGCCGTACCCGGTCGGGTTGGCGACGGTGGTGGTCAGGACTGTGGCTGCGGCGGTCGCGGAAGCGTGGGTGTCGACGAGGTCTGCGAGGGTGTCGGCGTCGAGCAGCGGCACGTCACCCGCGGTGACGACGACCGTGCCGGCGAAATCCTCGGGCAGCGCCGACAGGCCGCAGCTGACAGCGTGCCCGGTGCCGAGCTGCTCCTCCTGGATGGCGACGGTGACGGTCCGGCCGAGGCCGCCCGCGATCTCGTGCACATGCGCGGTGACGCGCTCACGCTCCTTGCCGACGACCACGACCAGGTGAGTCGGGTTGACCTTCGCCACGGCATGCAGGGCGTGCGCCAGCATGCTGCGGCCGGCCAGCGTGTGCAGGACCTTGGGAATGTCGGAGCGCATCCGGGTGCCCGACCCGGCCGCCAGGACGATGACGGCGGCTTCGCCTCGAGTCACGTACGCCTCTCCTACACCGGTTGATCGGCGAGCCCAAGCCGTTGGCTCGCTCGGCAAGCCTCGCTCACTGCTCCGTCGCCAGGACTCGAACCTGAACTATCTGAACCAAAATCAGAGGTGCTGCCGATTACACCACGACGGATTACTCGCCAGAGACTCTAATGCAAGCGGATAGGCTGGCGACCATGGCAGCGGCGGAGAACGGGGCGCGCAGCCCTCGCGCGCGCATGACCGGCAGTGAACGCCGTCAACAGCTCATCGAGATCGCCAAGTCGCTGTTCGCCGAGCGCGGTTACGACGGCACGTCCATCGAGGAGATCGCGCAGCGCGCCAACGTCTCCAAGCCCGTCGTCTACGAGCATTTCGGCGGTAAAGAAGGTCTGTACGCCGTCGTGGTGGATCGCGAGATGTCCGCATTGCTCGACGGCATCACGTCGTCGCTCACCAACAACCGGTCCCGGGTGCGGGTCGAGCGGGTGGCCCTGGCGCTGCTGACGTACGTCGAGGAGCACACCGACGGCTTCCGCATCCTGATCCGCGACTCACCCGCGACCATCACCGCCGGTACCTACGCGACGCTGCTCAACGACGCCGTCAACCAGGTGTCGTCGATCCTTGCCGGTGACTTCTCCCGGCGCGGGCTCGATCCGGAGTTGGCGCCGTTGTACGCGCAGGCGCTGGTCGGTTCGGTGTCGATGACGGCGCAGTGGTGGCTGGACGTGCGGCAGCCCAAGAAGGAAGTGGTCGCCGCGCATGTGGTCAATCTGTGCTGGAACGGCCTGACGCATCTCGAGTCCGACCCGGAGCTGCACGAGGGTTAACCGCAGTCGCGCAGCAGCAGGTCCGCGGTGGTCTCCCGCCGGATCAGCGGCCGAACGCGCCTATCGCAGACGGCGATGACCGGCGGGCGGGTCGTCATGGTGAAGTTCGACGCCATGCTGTGGTGGTAGGCGCCGGTGCACGCGGTGGCGAGTAGATCGCCGGAGTGAACGTCGTCGGGGAGGTCGAGATCGTCGGCGATGACGGAGCCGTCGCGGCCGACGACTGTGGACACGCGCGTGGGTCCGAGCGGATGCCGGTTGGCAAGGGCGACAGTGTAATTCGCCGCCGGTGCCGATTGGGGATGGCTGCCGTCCACGGTGACGACGGCACGGCCGTCGGTGCGGACCGACACCGATTGAACCCGGTGCAGCGTCACCCCCGCGTGCCCGCTGATGGCCCGACCGGGTTCGACGACGAGCCGGGGGCGGGGGAACCGGTTGGCTGCGCAGGCGGCGTCGAGGGCGTCTTCCAGGAAGCCGGCGAGTGCGGTCACGTCGAGTTCGGGTTCCCCGGTCCGGTAGGCGATGGCGTGCCCGCCGCCGATGTTGAGCTCGGTGAGCACCACGCCGTGGGCGGTGCGCACGTCGGCCAGGGTGTCGACCAGCCGCCGCACGGCTTCGACGTAGACCTCCGGCTCGGCGATCTGGGTACCGAGGTGGCAGTACAGGCCGGCCAACGGCAACTGGGGTGTGGCCAGCGCCCGGCGGACCGTCGGCAGCACGTCGACACCCGGCCGCACCTGCAGCAGCATCGCCTGCGGACGGCGCACGACACCGGCGAGGTAGGCCACTTCGATGGGCGAGTCGAGCACGATGCGACCGACGCCGGCGCCCGCCGCGGTCGCCAGCTCGTCGACCGACTTGCCGCTGCCGTGGACGACGATGCGCGCCGGGTCCATGCCGCCGGCGAGGGCCGTGGCCAGCTCGGCTGTCGAACACACCGCCATGCCGAGGCCGGCCTCGTTCACCCAGCCGGCGACGGTCCTGGTCAGCAGGGACTGGGCGCCGTAGACAACCTCGACGCCGCGCAAAGCGGCGCGGTAGTGCTGGGCCCGGTGGCGGAAGTCGGCCTCGTCCAGAACATAGGCCGGTGTACCGAACTCGTCGGCGACGTCGGTGAGTGCCACCGACCCGACGCAGAGTCGTCCCAGGGCGTCGACCTGTGTGGTCGACGACCAGATGGTGGTGTCGATGCGCGGACGCATGGCGCCCCGCAGGGACGGCAGGATGTCGAGCAGTGTCATGACTCCACCCTGCGCCCGGATTCGCCGGGTGAGCGCCCCGTTGACGATCCCTTGACGGGACGCTGCCCAATCTTGACGAAGTCCTGCGAACTACAATCGGGGGCATCATGACCTCCCCGGGGCAGCAATCGATCCAAACCCCGTTGGCGGGGCTCGTCCAACTCGCACTCACCGATCCTGGCCTGCAGGAACTGACGCGGCAGGCCGCTGAAGGCGTCGCCGAGCAGGCGCTGGTGGGCCCGGTCAGCGCCCGCCTCCCGGTCGCGGCGGCGCTGGCTGCCGCCGGCCCGGTGCTGGTCGTCACCGCCACCGGCCGCGAGGCCGACGATCTCACCGCCGAACTGCGGGCCGTGCACGGCGACGCCGTGGCGCTGTTCCCGTCGTGGGAGACGCTGCCGCACGAGCGGCTCTCGCCCGGTGTCGACACCGTCGGCGCCCGGTTGACGGTGCTGCGCCGGCTGGCCCTGCCCGACGACGCCCGGCTCGGTCCGCCGCTGCGCGTGGTGGTCACCACGGCGCGGTCGCTGCTGCAGCCGCTGGCCGGCGGGCTCACGGACGCCGAGCCGGTGACGCTGACCATCGGCGGCGAAGCCGACTTCGACGACACCGTCGCGCGGCTGGTCGAGCTCGCCTACACGCGCGTCGACATGGTCGGCAAGCGCGGCGAATTCGCCGTCCGCGGAGGCATTCTCGACGTCTTCACGCCGACCGCCGAGCACCCGGTCCGTATCGAGTTCTGGGGTGACGAAGTCACCGAGATGCGCATGTTCTCGGTGGCCGACCAGCGGTCCATCCCCGAGATCGCCATCGAGACGGTGATCGCGATGCCGTGCCGCGAACTGTTGCTGACCGACGACGTCCGCGAGCGTGCGGCGGAAATCGGCGCGGGCCTGCCGAGCAGCGACAACCAGGTCACCGGCAGCGTCGCCGACATGATGGCCAAGCTCGCCGAGGGCATTCCCGTCGACGGCATGGAAGCGCTGCTGCCGGTGCTGCGCCCCGGCGAACTGGCGCTGCTCACCGACCGGCTGCCGGCCGGTGCGCCGCTGCTGATCTGCGATCCGGAGAAGGTCCGCACCCGCGCGGCCGATCTGATCAAGACGGGTCGCGAATTCTTGGAGGCCTCGTGGTCGGTGGCCGCCGTGGGCGGCGACGCGCCGATTGACGTTGAGCAGCTTGGTGGTTCGGGATTCCGGGACTTCGCGGAGGTTCGGGAATCCGCGGCCGCCGGCGGTCACCCGTGGTGGACGCTCAGCCAGCTGGCCAACGAGACGGCGCTCGAAGTGGACATCCGGCCGGCGCCGTCGGCCCGCAGCCAGCAGAGCCTCGAAGAGATTTTCGCGATGCTGCGCGCGCACATCGCCACCGGCGGGCTCGCCGCGGTGGTCACCCCCGGTACCGGTACCGCGCACCGCGTGGTCGAGCAGCTGAGTGAATCCGATGTCGCCGCAACGATGTTGGAGCCCGGTGCGGCGCCCAAGGCCGGAGTCGTCGGCGTCATCAAGGGTCCGCTGCATGACGGTCTGATTCTGCCCGGCGTCAATCTCGTGGTCATCACCGAGACCGACCTGACGGGTAACCGGGCCACGGTCACCGAGGGGAAAAGGCTTGCCGCCAAACGGCGTAACGTCGTCGACCCCTTGGCGTTGACGGCCGGCGACCTGGTGGTGCACGACCAGCACGGCATCGGCAAGTTCGTCGAGATGACCGAACGCGTGGTCGGTGGCGCCCGCCGTGAGTACCTGGTGCTGGAGTACGCGTCGGCCAAACGCGGTGGCGGTTCCGACCGGCTGTACGTGCCGATGGACTCGCTGGATCAGCTGTCGCGCTACGTCGGCGGCACCGAGCCCACGCTGAGCCGGCTCGGCGGCAGCGACTGGACCAACACGAAGACCAAGGCGCGCAAGGCGGTTCGTGAGATTGCCGGCGAATTGGTGTCGCTGTACGCCAAGCGGCAGTCCGCGCCGGGGCATGCTTTCGCGCCGGACACCCCGTGGCAGGCCGAGATGGAGGACGCGTTCGGCTTCACCGAGACCATGGACCAGTTGACCGCCATCACCGAGGTCAAGGCCGACATGGAAAAGCCGGTCCCGATGGACCGGGTCATCTGCGGTGACGTCGGCTACGGCAAGACCGAGATCGCGGTCCGCGCGGCGTTCAAGGCCGTACAGGACGGTAAGCAGGTCGCAGTGCTGGTGCCGACGACGCTGCTGGCCGACCAGCACCTGCAGACCTTCACCGCACGCATGGCCGGTTTCCCGGTGACGGTCAAGGGGCTGTCGCGGTTCACCGATCCGGCCGAATCTCGTTTGGTGATCGAGGGTTTGAAGGACGGCTCGGTCGACGTGGTCATCGGCACGCACCGGCTGCTGGCGACCGGCGTCACCTGGAAAGACCTCGGCCTGGTGATCGTCGACGAGGAACAGCGGTTCGGCGTCGAGCACAAAGAGCACATCAAATCGATGCGCACCCACGTCGACGTGCTGACCATGAGCGCCACCCCGATCCCGCGAACGTTGGAGATGAGCCTGGCCGGCATCCGGGAGATGTCGACGATCCTGACGCCGCCCGAGGAACGCTTCCCCGTGCTGACTTACGTTGGGCCGCATGACGACAAACAGGTCGCCGCGGCCCTGCGGCGCGAACTGCTGCGTGACGGGCAGGCGTTCTACATCCACAACCGGGTGAAGTCGATCGACAGCGCGGCCGCGCGGGTACGGCAGCTGGTGCCCGAGGCGCGAGTTGTCGTGGCGCACGGGCAGATGCCCGAGGAGATGCTCGAGAAGACCGTCGAGGGCTTCTGGAATCGCGAGTACGACATCCTGGTGTGCACCACGATTGTCGAGACAGGCCTTGACATTTCGAACGCCAACACGCTGATCGTAGAGCGCGCCGACACCTTCGGCCTGTCGCAGCTGCACCAGCTGCGGGGCCGCGTCGGCCGCAGCCGCGAGCGTGGCTACGCGTATTTCCTGTACCCGCCCGAGGTGCCGCTCACCGAGACCGCGCACGACCGGCTGGCCACCATCGCGCAGAACAACGACCTGGGTGCCGGCATGGCCGTCGCGATGAAGGACCTCGAGATTCGCGGCGCGGGCAACGTGCTCGGTGTCGAACAGTCCGGGCACGTCGCGGGCGTCGGCTTCGATCTGTACGTCCGGCTGGTCGGTGAGGCCGTCGAGGCCTACCGGGCCGCGGTGGACGGCAAAACCATTGCCGCCGTGGAGGAACCGAAGGAGGTGCGGGTCGACCTGCCGATCGACGCGCATCTGCCGCCGGACTACATCGGCAGCGACCGGCTGCGGCTGGAGGCCTACCGCCGGTTGGCTGCGGCGTCCGATCATGCCGCCGTGGCGTCCGTGGTCGAGGAGCTGGTGGACCGCTACGGACCGCTGCCCGAACCCGCGCAGCGGTTGGTCGCCGTGGCTCGGTTGCGGCTGCTGTGCCGCGAGTACGGCGTCACCGAGGTATCCGCAATCTCGGATTCGACCATCCGCCTGACGCCGCTGACACTCCTGGACTCGGGGCAACTGCGGCTCAAGAGGATGTATCCGGGCGCCACATATCGGGCGACGACATCGACGGTGCAGATCCCGATTCCGCGGGCCGGTGCCGGGGTCGGTGCACCGCGCATCCGCGACCTCGAACTGGCGCGTGCGGTGGCCGGTTTGCTGCTGGTGCTCGACGGGAAAGCGGCCGGTGAAGTTGATATCACCGACTTGGGAGGTAGTGCGGTGGGAGAGGCGGATCGCGCATGACGGTCGTCCTGGTCGATCCGCGCCGTCCCTCGCTGATGCCGATCGACGCGCTGGTCCTGCTCACCGGCGACGTCCAATACACCGAGGAACTGCCGGTCAAGGTGCCGTGGTCGCTACCGTCGGGCCGGCCGTCCTACGGGGACACCGACAATCCGGCGCCGGTGCTGTTGTCGTCGGATCCGGAGCACCCGCAGGTTCGGGCCCGGCTCGCCGCCGGCGAGCGGCTGATCGCGGCAGACGGTTCGCAGCCCGGGGAGCGGCTCATCGACGCCGTCACGATGATGGACAAGCTGCGCACCAACGGTCCGTGGGAGAGCGAGCAGACCCACGACTCGTTGCGTCGCTACCTGCTGGAGGAGACCTACGAGTTGTTCGACGCGGTCCGGGGCGGCAACGCCGACGACGTCCGCGAGGAACTCGGAGATGTGTTGCTGCAGGTGCTGTTTCACGCGCGCATCGCCGAAGACGCGCCGCTGCACCCGTTCGGTATCGACGACGTGGCCGATACCCTGATCCGCAAACTGGGCAACCGGGTGCCGGCAGTGCTTGCCGGACAAGAGATTTCGCTGGAAGACCAGATCGCGCAGTGGGAAGAGCGTAAGGCGCTCGAGAAAGCGGCGCGGACGTCGTGCATGGACGAGGTGCCGACGGCGCTGCCCGCGCTGGCGCTGGCGCAGAAGCTGATCGAACGGACCGGCACGGCCGGGTTGCCCGCCGATCTGCTGCCGGCCGGACTCACCTCGGTGACCCTGGAACTCGGTGTCGACGCCGAAAGTGCCTTGCGCACAGTGGCTCTCGAATTCATCGACACGGTGCGGGCGACCGAGCGCCGCATCGTCGCCGCCCGCCGCGGCGACGAAGTGGCGGTGGAGTTGGACGCGGCGCCGCTGGGCGCCGTGTCAGAGGATGAGTGGCGGGAACACTGGCCGGTTCAGGCCGACTGAGTCGCGGCCTCGTCGATCAGGTCGGCCACGGCCGCTGCCTGTGAAGCCAGCGACGCGTGGCTGGCGTCCAGTTCGATGATCTTGCGTGGGTTGATCCGCTGCGCCATGCGGCGTTCGTTGTCCGGGTGGATCATCCGGTCCTGTGTGGAGACCTGGTACCACGACGGCTTGACGCGCCACGCCGGTGCGGTCACCGTGTCACCGAAAGTCGATGCCAGTGGGGCCTTTTGGGTCACGGCCATGACGAGCGCGTCATCGTCGGACAGGTCCTGGCAGAAGCTCTCGTGGAACTTATCCTGGAGGACCCAGAGGTAGCCGTCGGAATCGGGCGCCAGGTTGGCGGCCGCCGCGGGCGGCATCTCCTGCGTGATCCCGCCCGGGCTCTCGCCGGCATCGGGCGCGAAGGCCGCGATGTACACCAGGGCCGTGACGTTGGGCAGGTCTCCGGCCTCGGTGATGACGGCGCCTCCATACGAGTGGCCGACCAGGACGACGGGGCCGTCGACCTGACTGACCATCTTGCGGGTGCGCTCGGCGTCGTCGGCCAGCGACGTCAGTGGGTTCTCCACCGCGCGCAGCGACGTGTAACCGCGGCGGTTCAGTTCGACGATCACGTTGGCCCAGTGGGCCGCACCGCCCCAAAATCCGTGTACCAGGACAACTGTTGGCTTTTCGGTCATGTGGGTGACACTATTTGGACGATGAGGCAAGTTCAATGACCGATTCCGCGTCAAACTTTGCCAATTCACCGGACTCGACGGTCGATGCGTTCTCCGAGATCCTCGACACCGTCCGGCTGCGCGGGCAGACCGTCGTCCGTTACGCGCCCGGATCCGCGCCGTTCAACATCGAGGTACCCGGCCGGCGCCTCCTGCACATCGTCGAGCACGGCAACCTCCGGCTGCGCTTGGCCGGTGGCGGGCCGCCGATCATTTTGAGCGACGGTGATCTGGTGCTGCTCGCGCGAGGCGATCGCCACCGGCTCCAGTCCGTCGGCGACGCCGCGCGGTGGGTGACGGGGACGTTCCTCGTCGACGATGCTGTGGCTGACCCGCTGCTGTCGGTGCTGCCCGCGGCCATCGTGGTGTCCGGGCGGGGCGAGGACCGTGAGTGGTTGGAGGTCAGCCTGCGGTTGCTGGTGGCGGAGGTCGCCGGGCCGCAGCCGGGGTCGGCGGTGATGATCTCGCGCATCCTGGATCTGCTGTTCATCCACACGCTGCGGGCCTGGTCGCGGGACGCCTCGGCGCCGCCCGGATGGTTGACGGCGGCGTTGGATCCGATACTGGGCCAAGTCCTTTCGGCCATTCATCAGGATCTGGCGCGGCCGTGGTCGGTCGCCGAACTCGCGGCGATGGCCAACCTGTCGCGGACCGCCTTCGCCGAGCGCTTCACCCGGCTGCTGGGGCGGCCGCCCGCGGGTTACCTGATCGATCGTCGACTCGACCGGGCGGCTCAGCTGTTACGGACGGACGCTACGTCCGTGGCCGGCGTCGCTGCGGCAGTGGGCTACACCTCGGAGGCCGGGTTCAGCCGGGCCTTCAGCCGGCGGTTCGGTGCCCCGCCGCTGCGCTGGCGGAACACCTCGGGCCGCGCCGGTTGACTCCGCGCGAGCTCGACCGCGAATGTGCAGCTAGCGCGCCTCAGCCGCCGGATCTGCGATCTGTGCGCACACTCGCGTCGGCGGCGGGCCCGGAACTTGGGATCGGTAGCCGAGCCGCCCCGGTGTGATTGCTCCAACGACGCCGACAACGAGCGTCCAACGAAAGGAAACACCGTGAAGCTCCCCGCCGCAATCGAACAGCACGTCAACCGCTTCGACCGCCAGCAGAGCCTGATCATCGCGATCAGCACCGGCCTGCTGGCCTTCTGGTCGGGCTACCGCGTCGCCTGGTCGCTGTACCTGACGCTGGCCTACGACTTCCTGTTCGGATCGCTGGTCTTCCAGATCGCGCTGTGGGGCGTGATCGGTGCTGCGGCCGCGGTCGCGGCGTTCGTGTTCTACAACCGCTACCGCACCGCGGACCAGGCCGACGCTCAGCCGAAGAGCGTCGAACCCCAGTAATCCGACGAACCATCACGCACACCCGGCGGGCAGGCAAAGATGCCGCTGCCGGTGTGCGTGATGTATTCGTTGAGGGCGTCGTTGTCGGACAACGACCGCTGCATCGGGATGAACGATTCGGCCGGGTTGCGGACGAACGCGATGAAGAACAGGCCGGCGTCCAGATGGCCGAAACCGTCTGAGCCGTCGGTGAAGTTGTAGCCGCGGCGCAGAATCTGCGCCCCCTTGTTGGCCTCGGGGGAGGCCAACCGTACGTGTGAGTCGAGGGCGACCATCGGTTCGCCGTCGGCACCCTTGCTGTCGAAGTCCAGTGGGGTGAATTCGTCGGTGTACCCGTTGGGTGCGCCGTTGCCCTTCTGCCGCCCGATGACCCGCTCCTGCTCCGCCAGCACCGTGCGGTCCCAGGATTCGATGAGCATCCGGATGCGTCGGCTGATCAGGTACGACCCGCCCGTCATCCAGGCCGGTCCGTCGCCACCCGCGACCCAGACGTGCTTGTCGATGGCCGCCGTGTCCTCGGCCTTCAGGTTGTTCGTTCCGTCCTTGAACCCGAACAGGTTTCGGGGCGTGGACTGAGTGACCGTCGTCGACGAGGTGCGGCCGAACCCGAGCTGTGAGTACCGCACCGCGACGGTGCCGAAGCCGACGCGCGCCAGGTTGCGAATGGCGTGCACCGCGACCTGCGGGTCGTTGGCGCAGGCCTGCACGACGATGTCGCCGCCGCAGCGGGCCGGGTCCAGCTTTTCGTTGCGGAACTTGGGCAGGTCCACCAGATGTGCCGGCCGTTGCGCATCGATGCCGAACCGGTCCTTGCCGTCCTTGCGGAAGAAGCCCGGGCCGAAGCCGATGGTCAGTGTCAGCGCGGAGGCCGAAAGGCCAAGGGCCTCACCGGTATCGGCGGGCGGAGCGTAGGGGTTCAGGCCGATGGCCCCGTGCGGGACGGCCTCGTGGCCGAGCGTCATGCGTTCGGCCATCTCGGTCCACTGCTTGAGCATCGCGATCACGTCGGACTTCTTGTCCGTCGTGACGTCGAAGGTCGCGAAGTGCATCCGGTCCTGCGCGGCGGTGACGATGCCCGCCTGGTGTGTGCCGCGGAATGGCACCGGCTTGCTCAGGCTGTCCTCCACCACGGCCGCGGATGAGCGGCCGGCCAGCGCGCCGGTGGCGGCGGCGCCGACCACGGCGGCCGTCACCCCGGCCGCGCCGAACAGTTTGCGTCGGCTGAGCCCGCCGTGTCCGCTCTGCTCGGTCACGGCCGGCGCAGCGGCGTCAGGCTGGGGCTCACTGCTTGGCGATGACACCCTGCACCTCGCTGACCTCCTTGCTCAGGGCATCGACGGCACGCGAAAGTTCTTGCCGCTCAGGCTCGGTCACCTTGTCGTAGGAGATGAAGCCGTCGCCCTGGCGCCACTTGTCCAGCAGCTTCTGCACCTTCTCGAAGGCCTCGTCGACCTCTTTGCCCAGGCTGGGGTTGCGCTCGTCGAGAATCGGGTCGACCGAGCCGACCGCGGTCCGCGAGCCCTCGATGTTGGCCTGGATGTCCCACAGGTCGGTGTGGCTGAAGATGTCTTCTTCGCCGGTGATCTTGGTCTTGGCGATCTCGTCCAGCAGTTCCTGCGCGCCACCGGCGATCTTGGTGGAGTCGATGGTCCATTTCGGATCCTTGACGCCCGCGTCGAGTTCCTTGACGTCCTTGACCAACTGGTCGGCCAGGGCGTTCGCATCGGGCTGCAGGCCGGTGACCCAGAGCTGCTTCTCCAGGACGTGGAAGCCGGTCCACTTGTCGCCGGGTTTCACGTCGGCTTCACGCAGGTCGATGCGCGGGTCCAGGTCGTCCGGGAACGACTCGGCGACCGGCTCGATGCGCTCGTAGTAGGTGCGGGCCTTCGGGTACAGCGCCTTGGCTCCGGCGACGTCACCCTTCTTCACCGCGGCGGCGAATGCCTCGGTGGCGGGCACCAGCGCGGTGGTCTGCTCGACGACGTACTTCTTGTAGAAGTCCGCGGCCTCCTTGAACTTGCCGGTGTCGTCGATCTTGACGGTGTCACCGGTGACGGTGAAGTCACCACGGATGCCGTCGCCGACCATGCCGGGCTTGCACGCGGTCTTGTAGGTGCCGGCTTCGGGCAGCTGCACGATCAGCTTGCGCTGCAGGCCGGGGGAGACGTTCTCGATCTCGCCCATCACCTTGTCGCCCGGGCCGTAGACGTAGAACTCGGTGACCTTGGTGCCGTTGTTGGTGACGACGAACGTGCTCGGGCCCGTCTTGGCCGACGTCGCCGACAGCTTGCAGGCGTCGTCGGAGGCGGTCACCGTGATCTCGCCGGAGGCGGACTTGTTCTCGTCCGACTTGGAGGTGCACGCGGAGACCGCGGTCAGGCCGGCGAGTAGGGCAGCCGAAGCAGCCAGACCGGTCTTGACGTTCAGAGCAGCGAGATTCACGAAGCGGACCTTTCGAGGGTGGCAGCAGGGGTGGGTTTGGCTGCGACGGGTCGCAGGAACAGCGTCAGGACGACCGCGAGGTAGGCCAGCCAGCAGACGAACTGCAGGATCGAGGGGGCGGGGCTGATGTTGAAGACGCCCTGGATCACCTGGCCGTACCACGAGGACCAGTTGAAGGCGCCGGTCATGTCGAAGGCCTTCACACCCAGTCCGGGCAGCCAGCCGACGGTCTGCAGGGCGTGGATGGCGTACGACAGGATGCCCGCGGCGACGACGACCAGGAAGGCGCCGGTGTACTTGAAGAACTTGGCCAGGTTGATGCGCACGGCGCCGGCGTACATGCCGTAGGCGAAGACGACGGCGATGAGCAGGCCGATCACGAGTCCGGCCAGCGGCCATGCGGTCGAGGCGTTGGCGTAACCCACCATGAACAGTGCCGTTTCGACGCCTTCGCGACCGACGGCCAGGAAGGCCAGTGTGGCGACGGCCCAGCCGCCGGTCTCCAGGGCGCGCGCCATGTCGCTGCGCAGCTCACCGGAGATGGTCGCGGCGGCTTTGCGCATCCACAGCACCATGGTGGTGACGATGATCACCGCTACCAGGGAGGCGACACCGGCGATGGCTTCAGCTGCGAGTCCGGAGATGGTGTTCTCGCTGAGCTGGATGGAGAGGAAGACGCCGATGGTCATCGCGATGGCGCCGGCGACTCCGAGCCAGACCCATTTGAGGGCGTCGCGGCGGTCGGATTTCACGAGGAACGCGATGAGGATGGTGACGACGATCGCAGTTTCGAGGCCTTCACGGAGGCCGATCAGCAAGCTGCCAAAAAGCTGTGAGGAAATGCCGGGCCCAGCGGCTACCAGCGATGTCGAGACCGCGAAAGTGGTGGTCATCCGCAATCCTTAGATAGTCTATATAGTCACTCAGGTTTGCCTTGCCAAAGGAAGGCAAGCCAACCTTATCAGCGGATCGACGACGGTCGTAGCTTCATGTCGGAAAGCTCGCGCTCCCGGGGGCACTCAGCTCGGCATGCGACGATGGCGTGACGACGAATCCGTCGAGAATCTCAGTGCATGGGGGAGTGGCAGTGTTGCGAGCGCGTCTGCTGCGGGTAACCGCTGTCGTCGCCGCAACGGCGGTTCTGATGGCCTCGAGCTGCTCCTTCCAGCCCGGCTACCTGCGCGGAGTGCCGCCGCCGGCGGGTCCTCCCGTGCCCCCTATCAACACCCATGTGAAGGGTCGGGGCGCCGACCAGTTGCGTGATTGGGCCGAGCATCTGGCTCCGCCGCTGGGCATTCCGGTCATGGCGCTCGAGGCCTACGGGTACGCCGCGCGCGTTGCCGAGGTCGAGAACCCCAAGTGCCACATCGCGTGGACGACGCTGGCCGGCATCGGGATGGTCGAGAGCCACCACGGCACCTACCGCGGCGCGACCATCGCCCCGAACGGCGACGTCACGCCCCCGATCCGCGGCGTGCCACTCGACGGCACCATGAACAACCTGCGGATTCCGGATTCCGACTCGGGAAGCATGGACAGCGACGGCGCCGTCGACCGCGCCATGGGGCCCATGCAGTTCATCCCGGACACGTGGCGGTTGTACGGCGTCGACGCAAACAACACCGGCTTCGCCAGCCCCGACAACATCGACGACGCTGCGCTGTCGGCGGCGGGCTACCTCTGCTACCGCGGCAAGGATCTGTCCAGTCCGCACGGCTGGATGGACGCGCTGCACGCCTACAACATGTCGGACGACTACGCCCGCGCCGTGCGGGACTGGGCGACGGCGTACGCGAACGGGCACCAGAGATAAGTAGCGATAGGTACCGGTAGCTGCCGCACTTCTACTACGGGCACCGTTTAGGCTGATGGGCGTTCGCACGAGTCCGTGACGCCAAAGGGAGACCCAAGTGCCAATCATCGAACAGGTCGGAGCCCGCGAGATTCTCGACTCCCGGGGAAATCCGACGGTCGAGGTCGAGGTCGCTCTGACCGACGGAACCTTCGCCCGCGCGGCGGTGCCGTCGGGTGCGTCGACCGGTGAGCACGAGGCCGTCGAGCTGCGCGACGGCGGCCCCCGCTACCTCGGCAAGGGCGTCGAGAAGGCCGTCGAGGCCGTGCTCGACGAGATCGCTCCCGCGGTCATCGGCCAGGCTGCCGACGACCAGCGCATCATCGACCAGGCGCTGCTGGACCTGGACGGCACCCCGGACAAGTCGCGCCTCGGCGCCAACGCCATCCTGGGCGTCTCCCTGGCCGTGGCCAAGGCCGCTGCCGACTCCGCCGGCCTGCCGCTGTTCCGCTACATCGGTGGCCCGAACGCCCACATCCTGCCGGTGCCGATGATGAACATCCTCAACGGCGGCGCCCACGCCGACACCGGCGTCGACGTCCAGGAGTTCATGGTCGCCCCCATCGGTGCGCCGACCTTCAAGGAGTCGCTGCGCTGGGGCGCCGAGGTCTACCACTCGCTCAAGTCGGTGCTGAAGAAGCAGGGCCTGGCGACGGGCCTCGGTGACGAGGGTGGTTTCGCGCCCGACGTCGCCGGCACCCACGCCGCGCTCGAACTGATCAGCACCGCCATCGACGCCACCGGCCTGAAGCTGGGCAGCGACGTGGCCCTGGCGCTCGATGTCGCGGCCACCGAGTTCTACACGGACGGCACGGGTTACGCCTTCGAGAAGCAGACCCGCACCGCCGAGGAAATGGCAGCGTTCTACGCCTCGCTGCTGGATGCGTTCCCGCTGGTGTCCATCGAGGACCCGCTGTCGGAGGACGACTGGGAGGGCTGGGTGGCGCTGACCACCGCGATCGGTGACCGCGTCCAGCTCGTCGGCGACGACCTGTTCGTCACCAACCCGGAGCGTCTGGAAGAGGGCATCGAGAAGGGTGCTGCCAACGCGCTGCTGGTGAAGGTCAACCAGATCGGCACGCTCACCGAGACTTTGGACGCTGTCGCCCTGGCGCACGCCGCCGGCTACAAGTCGATGATGAGCCACCGCAGTGGCGAGACCGAGGACACCACCATCGCCGACCTGGCCGTCGCCTGCAGCTGCGGCCAGATCAAGACCGGTGCCCCGGCCCGCAGCGAGCGCGTCGCCAAGTACAACCAGCTGCTGCGCATCGAGGAGACCCTCGGCGACGCCGCGCGCTACGCCGGCGACCTGGCCTTCCCGCGTTTCGCGGTGGAAGCCAAGTAGTTTCGCGGGTCTGACCTTCCGATATGGCCGATCCCAAACGGCGTTCCCCCGCCTCTCGTCCCGCCAAGCCCGGCGAGGCGAAGCGGGGGCGTGCCGGGGCCGGCACGTCGGCCGCCAAGGCGGGTAACCGGCCCAAGGCCGAGCCGCGGCGGGTCCCGGACAATCTGCCGGTTCCGGTCACCGAGCCCATCCGTCAGGCGTATGCGGAGTCGGTCGAGCACCATGCCGAGCAGCGGCTGGGGTCAGCGGCGCGGCGGGCGGCGATTCTCGCCGTCGTGGTGTGCGTGCTGACCCTGACCATCGCCGGACCGGTGCGCACGTTCTTCGCCCAGCGCACCGAGATGCAGCAGCTGGCCGCTGCTGAATCCCAATTACGTTCGCAGATAGCCAATTTGGAGCAGCAGAAGGTGAAGCTGGCCGACCCGGTGTACATCGCCGCGCAGGCCCGTGAGCGGTTGGGCTTCGTGATGCCGGGGGATATCCCGTATCAGGTGCAACTGCCTCCCGGTGCCGTTACGACCCCCGTCGCGCCGGCGCCGTCGCCCACCGCCAAGAGTAACCAGCCCTGGTACACCGCGCTGTGGCACACCATTGCCGATCAGCCGCACGGACTGACGCCGGCTCCGGCCGTGGTCCCGCCTGGCCCGGACGGGGTCACCCCGGACACTGACGTGCCCCCGACCGATGTGCCCGCACCTCAGGCGCCGCCCGGTGGTTGACGCTGCTGATCTCGAAGCCGTTGCGGCCCAACTGGGGCGGGAGCCGCGCGGTGTCCTGGAGATCGCCTACCGCTGCCCCAACGGCGAGCCCGGTGTGGTCATGACCGCGCCGCGGCTGCCCGACGGGACCCCTTTTCCCACTTTGTATTACCTGACGCATCCGGCGCTGACGGCTGCCGCCAGTCGGCTGGAGTCGTCGGGTCTGATGCGGGAGATGACCGAGCGTCTGCAGGCTTCCGAAGAGTTGCGCGCGGCGTATCTGCGTGCGCACGAATCGTTCCTCGCTGAGCGGGACGCCATCGAGTCGCTGGGGACGACGTTCTCCGGCGGCGGAATGCCGGACCGCGTGAAGTGCCTGCACGTGGTGATGGCGCATTCCTTGGCAAAAGGCCCGGGCCTCAACCCCTTTGGTGACGAGGCGCTGGCATTGTTGGCAGTCGAACCGGCGATGGCCGGGATTCTGGATCCGAAGGTGTGGGTGTGAGTTCGCGGGTCGCCGCTGTTGACTGCGGTACCAACTCGATCCGTCTGCTCATCGCGGACGTCGTCGATGGCCGGCTGCGGGACGTGCACCGCGAGATGCGGATCGTCACGCTCGGTGAAGGTGTCGACGCCACAGGCGAATTCGCGCCCGCCGCGCTCGCCCGCACCGAAGCGGCACTGGCCGACTATGTCGAGACGATGCTGGCGCACGACGTGACCAAGGTGCGGATGGTGGCGACCTCAGCGGCCCGCGACGCCGGAAACCGCGACGAGTTCTTCGCCATGACGGCACGGCAATTGGGCCGGGTGATGCCGGGTGCAGTGGCCGAGGTGATCACGGGAACCGAGGAAGCCGCGCTGTCGTTCCGCGGTGCTGTCGGCGAATTGGACTCGGCCACAGGGCCTTTCGTCGTCGTCGACCTGGGCGGTGGCTCGACCGAGGTGGTGCTCGGCGGGTCCGGCGCTGCCGTCGCGGATGTCGTGGCCAGTTTCTCGGCCAACATCGGCTGCGTGCGGCTTACCGAGCGCTGCTTGCAGTCCGATCCGCCCACGGCCGACGAAGTGGCCGCAGCGCGTGCCGTGGTTCGCGAAAAATTGGCCGAGGCGTTGGCTGTCGTGCCCATCGAAGGGGCTGCGACGTGGGTCGGCGTGGCCGGCACGTTCACCACGGTTGCCGCACTGGCGCTGGGGCTGCCGGAGTACGACTCCGAGGTAATTCACCTGTCCCGCATCGGGATTCCGGATGTCGTCAAGGTGTGTGACGAGCTGATCGCGATGCCGCGGGCGCAACGTGCCGAGCTCGGCCCCATGCACCCGGGCCGAGTGCCGGTGATCGGCGGCGGTGCGGTGGTCGTCGAGGAATTGGCCCGTGAATTCGGTCAGCGGGCGGGCATTACAGAATTGGTGGTCAGCGAGCACGACATCCTGGACGGCATCGCTTTATCGGTCTGACGCCGAGCGTGGGGGTTTACGCGGGAAATCGAAATCCCGCGTCAACCCCCACGGTCGACGATCGAGATTGCTGCTTAGACCTTGCAGTTCGGGCGGTTGTGGCAGTGGTGTCCGTCGCGGCAGGCGTTGCACTGACAGCCACAGGTCGACACGTTCTTGGTGGAAACCTTCATTACTGATCACCCCTGTTGTCTCGGCTTATCGAGATATGACTACTTCACCATAGTTCGGTCGCGGGGCGGAGTGAAGGTTGCGGGAGAGACCGGCGCGACGCCGAGGGTGACGACCAGCGCGGTGACGCGCGCGAAAATTCGGGCCGTGAGCGCCACGTTCGGCGTAGGCGCCTGGACCGTGTCGTGACATACCGACGGCCGGAACCAGTCCCTCGTGAGACTGACTTCCGGCCGTCGGCAGGGGGTGATTCAGTTGGCTGTGTCGTCCGACGCCTGGACGATCGGGGCGGCCGGAGCGGCGGGCGCACCCAGCTGACGGGCGACGAAGTCCGCGGCCTGGTTGGCCATGCCGTTGAACTTGTAGGCGCTGTGGGCGGAGCGATCCAGGCCGCCGCCGCAGATCGGGTCGCCGGGGGCGCACAGCTGGATGGTCTTGCCGGCGTAGGCGCTGCCGATGTTGATGGCGGGGGCGCTGCGGTCGGCGACGCTCAGCACGAACGGGCTCGGGGTGCCGAACAGGACGACGGCGGCGACGTGCGAGGCGACCGAGGCGGGCATCGGGCCGGAGATGCCGGCGGGCAGGACGAATCCGGCGGGGACGCTGCTCATGGTGCTGTAGCCGGCGACGGCGGCGCCCTGCGAGTAGCCGCCGATGACGATCTTGGTGGCGGGGCACGAGGCGGCGATGGACTCGATGCGGTTGGTGGCGTCGGCGACGCCGTCGGCGGCTGCGCCGAAGTCCAGCGAAGCCGGGTAGTTCACGCCGTAGGCGTCGATGTTGCGTCCGGGCATCCGGGCGTTCAGTGCGTCGACGAAGGCCTGGCCGGTGGCACCGACGCCAGGGCCTTCGAAAGTGCCGCGGGCGAAGACGACCTCGACGTTGGCACAGGAGTCGTCGGCGGCGTTGGCCGTGGCGACCGGGCCGGCGATGGCGCCGGCGATGATCGTGAAGGCGGCCACGGCGGTCAATGCCACCTTGCCGGCCGCGTTACGAATGGCGCTCATGTTGTTTTCCCCGTCCCTTGAAGTACCAGTTGCCTGGTATAAGCCGAACGGGTGACCTGCGATTCCGGTCGATCGGTGTGACGTACCACATATCTAGGATGGCTAACCATCGGGGATGAACTGCAGGCCTGAATGCGTTGGATTCAGCCCGTCCGTCGAGCGTTGGGCTGTGTGCCAAAGATCCGCGAATCCTCGACGACAACCCAACACTCGACGACCTACTCCTGGAAGCGATACCCCATCCCGGCCTCGGTCAGCAGGTGCTTGGGGTGTGACGGGTCGACCTCGAGCTTGCGTCGCAGCTGAGCCAGGTACACGCGCAGGTAGTGGGTCTCCTTGGCATAGGCCGGACCCCACACTTCCTTGAGCAGCTCTTCGCGGCCGACCAGCTTGCCGCGGTTGCGCACCAGCATCTCCAACATGCCCCACTCCGTCGGGGTCAGATGCACCTCAACCCCGCTCCGGGTCACCCGCTTGGCGGCCAAATCGACGGTGAACGAGGATGTTTCGACGACGGGCTCGTCGGTCTCGGATGCCGCCGCTGCGCGCCGGACCGCGGCGCGCAGCCGGGCCAGGAACTCGTCCATGCCGAACGGCTTGGTGACGTAGTCGTCGGCGCCGGCGTCGAGGGCTTCGACCTTGTCCATCGAGTCGGTGCGCGCGGACAGCACGATGACGGGCGCGGTGAGCCAGCCCCGCAGCCCGGCCAGTACGTCGATGCCGGACATGTCGGGCAGGCCGAGATCGAGGATCACCACGTCGGGTTTGTGCTCGGCGGCGGCCTTCAGGGCCTCGGCCCCGGTGGCGGCCACGGTGACGTCGTATCCGCGCACCGACAGGTTGATGCGCAACGCCCGCAGAATCTGTGGTTCGTCGTCGATGACCAGAACCCGTGTCACGCCCGATCCTTTCCGGCGGCTGCCAGGTCCACCACGACGGTCAGTCCGCCGCCGGGGGTGTCGGTGGCCGAGATGGTGCCACCCATCGCTTCGACAAAACCGCGGGCCACCGAAAGTCCAAGTCCCACACCGGTGCTGTTGTCATGGTCACCGAGCCGCTGGAACGGCGCGAACAGTTGCTCCTCGGCGCCGCGCGGAATACCGGGCCCCTCGTCGACGATGGTGATGAGCACCCGCTCGCCGACCTGTCCGGCGTTCACGCGCACCACGCTGCCCGCGGAGTAGCGCAACGCGTTGTCGATCAGATTGACCAGCACCCGCTCGAGCAGCCCTGCGTCGGCCAGTGCGACGGCGTCGCCCACCTCGACCTTCACCCGGTCGAGCCCGCGGTGGCCGTAACCGGTTGCCCCCCGGCTGATTCCGAGCAGTGCCCGCTGCACGACCTCTTCCATGTACACGCGCCGCAGCTCCGGCTTCACCACGCCGGCGGCCAGCCGCGACGAGTCCAGCAGATTGCCCACCAAAGCGGTCAGCTGGTCGACGGACTCCTCGACGGTGGCCAGCAGTTCGGCGGTGTCCTCGGGGGAGAAGCCGACGTCCTCGCTGCGCAGGCTCGACACGGCGGCCTTCGCAGCGGCGAGCGGCGTGCGCAGGTCGTGGCTGACGGCACTCAGCAGCGAGCGGCGCAGTTCGTCGGCTTTGGCCAGCGCCTCGGCGCGGCCGGCTTCCTCTGCCAGTGCCCGCTGCCGGACCAGACCGGCTGCCTGCCGGGCGACGGCGCCGAGCACCCGGCGGTCGCGGGCCTCGGTCTTGCGGCCGGCCATCAGCAGCCAGTATTCGTCGTCGGTGACCTCGATGGCGGTGTCGGCGGAATCGACTGTCACACAGGGGTCTTTGCCGACGCACGCGACGATGCCGTCCTCCTCGTGCAGGAGGCTGACGGCCCGTTGCGCGTACGTCTCTCGGACACGTTCCAGCAGCGTCGTCAGGTCGGCGCCGCGCAACACGCTGCCGGCGAACAGGGCCAGCAGCTCGGCCTCCTGGGAGGCGTGCCGGGCTTCCCGGGACCGTTTGGCGGCGCCGTCGACCAGCGCCGCGACGGCGACCGCGACCGCGAACAGCACCACGATGGTCAGTGCGCTGTCGGGGTCGGCGATGGTGAAGCTGTACCGCGGAGCGACGAAGAAGTAGTTGAGCAGCAGCCCGGACAGCACGGCGGACAAGGCGGCCGGTGCGACGCCACCGAGCAGCGCGACGATCAGCACACCGATGAAGAAGATCGCGCTCTCGCCGCCGACATGGAGGAACGGATCCAGAAGCGAGGTGATGGCGGTGATGATGCTGGGCACGACGAGCGCGGCGAGCCACGACGCCAGGTGCCGCTGCCCGCGGGTCGCCGTCGACCACGACCAGCCGGGTTGCGACTGCTCATGGGTGACCATGTGCACGTCGATCTTCCCGGAGTTCTGCACGGTCTTGGCGCCGATGCCCTCGTCGAAGAGCCGGGCCCACCGCGACCGTCGCGACGTGCCCAGCACCAGCTGGGTGGCGTTCATCTCGCGCGCGAAATCCAGCAGGGCACTGGGCACGTCACCGTCACTGCCGCCGACGACGGTGTGCAGCGTGGCTCCGAGGCTGGCCGTCAGCTCGCGCACCTTGCCCATCTGCGGGGCGGAGACGCCCGTCAGGCCGTCGCCGCGGACGACGTGCACCACCATCAGTTCGGCGCTGGATTTCGAGGCGATGCGTGACGCCCGCCGGACCAAGGTCTCCGATTCAGGGCCGCCCGTCACTGCCACGACGACGCGTTCGCGCGCCTCCCACGTGTCCGAAATATTGTGCTCGGCGCGGTATTTGGCGAGGGCGGCATCGACCTGGTCGGCCAGCCACAACAGCGCCAGTTCGCGCAGGGCAGTGAGGTTGCCCTGCCGGAAGTAGTTGGACAGCGCCGCGTCGACACGTTCCGGCGCATAGACGTTGCCGTGAGAAAGCCTGCGCCGCAATGCTTCCGGGGTGATGTCGACCAGTTCGATCTGGGCGGCGCTGCGCACCACGGAGTCCGGCACCGTCTCCTGCTGCTCGATGCCGGTGATCTGGGCGACGACGTCGTTCAGGCTTTCCAGGTGCTGGACGTTCACCGTGGAGATGACGGTGATTCCGGCGTCGAGCAGCTCTTCGACGTCCTGCCAGCGCTTGGCGTTCTTGCTGCCGGGTGTATTGCTGTGGGCCAGTTCGTCGACCAGCACCACCTCGGGGTGGCGCGCCAGTACGGCCGGCACGTCCAGTTCGGCGAACGTCCCGCCGCGGTAGTCGATGAACCGCGGCGGGATGCGTTCGATGCCGGCCAGCGCCTCGGCCGTCTTCTTGCGGCCGTGCGTCTCCACCACGGCCGCGACCACGTCGGTGCCGCGCTCGAGCCGGCGGTGCGCCTCGCCGAGCATCGAGAAGGTTTTGCCCACGCCGGGGGCCGCACCCAGGTAGATGCGTAGTTCGCCCCGCTTGTCCGGCGTTCCCATGTCTCCCATCATCCAATACGTGCTGGGTGCTGCTGGTCCAACGCGAGATTCAGCTGCAGGACGTTGACTCGCGGCTCACCCAGGAAGCCGAGGGCGCGGCCGGTGGTGTTGTCGCGCACCAGGGTCCGGACCTGGTCGGCCGAAAGGTGCCGGGCCTTCGCGACCCGGTCGACCTGAAGATCGGCGTAGTCGACGGAGATGTCCGGGTCCAGGCCACTACCGCTGGCGGTGACGGCATCGGCCGGCACCTGCGGGTCGGCGGGCGCCGCGCCGCGGACGGCCACGATCTGACCGGTGCTGTAATCGGCCCCGTCCGTGGCGCATTCGATGTGCACGCCCTCGTATGTCGCGAGGAACGGCGCCTTGGTGGTGGCGCACGGCTGGTTGACGCTGACCACCTTGGTGGGGTGCGTGACGCTGCCGGTGGCATCGCGGGGGCCGATCACCGACAGCACCGCGCCCACACCGTCGGCGGTGCAGAACGGACGGGCACCGGCGGTGTGGTCGAGGCCTTCGGTTTCGGCGACGGCGTAGCTGCGGGTGCAGACCTGGGTCAGCAGGCTCGGCTTGCCGCCGACATCGACGATGCTCTCCGGGCCGAGGTTGCCGGCACCGCTGGCCATCGGGTCGTATCCCGTGCCGGCATTGGACGGCCGGCTCTGGAAATACTGCGGCAGCGCATTGCCTTTGGCGTCGGTGAACAGCTGGCCGATCAGCGAGCTGCCGACCACCTTGCCGTCGACGGTGACGAGCGATCCGTCGGCGTTGTCCTTGAGTCCGGGCAGCTGGGCGATGGCCCAGACGAGCACCGGGTAGGCCAGACCGGTGATGACGGTCAGGACCAGCAGCGCGCGCAGCGCGGCACTGTGGACGCGAATCAGGTTGCCGATGTTCATGATTAAGACATCCCCGGGGTGAACTGGATGAGCAGGTCGATGAGTTTGATGCCGATGAACGGGGCGATGATGCCGCCCAGGCCATAGACGTACAGGTTGCGGCTCAAGAGCTTTGACGCGCTGCTGGGGGTGTACCGGACACCGCGCAACGACAGTGGGATCAGCGCAATGATGACAAGGGCGTTGAAGATCACCGCCGACAGGATCGCCGACTGCGGGCTGTGCAGCCGCATGACGTTCAGCAGATCCAGGCCGGGGAACAGGGCCACGAACATCGCCGGGATGATCGCGAAGTACTTCGCGATGTCGTTGGCGATCGAGAACGTGGTCAGCGCGCCACGGGTGATCAGCAGCTGCTTGCCGATCTCGACGATCTCGATGAGCTTGGTCGGGTCCGAGTCGAGGTCGACCATGTTGCCGGCCTCTTTGGCCGCCGAGGTGCCGGTGTTCATCGCGACGCCGACGTCGGCCTGCGCCAGCGCGGGCGCGTCGTTGGTGCCGTCACCGGTCATCGCGACCAGCTTGCCGCCGGCCTGTTCCTTCTTGATCAGCGCCAGCTTGTCCTCGGGCGTGGCCTCGGCCAGGAAGTCGTCGACTCCGGCCTCGTCGGCAATCGCCTTGGCGGTCAACGGATTATCGCCGGTGATCATGACCGTGCGGATGCCCATCTTGCGCATCTCGTCGAACCGCTCGCGCATGCCCTGCTTGACGACGTCCTTGAGATGGATGACGCCGAGCACTTCGGCCTTCTCGTCCTGGATGCGGCCCACCACCAGCGGGGTGCCACCCGCCGCGGAGATGCCGTCGACGATCTCGCCCAACTCGATGGGCACGGTGCCACCGTGTCCCCGAATCCATTCCGCGACAGAGTTGGCAGCGCCTTTGCGGAGCTTCTGGCCGTCGTGCAGATCGACGCCGGACATGCGCGTCAGGGCGGTGAACTCAACCCATGTGGCGTCGGTCAGTTCGCCCGGTGTGCGGGCCCGCAGGCCGTGAGCCTGCTTGGCGTACACCACGATCGACCGGCCCTCAGGGGTCTCGTCGGCGAGGCTGGACAGCTGCGCCGCGTCGGCGAGTTGTTCGGCGGTCACTCCGGGCACCGGGATGAAGCCCGCGGCCTGCCGGTTGCCGAGCGTGATGGTGCCGGTCTTGTCGAGCAGCAGCGTGTTGACGTCACCTGCTGCCTCGACCGCCCGGCCCGACATGGCGAGCACGTTGCGCTGCACCAGGCGGTCCATGCCGGCGATGCCGATGGCGGACAGCAGCGCGCCGATTGTGGTGGGAATCAAGCACACCAGCAGTGAGACCATCACTATGCCGGTGACGCCGAAGCCGTCGAGCGCCTCGGTGTCGGGCACGCCCGGGTTGCCCGCCTTCGAGTAGATGGCCAGCGGCTGCAGCGTCGCGACCGCGAACACGAAGATGATCGTCAGCGCGGCCAGCAGGATGTTGAGTGCGATCTCGTTGGGGGTCTTCTGCCGGTTGGCGCCTTCGACGAGGGCGATCATGCGGTCGACGAAGCTCTCGCCGGGTTTCTGGGTGATCTGCACGACGATGCGGTCGGACAGCACCGTGGTGCCGCCGGTGACAGCTGACCGGTCGCCACCGGACTCCCGGATGACGGGCGCCGATTCGCCGGTGATCGCCGACTCATCCACGGAGGCAATGCCTTCCACGACATCACCGTCACCGGGGATGACCTGCCCGGCCTCGACCACGACGATGTCGCCCTGCTGCAGCAGGGGAGCGGCGATCTCCTCTTCGGTACCGGCACTGCCCGGCGCCCACCCGACCAGCTTGCGGGCCATGGTGTCGGACTTGGTTTTTCGCAGGCTAGCGGCCTGGGCCTTGCCGCGTCCCTCGGCGACTGCTTCGGCGAGGTTGGCGAAAACGACTGTCAGCCAGAGCCAGAACACGATCAGCCAGGCGAACCAGCTGGAGTTCAGCACGGCCAGGACCGTCGACCAGACGGCGCCGACCTCGACGATGAACATCACCGGGTTGCGCCACAAGGTGCGGGGGTCCAGCTTGCGCAGGGCGTCCGGCATGGACTTCCACAGCATCTTCGGGTCGAGCAGGCCGCCCTTTACCGCGGTATCGGACATCAGTGAATTCCTTCAGCAAGGGGGCCGAGCGCCAGCGCCGGCAGGAAGGTCAGGGCGACCAGGATCAGCGTCACGCCGGCGACCATGCCGACGAACTGGGGGCGGTGCGTGGGCAAGGTGCCGATGGACGGGGGCGTGCTGCCCTGCTTGGCCAGGGAACCGGCCAGCGCGAGCACGAGGATCATCGGCAGGAAGCGGCCGATCAGCATCGCCAGGCCCAAAGCCGTGTTGTACCAAACGGTGTTGACAGACAGACCCGCGAACGCCGAGCCGTTGTTGTTGGCGGCCGAGGTGAAGGCGTACAGCACTTCGGACAGACCGTGCGGGCCGGCATTGAGCATCGCTGCACGTTCACCCGGCAGAGCCATGGCAAAAGCGGTGCCGGTCAACACGATCAGCGGCGTGACCAGGAAATAGCTTGCGGCCAGCTTGATCTCTCGCGGGGTGACCTTCTTCCCCAGGTATTCGGGCGTGCGCCCAACCATGAGGCCCGCCACGAACACCGTGATCACCGCGAGGATCAGCATGCCGTACAGGCCGGACCCGGTACCACCCGGCGCGACCTCACCGAGCTGCATGTTGAACATCGTCATCATGCCGCCCAGGGACGTGTACGAGTCGTGGAACGAGTTCACCGCACCGGTCGAGGTCAGGGTGGTTGCGGTGGCGAAGACCGCCGAATTGGCGACGCCGAAGCGCTGTTCCACGCCTTCCATGGACGCGCCGATGGCGGTGGGCACGGTGCCGTGGTGCTGGTTCTGGAACAGCAGCATGAGGCTGCAGCTGATGACGGCCAGCGTCGCCATGACCGCGACGATCGCGTAACCCTGCTTGCGGCTGTCGACCATGCGGCCAAAGGTGCGCGGCAGCGAGAACGAGATCACCAGCAGCAGAAAGATTTCCACCCAGTCGGTCCAGGCTGTCGGGTTCTCGAACGGGTGCGCCGAGTTGGCGTTGAAGAAACCGCCGCCGTTGGTGCCCAGCTCCTTGATCACTTCCTGGCTGGCCACGGGACCGCCGGTGAGCGTCTGCTGTGCACCGGCCAGGGTGTTGGCAATCTGGTCGTGCAGGTGGAAGTTCTGGATGGCACCGCCGGCGACCAGGATCACCGCGGCAATCACCGCGAGCGGCAACAGGATTCGGATGGTGCCGCGCACCAGGTCGACCCAGAAGTTGCCCAGCTCGCCGGCGTGCCGGCGGGCGAACCCGCGGACCAGTGCCACGGCCACGGCCATGCCGACCGCAGCCGAGACGAAGTTCTGCACTGACAGGCCGGCCATCTGCACCAGGTGACCCTGGGTGGTCTCACCCGAATAGGCCTGCCAGTTGGTGTTGGTGACGAAGCTGACAGCGGTGTTCCAGGCCAGGTCGGCCGTCATCGGCGTGGCCGGGTTGTTCAGATGCAGCGGCAGCACGCCCTGAACCAGCTGGAAGACGAACAGGAACAGCAGGGAGACGGCCGAGAAAGCGAGCGCACTGCGGGCGTAGGCGCCCCAGTTCTGTTCCGCCTCGGGATCAGCGCCGATCGCCTTGTAGATGAGACGTTCTACGCGCGAATGCTTTTCAGATGTGTACACGCGGAACATGTAGTCGCCCAACGGCACATGCACCGCGGCGAGGGCGACGATCAGGGACAGCAGGAACGCGATTCCCGCGGCGGTGGGGCTCACTAGAACCGCTCCGGAAACAGCAGCGCGGCGACCAGGAACAGTGCGATCACCAGACACAGCACCAGGCCGATGGCGTTGGCGAAGTTCACAGGCGCTCGACCACCTTCTGGATCACGCCGAACAGGGCGAAGATCGCCACCGTCAGCACCACGAACACCACTACAGACATGGGTTCTCCCACACGTAACCGCGTCGCCGGCCCTCGGCGACCACGTCAGCATCGACCCGTCGGAGAGGGCTTCCGCCGATCTTGACGCCTTCTTTACGCCCGGCCGGGCGTCCTTTACGGAATTCCCCACGAGGGCGGTCCCACGCGTGCGCGCCAACCGACAAATGCCTGCTCATGTGATGTTTTGCACAGCTTGAGTGGGTGGTGCCGCGGCATTTACGGCCGGCCCGACCTGACGTAGTGATGCCCTCGCGGCGCCGAACCGGCTAACGTGCCAGCGTGTGGGGCCGACCACGCCTCAACCTTCGGGAGGTATTGGTGATCGACGTCATCGGTGAAGTCCGGCAGAAACTGGACCGGCTTGCGGAGTCCGCGCAGGCCGTGCGCAGGCTGTATGAGACCGGCTTTCTGGATCTGACCAAACCCGGGGTCATGATCGAGACCGCCAAGAACGCGCCGTTGTTCGGCCCGCAGGCGACCATGGCCATCCAGGGCGGACGCAAGTACGCGGGCCTGCCGGCGCTGGTCGATGAACGCGGCACGCTGACCTACCGACAGATCGACAACCAGTCCTGGGCCCTGGCCCGCGGTCTTCAGAGCCTGGGCGTGACAGAAGGCTCCGTGGTCGGGCTGCTGTGCCGCGACCATCGTGGCCTGATCCTGGCCATGGTGGCGTGCGGAAAGCTCGGGGCCCGACTGGTGTTGATGAACACCGGTTTCGCCAAGCCGCAGTTCGCCGAGGTCTGCGAGCGCGAAGGCGTCAAGGTGGTGCTGCACGACAGTGAGTTCCTCGGACTGCTCGACGCCCTGCCCGCGGACATGCCGCGAGTGCTGACCTGGGTGGACGAGGGCCATGACGAGGGCCATGACGTGCCCGAGTCGGCACAGACACTCGACGCGATCGTTGCGGCCAACACCACCGAACCGCTGCCGCCGCCGAGCAAGGCGGGTGGCTCGGTCATCCTCACCAGCGGGACGACGGGCCTGCCGAAGGGCGCGCCCCGCAGCTCGGTGTCTCCGTTGGCCACGGCGCAGATCATCGACCGAATTCCGTTCCCGCGCAAGGGAACCATGGTGATCGTCTCGCCGATCTTCCACAGTACGGGGTGGGCTACGTACACCGTCGGCGCCGCCTTGGGGAACAAGGTCGTGACCGCCCGGCGATTCAACGCCGAGCGAACCCTGCAGCTGATCGCCGAGCACAAGGCCCAGATGCTCGTCGCGGTGCCGACGATGCTGCACCGGATCGTCGAACTGGGGCCCGACATCATCGGTAAGTACGACACCTCGTCGCTGACGACGATCCTGATCGCCGGATCGGCGTTGAGCCCGGAGTTGTCCAACCGGGTCCAGGACACCTTCGGCGACGTGCTCCACAACTTGTACGGCTCGACCGAATGCGCCATCGCCAGCGTGGCCACGCCGGCCGAACTGCGTCTCGCCCCGGGCACCGCCGGACGGGCGCCGGTGACGTGCGAGGTGGTGCTGTACGACGAAAACGACCGTCGTATCAAGGGAAACAACAAGCGCGGCCGCATCTTCGTCCGCAACGGCGCCCCATTCGCCGGATACACCGACGGCCGGACCAAGCAGATCATCGACGGCTACATGTCCAGCGGCGACATGGGGCACTTCGACGAGCACGGGCTGTTGTTCGTCGACGGACGTGACGACGACATGATCGTCTCCGGCGGCGAGAACGTGTTCCCTCAGGAAGTCGAAGAACTGCTGGCCGAGCGCGATGACGTGTACGACGCGGCCGTGGTCGGCGTCGACGACGTCGAATGGGGAAAGCGCCTAAGGGCTTTCATCGTGTCGCAGCCGGGCGCCGCACAGGACGCTGACGAGATCAAGGCGTTTGTCAAGAATAATCTGGCCCGGCACAAGGTCCCCCGCGACGTGGTGTTCATCGACGAGCTGCCGCGCAACACCACCGGCAAGCTGCTGCGCCGGGTGTTGATCGAGATGGACGTCTAGAGCAGCTCCATGCCAACCGAACTCAGTGCCGATGATGCTGCTGCCCAGCTGAAGCCTGCGGACACACTGGGCATCACCCTCGGCCCCGGCCAACCGCCGGCCATCCTCAGGGCGCTCGGTGCGCGCCGGGACTGGACGAATCTGCGGGTGTTCGGGGCGCTGTTGGCCGTTGGTACCGAACTGTTTTCGCGGCCGGGCGTGCACTATGTCTCCGGCTTCTTCGGGCCGATCGAGCGGGCGCTGCGGGACATGGGCGCCGACATCGAGTTCGCCGCCGCGGATTTCCGCCGGTTCGCCCCGCTGCTGGAGCGGCAATCCCCGCGGGTCATGACGACCGTCGCCACGCCACCAGATGCCGACGGTTGGTGCTCGTTGTCCCTGCACGCCGGCGGGACGGTCGCCGAGTTGCGCCGCGCCGGCGCAGACCCGCAACGGCTCCTGATTGTCGAGGTATCCGACTCATACCCAAAGACTTTCGGGTATGGATCACGGCGGCACGCCCTGCATGTCGACGAGATCGACATTCTCGTGCGCTCGACCGACGCCCCGCTGGCCCTGCCCGGCGCGGACGTGCCGCCAACCGAGGTGGAACGGTCGATCGCGCGGCATGCCGTCGGCTTCATCGGTTCGGGTGCCACGCTGCAGACCGGAATCGGCGCAATTCCCAACCAGATTGCCACCCTGCTGGCCGAGGGCGACGGCAGCGGGTACGGCCTGCACACCGAGATGTTCACCGACGGCTGTATGCATTTGCATCGCGCGGGCAAGATCACCAACACCGGCAAGGGCCAGTACGACGGCGTCAGCGTCACGACCTTCGCGTTCGGCTCGCAGGAGCTCTATGCGTGGCTCGACGGCAACCGCGATGTCGCGTTCCTGCCCGTCGATATCGTCAACTCGCCGGAGGTGATCGCCGCCAACACCGACATGATCTCCATCAATGGCGCTCTCGCCGTGGACATTCAGGGGCAGGTCATCGCCGACACCATCGACGGCGGACAGTTCAGCGGGATCGGCGGTGCGGAGGACTTCGTCGCCGGCGCCGGGCTGGAGCTGTCGGATCGTTCCCTCATCTGTCTGCCTTCGACTTTCGTGAAAGATGGTGAGCTGCGGTCGCGGATCGTGCCGTGGTTCGGCCCTGGCGCCGTCATCACCACGCCGCGGCAACAGGTCGACGTCATCGTCACCGAATACGGGGCGGCAGAACTCGAAGGCAAGACCGTCCGGGAGCGCGGCGAGGCATTGGCCGCCGTCGCCCATCCGCAGTTCCGGGACGTCCTGCTGGCGGCGGCGCTGCGCGCAGCGAAGGGGCGTTCGCCCGTCGGCTAGTGCCCGGCTCGGCGGTGTACCGGCATAGGAGCGCAATTCGTGATTCACTGCCGCCATGACGAGTAGCGACCAGCCATGGTGGATCTCCGCGCCGGTCGCTGAGCTCGCGGCGGCGGTCCTGCCGATGTTCGGGCACTCGTCGTTCGACAGCGAGCGAGGCGCAATGACCGACGTCGTGGCATGGCTGCGAACCGGTGCCCGGGATCCACGCGGAGTGTTCTCTGCGGGCGTTTCCTCGCGCGGCGATGTGTTCCAGAACCCCGACCTGCGGGCCGTCGCGGAGGCCATGCAACTGCTCGAGCGCTCGGGCCTGCTGCTTCGGGTTCTGGTTCCGTCGAGCCATTCGAGCTTCGACGTCGGCTTGACGCGGCTCGGGTGGCACGCCGTCCAGACCGGGACCATCAGGCAACATCTCGGCCTGGAAGACCGCTAGCCGAACACCTCTTGACATTCATATGGGACCCGCGGTCCCATTAAATGCAATGGGCAACGATGCCCGTCGCGTGGGAGGTCGTCATGGCAGTTACGAAGATGGTGCGCCGGTGGCGGGACCGGATGGTGGTCACCGGGGACGAGGATTACTGCGACCGGCTGCAGACCCTCTCAGACGGGTCGGTGCGCAGGAACTTCAATCCGTACCTGGACATCCCGTGGGATTCGCCGCAGTTCCGCGTGACCCCGAACGACCCCCGATGGGTGTTGGCCAAATGCGATCCCATCGGTGCGAGCGCCTGGTACCAGGCGCAACCGCAGGAAAAGCAGATCGCGATCGGCATCTGGCGTCAGACGAACATCGCCAAGGCTGGTCAGCAATTCGAGAGCATGCTGATCCGTGGCCTGCTCGAGTACACGTTCTGGGTGCCCAACGGCAGCCCCGAATACCGGTACTGCCTGCACGAGGCCATCGAAGAGGGCAACCACACCCTGATGTTCCAGGAGATGGTGAACCACACCGGTGTGGACGTTCCCGGTCTGCCGCGGTGGGTCAAGTGGATCAACTGGCTGTTCCCGCTCTTTGCGAGCCCGATGCCGGCCTTCTTCTTCATGATGGTGCTGTGCGGCGAGGAGCCGATCGACCACCTGCAGAAAGAGATTCTGCGCGAAGGCAATTCGATACACCCGATCATGGAGCGCGTCATGGCGATCCACGTCGCCGAAGAGGCCCGGCACATCTCCTTCGCTCACGAATTCCTGCGTCGGCGCATCCCGGAGATGCGGCCGTTCAACCGATTTGTGCTGTCTCTGTTCTATCCGCTGGGCTTCCGCGTGGCGGCCTCGCTCATCGCCAAGCCGCCCCGCTCGTTCTGGCGTGAGTTCCAGATTCCCAAAGCCGTGAAGAAGGAGATTTTCTGGCGGGCACCGGAATCCAGGACGATGCTGCGCGAGATCTACGGCGACGTTCGGATGCTCGCCGAAGATACCGGCCTGATGAATCCCCTTGCCAAGGTGTTGTGGCGGATCTTCCGGATCGACGGTCCGGCGTCGCGATTCCGCAGCGAGCCGGCGCGTCATGCCGCCGTCCCCGTGGCCTGACTGAGCCGCATTCGCACTCGGCGTTGTTCGGGCGCGATGAACTTTCGCTCGATCGCGAGTCAATTTTCCTGAGCCATGTCGAAATCGGCCCCACTCGTTCGACGTGTGTGTGAAGGATTGACTCGACGACGAAAGGTCACGCAATGCGCTACATGGGTTTGGTCATCATGGATCCCAACCAGGGCCCGCCGCCGCAGGCACTGATGGACGCCATGGAGGTGTACGTCGGAAAGAACGCCGCGGACGGCATCTACCTCGACGGCGGCGGTCTGGGACAAGGCGAGAACCGCATCGGCTACCAGGTCCGTTCGGGCCAAATGAGCACCACTGACGGCCCTTTCACCGAGGCCAAAGAGATCATCGGTGGGTACGCCATGCTCGAGTACCGCAACCACGCCGAGGCCGTCGAGGGGGCCCGGTCGTTCACCGAACTGCATCGTGAGCACTGGCCCGAATGGGAAGGGCGGGTCGAGATGCATCTGATCGAAGGCCCCGAGGCCACCGGATGTCCCGCCGGCGAGCAGCAACCGGGCGCCTGATTTGCGGTGACCCGTACCGGAGGTGCCGGCTCGGCCGGCGCCGAGGCAGTGACCGCCGCGTGGCGCGCCGAATCGGCACGCCTCGTGGCGGCGCTGGCCCGCATGACCCGCGACATCGACCTCGCTGAGGACGTGGCGCAGGATGCGCTCGTCGCCGCGCTCGAGGAATGGCCCGAGCGCGGAATACCCGCAAACCCCGCCGCGTGGCTCATGACCGCCGCGAAGCGACGTGCCATCGACCACATCCGCCGGGCCGAGACACTGCGCCGCAAGACCGAGGAGGTCGGGCGCCGGCTGGAGAAGGTCGAGATGCCGGATTTCGAAGCGCAACTCGACTTCATCGAGGACGACGTGCTTCGGCTGATGTTCTTGACGTGTCACCCTGAGCTACCTGCGCCGTCGCGCGCGGCGCTCACGCTCCGACTGGTGTCAGGTCTGAGCACCGGCGAGATCGCCCGCGCCTTCCTGGTGCCGGAATCGACCATGGCGCAACGGATCACCCGCGCGAAGAAGAGCCTCCACGGCGTGGACATGGAGCTGCCGGTCGGGGCCGAGCGTGTCGACCGCATCGACGACGTGCTCGCCGCCATCTACCTGACCTTCAACGAAGGCTATGTGGCGACCACCGGCGCGGATTGGACGCGACCGGACCTCTGCTTCGAAGCGATCCGGCTGGCGCGCATGGTGGCCGCCATGGTGCCCGATGTTCCGGATGTCCTTGGGCTGCAGGCACTCGTCGAACTCCAGGCGTCGCGGATTCCCGCCCGTGTCGACCGCAACGGGGCGCCGGTGTTGTTGGACCATCAGGACCGGGCGCGGTGGGATCACCTGCTGCGGCGTCGCGGGCTCCAGGTGCTGGCTCGGGCCGAGAAGCTCGCTCAGGCGGGTGCGCCCGTCGGGACGTACTTCTTGCAGGCGGCCATAGCGGCGTGCCATGCGCGCGCAATCCGGGCCGAGGACACCGATTGGCACCGGGTCGCGGACCTGTATGACGTGCTGGCCTTGGCCGCGCCCGGTCCTGTCGTGGAGGTCAACCGTGCGGTGGCGCACGGCCGCGCTCACGGCGCCGAGATCGGGCTGGCGGTGCTCGATGCGCTCGGCCCGGACCCCATGCCCAGATCACCCCTGCCCCACGCGGTGCGCGGAGACCTGTTGGAGCGCTTGGGACGAACTGCCGAGGCGTCGGCGGCGTTCGCTCATGCCGCCGCACTCAGCAGCAACGAGGCCGAGCGCTCAGTGCTGCTGAGTCGGTCCGAATGACCTGGGCGGTGTCCCGCTCTTCAGAAGATTCGGGCAGCATAGCCTCCAGGTCCGCACGTCGGAGGGTGCAGCTATTGCGGCTCGACCACCCGGACACGACGTTATTGACCATCGCGATACCCTTGGTGAGGATTAGCTGAAGTGACCCGTTGCGGTCGCGGGCGTCGACGTGAGGCGGGTGAACGGGCCATCGCACAGCTCCTCGCAGATCTCCGTCAGGCGATCGACGGAGATCAACTCTCGCTGGTCTACCAGCCCAAGTTCGACGCGCGCACAGCCGCGGTCGTGGGGGTGGAGGCGCTGTTGCGATGGCGTCATCTAGACCGCGGATTACTGCGGCCTCACGAATTCCTGCCGCTGGTCCGGCAGTACGGCCTGATGGATCAGGCCACGGATCTGGTCGTCAACATGGCGCTCGATGACACCCTGCGGTGGTATACCGCAGGCGCGGAAGTGCCTGTGGCCGTTAATCTTTTCGCGCCGCTGCTGAGCGACCTGAACCTGCCGGACCATCTGTGCCGCGCACTGGACGACCGTGGGTTGCCGCCGTCGGCACTCGCCGTCGAGATCACCGAGGACCTGTTCGTGGACAACATGGAAGACACCCAGACCGTGCTGGCCGGCCTGGCTGACCGCGGCATCAGGATCGCCCTCGACGATTTCGGCACCGGGTACTCCGCGCTCACTTACCTGTCCGACCTGCCGATCGATGAGATCAAGCTGGACCACGATTTCATCGCGCGGGTCACCGCCGACGAGCGCGCTGCACTGGTGGTGAGCACCATCATCGACCTCGCGCACAAGCTCGGCTTCCAGACCGTCGCCGAGGGCATCGAGAGTGCCGAATCGGCTGTGCTGTTACGGGATCTCGGTTCCGATGTGCTGCAGGGCTACTTCCTGAGCCCGCCGCTGCCGTCCGCTGATGTGCTCGGCGTGCTCGAACCGGGTGCCCGTCCGACGTTCTAGGTGGCGCGGACTCGAGCCGCGTGGGATCGGGGTCGGGTTCAGCGGCCTGGTATTCAGGCCATAGGTTGGTAGCCGCTTGATCACCAAGCCCCCATAGCCCAATTGGCAGAGGCAGCGGACTTAAAATCCGCCAAGTGTCGGTTCGAGTCCGACTGGGGGCACTGTAATTACATCGGCATACATACAGGTAGAGGCGCTATTTGCGCGATCTACACTGCGGTCTTGGGGCGTTTTGCCCACATTTTGCCCACAGTCTCGTCTAACTTATCGGCAACTCCGGTGAGATCGTCGTCGAAAAGATCGGCGTAGACATCCAACGTCATCGCCGCCGACGAGTGCCCCAGCATCCGCTGAACCACCTTCACGTTGGCGCCGGCCGAGATCGCGAGTGACGCCGCGGTGTGCCTCAGCGCGTGCGCCGTGACCCTCGGGAACACCGGCGTGGTCGGTTCCTTATCGCCCTTGCTTTCCTTGGCCCTGGCTGCCGTGGCCGCGGTCTGGCACCGTTCGACGGCGCCCGACAGCCAAGAATCATGCGACGACGGGGGGCCGAGGTGGCCACCGTCTCTGGCGGGCCAAATCAGGTCACCGTGGTCCTTGCCTCGGCATGTCTTCGCCAGCTCTTCGACGACGAACTTCGGCAGTACTACCGTGCGTTCCTTGCCAGACTTCAGCGTGCCCACGTGGACATCTGCGCCCACCGTCACGGCGTTTTCGTGCAGCACCACTTTGCGTTTCAGGAAGTCGATGTCACCGACTCGCAGTGCGGCCGCCTCGCCCCACCGGGGTCCGGCCATGCCGAGCAGCAGCACCAGTGACCTGTACCGGCCGGACTCGAGCGCGAGCGCCTGGAGCTGCGCAGCAGTCAGATAGACGTTCTTCCGCTTAGCCCGCGCTGGGAGCTTGACCCCGCGCGCAGCATTGCGGGCCAACCGACGATCCTTCACCGCATCATCGAGGATCCGCGCCAGCACGTCGTAGGCAGTGCGAACGACCGTGCCCTTGCGGCGGCCGGCAAGTTCCGAGACCCATCCCTGAACGTCTGAAAAGTTGATGTCCGCGATTGCCTTTGTCGCCCAACGTGGTTCGACGTGCACCCGCCATGCCGACTCTACCGAGTGGAAGGCTGACGGTTTGATGATGGCCTTCTGGCGAGCCAGCCAGCCCGGTCCCAGCTCGCCGATAGTCACCTTGCCCAGGGCCGGAGCCACGTAGCTGCCGGTGAGCTTCTCGACCTCAACGGTAGCCGCGAACGCTTCGGCATCACGCTTGGTCTTGAAGCCTCGCTTATCGGTCTGGCGCCGATCCGGCGTGCGGTAGCGAACCCGGTAACGTGTTGCGCCGGAGGTTGTTTCATACTTCTCAATCGTCGCCATGCGAAAGCTCGGCCTCCAACTCGGCTCTCAGTTCCCTGGAGATGCGGCCCTTCTTCTGCTGGTTGGCGTCGGGACCCGCGCGTAGGTCTCGTTCCTCACTAAAGTTTTTCTGCCACAGTCGAAATGAGGCGAGTGCAAGTTCCGCCGGCTTGACGTGGAGTTGTGACACCAACCGGTCCTCCGTGACGCTTGACCGCTGGAGCATTGAGGCCAGCTGCTGTGGCTCTACGCCCGCCGCTTCCATGTCTTCGAACGTGACGCCTAGTTCTTCCTCGATCTCCATGCCGCTGGCCAGAGCGTGAACGAAGAGCAACCGCTGATCTTGTGGTGTGAACGAACCGGCCGGGGGTTCTGGCGAATACTCGCCAACCCCAGGACCGATGGTGACAACCTCACCGTTGCACAGTCCGGCAAGTTCCGATCCCCAGACTTGCAGGGCTCCGGTTAGCTCAACGAGCCCATCGTGCTCGACCGAGACTAGGTCCACGAGGCTGACCTCCTGGGTGCTACCCCGATCTAGAGCAGCGCGCTGGAGTGTCAATGTCAAAGTGAGCACGGTCGCGAATGTCGGTGACGAGCGTCCGGACTCGAAGTCTGCAACAACTGAGGCGCGCCAGCGGAGACCAAAATGGCGTGCGCTGACAGCTAGCTCACTTTGTGTCATGCCGAGCTCGTTGCGGATCCGCTTGCAGTTCCGCCCAACGACGGCAGCGAGCGACCGGTCTGCATCGGACATGCCGCTGACATTACGGGAATCTACGACCCTTGACAACGCGCCACTCGCCATGCTGTCCTATCACTGTTCGTGAATTTACGAACCCAGACGACGAAAGGAGGCGGAATGTCCAATCCGCTGGACACATTGACGGCGAAGCAAGTAGCGGCGATCTTGCACACATCCGAAGCTGGACTCGCTCAGATGCGATATCGCGGCACTGGTCCAAAGTTCGTGAGATCGGGACTACGAAAGGTGATCTACACGCGTCAGAGCGTGGAAGATTTCTTGGCGGAGAACACGATTCAGCGCACCGACGACCCCCGGGGCGCCGCGTGAACCAGGCGGACCGAGATCGCATCGAGGACTTGGGGTTAGTCGAGGACGACCACACCCCGGATATGCGAAAGGCGCCGGTTGCCGCCGACGCCCTTCGAACCGATCACCGAGCAGTCACCACAACCACCGAGGAGATCTAGTGACCACGATACCCACCAATCCGGCCCAGCCGGTAGACGGCGATCCGTTCGCCGACGCCACCATCGGCTGCACCAGTTGCACGGTGCCGACCGATCGCGCTGACGGCTTGTGCACGTTCTGCGCGTCCTACGTACCGCCGGCGATGCACGAGCACCGCTGCACCCACTGCGGAGATGTGCAGACCGTGCCGTGCGACCAAGAAGTTCAACACGGACTTCTTGCCGAGAAGCAGAACACCGCCGATACCCGCCTGATCGCCGCCACCAACTGGTTATCCCTCGCGCTCGAGGACCTGGAGGACGCGATGGGCACGCTGCCGGCCGACGCACCGCTGTGGGTATCGGTCGATATCACCAGGGCCATGCGGCATTTGCGCGCCGCTATCCGACTGGCCGAGTCCGCGGGCGCCCAGCTCGGCCAGGCGGTGACCCAGTGAGCGGCCACGTCACCTGTACCTGCCCGACCGTCCCACCGGGCACCGAATTCGTCGACATCTGGGAGACCCTCGACGGCCACACCAGCCGCGTTGTCTCCGGCGGCGACACCTCATTCGGACCCGACCTGAGGTGCATCGCGTGGGCCGACGCCATTCAGAACCGCAATGGCACCATCCACTCGGCCGCGATCCGTGTGGACATCAGTCACGAGACGGATCCGTTGACCGCCGAGCAGGCACGCATACTCGCCGAGACGCTGGTCCGGCTGGCCGACCAGGTCGACGCCTGGGACACGTGGAGCGACGCCAGGGCGGCGACCGAGTGACCGACCACACGGCAGGAGACCGGCCCGCATATTCGCGGGCCGGTTCTCCGGCGTCACGCGAAATCTCATGCACCGCTGTGTACCAACGTCTTTACCCTCTGCTCGGCGAACCCGGCCCGACGCTCGGGACCCCGGCATGGCTCCAGCTCGACGACACCGACCCAGCGGCCTGGCGATCCGTCTTGTGGGCCGCGCTGCAGTGGGCAGTCGCACAGGACGCCACGCAGGAACACCTTGCGGTTGCATCGAAAGCCATTGCCGCCGCGGAGAACTGGGCCAGAGTTGCGCGGCGCGTCCAGCGCCGGAGCGAGATCTACATTCAGAGGAGGTCGGCGTGACGCCGAAACCGCAGTGGTGCTGGGACTGCGAGAAAGAGCGGGGCAACTGCACATGCAGGTCAACCCCGCTGTACTACGACATGAAGGCCCTGCTGGCCGGTGAACTCCCGCCGCCGCCGCAGCCGGCAATCGGGTGCCGCAACGACGGACACCACATCTTCTACGCCGAGCAGGTGAACCTGGTGTTCGGCGACCCCGAGACTGGCAAGACGTGGCTGTGCTTGTGGTGCGGGGCAAGCAAGTTGATCAACGACCCGACATCGCGGGTGGTGGTCATCGATCTGGACCACAACGGACCGACAGCGACGGCGGCCCGGTTTCTGGCGTTCGGCGTCCCCAAGGAAGCGCTGTCCGACCCGGAACGGTTCCGGTATGTCGAGCCTGATGACCGGCTGCACATGGCCCAGGTGGTCAATGACCTGACCGCGTGGCGGCCGACCATCGCAGTCGTGGACTCACTCGGGGAGCTGATGCCGCTCTACGGCGCGAACTCCTATTCGGGCGACGACTTCACCGACGTGAACGCGCGGGTGCTAAAGCCGTTGGCCAAGGCCGGTGCCGCTGTGCTGGTGATCGACCACCTGTCGAAGGGTGCCGACTCCCGCAATTTCGGTCCGGTCGGTACAGCGGCTAAGCGGCGGGCGATCGGTGGGGTATCGCTGCGCGTGACCATCAAGGACGCATTCACGCCCGGCTCCGGTGGGGCGGCATACCTGAAGGTCAACAAGGATCGGCACGGTGGTCTGCGCGAGCACTGCCCGACCGGTGACCGCGAACCGCTTGCCGGCACCTTCACCATGCGCGTATTTCACGATGCACTCACGGGTGAGATCAAGGCCGCCGATGGCACCGAGAACGTCACTGACGACCACGCTCTGAGTGCCAGCCAGGCCCGTGATGTCGCCGCCGATGTTGCCCTTCTCGAAGCACTTGATCCGCCGCCGCAGTCGAAGCGCGATGTTTGCCAGCGAATGAATTGGGGTGACTCTCGATCACAAACCGCTTTGAAGGCGTGGCGGGAGTCGACAGGCCGGTCAGCGCCGAAGAATCAACACACGGCGACCACGCAAGGAGGTGGCGGAAATAGTGATTCCGCTGGAACCGGTTCCGGCACACCCTATGTATCAGTTCCAGCGGTTCCAGCACCAATTGTCGACCCCAATATTGGTCTTGAGCTGGGGTTACCGGTCGAATCTGCTGGAACTCACACACGCCAGGCGAACGCCACCGTCACTGACATCGGATCGCGCCGACCACCATGCTCCAAATGTGAATCCGGCACCGCTCGACCGGACACCGGCAGGTGCGATTTCTGCACTCGCAAGACAATGACAGCAGGCGACTTTCTCGTTTGCTGGTTCCGTCATCACACCGACCCTGGCGAGTGGGTTCCACCGTTGCGCGTGTACCAGGAAGCCGAACCTATCGGTTGGAATCGGCACACCGTCATGACGGCAAAGAACAGCCTCCGTGGGGTGATCGAATCCTCCAGCAGGGGCCGGGGGTCGGAATGGCGACTGGACCCCGCGAGCCACACCAACACCGAGGATGCATCATGACTGAATACGAACGCTTGACCGCTTTCGCTCGCCTGCTCTCGGACGTATCGGCGGCACTGCGACTGCACGGCCGCACCGAGGCCGCAGACATCATCCACGCCGAAGCTGTCCACTTCGCCACCGAGCGCGACATCGCCAGAGCGGTGGCCGACGCCGAACTCGACACTCCGATGCAGACGGTCGACCTCGGCCGATTGTCCGACGACTGAGATACGCTTAGGACACAACCAAATCGGAGTAGTGCCGCGTGACAGGGCGAAACCCATTGCGCGGATGGGCGAAACGCAAACTTCATATTGCCGGGAGGGCGACACCCACCGGAGTCTGTAACGAAACCCTCATCAACGTGAGGCAGTCGTTACCACGCGAAAACTGGTTACCACCAACACTTTTCGGGCTCTGGGAGGGGCTCACAACATGGCAATGAAATCTCTTGCAACAGAACTCATGGAGCGCCGTAGCGTTCTCATCAACGAAGCCCGCGCAATCGCCCAGCGCGGCGTAGACGCGAAACGCGACCTCACCGAAACAGAGCAATCCGACTTCGATCAGCGCATCGCAGACGCCAACGCACTCGAGGCCCGCGCCAAGGAGATTCACGACGGCGAGCAGCGCGCTCACGAACTCGACGAGTCGTTCCGCAACGTCACCGGCGCATACCCAGGGCAGCCCAGCGCATCCGGCTGCCCGTCTCTGCTGGTGTCCCGCGACAACATCGCCAAGCACGCCGAAGCACTGCGCGAAGGCCGCGTATTCGGCGCCGTCGAAGAAGGCCGCGCCCTGGTGCAGGTCAACCCGTCCGCCGCCAACGCGTTGGGGGGCCCGCAAGCATGGGCGCAGATCGGCCCACGCGAACCCCTGCACCTGATCCGGTTCGCCGGCATCCCGGTGCAGACCCTTACCGGTGTGTCCGCAGTGATGCCCGCATTCACCCTGCCGGCCAGCGCCGCAGGGGTGAACGAGTCCACCGCGCACGGCGAATACGACTCGGTGGTCGACGTGCCGCTGTCAGCGCTGCGGTACGGCCGCTGGACGGCAGTCTCGGCGGCCGCATCCCAGTTCGACAGCCTCAGCGGCATCGCCAACTTGCACAGCGTCGGTATCGCCAAGGACCTCGACAAAAAGGCCGTTGGCGATATCCAGACCGCCGCAGGCACTCCGGTGACCTACGCCGCCGACATCGCCGGCAACGTGCGTAAGAGCCTGCTGACCGTCTCGGCCGCGGTGCTCGTCCCGGTCGACCAGCTCGTCATCTTCGGCACCCCGGGCGACATCGCACTGCTCGGCGACACCACGCCCGCCAACGGCCCCGACGTCGGGTCTGTCACCGAGCGGTTCAACGGCGCACGGCTCTATGCCACCAACGACGCCACCGCCGGCCAGGTGACCATCTTCGACCCGGCCTCGTTCCTCGTGTTCATGAGCCAACTGCAGTCGGCGTCAACCATCGACCCGAAGGACGGCAGCAACTCGTTCGGTTCGTGGCTGCACTCGACCGGCGTCGGCCAGGGCCTCACCGGCTCCGCGCAGGCCGTCGACACCGTCAGCCCGTAGTGACTGATCCTCGTTTCGGTGCCGGTCCACCCGCAGACGACGGGTGGCCGGCAACCGACGAATGGGCCGACGACTGCGAGCAGCAAGCACAGTCGTGGACGAGCCGCATACAGAAGCAACTAGGCCACTGGTTCGGCACCGCCGAACGACCCGAGAACCAGACGAGCAATGATCAGAACCTGTGGATGAGCCTCGGCGAGGCGGCGTAGGAAA
>NZ_JMHT01000080.1 GCF_001905655.1 Mycobacterium sp. ST-F2
GGGGCCGGACGCGGCGCGGCGGCCGGGGCGGGCGGAGCCACCTCGGGCAGCGGCGTGTTCAGCGGTGGCGGCGGCACGCCCTGCGCCGGCTTCGGACTGCCGACCAGCAGCCAGTTGCCGGTCGGGTCCTGCACCAGGTGCGCGGTGTCGCGCGACGGGATCATGCCGAGGTTGCGGGCCGCGTCGGCAAGCGCCGGTGCGGCCTGGGCCACCAGCACGTCACGCTCGAGGGCCTCTTTCTGTTGCTGCAGAGCCTGATTGATCTCCTTGGCCCGGCCCAACTCGTAGGACCGCTCGGCCGCGGAGGTCGAAAGCCACAGCGTGACACCAAGACCCATACCCAGCGCGCCGATGATCAGCACGACGAACGGCACACGCGCGATCAGGTGCCGCGGGTCCAGGTCCATCTCCGCGATACGGATCAGCAGCCGCTCCCGCAGTGGCGTGCGAATGACCTTGGGTGCCTTGGCCTTACGCGCCTTGGCCCGAGCCTTGGCCTGGGACGCGCTCTTGGGGCGCGACGGCGCAGCAGTCGGCCGGGCGAACGGTGTGGTCTGCGGACCGGCACCGGTGGGCTTGGACCGCTGCGGCCGGACGTCGCGCTTGCCACGCTTGACGCGGGTTTCGCCCTTGTTACCGGACTTGTTGTCGCGCTTGACATCCCGCTTGTTCACGGGGTCCTGCCGCACGGCGGTGCGCCGGCGCGGATCCGGATCGCCGGACCGGGTTCCCCGTCGTGCGCTGCCGCCGCGTACCGGTGCTGGCCGCTTTGCCATCACAGACCTCCCCTTGTGGCAACTTTTTCCAGTGCGCGCAGGCGAACCGACGCGCTACGCGGATTCAATTCGAGTTCGTGTTCGTCGGCCCGCTCGGCACCCCGGGTCAGCGAGGTGAAGAGCGGCTCGTAGCCGGGCAGCTCCATCGGCAGCCCCTCCGGGGTGCGCGATGCGATGGCATCGGTGAAGTACCCCTTGACAATTCGGTCTTCCAGCGACTGATAGGCCTCGACCGCGATGCGGCCGCCGGGACGCAGCGCGTTCAGCGCGGCCGGTATCGCGGCGCGCAGGCAGTCCAGCTCGCCGTTGACCTCGGTGCGCAGCGCCTGGAACGTCCGCTTGGCCGGGTGCCCCCCGGTGCGACGGGCCGGTGCCGGGATCACCGCGTACAGCAGCTCGACCAGCTCGGTCGTCGTCGTGAACGGGCGGCGGGCGCGCTCCCGGACGATGGCTCCCGCGATACGGGAGGCGAATTTCTCCTCGCCGTATTCGCGCAGCACGCGGGTCAGCGCCCGGGCGTCGTAGGTGTTGAGGATGTCCGCCGCCGTCAGCCCGGAGCTCTGGTCCATCCGCATGTCCAGCGGCGCGTCCTGGGCGTAGGCGAAACCGCGCTCGGCCTGGTCGAGCTGCATCGAGGACACCCCGAGGTCGAACAGGATGCCATCCAGTTCGCCTGGGCGGTAACCGGATTGGGCGAGTGCGTCGTCAATGCCGTCGTACGGGGTGTGCACCAGGTGCACCCGGTCACCGAACGGCGCGAGCCGCTCCCCCGCCAGCCGCAGCGCGGTCTGGTCGCGGTCCAGGCCGATGAGCGTCAGACCGGGAAAGCGGGACAGGAAGGCTTCGGAGTGGCCACCGGCACCCAATGTCGCGTCGATCATGACGGCGCCGGTACCGTCGGCGCCGCGCCGGGTGAGTGCCGGAGCCAGCAGCTCGACGCAGCGGTCCAGCAGCACCGGAATGTGCGGCCGGCGATCGGTCAACGCAACACCCCCATAAGGCTTCAGCTGGTGGATTTGTGCGGCCCCCGCAGCGAGGTCTCTGTCCGAGTTCGCGAACCTGACGTTGGGGAAGTACGCCAGGGCCGGTTCGGGCAGAGGCCACGCTGCACGGGCCTGCAGGTCAAAGGGTGCTGCCGAGCGCTTCATCGCTTGCCGCGGAGAAGTTCTCTTCGTGAGTTTCTTGGTAGGTCTGCCAGGCCGCGGCATCCCAGATTTCGAGGTAGTCCACCGCACCGATCACGACGCATTCCTTGGTCAGACTCGCGTAGCGGCGGTGGTCGGCGGACAACGTGATGCGGCCCTGAGCGTCGGGGTGCTGCTCGTCGGCGCCCGCAGCGAAAACGCGCAGGTCGGCACGAGCGGCGGGATCGTTCCGGGGGGTGCTCGCCACGCGGCGGGCGATCTCTTCCTCGAACTCGGCCCGGGGATACACGGCGAGGCTGTGATCTGGACTTTTGGCGACCATCAACCCTCCTGCCAGTGCATCACGGAACTTGGCGGGCAGCGTGAGCCGCCCCTTGTCGTCGAGCTTCGGCGTGTAGGTACCCAGGAACATCAGGCACCTCCCACCACTCCGGAGTCCGGTCTCTCCGACGTCCGCCACATTACCCCACAATCCCCCACTTCTCTCCATTCAAAGTCTAAAAATGGCCTTATCTGCCCCACCGGGCGCAGCAATCACGGGAAGTAGGTGGTGGAGCACGGCATCAAAGCGCCTGGATGCACGCGGAAACCACAGGTGAATGGCCGTGCGGAAGTGTGGTGGGGCGTTGTGGGGAACCGCGGAGCGCAGCCCCTGGAAAATCGCGGCGCACGCCGCCGCCGGCAAATTTCGCTACGGGCCCGGCGTGTCGGGCGTCACACCGCCACAGGACGGCCCAAAAAAATCAGGGGCAGCCGAATCGGCTACCCCTGTGTCACGCGTCAGCGATCACTCATCGAACCGGCGACGGAACCGGTCTTCCATGCGGTTGGTGAACGAGTTGCCGGCGCGAGCGCGCTTGGACTTGCCGGACGACGGCGTCGACTTCTCCTTGGACAGCACCCGGGGCCCAGTCACCGCGAACACCGCACCGGCAAACATCACCACGAAACCGATGACGCTCAGGATCGGGAGCTGGTTGATCCACAGGATCCGAAAGGCCACACCCAGCACCAGCAACGCCAGGCCGAGGACAAACAGCCCCGCACCTTGCAGCCGCCGCCGCGCTGACGGCGCGTGCAGCGTGCCGCCCCGGACGCTCGAAGCGAACTTCGGGTCCTCGGCGTACAGCGCACTCTCGATCTGGTCGAGCATGCGCTGCTCATGATCGGAGAGTGGCATCCGCGCCTCCCAACTCACACCGCTGCCCGCAGCGGCTCCTGACGTCTGCACCCGTGGTCACGGATCCCTAACTGTCATGATACGAGGTCACACAGACACGTACCACATACTTCAGACTCCCGAATTGTAAGACTGGTACGTCGGCCGGGCGACAGCGCCTGTTCAGCAACCCGAAACCGACATCCCAGCTGCACCGAAAGGCACACACCGTGGCGACACTCCTGACCGATCTGTCGCCGGCCGACATGCAGCAGCGACTCGACGAGGCGCTGTCCGTCTACGTCGAGGCCATGCGTTATCCGCGGGGCACCGAACGCCAGCGCGCATCGATGTGGCTGGAGCACACCCGACGCGAGGGTTGGACGGGCGTCGCGGCGTTCGACGTTCCCGACGGCGGCTCCGTCGAGTCGGCACCGATGCTCGGCATCGCCTACGGGTACCGAGGCGCCCCCGACCAGTGGTGGCACCAGCAGGTCTCGACGGGCCTGCGGCACGTCGGTACGCCCAGCGAACGCATCGAGCAATTGATGAGCGGGTATTTCGAGCTCACCGAGCTGCACATCCACCCGCGGGCACAGGGTCACGGACTCGGCGAGGCGCTGGCACGGCGGCTGCTCGCCGGCTGCCGGGAATCCCACGTCCTGCTGTCCACTCCGGAAAGCGCCGGCGAAGGCAACCGGGCCTGGCGGCTGTACCGCCGGCTGGATTTCCATGACGTCATGCGCAGCTACTTCTTCCCCGGCGATCCACGGCCGTTCGCCATCCTCGGCCGTTCGCTACCGTTGTGACTGCCCCGGTCTGGCACGATAACGGCGTGAACCGCCGCCGCCACCTGCGTGCCTTGCTGCTGTTTCTGATGCTGCTCCCCCTGGCGGTCGGCTGCGTCCGCGTCCACACCTCGCTCACCGTCTCGCCCGACGACCGGGTGTCCGGCCAGATCGTCGCCTCCGCCAAGGCCAAGGACGCGGACGACAAGGGCCCGCAGCTGACCAACAACCTGCCGTTCGCGCAGAAGGTGGTGGTCTCGGACTACCGCAAGGACGACTACGTCGGGTCCGAGGCCGTGTTCTCGGACCTGAGCTTCTCCGAGGTGCCCCAGCTGGCCAACCTGAGCCGCGACTCGGCCGGCGCCGACATCTCGCTGCGCCGCGCCGGTGACCTGGTGATCCTCGAAGGCCGCGTCGACCTGACCACGGTGGCCGACCCGGATTCCGACGTCACGTTGTCGGTGGCGTTCCCCGGCGACGTCACGTCGACCAACGGCGAGCGGGTCGCCAGCGACATCGTCCAGTGGAAGCTCAAGCCCGGCGTGGTGAGCACCATGAAGGCCCAGGCCCGCTACACCGACCCGAGCGCACGGTCGTTCACCACGGCCGCGATCTGGATGGCCGTCCTGGCCTTCGCGGTGGCCGGCGTCATCGGCGGCCTCGCCTACTGGAGCCGGGACCGCTCCCCGAAGTTCGCCGCAGTGTCCGACGAGTGACCCGTCACCCTCTAATCTGGATGCACAATTCCGGGGTCAGGAGAGGGGACGCGCGCTGAGCGTCGATGCCGCAGGTCCGTCGGCTGGCGAGCTGGCGAATGCCATCACAGATCAACTGCGCGACTATCTCGCCGAGCGCCGGCGGGACAGCGCCTACATCGGCGACGCCTATGCCGATGTGACGGGGGCACTCGAAGAATTCGTGTTGCGCGGCGGCAAGCGGGTCCGTCCGGCGTTCGCCTATTGGGGCTGGCGCGCGGTGGCACCCGACCCCGGCCACCCGGCCGACCCGGCCGTGCTGCGCCTGTTCGCCGCGCTGGAACTGCTGCAGGCCTGTGCCCTGGTCCACGACGACGTCATCGACTGTTCAGCGACCCGGCGCGGCCTGCCGACAGTGCACCGGCTGTTCGCCGAGCGGCACCGCCGGCAGGGCTGGCGGGGCTCGTCCGAGCAGTTCGGACTGTCCGCGGCCATCCTGCTCGGCGACCTGGCGCTGTCCTGGGCCGACGACGTCGTCTCGAACGCCGACCTGCCGGTGGACGCCCGGCGGCGCGTCAACGAGGAGTGGGCCCACATCCGCACCGAGGTGCTCGGCGGGCAGTACCTCGACATCGTCGCCGAATCCAGCGGCGCCGACACCGTCGCGTCGGCCATGAACGTGAACCTGTACAAGACCGCGTCGTACACCGTCACCCGGCCGTTGCAGCTGGGCGCCGCGGCCGCCGCCGACCGGCCCGACGTGCAGAAGATCTTCCACGCCGTCGGCACCGATCTCGGCATCGCGTTCCAGTTGCGTGACGACGTCCTCGGGGTGTTCGGTGATCCGGCGGTCACCGGCAAGCCCTCGGGTGACGACCTGCGCTCCGGCAAGCGCACCGTGCTGCTGGCCGAGGCCGTCGAACTGGCCGAGAACTCCGACCCGACGGCGGCGGCTCTGCTGCGCGGCTCCATCGGCACCGACCTGACCGACGGTCAGGTCGCCGAACTCTGCGGCGTCATCGAGTCCGTGGGCGCGTTGGCCGCCGTCGAACAGCGCATCGCGCTGCTCACCCAGCGCGGACTGGACGCGCTCGCCGCGGCCCCCATCGACGAAGGGGCCAAGAGCGGACTCACCGAACTCGCCCGCCGGGCGTCGAACCGGTCCGCATGAGCGGGTACACCCGGCTCACCGCCTTCGGACGCTCCGACGAGGGCCGTCCCGCACTACTGGGGTTCACCGGCGCCATTCTGATCGCCCTCGGTGGGCTGGGCGCCGGGAGCACCCGGCAGCACGATCCCCTGCTGGAGTCGATGCACCTGTCGTGGTTCCGGTTCGGCCACGGGCTGGTGCTGTCGTCGATTCTGCTGTGGACCGGCGTGGCCCTGATGCTGATCGCCTGGCTCGCGCTGGGCCGACGCGTCGTGGACCGCTCCGCGACCGAGTACACGATGATCGCGACGACCGGTTTCTGGCTCGCGCCGCTGCTGCTGAGCGTGCCGGTGTTCAGCCGCGACACCTACTCCTACCTGGCCCAGGGCGCGCTGCTGCGCGACGGGCTGGACCCCTATCTCGTCGGGCCGGTCGACAACCCGAACTCGTTGCTGGACAACGTGAGTCCGATCTGGACCACCACCACCGCGCCCTACGGACCGGCGTTCATCCTGGTGGCCAAGTTCGTGACCATGATCGTCGGCGACCACGTGGTGCAGGGCACCATGCTGTTGCGGTTGTGCATGCTGCCCGGCCTGGTCATGCTGATCTGGGCGGCGCCCCGCGTCGCCCGCCACGTCGGCGCCAACAGCGCTGCCGCCCTGTGGATCTGCGTCCTCAACCCGCTGGTGATCATCCATCTCATGGGCGGCGTCCACAACGAGATGCTGATGGTGGGGCTGATGATGGCCGCCATCGCGCTCACCTTCGAACGGCATCCCATCGCCGGCGTCAGCCTGATCGCCCTCGCAGTCGCGGTGAAAGCCACCGCGGGACTGGCACTTCCGTTCATGGTGTGGGTCTGGATGCGCCAGTTGCGCGAACGACACCCGTGGGGTCAGGTCCGCGCCTGGCTGGTGGCCACCGCGGCCTCGGGAGCGATCTTCACGGTGGTGTTCGCCGTGGTGACGGTCGCAGCGGGCGTCGGCCTCGGCTGGCTGACGGCACTGGCGGGTTCGGTGAAGATCGTCAACTGGCTGACCATCCCGACGGCCGTGGCCAACCTGATCCACGCCATCGGCGGGCTCGTCACCACCGTCAGCTTCTACGCGGTGCTGGACGTCACCCGGATCATCGGCATCGCGATCATCGCGATCTCACTTCCGTTGCTGTGGTGGCGGTTCCGCCACACCGACCGCGAAGCACTGGTCGGCATCGCGCTGGTGATGGCCGTCGTCGTCCTGTTCGTGCCCGCCGCCCTGCCCTGGTACTACACCTGGCCGCTGGCGATCGTCTCCGCGCTGGCGCAGAGCCGGCCGGCCATCGCCGCGATCGCCGGGTTCTCGACCTGGATCATGGTGATCTTCAAACCCGACGGATCACACGGCATGTACTCCTGGCTGCACGTGATCCTGGCAACGGGATGCGCTGTGGCAGCGTGGTATTCGCTGGCGCACGCACCCGAGCCGGCCGCCCCGGAACCGGCACCCGAAGCTAGTACGCCATAGCCTGAGCGCGGCGCAGCACTTCCCTGGCCTGGTGCGAATGCAGCGCGTCGACCGGGCGTGCGTTGACGGTGCGCTCGGTGCTGCCGTCACGGGTCAGCGTCAGCGACTCGTCGGCCGTGAACAGCCAACGCACGATGTCGGTTTCGTGGTAGCCGCCGTCGCGCAACACGACCAGCAGGCCCGGCAGCTGCTTGATCACATGCCCCTTGGCGTCGAAGAAGATCTTCGGCACCACGATGGCGCCGTTCCGGCGCACCCCGAGCAGGTGCCCGTCCCGCAACTGCTGATGCACCTTGGTCACCGGAATACCCAGCATGGATGCCACTGCGGGAAGGTCGTAAACCGCTTCATCGGGATCGATAACGTCCTCGGCGGCCGGAATGCTGCTCACGCAGGAGATTCTAGGGCCGTACGATTGCCGGGTGCAGCCATCCCGCCAACCTGACCCACTGATCGGTGTGGTGCTGGACGGGCGATACCGCGTGGATGCACCGATAGCCAGTGGCGGCATGTCGACGGTGTACCGCGGTCTGGACACCCGGTTGGACCGCCTGGTGGCGCTCAAGGTGATGGATTCCCGGTACTCCGGAGACCAGCAGTTCCTGACCCGGTTCCAGCGCGAGGCGCGCGCCGCCGCGGGCCTGAAAAGCCCTGGCCTGGTGGCGGTTTACGACCAGGGATTCGACGGCCGACACCCGTTCCTCGTCATGGAGCTGGTGGAGGGCGGGACGCTGCGGGAGTTGCTGCGCGAGCGCGGCCCGATGCCGCCACATGCGGTGGCAGCCGTGCTGGCCCCGATGCTCGACGGCCTGGCCGTGGCCCACCACGCCGGGCTGGTGCACCGCGACATCAAACCCGAGAACGTCCTGATCTCCGACAGCGGCGAGGTCAAGATCGCCGACTTCGGATTGGTGCGGGCGGTTGCCGAAGCGAAGATCACGTCGACGAGCGTGATCCTCGGCACCGCGGCGTACCTCTCCCCCGAGCAGGTCAGCACCGGCGACGCCGACCCGCGCAGCGACGTCTACTCCGTCGGCATCCTGGCCTACGAGTTGTTGACCGGTGCCACGCCATTCACCGGCGACAACCCGCTCAGCGTGGCGTACCAGAGGCTGGACCAGGACGTACCGCCGCCGAGCGCGGCAATCGCCGGTGTGCCAAAGCAATTCGACGACCTGGTGGCGTGCGCGACAGCCCGTGCGGCGGATGACCGCTACCTCGATGCCGGCGACATGGCAGCCGAGCTGGCCGCCATCGTCGCCGATCTGGGCCTGCCCAACTTCCGGGTGCCGGCGCCGACCAACTCGGCACAGCACACCGCGGCAGCTGCCCAGCGTGGCCGGGCGGAACGCACCACGGTCGCGACGGGCCGGGCCCCAGTCCCCAAGCCGGCGCCCCAACACACCCTGCAATTCACGATGGACCCCACGATGGATCCGGCGCTGCTCGAATCACCCACTGTGGCAAAGCAATTCGCCGGGATCGACCTCGACGATTTCGCCTGGGCCCGGCAACGCTCGCGGCGCGCCGTGCTGTTCTGGTTCATCGCGATCCTGACCCTGACGGCGCTGACCGCCGCCGGGGCCTGGACCCTCGGCACCAACCTCGACGGGCTGTTCTAGTCGCGCAGCATCTCCGCGACGAGGAACGCCAACTCCAGGCTCTGCTGGGTGTTCAGGCGCGGGTCGCAGGCCGTCTCGTAGCGGCCGGCCAGATCGTCGTCGGAGATATCCTGCGCGCCACCAAGACATTCGGTGACGTTCTCGCCGGTGATCTCGACGTGGATGCCGCCCGGGTGCGTGCCCAGCGCGCGGTGCACCTCGAAGAAGCCCTGCACCTCGTCGACGATGCGGTCGAAGTGGCGGGTCTTGTAGCCCGTCGAGCTCTCGTGGGTGTTGCCGTGCATGGGGTCGCACTGCCAGATGACCTGGTGGCCGGAGGCCTCCACCTTCTGGATGATGCCCGGCAGCACGTCGCGCACCTTGCCGTTGCCCATTCGGCTGACCAGCGTGAGCCGACCCGGAATGTTGTGCGGGTCAAGGCGTTCCACGTACTCGACGGCCATCTCGGGCGTCGTCGTCGGGCCGATCTTGATGCCGATGGGGTTGGCGATGGTCTCGACGAACGCGATGTGCGCGTGGTCGAGCTGACGGGTGCGCTCGCCGATCCAGACGTAGTGCGCCGACAGGTCGTACAGGCGCGGTTCGTCGAACTCGGTGGACAGCCGCAGCATCGCGCGCTCGTAGTCGAGCACCAGGGCCTCGTGGCTGGCGTAGATCTCGGCGGTCTGCAGGTTGCGGTCATTGACGCCGCAGGCCGTCATGAAGTTCAGGCCACGGTCGATCTCGGCCGCCAACGCCTCGTACCGGGCACCCGCCGGCGAGGTCCGGACGAACTCGCGGTTCCACTCGTGCACCTGCTGCAGCGACGCCAGACCCGACGACGTCAGCGCCCGCACCAGGTTCATCGCGGCGCTCGCGTTGGCGTAGGCGCGCACCAGGCGCGACGCATCGTGCACGCGCACGGCGGGGTCCGGGTCGAAACCGTTGACCATGTCACCGCGGTAGGACGTCAGGCCCAGCGAGTCGGTGTCCGACGAGCGCGGCTTGGCGTACTGCCCCGCGATACGGGCCACCTTGACCACCGGCATGCTGGCGCCGTAGGTCAGCACGACGGCCATCTGCAGCAGCGTCCGGATGTTGGCCCGGATGTGCGGCTCGGTGTTGTCGACGAAGGTCTCGGCGCAGTCGCCGCCCTGCAGCAGGAAGGCCTTGCCCTGCGCCACGTCGGCCAGCTGGAGCTTGAGCTTCTCGATCTCGGACGGCACGGTGATGGGCGGCACGCTCTCGAGCACCTTGCGCATCGCAGCAGCCTGGTCCGCAGGCCAGCTGGGCTGCTGCGCGGCCGGGCGGGACAGCGCGTCGGCAAGGCGGGTGCGCAGGTCCTCGGGCAGCGGGGGCAGCTCGGGCAGCTGGTCGATGGGTACGTCGACGGTCCAGTTCACGTGTCTATGGTACCGGCGCCGACCAGCGGGTATTTACCCGCCAATGCCGGATTCGGGACCACCGGGAGAAAACCCGGCCTCGTGCGCGACTATTGACGATGTGGAGTGCGAGATTGCTCGGGAGGCGCTGTCCGCGCGCATGGACGGCGAGCGCGAACCCGTACCCGCACGCCGCGTCGACGAGCACCTGGCGTCCTGCCCCGACTGCCGGCAGTGGCAGGCCGAGTTGGACAGCCAGATGCAGCTGCTGCGCGGGCTGATCGCCTCCGACCGCACCCGGATGACCGCGGTGACCGACACCGTGTCCCAGCCCGCGCTGCCCGACACTCGCGCCAGAATCGACTGGGCGCGCGTCGCCCTCGCGGCGGTGGGCGCCATCCAGATCGTGCTGGCCGTGCTGCAGGCCGCGGGCGTCAGCGTCGGAGTGCATGCCGGGCACGCGATGGGCGGGCACGTGATCAACGAGTCGACGGCCTGGTCCGTCGCGCTCGGCGTCGCCATGCTGGTCGCGGCCGCACGCCCGGCCGCGGCCCTGGGCCTGGCCGTGGTCGGCGGGGTGTTCACCCTGGTGCTGGCGGGCTACGTCGTGGTCGACGGCCTGACCGGCGCGGTGGGCGCGGTCCGCATGTTGAGCCATCTGCCTGCACTGGCCGGCGTGGTGCTGACCGTGCTGGTGTGGCGTCGCCACACCCTGGAACCACCGCGGCCGGACCGCGACGCGGCGCCCACACTCGACGACATCACGCTGCCGGACAACGCCTCCCGCGGCCGCCGCCGGGGCCACCTGTGGCCCACCGATGGCAACGCCGCCTAGATCATCACGCCGAACATGATCGCCATGCCGGCCGCCGCCATGGCCTGGCAGGCCACGGCGAACCACACCCGAACCGGTGCGTCCGGACGCTGCCGGCGCACCGTGAAGTAGCGGATGGCCCACCACAGCGCGGCGACCCCGAACGCCGCGGTGAGCGCCCAGTTGACGGCACCGACCCACTCGGACGGCTGGCCGCAGCCAGCGATCGCGCCGGACTGCGGTGCCGGCCCGGACATGTGCATGCCATGCATGGAGTGCACTGACTCCGGGATATCGGCGGCGGTCCCGGCGCACTGACCGGGCAGCACCCCGCCGTCCATCACGGCGTACATCCATGCCATGGCCAGCATCATCACGGCGTGATAGCCGTCGGCGACGCGGTGGCCGGCGCGCGTCAGCAGGAGCACGGCGAACCAGCCGGTCGCCAACAGGAAGAACACCATCGGCGGGCGGTTCGGCACGCTCATTCCTGCCGGCCAGGCCATGACCAGCATCGCCACGGCCATCAGCAGATGCAGCACGCGGCTGACCTGGTCGGCCCGGCTGCGGTCCTCGCGGACCGTGATGGCGTAGACGCATTGCGCGGCGCTGAGGAGGAACAGTCCGGTCACGAGCAACCGGAGCCAGATATCGGCGATCACCGCGCCGCCTTCCGCCGCTGCCACCAGCCCAGCGCCACATCGACCGCCGCGAACAGCGCCAGCGTCAGCCCGAACAGTGGCGCGAAATAGCCGAAGCCGGCAAGCGCCGCCACGAGCAGCACCGCCTCGTAGGGCCGCAGAGCCGCGAGCGCGCCGCGGCGCTGACCGCTGGGCAGGGCGAATCCGTCGCCGCGCGTCGGCCGCCGGCGCCACCACATGCGGTAGCCCAGCAGGATGCCGACGATCATCGCGAGGGCGACCCCGATCAGCGCCACCTGGTTGACGAGGCCGAACAGGATGCCCATGTGCAGGTCGATGACCCAGTCGGTCATCTTGGCCATCAACGGCCACTCGGCGAAGTCCAGCCGCGACGTCACCGTGCCCGAACCGGGGTCGACGACGATGGCGTCGTACTGCGTCGGCCAGTCGCGTTTGCGTTCGGCGACCTGCCAGCCCTGACCCGTCCTCGCCGGCGGGTACATCCACATCGGGGTGCGCAGGTGCGCGTCGTGCGCTGTCTGCAACACAGTGTCGGCGCCGCGCAGTGCGGTGGCCTCATCCAGCGTCGCCCCCACGGTCTGGCCCGGGAGTGCGGTGTCGACCGACGGGCTGGTCCAGCTCAGCTGCGTCCGCAGCTGCGCGACGTTCTCGCCGGCGAAGCGGGACCACGTCATCCCCGACACCGCCAGCAGCGCCACCGCCGCGAGGATCCACACCCCGAGCGTGCCGTGCCACGACAGCAGCCGGCGCCGCCCGGACGCCCGCACCTCCGGGACGACCAGCCGCCGTGGCTGTCCCCTGGTGTGCCCGATCCACAGCAGCAGGCCGACGCCGGCGATCACCCACGACCAGCTGGCCGCCAGCTCGCTGTAGTTGCGGCCGAAGGCCCCGAGGTGCAGGTTGCGGTGCAGTTCGTCGAACCAGGCCCGCACCGGCAGCCACTGCCCGTAGGTGGTCAGGGCGCCGCGCACCGCGCCGGTGTACGGGTCGACGAACACGGTGCGCGCGTAGTCGGCGGGGACGTCAACTTTGGTGGGGTCGACCGCGAGCGTCACCTGCGTCGTCTCGTCCGGCGCCGCGGGCGGCCGGATGCTGGCGACGGTGCCTTCGGGATGCGCCGCGCGGACCGCGGCGAGCTGGGACGCCAGCGGCAGCTGCCGTTCGCCGACGTGGTCGACGGTGAGTTCGTGGCGGTACACCGCGGAATCGATCTGCGGGATCACCGCGTACAGCAGGCCGGTGACAGCGGCGATGAGGATGAACGGCGCGACGAACAGGCCGGCGTAGAAGTGCAGCCGCAGCAATGCCGGGCGAAAGCGCTTCCACGCCGATGGGTCGGATGGGTCTGCCGGGGCAGAGACGCCCGATTCGGGCAGCTGGGTCTGGCTCACAATTGATATTGGTCGGCCCGCGGCGCCAGGAGTTCCTGCGCCCGGAAAATTTCTACGACGCCTGGTCGTAGACTGGGTTCTGATCAGTTCTTCAGGTGGAAGGCCGGTATTTCGATGGGCAGGTTCACACTGCCGCTTCTGGGTTATCTGGCCGCGGTAGCCGCTCTGGTCATCTATGCGCTGGTCTCCGGCGACCAGCGCTTCGTCGCCACGGGCGACAGCTACCCCGGCACGCTCACCTCGTTGGCCGAACCGGTCGGGTACTTCACGGCCACCCTCGCCGCTGCCATCTGTCTCGGCGGCCTGGTCTACGTCGTCACCACGGCCCGCCCCGACCCGAGCGGCGTCATCGACCCGCCGGCCTTCCGCATCCACCTTGTGCTGGAACGGGTTTCGCTGGTCTGGCTGGTCGCCTCGGCACTCATGGTGGTGGTGCAGGCGGCCACCGATGCCGGCCTCCCGGCGCTGCGCCTGGTGGAGAGCGGCCGGCTGAGCGAGGCCATCGGCGCCTCCGAGATGTCCCGCGGCTGGATCGCCGCCACGCTGTGCGCCTGGGTCGTGGCGCTGACGCTGCGGTTCAGCGTGCGCTGGGTCGCCATGGTCGTGCTGCTGGTGCCCAGCCTGATCGGCGTACTGGCCCTGCCGGTCACCGGCAACGCGAGCGAAGGTCCCGACCACGACTACACCACCAGCGCGGTGATCGTGTTCGCCGTGGCGCTGGCGGTTCTGGCCGGCACCAAGATCGCCGCCGTCATCAGCCCACCGGCCGCCGACCTCTACCGCCGCGTGTTGATCATCCAGGTTGCCTGCGGGACCGCGGCCCTGATCTACGGCGTACTGCTGCTGGCCGAACAGCTCGGCCCCACCGGGCTGACGGGCAGCGACTACGGGCGGTGGGCGGTCGTCGCCGCGATAGCGCTGGCCGCGTCGTGGATCACCGATGCCGCCGCGCTGCGCCGCGCCAGGCCGTCGCTGCTGGCCACCTGCCTGCCCGCGATCACCGCGCTGGCCGCGGTGTCCGCCATGGCGGTGCAGACGGCGCCGCGCCTGCTGCACCACCAGTACACGACGTGGGACGTGTTCCTCGGCTACGAACTGCCCGACCCGCCGAATGTCGTTCGGCTGCTGACGGTCTGGCGGTTCGACTCGTTCATCGGCATCGGCGCGATCGTGCTCGCGGGCGCGTACGTGTTTGCGTACGTGAAGCTGCGGCGCCGCGGCGACGAGTGGCCCGCCGGCCGGTTGATCTCATGGCTGGTCGGCTGCGCCGCACTGCTTTTCACCAGCAGTTCGGGCGTCCGCGCCTACGGCTCGGCGATGTTCAGCGTGCACATGGGTGAGCACATGACCCTCAACATGTTCGTCCCGGTGCTGCTGGTGCTGGGCGGTCCGGTGACCCTGGCCCTACGTGCCCTGCCGCCTGCCGGTGAGGGCGCCCCGCCCGGACCCCGCGAATGGATTCTGTGGCTCGTGCACTCGAAAGTGACGGCGGCCCTGTCGAATCCGATCGTGGCCTTCGTGCTGTTCGTGGCGTCGCTGTACGCGGTGTACTTCACCCCGATCTTCAACACCCTGGTCCGCTACCACTGGGGCCACGAGCTGATGACCGTGCACTTCCTGCTGGTCGGCTACCTCTTCTACTGGGGCATCATCGGCATCGATCCGGGCCCCAAACGCCTGCCGTTCCTGGGCCGGCTCGGATTGTTGTTCGCGGTCATGCCTTTTCACGCGTTCTTCGGTATCGCGACCATGACCATGACCGACACCATCGGCGGCTCGTTCTACCGCTTCGTCGGCCTGCCGTGGCTGTCCAGCATCGGCGCCGACCAGCACCTCGGCGGCGCCATCGCCTGGGGCTCGAGCGAACTGCCGGTGATCCTGGTGGTCATCGCGCTGGTGGCCCAGTGGGCGCGGCAGGATCGCCGTGCCGCCTCCCGCGCCGACCGGCACGCCGACGCGGACTACGCCGACGACGACCTGGACGCCTACAACGCGATGCTGCGCGAACTGGCCCGCCAGCGCGGGCAGCAGTAATCCCGACGCCAACCACTGATTTGTGCACGAAAATCCGCGGCATGCGCGGAAAATCGTGCACAAATCACTTGAAGTTGCGTAGCCGCAAGCTGTTCGACACCACGAAGAACGACGAGAAGGCCATGGCCGCGCCCGCGATCAGCGGGTTGAGCAGGCCGGCCGCGGCCACCGGGATGGCCGCGATGTTGTAGCCGAACGCCCACACCAGGTTCATCTGGATGGTCCGCATGGTCGCCTTGGCCAGGTCCAGCGCCTGCGGCACCGAATCCAGGCTGTCGCGCACCAGGATGATGTCGGCCGCACCGATCGCGACGTCGGTGCCGCGGCCGATGGCCAACCCCAGATCCGAGCAGGCCAGTGCCGGACCGTCGTTGATGCCGTCGCCCACCATGGCGACCATGCGACCGCGGTCGCGCAACTGCTGGATGACGTCGACCTTGCCGTCCGGCAGCACGTCGGCGATGACGTCGTCGATACCGACCGCGGCACCCACCGCGGCGGCGGCCGCGGGGTTGTCACCCGTCAGCAGGATGGTCTTGAGCCCACGCTCGTGCAGGGCGGCGATGGCACCGGCGGCCGATTCGCGGACCGCGTCGGCGACCGCGATGGCACCGCACAGCTCGTCGTCGACCGCGACGAAAACGACCGTCTCCCCACGGCATTCGGCGCTGCGGCGCGCCTCGGCAAGGGGCGCGGGCACGGCGGTGCGGCCGGCGACCCAGGACGGCTTGCCGATGCGCACCTCGCGCTCCCCCACGGCGCCGACGACGCCGCGGCCGGCAGCGGCCTGGAAATCGGTCACGGGCTCGTGGTCCGGTGCTGACGTGGTGATGGCGACCGCGACCGCGTGCTCGGACGCCGACTCCACCGCCGCGGCGAGGGCCAGGACGTCGTCGCACCGCCAGCCATCGGCAGCGGTGATCGCGGTGACGGCCAGGTGCCCGGTGGTCAGGGTGCCGGTCTTGTCGAAGACGACGGTGTCGACCGCGCGGATGGCCTCGAGCGACCGGTGGCCCTTGAGGAAGATGCCGAGCTGGGCGCCGCGTCCGGACGCCACCATCATGGCCGTCGGCGTGGCCAGGCCCAGCGCGCACGGGCAGGCGATGACCAGGACCGCGAGCGCGCACGCGAACACCTTGTCGGGGCCGGCGCCGGCCAGGGCCCAGCCCAGCGCGGTCAGCGCGGCGATACCGAAGACGCAGGGCACGAACACCGAGGAGATGCGGTCGGCCAGGCGCTGCGACTCGGCTTTCTGGGCCTGCGCTTCCTCGACCAGGCGCACCATCCCGGCGAACTGGGTGTCGGCGCCGACGGCCGCGGCCTCGACGATCAGGCGGCCGTCGAGCACGATGGTGCCGCCGATGACGCTGCTGCCCGGAGTGGCCCGGACCGGTTTGGCCTCACCGGTCATGACGCTGGTGTCGACCGCGGCAGAGCCTTCGACGACCAGGCCGTCGGCCGCGATGGTCTGGCCGGGGCGCACGACGAACTTCTGCCCTTCGGCGAGTTCCTCGGCGGGGATGACCATCTCGGTGCCGTCGGCCAGCAGGATCGTGACGTTCTTGGCGCTCAGCGCGGCGAGCGCCCGCAGCGCACTGCCGGCCTTGGACTTGGCGCGGGCCTCGAAGTAGCGGCCCGCCAGCACGAACACCGTGACGCCCGCGGCCACCTCGAAGTAGATCGCGTCGCTGCCGGCCAGGGCCTGCCAGATGCCGGTGGTGACGGTGGCGTGGTGCCCGACGAACATCGTGTAGAGCGACCACACCGTCGCGGCCGTCACGCCGACGGAGATCAGCGTCTCCATGGAGACCGCGCGGTTGCGGGCGTTGCGCAGCGCCACCCGGTGGAACGGCCAGGCCGCCCAGGTCACGACGGGCAGGGCCAGCGCAGTCAGGATCCACTGCCAGCCCGTGATGCGGGTGCTGGGCACAACGGCGAACATCACCGACAGGTCGGCGAGCGGAACGAACAGCACCGCGGCCACCAGCAGGCGGCGCAGCAGGTACCGGGCGTGCGAGAGGTCCTCGTCATCGCGGTCCCCGGCGGTCACCCCAGAACGGGGTTCGGCGTCGTAGCCGGCCTTGCGGATCGCGTCACACAGCTCGGAATCGGCAATCTCGGGGAGCGCATCGACCGTGGCCACGCGGGTGCCGAAGTTCACCGAGGCGCGGACGCCCGGCATCTTGTTGAGCGTCCGCTCGACCCGCGCAGAACAGGCGCCACACGTCATGCCGGTCACGTCGAGCTGCACCCGGCGCACCGAAGCGCCGTCGGCGGCAGTGGCATCAGGGGCAGCGTCGACCGCGCTACCAACCACTGTGCTGGCCGTCATCATCCTCCTATTGTCCCCGCCAGAGCCGTCCTCCCAAAAATTGGTCGGACGTGCCCGGCTGTGAGTTCCCGGCAACCGTCACATAGGGTCGGGCCGTGAGCAGCCGCGGCGACGACGACGAGGTGACCCGCCTCGCACTGGCGGCAGGCCGCGGCGATCGCGCCGCATTGGAGCAGTTCATCAAGGCTACTCAGCGCGATGTCTGGCGCACCGTCGCCTATCTCGACGAGCCCGGTAGCGCCGACGATCTGACCCAGGAAACCTACCTGCGGGCCCTCGGCTCGCTGCCCCGGTTCCGCGGCCGGTCGACCGCCCGCACCTGGCTGTTGTCGATTGCGCGCCGCGTCGTCGTCGACCACATCAGGCGCAAGCAGTGCCGGCCGCGCAGCAGTGCGGCCATCGAGCCCGAGACCGTCATCGACATGCAGCAGCCGACCGCCCGGTTCGAGGACATCGTCGAAATCCGGATGCTGCTCGACGGCGTGGACTCCGACCGCCGGGAAGCCCTGCTGCTGACCCAGGTACTCGGCCTGTCCTACGCCGAGGCCGCCGAAATCTGCGGCTGCCCTGTCGGCACCATCCGCTCCCGGGTCGCCCGCGCCCGCGACGACCTGCTGCGCGCGGGGAACCAAGACCAGAGCGCGGGCTGAGCGGAGTTGGGTTTGTCCACCCGCCATGCGATCGACCTCGAGCACACCCTGAGCGCCATCGGGCGCCGGGTGTTCGACGAGGTCTGGATCGGTCCGGCCCGCCGCTACCCCACCGCCGCCGCGGTCGTGGTGCTGGCGGTGTCCGCCGGCGTCTGCTGGTCCGAAACTCACCGGTGGGTGCTGAAGGTCGTCGCCATCCTGTTCTCCCTGGCCGCAGCGACCTCGGCAACGGCACTGTGGCGCAAGCGTTTTCGCGTGTGCTGCGTGGCGCTGTACCTGTCGGGAGTAGCCACGGCGGCAGGTTTCGGCGCGGTCTGGTGGTGCCAGACGTCGCCGGCCCGGGTCGCCGTGTGGTGGCCGCTGGCCGGTTTTGTGGCCGCCGCGGTCCTGGCCGTCTGCTGGCTCGGTGTGGCGCTGACGCCGCTGGACCGATCACAACCCGACATGCGGGCCAAGGCGTCCGGGAACTGAACCCGGGTTTCATCCGACCAATAACACCGTGATCGCCGATTCCGCCCTGCGCTGGGCGCTGACCGCCGTGTTCGCGGTGGCGGCGCTGCTGTTCGTGGGCGCCGGCCGGGGCATCGGGCAGCAGCGCGGCATCGGGGCGCTGCACGCGCTGGCGTCGGTCGCCATGATCGCGATGCTGTGGCCGGCCGGTATGCGGGTGTCCCCGCTGGTGTACGTCCTGGTGTTCACGGCCGTCGCGCTCTACTTCGCCTATCTGGCGCTGTTCGGATTCGAGCTGCCACACCCCGTCTACCACTGCGCGATGATGGCCGCGATGGCCCTCATGGGCCTGCTGATGGGGCCGAACGCCGGGCTTCCGGTCGCCACGGCGCAGGCCTCCGGTCACCACAGCGCGCATCTCGGCCACGGCGCCGTCGCCGTCACTCCCCCGACGTGGCTCGTCGTCGTGTGCACCGTGCTGGCTGCTGCGTTCTGCCTGGCCGCCTTGTGGTGGTTCTACCTGCTGGTGCGCGGGCCGAAGCGCCCGTACGCCGACCTGCTCATGGCACTCGGAATGAGCGCCGCCTTCGCCGTCATGGCCGTCTGACCCCTACCGAGAGGACAACATGCCCAAGCTGTTTCAGACTTTCGCCGCCCTCACCGGGACGGTTGGCTGCGCCGTCGCGCTGGCCGCACCAGCCGCCGCCCACGTCAAGGTGACCGGCGACGCCACCCAGGGCGGCTGGGGCGTGCTGAACTTCCGCGTCCCGACCGAGTCGGACACCGCGTCCACCACCGCATTGCTGGTCGTGTTGCCCGACGACCAGCCGATCATCTCGGTCAGCACCCAGCAGAAGGCGGGCTGGACGGCCACGCTCACCAAGAAGAAGCTGCCCACGCCGCAGAAGGACGACGACGGCGCCGAGGTCACCGAATACGTCTCGTCGGTCGAGTGGAAGGCCACCGGCCCGGACGCCGCCATCCCGCCGCACCAGTTCAACGTCTTCGCCATCTCGGCGGGCCCGCTGCCCAAGACCAACACGCTGTCGCTGCCCGCCGTCCAGACCTACAGCGACGGCAAGTCCGTGAACTGGAACGAGAAGGCCACCCCGGGACAGGCCGAGCCCGAGCATCCGGCACCGACCCTGCACCTGAAGCCCGCCGGCGGCGGCGACCACCACCAGCCCGCCGCCGCCCCGGCACCCGCGGCACCGGCATGGCCGGGCCTGACGGCACTGGCCGTGTCGGTCGTCGCACTGCTGCTGGGCATCGCTAACCTGGCATCTTCCCGACGAAAGACGACGTCACGACCAGAGAACTGAGACCGCTCGCAGCGCTTCTCGCGGCCCTGCTCGCGCTGCTGCTGCCCGCTCCCCTCGCACACGCGCACGCCGTCCTGGTCTCCAGCGATCCGGTCGACGGCGCCACCCTGCCGTCGTCGCCGGCCCAGGTCACCCTGACGTTCGATGAACCAGTCCGCCTGATTCCCGGTGCGGTACAGGTGATTTCGGCCACCGGAGCCAAGGTCGACCGGGGCGTCCGGGCGCAGCCCGGCAACACCGCCATCGAGCTGAGCCTGCCGCCGAACCTGCCGCGCGGCAGCTACACCGCCACCTGGCGGCTGATGTCGGCCGACGGCCACGAAGTGTCCGGTTCGGTGAGTTTCGGGGTGCAACAGGCGGCCGACGCACCGCCGGAATCGCGTCCCGTTGCCTCGTCGTCAACGGCGTCCGATGTGGCCCGCGGCCTGCGGTACGCCGGTCTGGCCTTGTGTCTCGGCGTACTCGCTGCGGGCCGGCTCGTGTGGGGCTGGGCGCTTGCGCTGCGCCGGACCCGCATCCTGGCCGGCCTCGGCGGGGTCCTGCTGGCCGCGGCGACCGCCATCGACGTCCTCACCACCGGAGGAGATACCCAGCTCTACCTCCAGGCGGTCCTACTCGCCCTACTGGCGGCGACCCTCCGCGCCGGCACCCCGCTGTTCCTCTCGATCGCGACGGCGCTCGCGGTCACCGTCGCCCGCTCCGGGCACGCCGCGGCCGGGCCCGACCCGTGGTTCGCCACCGCCGTCACGACCGTGCACCTGCTGGCGATGGCGCTGTGGCTCGGTGGACTGTGCGTGCTGGCGCTCGTCGTGCTGCCCGCCCGCCGGACCGACGAGCTGCAGCGCTGGTCTCGCGTGGCGTTCGGCTGCGTCGCGGCGGTGCTGCTCAGCGGCGAATATCAGGCGTGGCGGCAGGTGTCGCCCATCGAGTCGCTGTGGACGACCGGCTACGGAATGGCGTTGTGCGCCAAGGTCTTCCTGGTGACGCTCATGGTCGCCCTGGCGTATCTGGGCCGACGCCGGCTCACCCCGCAACGGCTGCGACGCACCGTGCCGCTGGAAACCGCGCTCGCAGTGCTGGTGCTGCTGATGACGACGGTGCTGACCGGTGAGCCGCCGGCCCGCACCACCTACGGCCCCGAGCTCACCGCCACCGCCGCGCTCGATGAGGGCCGGCAGGCGCAGGTGCATCTCGACACCACGCGGCACGGCGCCATCCCGATCGACGTCGCGGTGCCCGGCGCCACCGGGTTGCGCGGCACGCTGTCCAGCAGCGACATCGCCGCGCTGCCGGTGCGGTTCACCGCGGGGCCCGACGGCCGGTGGCACAGCACCTACGCGACCGCGCCGCGGCCCGGGCTGTGGACACTGCAGCTGACGGTGCAGTTCGGCCCGAACGACGCCGCCGCCACCAGCGTGCCGTTCCGGGCCTGGTGACCTGAACTAACGAGGCGCCGTCATCATCTCGGCGATCAGCCGGTAGCGGTTCAGGTTGTGGCGCGCGTCGACCAACGCATCGTGCGAATCGCGGGGCCGCGGTGGCATCCGCGGGCTGCCGCAGTCCTCCCAGAACTGCCGCAGCTCCCGCGTGAAGCGCGGCATGGCCGGCGGCAGGTCGGCCATGGGCCCCCACAGCTGGCACAGCACCACGTGGTCATAGGCACCGACCCAGGCCCACAGTTCGATCGGCTCGTCGCCGTCGATGTCGAAGAAGTCCTCGAGCTCCGAGCGGATCTGCCGGCGCGACCGCCACACCTGCGACGACGGCGACGGCAGCTTCGGCAGCACGTTCTTGCGCACCCAGGAGCCCGCCCGGTCGGGGTCGAACTCCGAGGACACGGCGTAGTACTCGCGTCCGTCCTCGGCGGCCACACCGATCGAGATCAGGTCGATGGTGCGGCCGTCGTCGATGAACTCGGTGTCGTAGAAGAACTTCATTCAGGCAACCACTTCATTAACGTCAGAGGGCGTTCGGTCCGGCGGCGCGGGCGCCGCATGGATCTCGCGGTCGAGCTGTTGGTCAACGGCCGCGTCGTCGGGAAACTTTGGCATACCGGCGATCGCATCCTGTAACCACAGCTTGGCGCGGACCACCGGCCGGCGCAGCCACCGCTCGCGCTCGAGCGCCTTGTGCATCTTGCGAGGGCGGCTGGTGTAGCGCCAACGCGCCCACGGCGCATGCGGCCGCGACAGCCGAATGGCACCGATGACCAGCAGCGGTGTGATGAACATCCCAATCAGGCCGGTCCACACCTTGCCCTTGAACAGCACGATGACAGCCAGCGCCAGGGTGCCCAGCGCCAGCGCCACCACCATGACCCGGGCGCCGACATCCTGGTCGTCGCGCCAGACCGTGATGTCGAAGAACGACAACGGGTTGAACCCCAGGACCAGCAGCCCCGCCACCGCGACCGCGACGAACACCGCGTCCACCGAGGTGCGGCCGTCCTCGGCCCAGTACACGTCCGACAGGTGCAGGATCAGCGCGAACTCGTCGAGGACCAGTGCCGCACCGATACCGAAAAAGATTGCCGCCACCGTGAATTCGGGGACACCGCCGTCGACCGCGAGGGTCACCATGGTCACCCCGGACACCATCACCAGCACAACGCCGATCACCACGTGGTGGATGTGCAGCCCGCCGTGACCGATGTTGCGCGGCTGCCACCACTTGCGCGGCGCCGGGTTGTCGGCGTGGGCCCGGATATACCGGACCACGGTGCGGGTGACGAAAAACGTCAGGATGAACGCAATCAGGCACCACAACAGCGGCAGCCGCCCACTGGATACGAACTCCGTAGGTAAGGGCGACCGCACGGGCAGAAACTTACGCCCGTGCATGCGTGTCACTGCCCCGCAGGGCATCGACGCGCCGGTCCCCCCGATAGGCTGTCCGGCGAGATGCGTATGGGAACTTGGTCGTGGCCCGCCTCCGGACAACGGCTGGCCTGGCGGCTGTTGCAGTTGCTGGCCATGTTGGCGTTGGTATGGGGCGCCTGGCGGCTGCTGGGTCATACGCCGTACCGGATCGACATCGACGTGTACCGGATGGGCGGCCGCGCCTGGCTGAACAACACCCCGCTGTACAGCGAGAGCACGATCTTCCGCACCGAGGCGGGCGTCGACCTGCCGTTCACCTACCCGCCGCTGGCGGCGATCATGTTCGCACCGTTCGCCTGGCTCCCGCTGCCCGGAGCGAGCGTCGCCATCACGGTGACGACGTTGGTGCTGCTGCTGGTGTCGATCGTGATCGTGCTGACCCGGCTGGATGTCTGGCCGCAGTCACGGCTCGGCGGCTCGGCGCTGGCCCGCCGCTGCTGGCTGGCCGTCGCCATCGTCGGACCGGCCGTGCTGTTCCTCGAACCGGTGCGGTCCAACTTCAACTTCGGGCAGATCAACGTCGTCCTGATGACGGTGGTGATCGCCGACTGCGTCCCCCGCCGCACCCCGTGGCCGCGCGGCGTCCTGCTCGGCGTGGCGATCGCCCTCAAGCTGACCCCGGCCGTGTTCCTTCTGTACTTCCTCCTGCGTCGCGATTTCCGCGCGCTGCTGACGACGGTGGCGTCGTCGGTCGTGGTCACGCTGTTCGCGTTCGCCCTGGCGTGGGGCGACTCGTGGGAGTACTGGACCAAGACAGTCCGCAACACCGACCGCATCGGCACCGCGACGCTGAACACCAATCAGAACATCTCGGGCACGCTGGCCCGGTTCGGGCTCTCGGCGACGCCGCGATTCGTGCTGTGGGTTCTGCTGTGCTTCGCGGTGCTGGCGCTGACGGTCTGGGCGGCGCGCCGCGTGCTCCGCGCGGGGCAGCCGGTGCTGGCCTTGATGTGCGTGGCGATGTTCGGGTTGGTGGTGTCGCCGGTGTCGTGGTCGCACCACTGGGTGTGGGCGCTGCCGACCATGGTGACCATCACCGTGCTCGCCTACCGGGAGCGCAATGCCGCCCTCGCCGCGGTCAGCGCCGTCGGCGCCGTCCTGCTGGTCTTCACCCCGATCCGGCTGCTGCCCGAGCACCACGAGGTCGACGCGACGCTGTGGCGCCAGGTGATCGGCAGTTCGTACGTGTGGTGGGCACTGGCCGTGATCGCCGCGGCCGGCACCATCACGGGCCGCGGCGCGTCGGACGCCGACGCGACGAAGCACGTGGCACCGGTCTCGGCGACCAACTGAACACGGCAGGGCTCAACCGGCGCGACGGCAACCACGCGGCGGTCCGACAGCCGATTTTCCGCCACCACGTTCGGAGTGCCGACCCACCGAATCACGTAAGCCGAGGATTGGTGTCATCAGGTGACCGCAATCCTCGGCTTAATCGTTGTGGCGCGTTCAGCCCGCCTTGATCGCGGGCGGCGGCGTCTTGCCCTCTTTGACGTCGGCCGCGTAGAGGTCGACGTACTCCTGGCCCGACAGCCGCATCAGCTCGTACATGACCTCGTCGATCACGGCGCGCTCGATGAACCGGTTACCGGCCAGGCCCTCGAAGCGGCGGAAGTCCATCGGCTTGCCGAACTTGACCTCGACGCGGGCGAAGTGCCACATCTTGCTGCCCGGCGGGTTCACCACGTCGGTGTTGATCATCGCGACGGGAATGACGGGGATGCCGGTCTCCAGTGCGATGCGGGCGAGGCCCGTCTTGCCCTTGTAGAGCTTGCCGTCCGGAGAGCGCGTGCCCTCCGGGTACATGCCGAGCAGCTTGCCCTGGTCCAGGATCTTGGCCGCGGCCGTGAGTGCATCCGCCGCGGAATCGGCGTTCGTGCGGTCGATGGGCACCTGCCCGGTCGACGAGTAGAAGAACTTGATCAGCTTGCCCTTGATGCCGGTCCCGGTGAAGTACTCGGCCTTGGCCAGGAAGAAGATCCGCCGGCGCAGCACCAGCGGCAGGTAGAAGCTGTCGACGACGGCCAGGTGATTACTGGCCAGCAGGACGGGGCCGTGGTCGGGAACGTATTCGAGCCCCGTGACCTTCGGACGGCCCAGAAGCGTCAGCAACGGGCCCATCAAGATGTACTTGTACAACCAGAAGAACATCGAACCTCCCGCAGCGCGCACCCGGACGGTGCCCCCGACAACTTTACCCACCGACTGTCGGCCCGACCACAGCCCGCAGCGGACTCGCTATTCCTCCACAGAGACCGGGATGGACTGGTAACGGCCCGGGCCTGCCGGACTCGGGGGCTCGTCGGGCTGACGATGTTTGCCGCCGGGACCGGACGGGTCGGTCGGCGGCTCGGGGTGCGGGCCGGCGGGCCCCTGGGCGGCGAGTGCGGCGCGGACCGCATCCAGCAGCGTGGTGCTGTGTTCGGCGATGGCCGTCAGCATCGGATGCTGCTCGTCGTTGGCCAACGCGACCAGGGCGCATACCGGGCACCACACCTGCTTGCATTCGCTCGGATTCTCGCCGTCGGCCAGCATGGCCACCGACAGCCGGACGACGGGATCGATCTTGTCGATCAGGGCCTGTGCCAGGAGCTTCAGATCCACCGGTAGGTCGCCCAGAGCGTCTGCCCCGAAATTGGTGTGCGTCACTTGGGCCACACCTCCGGGTCAGGGCGAAAACGGACGGTCAGTTCACTGCCGCGCAACGACGCGCCGGTCACGATGCAACGACGCAGGACAGATGCCAACGGTACCCGGCGCCGGGTACCACCCGAGCCGATGATCAGGTCATCGTCGACGCGCCCCAGGGTCAGAGACTCCGGGTCGATTTGCGGCAATTCTATCCGCAGCCGGTACACGGCGGCCAATCCTGAGCCCGATTCGCGGTCGACGATGGGCCGCGGCGGCGGGGGCGGCGGGGTACCGTGCCGCAGCCGCGATGCGTCGAGCAGCTCCCCCAGCGCCTTCGGGCCGATGGGCTCGCCCGCCAGGTGCGGCACCAGCACCAGCCGCACGTCGCCGACGGCGGCGTCCAGGTCGCTGAGCATGCTGCGCTGCTCGGCGATGCGCTCGGCGTACCAGTCGAAGGCCGGGTGCGCGGGCAGATTCACGTACTCGTACGAATCATCTTGGATCAGAACCTGATTCACGATGAGTTCGGAGACGTGCACACCCATCAACGTGAGCGACGCCAACGTGCGGACGGCCTCGGCCACCACCACCCGTTCCGGGGTGAGCACCAGGTGCGCGGTGACGTCCGGCTGGTCGAGCAGCTCACCGAGCGCCTCTGTGGCGGCGGCCAGGCGTTCGACAAGGGACACCATCGCAAGGGTCTTCGTGTCGGCCAGACCGACCGACAGCCGCCGGTGCCGAGGCCAGGCCTTCTCCAGATACAGGGCGAACGCCGCCGGCAGGGTCAGCATCCGCATGGCGTCGGCGGTCGAGGCACAGTCGACGATCACGTGGTCCCAGTTGCCCGACGCCGCGAGCTCGGCCACCTCGTGCAGGCCCAGCACTTCCTGAATCCCGGGCAGCGCCGAGAGTTCTTCCGGGGCAACGTCTCCCACATCGGATTCGGGGAACCGGGCGACCAGCACCGCGGCCACCTCACGCCACCTGGCCTCCAGCAGTGCCAGGGTGTCCAGCGCCAGGGCATCGAGCATGACGCCGGCACCGTCGTCGACGGGCACCTGCGTCGGTATCCGCAACCCGGTGGGGTGGACCTCCGCGCCCAGCACGTCACCGGTGGAGTGGGCCTGGTCGGTCGAGACGATCAGCACCCGCCGGCCGCTGCGGGCATCACGCACCGCGGTGGCCGTGGCCACCGTCGATTTGCCTACTCCACCCTTACCGACGAACAGACTGATCCTGGCACGCCCAGCAGGGTCCGCCTCACTCAGTCTCGACTCGCTTCTTCAGGTCCTTGAGCGCCGTGTCGGTCAGGCGGCGCTCGGCCTTGCGCTTGAGCAATCCGATCATCGGGATGATCAGGTCGACCGACAATTCGTACGTCACATCGGTGCCAGAACCCTTGGGCGACAAGCGGTATGTGCCCTCGAGGGCCTTCAGCAGCGAGCTCGACACCAGGGACCAGCTCACCGACTTGCGGTCGGCGGGCCACGTGTAGGCGAACACCATGGTGTCCTTGAGCACCGTGGCGTCGAGCACCATCCGGGCCGTCTTCGGGTAGCCGTCGTCGTAGGTGTCGAGGACCTCGGTCTCCGGGTATTCGGCGACCCAATCCGGGTACGAGCCGATGTCGGCGATGACGTCCATCACGGTCGCCGGGTCGGCGTCGATGTAGATGGTCTGCGAAGTCTTGTCCGCCACGTGTCCACTTCCCCGAGTTAACGATGCCGGCTCAGGCGCCACGCACCCGTCAGCCGAGCTCTCAATGTACCGCCAGCGTCCACGCGCGGCCGGGCGATGCAGCCTCTCAGGCCAACCGTGACACACCCACCGGGCGGTTGCGCTCGAGGTCGGTCTTGATCTCGAAGGCCATGTTCTTACCGGCAACCCGGCGCCGATGGTTCAGCTCGGCCAGGTTCAGCTCGGCCAAGGCCGCACCCGTGACGCCCGTCGGCTCGGCGTGCAGGAAGTAATGCAGCACGACGCCGTCCATGACGGTCTCCAGCCAGACCTCCATGGTCCCGGTCAGCGCGCCGGTGACCGTCCACCGCTGCCCCGCCGGACCGCGGTCCTCGACGACGGTCAGCGACAGGTCCGGCCACCACCGCCGCCAGCTGCTCGGGTTCGCCACGGCGGCACCGACAGCGGCTGGGTCGGCACACACGAAGGTCTCGTCGGCGATCTGGATGCTGTTCATCTCCACCAGCTTCACATACGGCCCCACAGTGTGATGAAGCACCCGACTACGCTGAGCACGGCCGCTGCTGTCACGGCATGGCTGCCAGTACTGCTTTGCTCTGACCCGAAAGGCCACACAGTGCGTGAGTTCAGCGTTCCCGCATCGTTCACCATCGGCGAATACGACAACGTCGTCGCCCCGGTGTACTCCCTCGAGCGCAATGATCCCAACCACGTAGCCATCCAGCGCCTGGTCGGAGACACCTGGACCGACGTGAGCAGCGCCGAGGTCGCCGCTCAGGTCCGCGCCACCGCGCTCGGCCTGATCGCCAAGGGCGTCAAGGCCGGTGACCGCGTGGTGCTGCTGTCGGCGACCCGCTACGAGTGGCCCATCATCGACTTCGCCATCCTGTCGATCGGCGCGGTGACGGTGCCCATCTACGAGACCTCCGCCGCCGATCAGATCCGCCACGTGCTGGCCGACTCCGGCGCCGTCCTGGCGTTCGCCGAGGCCGATTCCCATGCCGCCAAGATCGAGTCGATCCGGGCCGAGGTGCCCGCACTCGGCGAGGTGCTGGTGATCGACGGCGGCGCCCTCGATGAGCTGGCCGCCGCGGGCGCCGGCGTCGACCGCGCCGAGCTGGACGCCCGCCTGGCCGCCATCAAGTCGAGTGACCCGGCCACCCTGATCTACACCTCCGGCACCACGGGCCGCCCAAAGGGCTGCCAGCTGACCCACGCCAACCTGCTGTCGGAGCTGCGCGGCGTCAAGGCCTGCTTCCCCGACCTGCTGGCCAAGGGCCAGAAGCTGCTGGTGTTCCTGCCGCTGGCGCACGTGCTGGCCCGCGCGGTCGCCGTGGCCGGTTTCAGCAATCAGGTGACGCTCGGCTTCACCAGCGACATCAAGAACCTGGTGCCGATCCTCGGGGTGTTCAAGCCGACGCTGGTGGTGTCGGTGCCGCGCGTGTTCGAGAAGGTCTACAACACCGCCGAGCAGAACGCCCGCAACGACGGCAAGGGCAAGATTTTCCAGATCGCCGCGGACACGGCCATCGAGTGGAGCAAGGCGCAGGACACCGGCGGTGCCGGCCTGCTGCTCAACCTCAAGCACACGGTGTTCGACAAGCTGGTCTACGGCAAGCTGAAGGCCGCCCTGGGCGGGCAGTGCGTCGGCGCCATCTCCGGTGGCGCGCCGCTCGGCGCCCGCCTCGGCCACTTCTACCGCGGCGTCGGCGTCACCATCTACGAGGGCTACGGCCTGACCGAGACCAGCGCGGCCATCACGGTTAACCGGATCGGCGAGTTGAAGGTCGGCACGGTGGGCCGTCTGGTGCCCGGCAACAACATGCGCATCGCCGACGACGGCGAGCTGCTGCTCTCCGGTGGCGTGGTGTTCAGCGGCTACTGGAACAACCCGACCGCCACCGACGAGGCCTTCACCGACGAGTGGTTCCACACCGGTGACCTCGGCGCCATCGACGACGACGGCTACCTGTCGATCGTCGGGCGCAAGAAGGAGATCATCGTGACCGCGGGCGGCAAGAACGTCGCCCCGGCCCCGCTGGAAGACGTCATGCGCGCGCACCCGCTGATCAGCCAGGCCATGTGTGTCGGCGATCAGGAACCCTTCATCGCCGCGCTCATCACCATCGACCCCGAGGCGTTCGAGGGCTGGAAGCAGCGCAACAACAAGGACGCCGGCGCATCCGTGGGCGACCTGGCCGAAGACGCGGCGCTGGTCGCCGAGATCCAGAAGGCCGTCGACGACGCCAACCAGACGGTGTCCAAGGCCGAGGCCATCCGCAAGTTCCGGATCCTGCCGGTCGACTTCACCGAGGACACCGGTGAGCTGACGCCGACGCTCAAGGTCAAGCGCAAGGTCGTGGCCGAGAAGTTCGCAGCCGAGATCGCGGCGCTGTACAGCTGAGCAGCACTAGAGCAACTCGGAGAGCCGCTCGCCCTTGAGCTTCCACTGCCAGTTGTCGACGACGAACTGACGGCCGGCGGCGCCCATCGCGGCGCCCCGGTCGGGGTCGGCCAGGACGTCACCGATGGCGGCGGCGATGGCAGCGACGTCGCGGCCGTCGACCACGTGGCCGGTCTTGCCCTCCACGACGGTTTCCGGTGCGCCACCGGAGTCACCGGCGATCACCGGCACACCGCACGCGGAGGCTTCGAGGAAGACGATGCCGAGGCCCTCGACGTCGAGGCCGCTCCCCCGGGTCCGGCACGGCATGGCGAAGACGTCGGCCATCGCATGGTGGGCCGGTAGCTCGTCGCCGGGCACGCCGCCGGTGAACACCACATGGTCGGTGACGCCGTAGCGCTGCGCCAGCTTCTGCAGATCGTCGCGGTACGGCCCGTTGCCGACGATCACCAGTGCGGCACCGTCGATCCGTTCCCGGATGACGGGCAGCGCCCGGATCAGCATGTCCTGGCCCTTACGCGGCACCAGCCGGGACAGGCAGACGATCACCGGCCGCTGCCCGAGTCCGTAACGGGCGCGCAGCTCGGCCCGCGCCACCTCGTCGGGGACGAAGCGGTCGACGTCCACCCCGGGCGACAGGTATTCCAGGGCCGCTTCCGGCCCGAACGCCGCGGCGAACCGGTTGCGTGTGTAGTGGCTGACGAAGGTCACCACGTCCGTGTTGTTCCCGATGTGGCGCAACGCATTTCGGGCGACGGGCAGCATCGACCACCCCACCTCGTGACCGTGCGTACTGGCCACCACCCGGGCCGCCCCGGCGTCGCGCGCGAGCGGCGCCAGCAGCGCCAGCGGCGCGGCCGCGCCGAACCAGACCGTGTCGATGTGGTGCTCGGCGATGAGCTTGCGCATCCGCAGCGCGACAGTCGGCTCGGGCACCATCAGCGTCGTCGGATGGCGGACCACCTCGTATCCGGCGGCCTTGTCGTATTCCGGGGCGCCCTTCCATTTCGGCGCGTACACCGTCAGCTCGTGGGAGCCGCGACCGAGCAGCTCGCCGACGAGGCTCTCCAGATACGACTGGATACCGCCGCGGCGGGGCGGAAAATCGTTGGTCAGCAGCAGAACCCGGGACGTCCTGGGCGAGCGAAGCGACGGGGATGACATCGCGGTCAGGCTATCGCGTCAGCCCCGGGCCGCGAGCCACTGCTGCCACGCAGCGGTCAACGCGTCGCCGTCCAGGCCCAGGGTGGCGGCCAGTGCGATGTCCAGGTCGGGGTGCCCGATGCCACACGCGGCCAGATACAGGCGGCGCAGCACCGGATCGCCGAATCGGGCACCGACAAACCGGGCGAACCACCAGGCCCGGTCATAGGCCAGCGACAGCGCCGGCCCGGTGACCTGGAAGTCGGCATTGGTGGGCAGCACCGCGAGCTCACTGGCGCGGGCCGGGCCGGGCGGTGGGACGCGGGGCCGGCTGACGTAGTCGGCCACGCCCTCAGTCAGACACCACGGAGCGTCGACGGCGGTGACGGGCCGGGAGGCGTAGTGGAAGAGCTCGTGGCGCACCACGATTCGCAGCGCTCCCGGCCCCATCGCGGCGGCGCCGGGCGCGAATACGATGCGGTCGACGGTGGTGGCCGCGGCGAACTCCGCACGGCCGCCGGCCAAGGCCCGGAACTCCTCGTCGGTGCCGGTGGTGACGATGGTGATCTGCCGACGCCAGTCCTCGCCCCAGAAGGCGGTGACCGCGGCGACGGCGCCGTCGAGTTCGGCGGTGATGCGGCTCGGCAGCGTCGACCCGGGGTCCAGGATCAGAAGTTCGACGGTCCGGCCGTCAGCGAGCCGAAGGGAGGCCGGCGTCGTCGGCTGCGGCGGTGGCGCGGGCGGCGGTGAGGCGGCCGGAACGTCAGCCGAATGGCCGCGGCTCAGTACGAACGCGGCTGCAGCCGCCTCTGCGGAGAGCAGGCCGAGAACTGCGCGACGGGAGAGGCTCAGTAGCGACGCACGTTGTAGATCGGCGCGTTGTCGACCGGCGCCACCCGCACGGGCACACCGAACGTCGAGGCGTGCACCATCATGCCGTCGCCGATGTAGATGCCCACATGCGAGGCATCGGAGTAGTAGCTCACGACGTCACCGGGCTGCATCTGGTCGCGCGACACCGACTGACCCCCCGCCGCCTGCGCGTAGCTGGAGTGCGGCAGCGAGATGCCGGCCTGCTGGAAGGCCCACATCACCAGGCCCGAGCAGTCGAACGCGCCAGGACCGGCTGCGCCCCACACGTACGGATCGCCGATACGGGTCAGCGCGGCCTGCACGGCGATGGCGCCGGCAGCGGTGCCGCCACCATCCGAAGGCGTGGGTACCGCCTCGACAGGCGGGTTGGGACCGGCGGCATTGATGGACGGATCCTCGCCAGGCGCCGGCGGCAGCGCATCAGGAGCCGGCGGGACACCATCCGGAAGCGGGGCCGGCGGCGCAGCGGCCGGCGCCGGCGGCAGCGCCGCGAGTGCCTGCCGCTGACTCGGCGTCAGCGCGGTGTAGCGGGACTTGACGATGGCGATCTGCACCTGCAGTTTGCTTTGCTTGGACTGCAGGTCGGCCCGCACCGCGGCGGCTTGCTCGGCGGCCGTCTTGGATTCGGCGGCGAGCTTGGCCGAGTCGGCCTCGGCCTTGGTGGCGGAGTCGGAAGCGCTGTGGAAGTTGGCCATCTGGGCGGCCATCTCGCTGGCCATCACGCGCTGCACGGAGAGCTGGTCGATCAGGCCCTGCGGCGAATCCGCGGTCAGGATGGCGTCGATGCCGTCGGTCCGGCCGCCCATGTACTGAGCTGCAGCAATCTTGTCGACGGACGTCTGGTAGGTGGCCAGGTCGGCCTGGGCGACCTCGGCAGCCGCGGCGGCGGCGGCATGCTTGGCCTCAGCAGCCTTCGAGGCGGCCACCTTCTTGTCCAGATCGAGCTGCGCGGCGTGCATGGCCTCGGTGGTCTGCTCCGCCTGGCGCGAGAGCTCATTGAGCTTTGCTACGGCGTCGTCCGCCGGATCGGCCTGGACGTTGCCCGCCAATGCGCTGCCGAGTATGGTGAGCCCCGCGATCGCACCGGCTACTGGTCGTTTAAGACCGCATATAGTGCGGTGTGTGCGGTGGAGACTCAAGATTTCGCGTCCTTCAACTGCGGGTTCGACGCCGCTTCGAACTCAGTGAGGTCTCGAATAGGTTACGAAACGGCATCGGCGTTGTCCAACGGGAATGGCCAATCTATCAGCCCGATCCCCGAACTCGTTAACCAGCATCACAATGTGAGGGTCGTCACGCTACGCCCGTAGCACTTGACTTCGGCCCGATTTGCGACCCGTCATGGTCCTTCGGCCGGCCGATCGGCACCAGCCGCAAACGCGGCGCGAGGCCGGCATCGGCCAGCACCTCCAGCGCGCGACGCTCGTCGTCCAGCAAGGTTTCGGGCACGCCCAGCAAAACACTGACCACGCAGTCACCACAGCCCGGACCACGCACAGCGCAGTCGTCGCAGTCGATCTTCACCGGCCCGTTGTCGAACTTCATCGCAGCTCCTCTCATCTGTTGAGGCGCACGCTAGCGACGTCCACCGACAAAAAAGTGCGGGTGATCAGCCCATCGGTAACGGAATGACATCGATGGGATTTCTTGTCGGTGCCGGCCCCTACTGTCACGTCATGGGCTCCGGCAGCGCCACCGACCAGCTGGCTTTCGATCTTGATGAGGCGTTGCTGCGGGACACCACGTTCGTGGTGGTCGACCTGGAGACCACCGGCGGCCGGGCCCGGGCGGACGAGACCGGCGGCGGCTGGGACGCCATCACCGAGATCGGCGCCGTCAAGATCCGCGGCGGCGAGATCATCGGGGAACTGGGCACCCTGATCGACCCCGGCCGCGCCATCCCGCCGCAGATCGTGCAACTGACCGGGATCACCACGGCCATGGTCTGCAACGCCCCACGCATCGAATCGGTGCTGCCGGCATTTCTGGAGTTCTGTCGCGGCGCCGTCCTGGTCGCCCACAACGCGGGCTTCGACATCGGCTTCCTGCGAGCTGCCGCCGAGCGGGCGCAACTGCCCTGGCCCAATCCGCCGGTGCTCTGCACCGTCAAGCTGGCCCGCCGGGTGCTGACCCGCGAGGAGGCGCCGAGCGTCCGGCTCTCCGAGCTGGCCCGGTTGTTCCGCGCCACCACCACCCCCACCCACCGGGCCCTCGACGACGCCCGCGCCACCGTCGACGTGCTGCACGGGCTGCTGGAACGCATCGGCAACCAGGGCGTGCACACGTTGGCCGAGCTGCGCGGCTATCTGCCCGACGTCACCAGCGCCCAGCGCCGCAACCGCAAGCTCGCCGACGCCCTGCCGAACTCCCCCGGTGTCTATCTGTTCCGCGGGCCGTCCGAGGAGGTGCTGTACGTCGGTACCGCGGTCGATCTGCGCCGCCGGGTCCGGCAGTACTTCACCGGCGCCGACCCCCGCGCGCGCATGAAAGAGATGGCGTCCCTTGCCATCCGGGTCGATCACGTGGAGTGCGCGCACGAGTTGGAGGCCGGGGTTCGCGAGCTGCGGCTGCTGGCCGCGCACGCGCCGCCCTACAACCGACGCTCGAAAGCCCCGCACAAATGGTGGTGGGTGGTGCTCACCGACGAAGCCTTCCCCCGGTTCAGCGTGGTCCGGGCACCGCGGCACGATCGGGCAGTCGGCCCGTTCCGGGCCCATGCCGACGCTGTCGACGCGGCCGCGCTGCTGGCCCGCTTCACGGGCGTGCGGACCTGCACGACGCGGCTGGCGCGCGCCGCCGAACACGGGCCGCAGTGCCCGGAGCGCGAGCTCTCGCCGTGCCCCGCGCCCCGCGGTATCACCGCCGGCGGCTACGCCGAATTCGCCGGCCGGGCCGCGGAAAGCATTGCCGGCGTTGATGATTCCGCGCTCACCGCGGCGCTGAAACACATCGACGACCTGGCGGCGGAGGGTCGCTACGAGACCGCGGCGCGGCTACGGGACCATGCCGCGACCGTGATCGACGGGCTGTGGCGGGGGCAGCGGCTGCGGGCCTTGACCGCGCTGCCGGAACTGGTGGCCGCCCGGCCCGACGGCGCCGGCGGCTGGCACCTCGTCGTGGTCCGGTACGGCCGGCTGGCGGCCGCCGGCAACGCGCCACGCCGGGTCCCGCCGATGCCCGTCGTCGAGGCGATTTCCGCTGCGGCACAGGTCATCTTGCCGTCAGAGCGACCGCTGGGCGGCGCGCCCGTCGAGGAGGTGGCACTGATCGTGCGCTGGCTGGCCGCCCCGGGGGTACGGATCGTCCGTACCGATTCCAACAGCGAATCGGAGGCGGGCTACTGCCTGCCGATCACCGCCGCGGGCCGGTGGGCGCAGTGGGCCGCCGCCGCCCGGTCCGCGCGGGCGGCGGCCCAGCAAGCAGAGCGGTCAGACCTTCTGGGTGAACCGAGCCCACCGCGCGAGCAGCTGCTCGGCCGCGCCCGAATCGATCGCCTCGGTGGCGCGGGCCAGACCCCGCTCCCACGCCGGCACCCACTGAGCGTCGCTGGATAGCCCCGCATGAGCCACCATGGCCCCCGCGGCGTTGAGCACCACGGCATCCCGGACCGGACCCTTCTGACCCGCGAACACCGCACGCACCGACTCCGCATTGGCCTTGGCGTCACCGCCGCGCAGCTCGCTCAGGTCCGCGCGGGCGAAGCCGAACGCCGCCGGGTCCAGCGTCAGCCGCTCCACGGTGCCGGCCTGCACGCGCCAGATGGTGCTCGTCGTCGTGGTCGTGAGTTCATCGAGGCCGTCGTCGCCGTGCACGACGAGGACGCTGGAACCGCGCGCGGCGAACACGCCCGCCATCACCTCCGCCAGTTCCGCCCAGGCGCAGCCGATCAGGCCGGCCCGCGGCATCGCCGGATTGGTGAGCGGACCGAGCAGATTGAAGACCGTCGGCACCCCGATCTCCCGCCGCACGGCGGACGCGTGCCGGTAGGACTGGTGGAACTGCGGGGCGAAGGCGAACCCGATGCCGACCTCGGAGACGGAGCGGGCGACGTCGCCCGGCGACAGGTCGATCCGGACACCGAGCGCCTCGAGGGTGTCGGCACCACCGGACAACGACGACGCCGCGCGGTTCCCGTGCTTGATCACCGGCACGCCGCAGGCGGCGACGACGATCGACGCCATCGTGGACAGGTTGACGGTGTTGGAACCGTCGCCTCCGGTCCCCACGATGTCGACGACATCAGAGCCGATCGCCGCGAGCGCCTCGGGCGGCACCTTTCGGGCGTGTCGCAACATGATTTCTGCGAGCTCGGAAACCTCGGCGGAGGTCGGCCGCTTCATCTTCATCGCGATGGCGAATGCAGCGATCTGCGCCGGGGTCGCGCTACCGGTCATGACCTGGTCCATTGCCCACCCCGCCTGACCCGCGGCAAGGTTCTGGCCGGTGGTCAGCCGGCCCAAGATCTGGGGCCACAGCGGCCCGTCGGTGGTCAGTTCCTGATGAGGATCGGTGGTTGGCACGGACCTGATTATGGCCAATGTCGGCACCCGGGTGGAGTTCAACAACTACAAAGCGTCATACTTACCGCTGTGACGAGCGCTGTAGGTACCTCGGGAACCGCGATCACGTCGCGGGTGCATTCGCTGAACCGGCCGAATATGGTCAGTGTCGGCACCATTGTGTGGCTTTCCAGTGAGTTGATGTTCTTTGCTGGACTGTTCGCAATGTATTTCACCGCGCGTGCTCAGGCCGGCGGCGTGTGGCCGCCGCCCCCCACGCACCTGAACCTGGCTGAGGCCGTTCCGGTGACGTTGGTGCTGATCGCGTCGTCGTTCACGTGCCAGATGGGCGTGTTCGCCGCCGAGCGTGGCGACGTCTTCGGCCTGCGCCGGTGGTACGTCATCACCCTGCTGATGGGCGCGTTCTTCGTCGGTGGCCAGGCGTTCGAGTACTTCATGCTCGTCGAAGAGGGCACCACGATCGCGAGCAGCGCCTACGGTTCGGTCTTCTACCTGGCCACCGGTTTCCACGGTCTGCACGTCATCGGCGGTCTGGTCGCATTCGTGTACCTGCTCGCCCGCACGAAGATGAGCAAGTTCACGCCGGCCCAGGCCACCGCCGCCATCGTTGTGTCGTACTACTGGCACTTCGTCGACATCGTGTGGATCGCCCTGTTCGCCACCATCTACTTCGTTCGATGATCGGCTCGCCGATGCGTCCCATGACCAACTCGTCGATGAGAAGGGGTTCGATGACCAGCAAGTCCCGCGGAGCCGGGGGGCCGGCGACAAAGCGCCAGCGCCGGTTGCGACGACGTTTGTCGGCAGCGATGCTGCTGCTGCTCGGACTTCTCGTCGCTGGTGGCCTGGCGGCCACCCTGACTCCGCGGCCTCAGGTCGCGGTCGCCGACGAGTCGCAGCTCGCTTTGCTGCGCACCGGCAAGCAGTTGTTCGAAACGTCGTGCGTCTCGTGCCACGGCGCCAACCTGCAGGGTGTGACCGACCGCGGCCCGAGCCTCATCGGCGTCGGCGACGCGGCCGTCTACTTCCAGGTGTCCACCGGCCGCATGCCCGCCATGCGCGGTGAGGCCCAGGCCCCCCGCAAGGACCCGGCGTTCGACGAGCACCAGATCGACGCCCTCGGCGCCTACATCCAGGCCAACGGTGGCGGCCCGCAGGTCCCCCGTGACGCCAACGGCAAGATCGACCAGCACTCGTTCCTCGGTGAGAACGTCGCCCGTGGTGGCGACCTGTTCCGCCTGAACTGCGCGTCCTGCCACAACTTCACCGGTAAGGGTGGCGCGCTGTCGTCGGGCAAGTACGCGCCCGACCTCGGCAAGGCCGCCGAAGTGCCGGCGCAGGTGTACACCGCCATGCTCACCGGCCCGCAGAACATGCCCAAGTTCTCGGATCGTCAGCTGACGCCGGAAGAGAAGCGCGACATCGTCGCCTACGTCCATGAGTCGGCGAACGCCCGCAGCCAGGGCGGCTACGGCCTCGGCGGCTTCGGCCCCGCGCCCGAGGGCATGGCGATGTGGATTATCGGGATGGTCGCTGTGATCGGCGCGGCTATGTGGATCGGAGCTCGCGCATGAGCGAGAACGTGAACATTCCCAGTGACGCGGAACTGCGCGACATGTCGCGCGAAGAACTCCTCGAACTGGGCGGAAAGATCGACGGCGTCACGACCGTCTTCAAGGAACCGCGCTGGCCCGTCGAGGGCACCAAGGCGGAGAAGCGCGCCGAGCGTCAGGTCGCGGCCTGGCTGCTGCTCGGCGGCCTGTCCGGCCTGGCCCTGCTGCTGGTGTTCCTGTTCTGGCCGTGGGAGTACAAGCCGTTCGAGTCGGAGGGCGAGTTCATCTACTCGCTGGCCACCCCGCTGTACGGCCTGACCTTCGGTCTGTCGATCCTCGCGATCGGCATCGGTGCGGTGCTCTTCCAGAAGAAGTTCATCCCCGAGGAAATCTCGATCCAGGACCGTCACGACGGCGCCTCCCCCGAGGTCCACCGCGCCACCGTCGCGGCCAACCTGACCGATGCGCTCGAGGGCTCGACCCTCAAGCGCCGCAAGCTGATCGGCCTGTCGCTGGGCGTCGGCCTGGGTGCGTTCGGCCTGGGCACCGCGGTCGCCTTCATCGGCGGTCTGATCAAGAACCCGTGGAAGCCGGTCGTGCCGACCGCCGAGGGTAAGAAGGCCGTCCTGTGGACGTCCGGCTGGACCCCCCGCTTCCACGGCGAGACGATCTACCTGGCCCGGGCCACCGGCCTGCCGGGTGAGTCCCCCTTCGTGAAGATGCGTCCCGAGGACCTCGACGCGGGCGGCATGGAGACCGTGTTCCCGTGGCGCGAGTCCGATGGCGACGGCGTGACCCTCGAATCGCACGAGAAGCTGTCCGAGATCGCTCTCGGTGTGCGCAACCCGGTGATGCTCATCCGCATCAAGCCCGAGGACCTGTCCCGCGTGGTCAAGCGCAAGGGCCAGGAGAGCTTCAACTTCGGTGACTTCTTCGCGTACACCAAGGTGTGCTCGCACCTGGGCTGCCCCTCGTCGCTGTACGAGCAGCAGACCTACCGCATTCTGTGCCCCTGCCATCAGTCGCAGTTCGACGCGCTCCACTTCGCGCGTCCGATCTTCGGTCCGGCGGCCCGCGCCCTGGCGCAGCTGCCGATCACGATTGACAAAGAGGGCTACCTGGTCGCCAACGGCGACTTCATCGAACCCGTCGGACCGGCATTCTGGGAGCGCAAATCATGAGTCCCAAGCTCGCTGACATCGCTGCCGCACAGGGCGATGCGATCGACTCGCGGTACCACCCGTCGGCCGCGGTACGCCGGCAGCTGAACAAGGTCTTCCCGACGCACTGGTCCTTCATGCTCGGCGAGATCGCGCTGTACAGCTTCCTCGTGCTGCTGCTCACCGGTGTGTACCTGACCCTGTTCTTCGACCCGTCGATGACCGAGGTCGTCTACAACGGCGTCTACCAGCCGCTGCGCGGTGTGCAGATGTCGCGTGCCTACGAATCGGCCCTGGAGATCTCGTTCGAGGTCCGCGGCGGCCTGTTCGTGCGCCAGATTCACCACTGGGCGGCCCTGATGTTCGCCGCATCGATCATGGTCCACCTGGCGCGCATCTTCTTCACCGGCGCGTTCCGCCGCCCGCGTGAGGCCAACTGGATGATCGGCTCGCTGCTGCTGATCCTGGCCATGTTCGAGGGTTACTTCGGCTACTCGCTGCCCGACGACCTGCTCTCCGGTATCGGTCTGCGCGCCGCGCTGTCCTCGATCACCCTGGGCATTCCGGTCATCGGCACCTGGATGCACTGGGCCCTGTTCGGTGGGGACTTCCCCGGCAGCATCATCATCCCGCGTATGTACGCCCTGCACATCCTGCTGATCCCGGGCATCATCCTGGCGCTGATCGGTGCCCACCTGGCGCTGGTGTGGTTCCAGAAGCACACCCAGTTCCCCGGCCCCGGCCGTACCGAGAAGAACGTCGTCGGCGTCCGCGTCATGCCGGTCTTCGCGATCAAGGGTGGCGCTTTCTTCGCCCTGGTCACCGGCATCCTGGGCATCATGGGCGGTCTGCTGCAGATCAACCCCATCTGGGAACTGGGCCCCTACAAGCCCTCGCAGGTCTCGGCCGGTAGCCAGCCCGACTTCTACATGATGTGGACCGAAGGCCTGGCCCGTATCTGGCCGGCATGGGAGTTCTACCCGTTCGGCCACACCATCCCCGCCGTCATGGGCGTCGCCCTGCTGATGGGCGTGGTGTTCGGTCTGCTGATCGCCTACCCGTTCCTGGAGAAGAAGTTCACCGGCGACGACGCGCACCACAACCTGCTGCAGCGTCCGCGTGACGTGCCCGTGCGCACCGCCATCGGTGCCATGGCCATCGCGTTCTACATGGTGCTCACCCTCGCCGCGATGAACGACATCATCGCGCTGAAGTTCGACATCTCGCTGAACGCCACCACCTGGATCGGCCGCATCGGCATGGTCGTCCTGCCCGCCGTCGTCTACTACCTCACCTACCGCTGGTGTGTAGGCCTGCAACGCAGCGACCGCGCCGTCCTCGAACACGGCATCGAAACCGGCATCCTCAAGCGACTGCCGCACGGCGCCTACATCGAGCTGCACCAGCCGCTCGGCCCGGTCGACGACCACGGCCACCCCATCCCGCTGGAGTACCAGGGTGCCGCACTGCCCAAGCGCATGAACAAGCTCGGATCGGCCGGCTCCCCCGGCACCGGCAGCTTCCTGTTCGCTGACTCGGCTGCCGAGCAGGCCGCCCTCGCCGACGCAGAGCACGCCGCCGAGCACAAGGCGCTCACCGCGATCAAGGAGTACCAGGACGAGATTTCGCCCAACGGCTCAGGCGGTCACCACTAGTTGTAAGCACGAGTTCGGCCCGGTCTGGTTTCCACCAGACCGGGCCGAAGTCGTTTCGGGGCACTCCCCTACCCCACCGGGGCGAAAGCCGCCTCGATCCAGTTGCTGAACTCACACGCCAGGTGCCACCGGTGCGCGGCGATCATGGACGGCGCCGTCAGCCTCGGGAACTCCACGCAGAGGCGAGCCAGGAAACCGTCGCCCTCGTCGCGGAACTCGTGCCGGACACCGCCGATCGCCAGGCCACGGTCGCTACGCGCCACTCCCGCGGCCTCGATGGGGAACGCCGGGTCCCGAGGTGTCACGAGCGGTGACGTGTCGTTGTAGTCGACGAAGAACTGCGTCGCGAGCGGGCTGCCACCCGTCGTCTCGATCACTTCCTGCCGTCCGTCCGGCGCGGTGTCGATGAGGAAGTGGTCGGGGTTCGCGGCAATCATGCTGCGGGCGTAGCCATCTCGGCCGGCGTCGGTGAACCAGTCCACGAATGCGCCGGCGCTGCCACCGGTGACGTGCAGGTCGCATCGGCTCGTCGCACGGCGACCGAACGAGAGCTGCGTCGCCCCACGGGCCACGATGCCGGCCAGGTGGATGTCCCGCGCCAGGCGCCGACGAATCTCGTCGGGGCCGAGAGCCAGCTTGCTGTCGGTGAACGCGGCCCGTTGCCGAGCCAGATCGCCGCCAGGGACCGTCAGGCCGATCTTGCGGGCGGCCTTCGGCAGGCGCTCGGCCTCCCAGGCGAGGACCTCGTCGCGAGAGACCGCACGGCCCGCGATCACGGTGCCGATGGTGATGTCCTGGTTCGTCACGCGAACACCTCCTACACTAAAGCATCTACAGTTGCTTTTATCTTGGAGCGTCCCGCCATGCCAGGTCAAGAGTCCTGCCAGACTGAATCCGTGACCGACACCACCATCGAGGGCACCGCAGCCCCGCGTCCGCGGCCCGGCGGCCGGTCCGCACGCGTCGTGGCCGATGTGCACGCGGCGACGCTCGAGCTGCTCGCGGAAATCGGCTACGAGAACCTGCAACTGCCCGACGTCGCCAAGCGCGCAGAGGTCAACAAGACGACCGTCTACCGGCGGTGGCCGACCAAGGCCGCGTTGGTGGCGGATCTGCTGACGAACTTCACCCGGGCCGCCGTCGCGACACCGGACACCGGATCGCTACAGGGAGACCTCGAACAACTGTTGCGTGATGTCGTGACCGCACTGGCCAACCGGGCCGTCCGCGCAGTCCTCTACGGCACCCTGACGGGCGCCGACGACAGCGAGGACGTCCGGTGCGCCCAGGCCAGATTCTGGGAGGAACGCTTCCGCCTCAGCGGCGCCATCGTCGACCGGGCAGTCACCCGTGGCGAAATCCCGCCCGGCACCGACCCGCGCGCACTGCTGGAGACGGCCACCGGCCCCGTCTACTTCCGCGCCCTGTTCACCGCCGACGCGGTGACGCCCGAATACCTCAGGGACACCGCACAGCGCGCCGTCCGCGCCTTCGCCGAACGCTAGGCGGCGCGGGCATCCTCCGCCGAGGCCTCCAGCACCGCGTGCAGACCGCGCAGGCAGTACCAGGGCACCGCCGCCATTGCGGCAGTGATGAGGAAAGCGAGGCCGTACAGCATCCAGGCCAGCTCGTCGTGCCGATTGGCCAGCATGTACGCGCCCAGGAACACGAACAGGGTTGCGCCGCCGATGGCCGCGGCGATCCCGAGCGTGCAGCGCAGCCACAGCTGATCCACCGCCGCCACCGGGAAGCCCACCATGCTGGTCGCCGGCGACGCCGAATAGCGCCGCACCACCGGATCGTCGAAGGACCGTAACGCACTCTGCTGGGCGTCACCCGAAGGGCTGCGATCCTCCGCCTCGGCCGGACCGCCCCCGAGCAGCGGCAGCTGCGCTGCCCCACCGCGGCGGGCCCGCAACAACAGCGGGATGGCGCCCACGATCACGGCGGCCGACACCCCGATGATCGAGTACAGCAGCCACGGCGTGTGCGACGCCGCACCGCCCGACGAATGCCTGGTGCCCAGGTCCACCAGTGTGACGGTGGCCGCCACCCCGGCACCCAGCGCCGCCAGCCACACGGCCACACACCCGCCGAGCAGGAGACGGTCCAACTGCTCGGGGCTACCGCCGGTCACGCGCGACCGGGTTGAAGTCTCAGCGTTGTACGGCATTAACAGCTCGTCTGCCAATCATCGTTTGTCTGCGACGCCAGGGTCTGGCCGTCGCTGGTCACAATCGAACAATTCAGGTGGCTCAGCCGCAGCAGGCTGGAGGCCTGCACCGACCCCACATCGGACATCGAGATCGGTGTCAGAGTGATCATCCACGGGATATAGACGTTCTGCTGGGTGCGCTGGCGCCCTGCGGCGTCGGTGTACGTCACCGAAATACGGTCCAGCGGCGCCTTGGTGCCCCAAATCCGGTACGTGACATACCGCGGTCCGGTCGGCGGCGCCGACGTCGTCGCCGGCGGCGCAGCCGCAGCGGTGCTGGGCGGCGGAGGCGGCGGCTCTTCCGACGGAGGAGGTGGCGGCGGCTGCGTCACCGTCACCGTCGACGGGGGCGGCGGTGGTGGCGGCGGCTCCTCGGTGGTCGTCGGCGGCGGAGGCGGCGGTGGAGTCGTCGTGGTGAACTCGTCCTGGAACGGCGGCGCCGACGTGGTGCTCGTCGACGGCGTCGCCACGGTCTCCGAGCTCGTATTGCGGGTCACCAGAATGGCGACGGACGCCACCAGCGAGATCGCGGCGATGATGGCGACGACGCCGACGACCCACGGCCACCGCGGCGGCGGGGCGTCATCGGCGTCGGATTTTGCCTCGTAGCTGTCGTAGTCGTAGAGCGCCGGCTCCGGCGGCACGTACGGCGCAATGGTGAAGTGCTCGGATTCGGGCGCAGAGTAGGCCTGCGAATAGATCTCGGTTTCGCCTGTACCGTCACCGACGCCCGATGACTCCCGGGCCGCATCATCCGAGCCCGAGGAATGTGACCCGCTCACGTACGCCTATCCCTCTCGACCACTATGTCGCTGCAGCTGAGGAACGCCGCTTGCCGCGACATTCCAGCGCTTCGGCAGACATTACCCAACATGGGCCCGGCATGGCCGTACCGGACGGCGCCAGAGGACCATCTGACATACGGTTGTGACCTGACCGCGGAGCGATCAGGTCACAGGGGCCGTACGTGTCAGTGCTTTTCGGGGCCGGTGTAGTACTCGAACACCAGGCCGGCAACGGTCGCCAGCACGAAGCAGACGCCGGCGACGATCAGCCAGGGCAGCCACAGGGCGATACCGACCGCGGTGACCGAGGCCGACAGCGCGATCAGCAGGGGCCACCAGCTGTGCGGGCTGAAGAAGCCCAGCTCGCCGGCGCCATCGGAGACCTCGGCGTCTTCGTAGTCCTCAGGCCGGGTGTCGAGGCGACGGGCCACGAACCGGAAGAACGTGCCGATGATCAGCGACAGACCGGTGGTCAGCACCAGCGCGGTGACGCCGGCCCATTCCACGCCGCCCTTGGCGTACAGCGCGGTGAGCGCGGCATAGCCGACGGACGCCAAGGCGAAGAAGGCGGTCAGAATCTCGAAAAGTCGGGCTTCGATATGCATTTGGCGTATCCCCTACTTGCTCGCCTGGGCCGGCGAACCAGCCTGCTCGCCGCGGCGAGAGTCGAACGGATGGGTCGTCTGGGCCACCGGCGGCAGTCCGATCGACACCAGCGCGTCGGCGTTGGTCGCCTTCGGGTGATCGATGCGGTACTGCAGGTAAGCCTTGAACTGCTCCGGCTCCACCACGCGCACCTCGAAGTTCATCATCGAGTGGTACGTGCCGCACATCTCGGTGCAGCGGCCGACGAACGGACCGGTCTTCTCGATCTCGGTGACCTGGAAGATGTTGTCCGAGTGGTTGGCCTCGGGGTTCGGCATGACGTCCCGCTTGAACAGGAACTCAGGCACCCAGAAGCCGTGGATGACGTCGGCCGACGCGATCTGGAACTCGATGCGCTTGCCCTTCGGCAGGACCAGGACCGGAATCTCGGTGCTGGTGCCGATGGTCTCGACCTTGTCGAAGTTCAGGTAGCTGCGATCCTCGGGGTTGGTGCCGCGGATCGGGCCGACGATTTCCTCGCCGTGCTCGTTCTTGCCCTCAGGCTTGGACACCATGGCGTCCTTGCGAGCGGCGTCGACGCCGTCGTAGGAGAAGGTGTTGTCCTTGAAAGCGACCTTCTGGTAGCCGAACTTCCAGTTCCACTGGAACGCGGTGACGTCGATGGTCACCTCAGCAGGCTTGCTGTGGTCCATCATCTTCTCCTGCACCACGACGGTGAAGTAGAAGAGCACCGAGATGATGAGGAACGGCACGACGGTCAGCACCAGCTCCAACGGCATGTTGTAGCCGAACTGACGGGGCAGCTCAGTGTCGGTCTTCTTCTTGCGGTGGAACGCCATCGCCCAGAAGATCAGCGCCCACACGATGGCGCCGACCACGAACGAAGCGATAACCGACCACACCCAGAGGTCACGGTTGGCGTGTGCTTCTGGCGTGATGCCTTCCGGCCAACCAAGGCCGAAGACTTCCTGCCAGCTGCATCCGCTGAGCAGCAGCGTCGACGCGCCGAGAATGGCGGACAACGCCACCAAACGGAGCCCGCGAGCGGTCACGTTGAGGCCCTCCTAGGAGTCGGTCAAGCCGGTCGAATACTACGCAGCGTAGACCACGCCCGCGGCGCCGAGCGAAGCGACCGGCCAATCGGCAACGCCAGTTCTGAGTTCACCCGCCTGAACAGGCATACTGGCGCCGTGTGCGGACTGCTGGCCTACTTGGCCGACCCTCTTGCCGACCATTCGACTGACCTGGTGAACGCGGTTTCGGACGCCACTCATCCGATGCGCCACCGCGGTCCGGACGAGTCGGGCGCCTGGGCGGACGACGATGCCAACCACACCGTCGTCTTCGGGTTCAACCGGCTGTCGATCATCGACATCGCGCACAGCCATCAGCCGCTGCGCTGGGGTCCACCGGAGTCGCCGAACCGGTACGCGCTGGTGTTCAACGGCGAGATCTACAACTACCTCGAACTGCGCGAGGAGCTGCGCGACGAGTTCGGCGCCGAGTTCGCCACCGAGGGCGACAGCGAGGCCATCGTCGCTGCGTACCACTACTGGGGCACGGCGGCCCTGAACCGCCTGCGCGGCATGTTCGCCTTCGCCCTGTGGGACACGCAGACCCGCGAGTTGTTCTGCGCGCGTGACCCCTTCGGCATCAAGCCGCTGTACCTGGCGACGGGCCCCGGCGGCACCATCGTCGGCAGCGAGAAGAAGTGCATCCTCGATCTCGCGGGCCGCGCCGGCATCGATCTGAGCATCGACGAGCGCGCGGTCCAGCACTACACGGTGCTGCAGTACGTGCCCGAACCCGAGACACTGCAGCGCGGCATCCGCCGGCTGGAGTCGGGCAGCTACGCCCGGATCCGTCCCGGCCAGCAGCCCGAGGTGACGCGGTACTTCAAGCCGAAATTCGCCGCTGTGCCATTTGTCACAGGGCAGGAGCAGGCCCGGTACGACGAGATCACCGCGGTCCTGGAGGATTCGGTCGCCAAGCACATGCGGGCCGACGTCACCGTCGGCGCGTTCCTGTCCGGCGGCATCGACTCGACCGCCATCGCCGCGCTGGCGATGCGGCACAACCCCAAGCTGATCACCTTCACCACCGGCTTTGAGCGCGAAGGCTTTTCGGAGGTAGACGTCGCCGTCGCTTCCGCCGAGGCCATCGGGGCGCGGCACGTGACCAAGGTGGTCAGCCAGGCCGAGTTCGTCGAGGCGCTGCCCGAGATCGTCTGGTACCTGGACGAGCCCGTGGCCGACCCGGCGCTGGTGCCGCTGTTCTTCATCGCCCGCGAGGCCCGTAAGCACGTCAAGGTGGTGCTCTCCGGCGAGGGCGCCGACGAGCTTTTCGGTGGCTACACGATCTACCGGGAACCCTTGTCGCTCAAGGCCTTCGACCGCGTCCCGCGGGGACTGCGGCGCAGCCTCGGCAAGGCCTCCAGGTCACTGCCCGACGGTATGCGCGGCAAGAGCCTGCTGCACCGCGGGTCCCTGACCCTCGAGGAGCGCTACTACGGCAACGCCCGCAGCTTCTCCGACGAGCAGCTGCAGACGACCCTGGCGCAGTTCAACCCCGAGTGGACCCACACCGATGTGACGGCGCCGATCTACGCCGAGTCGGCCGGCTGGGATCCGGTGGCGCGCATGCAGCACCTGGACCTGTTCACCTGGCTGCGCGGCGACATCCTGGTCAAGGCCGACAAGATGACGATGGCCAACTCGCTGGAACTGCGCGTGCCGTTCCTCGACCCCGAGGTGTTCGCGGTGGCATCCAAGCTGCCGTACGACCAGAAGATCACCCGGACAACCACCAAGTACGCGCTGCGCCGCGCGCTGGAACCCATCGTGCCCGCCCACGTGCTGCACCGCGCAAAGCTGGGCTTCCCGGTGCCGATCCGGCACTGGCTGCGTTCGGGCGAGCTGCTGGAGTGGGCCTATGCGACGGTCAACGCCTCGCAGACCGGGGATCTGATCGACCTCGACGCCGTCCGCCAGATGCTCGAAGAGCATCGGAACGGCGTCAGCGATCACAGCCGCCGGCTGTGGACGGTGCTGATCTTCATGCTGTGGCACGCCATCTTCATCGAGGGCAGCGTCACGCCACAGATCAGCGAGCCCGTCTACCCCGTCGAGCTCTAGCCCAGGGCCGCGGCGATCTCGTCGGCCGCCTCGGCGCCGAACGCGGCCGAAAGACGCGGCAGCGCAGTGGCTTTGTCCCAGGTCCACTCCTGCGGGCCAGGAGCCTCGAGCACCAGGGTGGCGACGAGCGAGGCCAGCTGAGCGGCCCGCTCCAGGCTCAGGCCGGCGCCGCGGCCGGTGAGGAAGCCGGCGCGGAAGGCGTCGCCGATGCCGGTGGGATCGACCTTCTCGTTCTCGGGCACCACGTCGACGTGGATGAACGAGCCGTCGCGGCCGACGATGTCGACGCCCTTCTCCCCCAGCGTGGTGACGCGCAGCTCGATCTGGCTCATCACCTCGGCCTCGGACCAGCCGGACTTCTGCAGCAGCAGGTCCCACTCGTAGTCGTTGGTGAACAGGTAGGCGGCGCCGTCGATGAGTCGACGGATCTCCTCGCCGGACAGGCGGGCCAGCTGCTGGCTGGGGTCGGCGGCGAACGGCAGACCCAGCTCCCGGCATTCCTCGGTGTGCAGGAACATGGCCTCGGGGTCGTTGGCGCCGATGATCACGAGCTCGGGCGCCCCCTGGGCGGCGACGAGCTCGGCAAGCTTGATGTTGCGCGCCTCGGACATGGCACCGGGGTAGAACGACGCCAGCTGCGCCATGTCCTCGTCGGTGGTGCAGACGAATCGTGCGGTGTAGGCGGAGTCGGACACCAGCACCTGCGAACAGTCGACGCCATGGGCCGTCAGCCAGCCGCGGTACTCGTCGAAGTCCTTGCCGACGGCGCCGACCAGCGTGGGGCTGCCGCCGAGGATGCCCATGGCGTAGGCGATGTTCCCGGCGACGCCACCGCGGTGAACCACCAGGTCGTCGACCAGGAAGCTCAGCGACACTTTCTGCAGGTGCTCGGCCAGCAGCTGCTCGGCAAAACGGCCCGGGAAGCGCATCAGGTGGTCGGTCGCGATCGATCCGGTCACGGCAATGGTCATCCGGCGAGCTTACCCAGCGCAGCCGGAGTCGCCGGACCGGGACATCAGGCCGAGTGCGCTAGCCTGTGGACAACATGGACGGCGCATATCCGTACCCGGAATCGATCCCCCCGCAGCCGGGTCCGGGGAACCCCACCTACGGTGCCCCCTATGGTGGCCCGCCCGCCTCTTACCCGACGACGCTGCCGCCGGCGGTGTCATACCCGTCGGGCGGCCGTAACAACACCAAACGGATTCTGCTGGTCGTCGGCACGGTGGTGGCGATTGTCGCGGTCATCGGCGGCATCATCTTCGCGGTCCGCAGCACCAATGATCGCGGGCTGACGGACGCCTCCGCGAAGTCGGCGATCCAGGGTTATCTGAACGCGCTGCTGAAACAGGACAAGCAGACCGTGGCCCGGCACGCGTTGTGCGGGTTGTATGACGGCATCAAGGACCACGCCACGGACTTCACCGTGGCGAATCTGGCCAGCGATGCGTTCCGTAAGCAGTTCGGCCAGGCGGACGTGACGTCGATCGACAAGATCGTGATGTTGTCACCGAATCAGGCGCAGGTGCTGTTCACCATGAAGGTGGCGCCGTCAGGGCGGCTGCCGCGCGGTTCGGGACCGAAGAACAACGAATTCCAGGCGGTCGCGCAGCTGCTGGTGCTGCCGCGCGAGACCCTGGTCTGCTCGTACCTGCCGCGTCCGGCGGACTCCCTGTAGGAGACCGCCGGACCAGCACGGTCGGCGCTAGATCAGTTGAACGAATCGCCGCAGGCGCAAGAGCCGGTGGCGTTCGGGTTGTCGATGGTGAAGCCCTGCTTCTCGATGGTGTCGACGAAGTCGATGACGGCGCCCTGCACGTACGGGGCACTCATGCGGTCGACGGTGAGGTTGACGCCGCCAACATTGGTGGTCAGGTCACCGTCGAGGGTGCGGTCATCGAAGAACAGGTTGTAACGCAGGCCGGCGCAGCCGCCCGGTTGCACGGCGATACGCAGCGCGAGGTCGTCACGGCCTTCCTGATCCAGCAGGGCCTTGGCCTTGGCGGCCGCAGCGTCGGACAAGATCACGCCGTGGGTCTCGGTCGAGGTACCGGTGCTGGTCGCGTCCTCAACAGTCATTGCTTCTCCCTGGTGCACACTCGATTGCCTGGCAATATCCAGGCACAGTCAACGGTACCTTGTCGGGCCGGTATTCCCGAGTTCAGCGGCTACGCCCGCAGCTAATCCGGTCAGCTGGTTGGCCGCGTCGCTGATCGCCAGCTCCACCGAACCGGCGTGGTCGGTGATCGAATAGGCGGCCGCGATCCCGGCGGCTACCAGCGTGGACGGGTCCAGCGTCACCTGACCGGCCAGTACCAGGACGGGCGCGCCGTGCGCCCGGGCCCCCGCCGCGAGGGCGCTGATCACCTTGCCGTGCAGCGACTGGTCGTCGAACCGGCCTTCACCGGTGATGACCATGTCGGCAGCCGCCAGATCATCGGCCAGCCCGGTATGGGCCGCGATGACCGTCGCACCTGATTCGCGCCGTCCGCCCAGCGCCAGCAGCGCTGCCCCGAGACCGCCCGCCGCCCCGGCCCCAGGTTCGGCAGCGACGTCGCGGCCGGCCACCGCCTCGAGTTCATGTGCCCATGCCGTCAGGCGCTGTTCCAGCAGCGCGACGGTCGCCGGATCGGCGCCCTTCTGCGGACCGAAGACCGCGGCGGCGCCCATCGGGCCGAGGAGCGGGTGCTCGACATCGGAGGCGACGATGACGTCGATGCCGGCCAACCTGCGATGCGCGGACTCCAGCCCGCCCAGTGCCTCGACAAGTCCCCGGCCACCGTCGGTGCACGCACTGCCGCCGAGGCCCACGACCACCTTCTGTGCCCCGGCGGTCAGCGCCGCGTCCACCAGCTGCCCGACCCCGAAGCTGCCGGCGTCGAGCGCGGTCCGCACCGTGGGCGGCCCGCCGAGCAGCGCCAGTCCGCAGGCCTGCGCGCACTCGATATAGGCGGTGTCCTGGTGCAGCACCCACTGCGCGGTGACGTCGCGATCGAGCGGGCCGCGCACCGTCACCGTCCGTAGACCGCCCAGGCGTTCGGCCAGGACATCGACGAAGCCGGGACCGCCGTCGGACTGCGGCGCCAGGACCAGGGTGTCGGCCGGGCGCGCGGCGGCCCAGCCCGCGGCGATGGCCGCCGCGGCCTCGACCGCGGTGAGGCTGTCGCCGTAGCAGTCCGGGGCGATCAGCACGCTGCGCACGCGAGGAGCAGTTAGGTCATGCGCCATCCGAGCAGGTTAAGCCGCGTATGGCTCGGGTGCATGACGGCCGGCCCCGACCACCGAAGTAACCTGACACCGTGAATCTGCTGGGCCGCAAGAAGGACAACCCCGACTCTGAAGGCGGAGGCGACGACGGCGCTGACGCCGTCACCGGAGCCACCACCTCGGACGCCGACGCCGCCGGGGTGCGCACCACGGCGCCCAAGGGCCGCCCGACCCCCAAGCAGAGCGCGAACCGCAAGCGCGGCCCGGTCGCACCGGCACCGATGACGACGGCCGAGGCACGCAAGCGGCGCAAGGAACTTCGCAACTCGCAGACCAAGGAAGAGCGCAAAGCCGAGCGACAGGCCCGCCGGGCCGAGATGGATTCACGGCGCGCCAAGATGATGGCCGGCGACGAGGCCTACCTGCTGCCCCGCGACAAGGGCCCGGTGAAGCACTACGTCCGCGATCTCGTCGACTCCCGCCGCAACGTGCTGGGCCTGTTCATGCCCTCGGCGCTGGTGCTGGTGTTCTTCATGATGGCGCTGCCGCCGGTGCAGACCCAGGGCCTGCTGTCCATCGCGATGCTGGGCCTCATGGTGATCATGGCCGCCGACGGCGTCTGGCTCGGCCGGCGCATCAACAAACTCGTCGACGCCAAGTTCCCGGGTAACACCGAAAGTGGTTGGAAACTGGGCTTTTACGCGTCCAGCCGGGCCTCGCAGCTGCGCCGGATGCGAGTGCCGAAGCCGCAGGTGGGCCGCGGAGACAAGGTCGACTGAGCCCGGTGCGCACCCTGGTGCTCGGCGGCATCCGGTCGGGAAAATCGCAGTGGGCCGAGGACTGGATCGGCCGCGTTGCCGGTCCGGGCGGATCGGTGCGCTACGTCGCAACCGGTTCGGTCAACGGCGACGCCGACTTCGCGGCCCGGGTCTCGGCTCATCGCAGCCGCCGGCCGGCACACTGGTCCACCGTCGAATCCGCTGACGTGGCAAGCACTTTGCGGGACCCGGCCGCCACCTTGGTCGACGACATCGGCGGCTGGCTGGTCGCCGCGATGGACCGGCACGACGCCTGGACGGGCGGATCGATCCAGACCGACGTCGACGAATTGACCTCAGCAGTCGGTGAATTCACCGCGCCACTGGCCCTGGTCAGCCCGGAGGTGGGTCTGACCGTGGTCCCGGCCACGGCATCGGGCCGGCGGTTCGCCGACGAATTGGGCACGCTCAACCAGCGCCTGGCCGCGGTCTGCGACCGCGTGGTGCTGGTGGTGGCCGGCCAGCCTCTCACCGTCAAGGAGCCCCGATGAGCGATCCCCGCGCCCAGTTTCCCGACCTCACCAAACCGGACGCCGACGTGCGCGCGGCCGCTCTCGCCCGCCAGAACACCCTGACCAAACCGGCGGGCTCCCTGGGGCGCCTGGAGGAACTGTCGGTCTGGGTGTCGGCATGCCAAGGCGTCTGTCCGCCACAGCAATTCGAGCGGGCCCGGATCGTGGTGTTCGCCGGCGACCACGGGGTGACGGCATCGGGCGTTTCCGCCTTCCCCTCGGAAGTCACCGCGCAGATGGTGGCGAACTTCGATGCCGGCGGCGCCGCCATCAACGTGCTGGCCGAGGTGGCCGGCGCCACCGTGCGCGTGGCTGACATCGCCGTCGACGGCGAGGCCCACTCCCCCGCGATCGGCGCCCACAAGATACGACGCAGCAGCGGCAACATCGCCGTCGAGGACGCCCTGTCGACCGAAGAGGCCATCGCGGCGATCGCGGCAGGCCGCACCATCGCCGATCAGGAGGTCGACGGCGGTGCCGACCTACTGATCGCGGGCGATATGGGCATCGGAAACACCACCCCGGCAACGACTCTGGTTGCCGCCCTCACCGCGTCCGAGCCCGTCGCGGTGGTCGGCCGCGGCACCGGCGTCGACGACGAGGGCTGGGCGCGCAAGACCGCGGCCATCCGCGACGCGCTGTTCCGCGCCCGCCAGGTCAAGGCCGATCCCGCCCAGCTGCTTGCCGTTTGCGGTGGTGCCGATCTGGCCGCCATGGCCGGCTTCCTCGCCCAGGCCGCGGTCCGGCGGACCCCGGTGCTGCTCGACGGTGTGGTGGTGACGGCCGCGGCGCTGGTCGCCGACCGCCTGGCTCCCGGCGCGAAAGCCTGGTGGCAGGCCGGCCACCTGTCCACGGAACCCGCGCATTCGGTGGCGCTGCAGCGGCTGCAGATGACCCCGATCCTGGATCTCGGCATGCGCCTGGGCGAAGGCAGCGGCGCGGCGGTGGCGCTGCCGGTGTTGCGGGCCGCGGTGGCGACACTGGCGTCCATGGCCACCTTCGGCGAGGCCAACGTCACCGACAAGCCGGCAGACAAACCATTGTGATCGGTGCCCTCGCTTCGGCTTTCGCATTCGGTACCGTCCTGCCGGTACGCAGCAACAAGCCGTTCGGGCGAGGCACACTGACCGCGCTCCCGCTGGTGGGCGCCGCCCTCGGTGGCGTCGCGGCCGCAGTCGTCTGGGGCGCCGGACATGTGTTCGCGGCACCGCTGGCCGGGTTGCTCGCGGTGACCGCGCTGCTGCTACTGACCCGCGGCCTGCACATCGACGGGTTGTCCGACACCGTCGACGGCCTCGGCTGCTACGGACCGCCCGAACGGGCGCTGGCCGTCATGCGCGGCGGCACCGCGGGCCCGTTCGGCGTGGCCGCCATCGTGGTGGTGATCGGCGCCCAGAGCCTGGCGTTCGCATCCGGCAGCCCGGCGGCCGTCGTCGTCGCGGTCACCGCCGGCCGGGTGGCCGCGCTCACCGCGTGCCGCACATCGGTACCGGCCGCGCCCGGCAGCACGCTGGGGGCGTTGGTCGCCGGCAGTCAGCCGCCCTGGGTGGTGGCGGCGTGGACGGTGGCGGTGGCCGCCGCGTCCGCATGGGCGACGCCGCGACTGTGGCAGGGCCCGGTGGTCGTGCTCGTCGCACTTGCCATCGCCGGGCTGCTGGTGGCGCACTGCGCCAGCCGGTTCGGCGGGATCACCGGTGACGTGCTAGGCGCCGCCGTCGAAATCACGACGACACTGACCGCCCTGGGGCTGGCCGCCCACTAGCCGCCAACCTCGTTGACTCTGAGGCCAGGGCGCTGCGCACTCGCACTTTTGCGCCGTAGCCGCGCAGTCAACGCAGGGAGCTAGTTCAGGCGCGTCATCCAGTTGTGGGTGTCGGCGAAGGTGCCGCGCTGGATACCCGTCAGGGTGTCGCGCAGCGCCATGGTGACCTCACCGGGCTGGCCGTCACCGATGGTGAACTCGCCCGCCGACTCGCCGTGGCCGTACTTCACGTGCGCCACCGGGGTGATGACGGCCGCGGTGCCGCAGGCGAACACCTCGGTGATCTCGCCCGCGGCGGCCTTCTTCTGCCACTCGTCGATGTCGATCTTGCGTTCCTCCACCGCGAAGCCGGCGTCAACCGCCAACTGCAGCAACGAATCCCGTGTGATACCGGGCAGCAGCGACCCGGACAGCTCCGGGGTGACCAGCCGGGCCGAACCACCGCTGCCGAACACGAAGAACAGGTTCATGCCACCCATTTCTTCGACGTACCGGCGCTCGATGGCGTCCAGCCAGACCACCTGGTCGCAGCCCATCTCGGCGGCCTGTGCCTGGGCCAGCAGCGAGGCGGCGTAGTTGCCGCCGAACTTGGCCGCACCGGTGCCGCCGGGGCTGGCCCGCACGTATTCGGTGGACAGGTACACCGACACCGGCTTGATGCCGCCCTTGAAGTACGCGCCGGCCGGCGAGCCGATCACCAGGTAGCGGTACTCGTTGGCGGGCCGCACGCCCAGGCCCGGTTCGGTGGCGATGATGAACGGCCGCAGGTACAGCGACGCTTCCCCACCGGCAGCGGGCACCCACTGGTTGTCGACGGCGATCAGCTGCCGCAGCGACTCGACGAAGACGTCCGCGGGCAGCTCCGGGATGGCCAGGCGCCGGCACGACGCCTGGAGGCGGGCGGCGTTGGCCTCCGGGCGGAACGAGACGATCGAATCGTCGTTCCAGCGGTAGGCCTTCAGCCCTTCGAAGACCTCCTGCGCGTAGTGCAGGACGATGGCCGACGGGTCCAGTTCGATGGGCCCGTAGGCGCCGACGCGAGCGTCGTGCCAGCCGCGGTCGACGCTGTAATCGATGGACACCATGTAATCGGTGTGGAACCGCCCGAATCCGGGGTCGGCCAGAATCTGGGCCCTTACCTCGTCGCTCGCAGGGTTGCTCGCGCGCGAAACGGTGAATTCGAGGGGCCCATCGGTCATATGCCGATTGTATCGCCCGTGGCTATCAGGTTTTCCGGTCGCTCCACTCGCCGGAATCAGGTTCTTCTACCGCGTCTTTGCCGCCACGAACGGCGGCGCGACGACCTCGCATTCCAATGCCCGGCCGCGGACGTCGACGGTCACCCGCGCACCGTCGGCGATGTCGGCCGCGGTGTCGAGCAGTGCCAGCGCGATACCGACCTTCAGGCTCGGCGAGAAGGTGCCCGACGTGGTGATGCCGACCGGGGTGTCCCCGTCCAGGACGGTCAGGTCCGCACGCAGCACACCGCGCCCGACGGCCTTGAGGCCGCGCAGCGTCCGCTTGGGGCCTGCCGCCTTCTCTGCGAGCAGCGCGTCGCGGCCCCAGAAGGCGTCCTTCTTCCAGCCGATGGCCCAGCCGCAGCGCGCCTGCAGCGGCGAAATGTCCAGCGACAGTTCATGTCCGTGCAGCGGGTAGCCCATCTCGGTGCGCAGGGTGTCGCGCGAGCCCAGCCCGGCGAGTTCACCGCCGGCGGCCTTCACCGCGTCGACCAGCGCGTCGAACACCACGCCCGCGCGGTCCCACTCGGGCAGCAGTTCGTAGCCGTGTTCGCCGGTGTAGCCGGTGCGGCACACCCGGACCGGCACGCCGGCGTACTCGGCGTCGGCGTACCCCATGTAGTCCATGTCGGTCGGCAGGCCGAGCGCGGTGAGCACCTCGGTGGACTTGGGTCCCTGCACGGCCAGGACGGCGTAGGACCGGTGCTCGTCGGTGATGGTCAGTTCGGGCGGGGCGACGCGCTGCAGTTCGGCGACGACGGCGGCGGTGTTGGCCGCGTTGGGCACCAGGAAGATTTCCTCGTCGGAGACGTAGTAGGCGATCAGGTCGTCGATCACCCCGCCGGATTCGTTGCAGCACAACGTGTATTGCGCCTTACCCGGGCCGATGCGGCGCAGGTCGTTGGTGAACGCGGAGTTGACGAACTCGGCCGCGCCGGGACCACGGACCAGGGCCTTGCCGAGGTGGCTGACGTCGAACAGGCCGACGGCGTCGCGGGTCGCGTTGTGCTCGGCCACGGTGCCCGCGTACGACACGGGCATCAACCAGCCCCCGAATTCGGCGAAACTCGCCCCGAGTTCGCGGTGACGGTCTTCCAGCGGGCCCTGCAGCAGTTCGCTCACGGCCAGAGAGCCTAGTCCGCCCCGCAGGCCCGTCGTAGCTGGCAGACTCATTTCGTGGTCGACTTCGACGCGTTGGAAGCCGCCGGCATCGCCGATGCGCGGCGGCGCGCGCCGCTGATCGAGTACCTCGACAGCCTCGGCTTCACCACCGAACAGATGGCCCAGGCCGAACGGCGCGGCCGGTTGTTCGGGCTGGCCGGCGACGTCGCGCAGTGGTCGGGTCAGCCCAGCCACAGCCTGGCTTCCGCCGCGCGTGCGCTCGGGGTGCCACTGGCCGACGTCGAACAGGTCTGGGCGGTACTCGGTCTGACGGTCGCCGACCCGACCGCACCGACACTCTCCGACGCCGACCTCGAGGCGTTACGCACGTGGGCGGATCTGCGGGCCTCGATCGGTGACGATGCCGCGCGAGGGTTCCTGCGCGTCGTCGGCGCCAGCGTCGCACGCGTGGCCGAGGCGCTGGCATCGATGAGTCGCGTCGGTCTACCCGACCTCGACCTGGCACAGAGCCACGACGAACTCGTCACCGCACGTGCTTATCTGGCGGCAGCTCAATTCATCCCGCGCATCGGCGCCATGATCGACGCGGTCCACCGCCACCACGTCGCCTCCGCGAGAGCATATTTCGACACGATCGACCACCGTGAAGCGTCAACCGTGGTGTGCGGCATCGGGTTTGCCGACCTGTCCAATTTCACGCAGCTCACCCAACGACTCACGCCGAACGATCTGACCAGCTTGCTGGGCGAGTTCAACGCCATCACCAATGATGTGGTGCACGCCGACGGTGGCCGGGTGATCAAGTTCATCGGGGATGCGGTGATGTGGGTCTGCGCGACACCCGAATCGCTCGCGAAGGTCGCTGTGGATCTGGTGCACCACCCGCGGCCGAAGATGGCCCACATCAGCGTGCGGGCGGGCCTGAGCTTCGGCTCGGTGGTGGCCACCGGTGGCGACTACTTCGGCAATCCGGTGAATCTGGCGGCGCGCCTGGTGGCCGCGGCCGAGCCCGGGCAGATTCTGGTGGCCGCGCCGTGGTACGACATGCCCGGTCAGTGGCCGGTCGCGCCGCGGGAGCCGTTGGTACTCAAAGGTTTCAACGACCCCGTCACCGCATTCGAGGTATGCCCGGAGGCTCAGCGGGCGGCCCGGCAGGCCCAGTGACTAGGGTGGGACCGGTGAGCAGCGCACCCGGTTACCAGTCCCCCGCCGTCACCGTCGCCTCCGCCCTGCCGTCCGATCTGGACGCCGCAGTGCTGATCGTCCCGGTCGTCACCGGCGAGAACGACGAAGCCACAGTGCTGGCCAACCCGTTCCTGGACGCCGAAGCGACCGGTGAGATCGAGGTGGCACTGAAGACTCTCGGTGCGAAGGGCTCGACCGAGCAACTGACCCGCGTGCTCGTCCCGTCACTGCCGGTCGCCAGTGTGCTGACCGTCGGGCTGGGTAAGGACCGCGATGAGTGGCCGGCCGACGTCGTCCGCCGCGCCGCCGGTGTGGCGGCCCGCTCACTGGGTGGCACCGAGACCGTGGTGACCACGCTGTCCGAACTGGACGTCGCGGCGGCTGTCGAGGGCCTGATCCTGGGCGCCTACCGCTTCAGCGAGTTCCGCAGCGCGAAGACGGCCCCGAAAGACGCGGGCCTGACGGCGCTCACCGTGCTGTCCACCGCAGACGATGCCGAGACCGCGGCAGCCCGCGGCGTCGACGTGGCCACCGCCGTCGCGACCGCGCGCGACTTCGTCAACACCCCGCCGAGCCACCTGTTCCCCGGCGAATTCGCCAAGCGCGCAAAGGCTTTGGGCAAGTCGGCAGGCCTCGAGGTCGAGGTGCTGGGCAAGAAGGAACTGGAGGACGCCGGATTCGGCGGCATCGTTGGCGTGGGCAAGGGCTCGTCCCGCGGGCCGCGCCTGGTGCGGCTGACCTACCGCTCCGGTGCGAAGAACGCCAAGAAGGTGGCGTTGGTGGGCAAGGGCATCACCTTCGACACCGGCGGCATCTCGATCAAGCCCGCCGCCAACATGCACCACATGACGTCCGACATGGGCGGCGCCGCGGCTGTCATCGCCACCGTTGTGCTGGCGGCGCGCCAGAAGCTGGCGGTCGACGTCACCGCCACCGTGCCCATGGCCGAGAACATGCCGTCGTCGACGGCCCAGCGGCCCGGCGATGTGCTGGCCCAGTACGGCGGCACGACCATCGAGGTGCTCAACACCGACGCAGAGGGCCGGCTGATCCTGGCCGACGCGATCGTCCGTGCGTGCGAGGACAACCCCGACTACCTGATCGAGACGTCGACGCTGACCGGCGCGCAGCTGGTCGCGCTCGGCACGCGCACCCCCGGGGTGATGGGCAGCGACGAGTTCCGCGACCGCGTCGCCAAGCTGTCCCAGGAAGCCGGCGAGAACGCGTGGCCGATGCCCCTGCCCGAGGAATTGAAGGACGACCTGAAGTCGACGGTCGCCGACCTCGCCAACGTCAGCGGCGCACGCAACGCGGGCATGCTGGTGGCGGGCGTGTACCTGCGCGAGTTCGTCACCGAGGGCGTGCAGTGGGCGCACCTCGACGTCGCCGGCCCGGCCTACAACACCGGTGGCGCCTGGGGTTACACCGGCAAGGGCGGCACCGGTGTGCCGACTCGGACCATGTTCGCGGTGCTGGAGGACATCGCCGCGAACGGTTAGCCCCGTTGCCGGGCGTTAGCTGATGCGGCGCCAGTTACCGCATTTGCATTCCGTTGAGCAGGCCGTCGGCGTACCGTTCCTGCATGAATAAGTTCGCTAGGACGGTGGCCGTGGCCGCCACTGTTATCGGCATGGAATTCGCCGGGCTGGGCGGCGCCACCCAGGCGCTGGCCGATCCCGAAGACGAAGACATCATCGCCGACCAGTTGTGTCCCTTCCGGAACGTGATCGATCGGCTGGGCGGGGATGATCAGTGCGACCCCGACTGGAACAACAACGACAACAACGGTGGCGGCTTGTTCTACAACAACGGCATGCCGTGCGACAGCGTCGCGTTCCCGAACCCTGCGTGCAATCCGACCGTCAACGTGAACGTCAACCACGAGGGCGAAGTCACGCACAACGTCAACGTCAACGGCGAACCACCCAAATAGGCCCGAGTCAGCCGGCCTTGACGACCTGCGCCAATTGCAGATCCCGCGCCGGCTCGGCACCCGCGACATGATCGGCGAGTTCGCGGACCGCGGTGGCGAGCAGCTCCGGATGCGACATCGGCGACCAGTGGCCCGACGTGATGTCGCGGCGCCACAGCTGCGGAACCCATTGGGGTGTCTCGTCGTACAGGTGCGGGCGGACGAACTGATCACCGCGGTTGACGATCACCTGCACGGGCACGTTGACGTAGTGGTCGCGCCGGCCTGTGAAGATGGTCCGCCAGTAGTTGGCGGGATACACCTTGAGGCTGTTCGCGGCGTCGGTTGCGAAGGTGTCCGAATGCCGAATCTGGTTGTCGGACATGCCATCAAGGTGCTTCAGCAGTCGCGGAATGATGGTCGGCACGGTGGCCCGCACCAGCACGCGCGCCACGAGGGGGATCGAGAAGAAACCCTGGTACGTCAGCCGCAGGAACTGCGAGACCGAGTGCAGGAACCGCACCGGCCGATACGGGCGCTTGAGGCCCTCCATGATGAAGTGGCGGGTGTGGTCGGCGCTCGGGCCCGAGGTCGAGGTGAACGACGCGATGCGCTCCACCGATTCGGGGCGCGACAGGTACTCCCAGATGCCGACCGATCCCCAGTCGTGGGCCAGCACATGGACTTTCTGGCCGGGCGCCGATGCGGCGATGACGGCCGCGAAGTCGTCGGCGTAGTGCGCCATGGTGTACGACGAAACCTTCTTCGGCACACCGGAATTGCGCGAGCCACGGTTGTCGTACCGGATCACCCGGTAGGTGTCGGCCAGGTGTGGCACGGTGGCGTCCCACATGTCGTGCGAGTCGGGCCAGCCGTGCACCAGCACGACCACCGGACCGTCCGGGTTGCCCTCTTCGTAGGTTGCGATCCGGGTCCCGTCCGCACTGTCCACAAACTGCATCGTCAAACCCTGCCTGACCTCAAAATATCCCGTACCGCCGGTACTGGTTTCGATGCGACAGTAGCCTGCTCAACGAGGGTGTCAACACAGCGGGACAAAGTCCCGACCCGCCCCTCCTCGACTGCGCGAGCATGACAGGATGGGCCCTGTAGACATTCGAAGTGACGAGCGACTTTTCGAGGAGTCAACGTAATGGCCATCTCCGTCCAGATGCCCGCACTCGGTGAGAGCGTTACCGAGGGGACCGTCACTCGATGGCTCAAGCAGGAGGGCGACACCGTCGCGGTGGACGAGCCCCTGCTCGAGGTGTCCACCGACAAGGTCGACACCGAAATCCCGTCGCCGGCAGCGGGCGTTCTGACCAAGATCGTCGCGCAGGAAGACGACGTGGTCGAGATCGGCGGCGAGCTGGCCGTCATCGGTGAAGCCGGCGAGGCCCCTGCCCCCGCTTCAACCCCCGAGCCCGCACCGGCAGCTGCCCCGGCCCCCGAGCCCGAGCCCGCCGCCCCGGCTCCGGCCGCCGAAACTCCCGCCCCGGCGCCCGCTTCGGCTCCCGCCCCGGCCGCCTCCGATGCCGCCGACGCCACCTCGATCGTGATGCCGACGCTCGGTGAATCCGTCACCGAAGGCACCGTCACCCGCTGGCTCAAGAAGGTCGGCGACTCGGTCGAGGTCGACGAACCCCTCGTCGAGGTGTCCACCGACAAGGTCGACACCGAAATCCCGTCACCCGTCGCCGGCGTGCTGTTGTCCATCACCGCCGAAGAGGACGACGTGGTGTCCATCGGCGGCGAGCTGGCCAAGATCGGCGCCGCCGGCACCGCTCCGGCCGCAGCTCCGGCGGCTCCCGCCCCGGCTCCCGAGCCCGCTGCCGCGCCGACACCTCCTCCGGCACCGACGCCCCCGCCGGCCCCGGCCGCACCCACCCCGCC
>NZ_JMHT01000081.1 GCF_001905655.1 Mycobacterium sp. ST-F2
CCCGGCAACGACGCGCCAACCACCTCTACACCCTCATCTGTGAAGAGCCCGTAAACGGCGGGCGATCGACGTGGGGTCAAAAGTTGCTGACGGGCGTTGGCGAGACCCGAAGCGATATCTCTGGCTACTGGTTCCGTCGGCTCCCGGCGCCGTGACACTGTCCTGGCTCCTGGTGTGGTCGACCGGGCTGCACGCCTTCTGGTGGACCGCGCTCGTCCTGATTCTGGTCATGGGTCCCACCGCGGACCATCTGTTCGGACGCGAGAAGCATGACCGTGCACCCGACGGCATCCTGGCCGAGCTGCAGCGGGACAGGTTCTATCGCTTCGCCACGCACGTGTTCCTGCCCGTGCAGTACCTGGCGCTGATTTTCGGCTGCTGGGTGTGGGCCGGTGGCGGGTCAAGTCCAGGGACGTGGTGTACCGCGTCGTCGTGTGATTCTTCGATGGTGGTGGTTTAGGCGGTCAGGGCTGCGGGGGTGGCCTCCTGTTCGGTTGGGGTGTCGTTGACTGCGCGTGATTTGCTCAGGACGTCCAGGCCCAGGTAGCGCCGGGATTCGGCCCATTCGTCGTGTTGCTCGGCCAGCACGGCCCCGACGAGACGGATCAGGGCGTCGCGGTCGGGGAAGATACCGACGACATCGGTGCGGCGGCGGATCTCCTTGTTGAGCCGTTCCTGGGGGTTGTTCGACCAGATCTGGCGCCAGATCTGCTTGGGGAACGCGGTGAACGCCAGCAGGTCCGGCCGTGCTGCTTCGAGGTGGTCAGCAACCTTCGGTAGCTTGTCCGATAACGCCTTAACGATTCGATCATATTGCGCGGCAACAGATTCAGCGTCAGGCTGATCGAACACCGAATGCAACAGCGTCCGCACCCACGGCCACGACGACTTCGGGGTGATGGCCATCAGATTGGTCGTGTAGTGCGTACGGCAGCGCTGCCATGCCGCGCCGGGCAGGGTGGCACCGATGGCGGCCACCAGTCCGGCGTGGGCATCGGAGGTCACCATCTTCACCCCGGACAGGCCGCGGGCGGTCAGCGACCGCCAGAACGTCAACCAGCCGGCCCCGTCCTCGGCGGTCGTGACGTCGATACCCAAGATCTCGCGGTAGCCCTCGGCGTTGACCCCGACCGCGATCAGGGCGTGCACGTTGACCACCCGGCCGCCCTCGCGGACCTTGAGCACCAGGGCGTCGGCGGCGACGAACGTGTACGGGCCGGCGTCCAACGGCCGGGTGCGAAACGCCTCGACCGCGGTGTCGAGTTCCTTGGCCATCACCGACACCTGCGACTTCGACAGGCTGGTGATGCCGAGAGTCTCGACGAGCTTGTCCATCCGCCGTGTCGAGACTCCGAGCAGGTAGCAGGTCGCGACCACGGTCGTCAGGGCCCGCTCGGCGCGTTTGCGGCGTTCCAGCAGCCACTCCGGGAAGTAGGAACCGTGCCGCAGCTTCGGGATCGCCAGATCCAATGTGCCTGCACGCGTGTCGAATTGGCGATGCCGGTAGCCGTTGCGCTGGTTTGTGCGATCAGAGCTTCGTTCACCGTATCCGGCGCCGCACAGTGCGTCGGCCTCGGCCCCGAGCAGGGTGTGGATGAACGTGGCCAACAACTCGCGCAGCACGTCGGGGTGGGTGGTGGTGAGTCGTTCGGCCAGCACGGTAGGCAGGTCGATATTCTGGGCAGCGGTCATCGCGTGGTTCCTTTGCTCGAGTGACTTTGGACGGTCCCTCGAAGAATCACGCGATGACCTTCAATCACTCGGCTACGACACGCCGGTACCGCTGATCAGGTCCGACTCGTACACCACTCTGCTGGACGCAACCCGGTGGCGGCTGGGTGACGTTGACCGGCACCGACAAAGTGGGGTTGATGGTTGCGGTCGGCCTGTCCGGCGGCATCGCCAACAACGCGGCCCACGAGCTGGGGCATCGACGCGACCGCGCCGAGCGCTGGCTCAGCAAGCTGGCGCTGGCCCAGAGCTGGTACGGCCAGTTCTACGTCGAGCACAACCGCGGGCACCATGTCCGCGTCGCGACACCCGAAGACCCGGCCAGCGCCCGCTTCGGGGAGAACGTGTACTGCTTCTTCGTGCGGTCGGCCCTCGGCAGCACCCGCTCGGCGTGGCAGCTCGAAGCCAAACGCCTTGACCGCCAAGGCCATTCACGCTGGAGCCTGCGCAACGACGTCCTCAATGCCTGGCTGCTGAGCTTCGTGCTGTTCGCCGGTTTGGCGCTGTGGTTCCGGCCGGTGGTCCTGCCGTGGCTGTTCGGCCAGGCACTCGTCGGCATGTTCCTGCTCGAGGCGATGAACTACCTGTCGCACTACGGGCTGCGCCGGCAGAAACTGCCGTCGGGCCGCTACGAGCGGTTGCGCGCCGAGCACAGCTGGAACAGCAACACCGTCATCATGAACGTGTTTCTGCTCCATCTGCAGCGCCACTCGGACCACCACGCCGACCCGTCGCATCGGTACCAGGGAATTCGCCCCGCCGAGGACGCACCGCAGCTGCCGAGCAACTACGCCGCGATGCTGGTACTCAGCCTCGTACCGGTGCTGTGGCGCCGGGTGATGGATCCGCGGGTTCTCGCCATCTACGGCGGCGACGTCCGCCTCACCGCACTGAGCCCGCGGGCTCTTGCACGGCTCCGGGAGCCGGACTCGGCGCAGCCCGCCTAGCTGTTGCCCGGAATCGGACGTGCCACGCCATTCGTCGTGCGAATGACGTTGATCTGCGGCGGGTTGGCCGGCGCGGGGGCCTCTGAACTCGCGGACGCCGTGGCCGTCGGCGTCGCGCTGGCAGTCGGCGTCGCGGTGGCGGCCGGAGCGGCAGGCGGCGTGTACTGCCGGGTGGGCGGCGCCGTGTAGGTCGTCGGCGCCTGAGTGGTCATGGTCGACGGACCGGTCGGCGGTGCGGGTGCCGGGGCGGCGGGGGCAGCCGACGTCGACGTGGCGACCGGCGGCGGTGCGGGTGCCGACGTGACGCTTGCCGGGGCCGACGACGTGGCGGCAGGCGCCGGCGTTGTGGAACTCGTGGGGGTGGCGGGCGCCTCCGGCGCGGGCGGCGGAATCTGGAACCCGGCAAGGGCCCCGATCCCCAGCAGGATCAACAGGATGGCAACAGAACCGCCGCCGATGATCAGTACCTTGCCGGTATCGGTGCCGAACCATTTCGTCGGCACCGATTCGGTCGGGGTGTCGGTGTCTGTCACCGGTTCGGTGTCTGCGTGTGCCATCAGTTGCTCTCCTCCCAGTCAGGGTGCCGGGAGCGTAACTCGGAAAGCAGCGTGTCGCGATTCGAGCTGACAGCATTTTCCCAGGTCGCAGGCTTGTTCACGGGACTGTAACGTGGGCTCGCGATACCGCGAGACGTGGCGGGCAGGCAATTTGCCGGGTCTGACGCCGGCGCCATCTAGTCCGTCGCCACCCGAAAGACCGTCACCGGTCGGGTATGCGCCGGACGGCTGCCATCGGCCGTGAACAGCACCGCCCGCTCCAGCCGTCGCCGCATCGCGGCCAGCGGAATGGGCTCGGCCCCGGTGCCGCCGGACAGGCCGAACAGCAGCCGGGTCAGAGCGCAGACCTCACCGGCCGTACACCCGGCGCCGAACATCGCCGCGACGGTCGCCGGGTCCGTCAACAACCGCTGCGACACCGTCGCCGCGGTATCGCGGATCATCGCGTTGTGCCCGAACGGCAGGGGCGGCACGGCTTGTCCTTCGCGGACCACCAGAGCGTCGTCGCCGGGTTCGGCGCGCATCACATTGACCAGTGAGACGGTGTGGCCGCGCTCGTCGCGCTGCGGGTCGGAGACCACCAGCGCCACCGTCGGCGGTCCTTCGACGGGTTCGGCGCCGGCGCGGTCCCGCAGCGCCCGGTGTGCCGCAGCGGCGACCGTCTCTCCGGCGGCGGCATCGAGCACCACCCCGGGCAGCGCCCAGTCCCCCTGGTGCGGTTCGCGTTGCCGCCGCGCCAGGATGAGCCCCGGCTCCTCGCCGGGGCTCATCGCGAAGACGTCGACGCTCAGCCAGGTGGCCAGCGACTCAGCCATGACGGGCGTCCTCCTCGCCGGCGGCGTATGCCGCCCAATCACGTCGCACGGTAGCGCGCACCTCGGCGAAGGACACGGGGTTGACGATGACGCCGTCCTCGAACACCGTCCGCATGACGTCGGTCGCCGCCACGGCGCCGGCCGCCCCCTGCACCAGCGTCAGCCGCCCGCGCTCGTCGCGGATGACGGCCAACCGGCCCCGTGCGCTGCGCTTGCCCGGGTCGGTGACCGGCGCCTTGGCGATGTCCCGGCCGCGGCCGTCGACCTGCACCCAGGTGGCCTTCATCGCGATGGAGAAGGTGTCCCGCGTGACGTATTGGTAGGTGTACGAACCGAATCCCAGTACCGGCGTGGTGGACACGTATCCCTGGGCCATCAGGTTGGCGGTGATGGCGTCGGCCCGGTCGTGGGTGATCGAGTCGCCGTAGATGACGCCGATGTGCGGGTCCAGTTCCCGGTAGCCGGCCGCGTTGACCGTGCCGCCGAACACCTCCCACAGCAGGTTCACGACGCCCTTGTGTGCAGGGCTCCCGGCCGGGGCCTGCGGGTCGCCGCACAGGATGCGTTCGGGGTCGCCGCTGTCGGGGCGGATCACCACCTTGCCGTCGCGCGCGGTGATCGCGTCTTTCAGTGTCGGCAGGATGCCGGTGCAGACGTGCCACAGGTCCCAGGTGTCGCTGACGATCGACACGATGCCGGTCGGATACAGGTCCAGCAGCCGCGCAAACGTTTCGACTTCATCGTCCTGGGTGCCTGCGCACATGACGCTGTGCTCGGTGGCGGGCACGCTGCCACCGATGATCGCGCCCTCCGGCGAGCCCGGATAGTTCCGGTCGATCCAGCCCAGCGCGGGCAGGCAGTCGGTGCCGGTGAACGCCAACAGGTGCCCGGCCCCCGAGGCCGCGGCGGCCGCGCTGCCGGCCATGCCGCGGAAGGAGAAGTCGTGCCCCTGCCAGTCCACCGCGGCCGGGTCGGCGCCGGTGTCCCGCGCGCGGGCGTCCAGCAGCGTGCGGTTGCGCCACGCGGTGGTCGCCGATGTGATGGGCTGCCACAACGCGGCCGACATGTCGGTCTCGATGTAGTTGGTCAGCCAGAAGAATTCGGGCGCGGTGTTCTCGACGGTCAGGTACGGCACGCCGACCGGGACGATGGTCCCTTCCGGCAGCGCCCGCACCCGGAGCGGCAGCCGGCCGTACGCGTGCAGTTGCCGGATGTGTTCGGCGCCAACGTCGTTGGGCCCCAGCACCTGCGTGACCCGGTCGATGTACGCCTGGCACACCTCGTCGACGTCGGCGGCGAAGAAGGCGCTCCACCGCTGGTTCAGGTCCCGCAGGTAGGCCTGCAGGCCGAAGAACGCCGTCCAGCTCACCCCTGGGATGCGGCTGCCGCGGGCCGTCAGGTTGGAGTAGACGTACTCGGTGCCTGCCGGGTACTGGCGGCGGTGGTCCAGCTTGTAGGCGTCGGTGTCCATCAGGACGTCCAGGGCCGCAATGGTTTCCGGCCGGTACGTGGTGGTTGCTTCGATTGTCATGAGGTCGGTCCTTGTCAGATCAGAGTGGCCAGGGCGCGGACGATGAACGGTTCCAGCGGTTGCACGTGCACGCCGTCGGGCGTGGCGCGGGAGTCGGTGCTCGTGACAGAGGCGTAGCCGGCGAGGTTCTCCCGCCAGCGTCCGGTGAAGCAGCCGTGGCTGACCCACAGGTGCAGCGCCAGTTCGGGGCGGCTCGCCCGGACGGCGTCGGCCAAGCCGGCGAAGGTGCCGCCGCCGTCGCAGATGTCGTCGATCACCAGCAGGCGACCCTGTTCCGGCAGCCCCTCCGGAGCGACGAACCCCGACAGCTTGCCGGTGGCCGGATCACGTTGCTTCCCAGCGACATACAGCGGCACGCCCAATCGGGAGGCCACTCGCCCGGCACGGTCGCGGGCCCCCTTGTCGGGGGCGACGACGCCCGCCCAGCCCGGGTGGTGCGCGGCGCCGCATGCCACCAGGTCCACGGCCTCGATGACGGTGACGGCCGCTCCCCCACGCCGGGCCTCGTCGGCCCAGACCGGCGAGTGCGGATCCACCGTCACGATGTGCTTGATGCCCGTGGCAGCAGTGAGGCGGGCGGCGACGCGCGCGTCGTCGGTCGGGTCGTGGTCACCGCGGGCCGACGGCAGGTATGGCGCCACCAGCACCGGGGCGTCGGCCGATCGGTTGCGGTGGAAGGCTGCCCACTGCCCGGCTGCGGCGTAATCGATTGCGCCGCAGTGGCTCCAGATGACCGGGCGCAGTCCCGCGCCGAGCGGTTCCAGTTCCCGGACCGCGGTGTCGCCACCGGGGTAGCTGGTGACGATTCCGGGTGCGGTCGACAGCACACCGCGTTCGGTGTCGAAGACGTGGAATGTCGCGTTCATGATGATGACGGTAATAGATACGGACATAAATGTCCATATCTCTGTGACGGCCGTCATCGGTAAGCTGCCTCCATGGAGTTCGTGCTCATCCTGATCGTCATCGTGGCCATTGGGTTCTTCCTGTTCAGCAGGCAGAGCAAAGCCAACAAGGCGGCCGCGCTGGCCAACGCGAAAGCCGACGCCCGCCGCGTCATCGAGATGCTGGGCGGGCAGGTGTTCAATCTGACCGGCACGGACGAGGCCTCGCGCCAGGCCCTGGCCGACGCGTCCGAGCGCTACAACGCCGCCGCGTCGCAGATCGAACAGGCCACCACCGCCCAGCAGGCCGCCTTTGCGAAGCAGAGCGCGATGGAAGGGCTGTACTACGTGCGGGCCGCGCGGACCGCCATGGGCATCGACCCCGGTCCCCCGCTGCAGCAGCTGGCCGGCCAGCGCGGTGCGGGTGAGGTCACCGAGGATCGCCGAATCCAGTTCGACGGCAGGCAGATTCAGGCCTCACCGGGTCCGACGGCCGCCACCCCGAACTACTATCCCGGCGGCCGGGTCGCCGGTCGCCCGGTGCCCGAGGGCTGGTACTCCGAGCCGTGGTGGAAGCCGGCGCTGGTCGCCGGAGCGTGGGGCGTCGGTTCGGTGCTGCTGTTCGACGCGCTGTTCGACGGCATGCACGGAGTCAGTTACGGCGCATCGGGTTTCGAGTCCGGATACGGTTCGGGGTTCGACCAGGGCTACCAGCAGGGCCTCGACCAGAGCCAGTTCGCAGACTCCGGCCAGGGCCAGGACGTCAGCTGGAACGACAACAACGGCTGGGATTCCGGCAGCGGCAGTTGGGACTCCGGGAGCAGCGACTCGGGTAGCAGCTGCGGCGGTGGTGGCAGCAGTTGTGGCGGCGGTGGCTGCGGTGGCGGCTGCGGCGGTGGCGGCGACTAGCGGTCACACCTGACAATCGGGGCACCAGAACAGGTTTCGCCCCTCCATGACCTCGGTGCGGACGGTGGCGCCGCACACGCGGCACGCCTCCCCCGCACGCCGGTACACATAGGTGCGCGGCCGGTCGGCGGCGTAGGACGGCGCGCCGTGGTCGTCTTCCGTGCGCACCACGACGATCTTGCCGCGGCGCACCCCGACCTTCATGAGCGCGACGAGATCGGTCCACAGCTCAGCGAATTCGGCCTCGGTCAGCTGGGTGCCGGGGCGATGCGGGTCGATCCGGTGCCGGAACAGCAACTCGCTGCGGTACACGTTGCCGACACCGGCGATCACCGTCTGGTCCATCAGCATCGATCCGATTGACCTGCGGGACTTGCTGATTCGCGCCCAGGCCAAGCCGGGGTCGGCGTCGCGGCGCAGCGGATCGGCACCGAGCCGGGCCACGACGTCATCGACGCCGCCCTCGTCGATCAGCTCACACACGGTCGGGCCGCGCAGGTCGGTCCCGAACTCGGCCCCGAGCATGCGCATGCGCACCTGACCCACGGGCGCGGTCATCGGCAGTGGCTGTTCGGTGAACGTGCCGTACAGCCCGAGGTGGACGTGCACCACCGCACCACCTTCGTAGTGGTGGAACAGGTGCTTGCCCCAGGCGTCGGCCTTACGCAGCACCCGGCCGCTGACGGCGGCCGCGGCATCGGCGAACCGGCCCTGCGGACTGCTGACGACCACCGGCGCCCGCCCGAATCGCTGTTGATGCAGGCGGGCCAGCCGGTGGAGGGTATGCCCCTCCGGCACGGGTCAGGCCCGGGATCAGGCCGGAGCGCCCGGAACCTCGGGGGCCACGTGCGTCTTCTCGTACTCGGCCAGGATGTCGATGCGGCGCTGGTGCCGCGCGGCCTGCGACCACTCGGCGGCCAGGAACGCGTCGACGATGGCGAAGGCCTCTTCGGTGCTGTGCATACGGCCACCGATGCCCATGACCTGCGCGTTGTTGTGCTCGCGGGCCAGCTGCGCGGTCTCGACACTCCACGCCAGCGCGCAGCGCACGCCCGGCACCTTGTTGGCGGCGATCTGCTCGCCGTTGCCCGAGCCGCCGATGACGATGCCCAGGCTGCCCGGGTCCTCGACGGTGCGCTTGGCGGCGTCGATGCAGAACGCCGGGTAGTCGTCCTCCGCGTCGTAGGCGAAGGCACCGCAGTCGACGGCCTGGTGGCCGGCCGCGGTCAGGTGGTCGAGCAGGGCCTGCTTGAGTTCGTAACCGGCGTGGTCGGCTCCGAGATATACGCGCATGGCGCACATTCTGGCAGAACAGCGGCCCGGGACAGAATCAGCGGCTCAGCCGGAGGCGATCTTCGTGTCGCGGTCGATGGCCTCGGTGATCTGCTTGATGATCTCGGCCTGATCAGCGACGCCGTCGATGTTGATCTGCATGACGTACAGCCCGGTCCCGTCCTGGATGACGACGGTGTTCTGGGTGATGAGCTTGGTCACCCCGTTCGAGTTCCAGGAACCGGCGATCTGGAACGACTTGTGACCGTCCACAGTCCCGGGCGTGCCGGTATCGGTGGCAGTGAACCCCGGCAGGTTGTTCAGCTCACCCGGTGCGAAGTCGAGAATCTTCTGCGCATCGGCGTTCGGGCCGAGCCGGGAGATCAACGCCGTGGCGCTGGGCCGGTAGTTGCCGGCACTCGGGCCGTTGTAAACGATGGACTGGTACGCGAAAGCCGGCGTCTGCGGTCCGGCGTCGGCCCAGCCGGGCGGCATCGGCATCGTGACCACCGGTGCGCCGGGCTCGTTGCGGTGCACCAGCACTTCCGGAATGTTGTTGCTCTTCAGGTAGGTCGCGATGGTCTGGTAATTACCGGGCGTCCCGACCAGCACCGGCGGCGCCGGCTTGTGCGACGACGACGGCGTGTCCGCGCCGGAACTCTGGGTGCTGGTGCCCGAGGCGTCCGAGGACCCGCTCGAGTCGTCACCGGAATTCACGAGGACCACACCGAGCAGCACCACGATGACGGCGGCGATGGCGCCCCCGATCACCCAGATCTTGGTCTTGCCGCCCGACGACTGGCCACGGCCCGGCGGCGTCTTGCCGATGTCGGCTGCTAGTTGCGAGTACGACGGCGGCGGCGGCGCGCTGGGACGGCCCACTCCCGGAGCGCCGTGTGCTGCCGGGTCGGCGGGGATGACCGGCAGCACCACTGTCGGCGACACCGTCTCGTGGGTCGGCCGGGTAGGTCGCTGCGGCGGCAGGGGCGGGGGCGACGGCGGCATCGGCTGCCGGTACGGCGGCGCCGACGGTGACGAATCCGGTTCCGGCCGAAACGGTTTCGGCTCAGGTGGCGGCCCGACGGGGCCGCGCTGCGGCACCGGCGGCGGTGTCGGCTCCGAGACCGGCTCGTTCGACGGTTGCGGCACGGGCGGCACCGGGGGTTCCTGAGCCGGCGGCGGCGGGACGGGCTCCTGGACGACCGGTTCGGGCTCGGGCTCCGGTGTGGGTGCCGGTTCAGGCGCGGGCGTGGGCTCAGGCGCCGGCGTGGGCTCGGCCGCCACGACCGGCGGCACCGGCGGCGGCGTCACCTCCGGAGCGGATGGAGCGGACGGCGCGGACGGCGTCTCGACGACCGGAGCCTCGGGAGCCACCGGCGTGACGGTCGGCAGCTTCAGTTCGGCGGTGCGCAGGTTGAGCGTGGGTGACTCGGTGACCAGTTCGGCCTGCCGCTCGAAGGCCCGCGCGAACTTGGTGCAGGAGTCGAAACGGTCCTCGGGCGACTTGCCCATGGCCTTGATCAGCACATCGTTCAGCGGCTCCAGCCACGGCTTGAGGTCGCTGGCCTTCGGCGGCGGCGCGCTGAGGTGCTGGCTGATCACCGCGATCTGGTTGGTGTCCTGGTACGGCGTCTGCCCGGTGAGCAACCGGTAGGCCGTCGCGGCCAGCGCGTACTGGTCGGCGCGGCCGTCGATCTCGCCGCCCATCAGCTGCTCGGGGGCCGAGTAGCTGACGGTGCCGATCGCCAGGTTGGCCGACGTCAGGCCCGTCACCTCACCGATCTGGCGGGCGATGCCGAAGTCGCTCAGCAGGATTCGCCGCTCGTCGGTGTCGATGTTGCTGAGCAGGATGTTGGCCGGCTTGATGTCGCGGTGCAGCAGCCCACGCTGGTGCGCGTAGTCCAGGGCCGAGCTCATGGCCTTGACGATGTCGACGACCAGCTCCAGCGGCAGCCCGTTCGGGTACTCGTACTTGACCAGCTGTGCGGCGTCGGTGCCATCGACGTAGTCCATGGTGATCCACAGCCGACCCTCGAACTCGCCGCGGTCGTGCAGGCCCACGATGTGCGGGTGCCACAGGCCCGCGGCGATGTTGGCTTCGCGCTCGAACCGGATACGGAATTCATCGTTGGTGGTGGCGGTCTCCCGCAGCACCTTCATGGCGTCGAGGCGGGGCAGCCTGGGGTGCTGGACGAGGTACACATCGCCCATTCCCCCTGAGCCCAGCAACCGGCGCACGGTGTACCCGGCGAAGGTTGCGCCCGTCTCCAGCGACATCAGCGCATCCTACTCAAACCCGCACGTCGAAGGACGAAACTGTCCGTCGGCACGTCGCTCCCCACCAGTTGCATCGTTGTGGCTCATGTTTCGGATGTGTCTGGCCACCGTAACGCCGTCCAGACGTTCCTTGCGGAACGCCGACGAGATTACCTGGGCCGACCCCGGTGAGCGTGACTAGCGGGTGATTGCGCTCAGTCGAATTCGGGCGCCTCGTCGCGCGAGCGCTTGAGCTCCCAGAAGTGGGGGTAGGACGCGAAAATCACCGACGCGTCCCACAGCTTGCCGGCCTCTTCGCCACGCGGGATGCGCGACAGCACCGGGCCGAAGAACGCAACGCCGTTGACGTGGATGGTCGGGGTGCCGACGTCGGGGCCGACGGCGTCCATGCCGGCGTGATGGCTCTTGCGCAGCGCCTCGTCGTACTTGTCGCTGGTGGCTGCTTCCGCAAGCTCGGCGGGCAGGCCGAGTTCTTCGAGCGACTCGGCGATGACGACGGCGAAATCCTTGTTGCCCTGGTTGTGAATCCGGGTGCCCATCGCCGTGTACAGAGGCGCGAGTACCGCGGAGCCGACGGCTTCCTCGGCCGCGATGGCGACGCGGACCGGGCCCCAGGCCTTCTTCATCATCTCCTGGTACTGCTCGGGCAGGTCGCGGCCCTCGTTCAGCACCGCCAGGCTCATGACGTGGAACTCGATGTCGACGTCGCGCACCTGCGCCACCTCGAGGATCCACCGGGAGGTGATCCAGGCCCACGGGCACAGCGGGTCGAACCAGAAGCCCGCGACATCCTTCTTGACGGCTGAGTCTTCGGTGGCGGCGGCGTCGGCCATTGCTCGTCCTTACTGAGTCGGTACAGATCTCGTTGCCAACAACTATGCCCGGCGTCCCTATGTTCCCGGTCACGGCAACCAGTTGTCCCCTAAGTTGGTGACGTGGCACTTCCGAACCTGACCCGCGACCAGGCCGCCGAGCGCGCCGCGCTGGTGACCGTTGACAACTACCGCATCGATCTCGACCTCACCGACGGTGCCGGTGCACCGAGCGAGCGCACCTTCCGGTCGGTGACCACGGTGACGTTCAGCGCCCTGCCCGGCGCCAACACCGTCATCGACATCGCCGCCGACACCATCCGCGGCGCGACCCTCAACGGGTTGCCCATCGACGTCTCCGCGTACGACGAATCGACGGGCGTACCGGTGGCCGGGCTCGCCGAGCAGAACGTGGTCGTGGTCGACGCGGACTGCCGCTACTCCAACACCGGTGAGGGGTTGCACCGCTTCGTCGACCCGGTCGACGGCGAGGTCTACCTCTACTCACAGTTCGAAACCGCCGACGCCAAGCGGATGTTCGCCTGCTTCGACCAACCGGACCTCAAGGCGACCTTCGATGTGACAGTCACCGCGCCCGCGCGCTGGCAGGTGATCTCGAACGGCGCCGGCACGGCCACCGGAGCCGCCCCGGCGGCGACATCGGACACGGGGACGGTTCATCGTTTCGCCACCACCCCGAAGATGAGCACGTACCTGGCCGCGTTGATCGCCGGGCCGTACGCGCGGTGGGACGACGTCTACACCGACGAGCACGGGGACATTGCGCTGGGCATCTTCTGCCGCGCGTCGCTGGCCGAGTTCATGGACGCCGAGCGGCTGTTCACCGAGACCAAGCAGGGATTCTCCTTCTACCACAAGAACTTCGGCACGCCGTACGCGTTCGGCAAGTACGACCAGCTGTTCGTGCCGGAGTTCAACGCGGGTGCGATGGAGAACGCCGGCGCGGTGACGTTCCTGGAGGACTACGTCTTCCGGTCCAAGGTCACGCGCTACTCGTACGAGCGGCGCGCCGAGACCGTGCTGCACGAGATGGCCCACATGTGGTTCGGCGACCTCGTCACCATGCAGTGGTGGGATGACCTGTGGCTCAACGAGTCCTTCGCGACCTTCGCCTCGGTGCTGTGCCAGGCCGAGGCCACCGAGTACAAGCAGGCCTGGACCACCTTCGCGAATGTGGAGAAGTCCTGGGCCTACCGGCAGGACCAGCTGCCGTCCACCCACCCGGTGGCCGCCGACATCCCCGACCTGGCGGCCGTCGAGGTGAACTTCGACGGCATCACCTACGCCAAGGGCGCCAGCGTGCTCAAGCAGTTGGTCGCCTACGTCGGGCTGGAGCCGTTCCTGTCGGGCCTGCGCGACTACTTCCGCGATCACGCCTATGACAACGCCACGTTCGCGGATCTGCTTGGCGCGCTGGAGAAGTCGTCGGGCCGGGATCTCTCGGACTGGGGCCAGCAGTGGCTGAAGACCACCGGCCTGAACACGCTGCGCGCCGATTTCGACGTCGACGGTGCCGGTGCTTTCACTCGATTCGCCATCGACCAGAGCGGTGCGGCGCCGGGCGCCGGAGAGACGCGCGTGCACCGGCTCGCGGTCGGCATCTACGACGACGACGGCTCCGGCAAGCTGGTCCGGGTACACCGCGAGGAACTCGACGTCGAGGGGTCGGTGACGGATGTTCCTGCGCTGGTCGGGATTTCGCGCGGCAAGCTGGTCCTGGTCAACGATGACGACCTGACCTACTGCTCGATGCGGCTCGATCCCGCGTCGCTGCAGACGGTACTGAGCCGCATCGCCGACATCGACGACCCGCTGCCCCGCACGCTGGCGTGGTCGGCGGCCTGGGAGATGACGCGCGAGGCCGAGATGAAGGCCCGCGACTTCGTCGCCCTCGTGATGAGCGGGCTGCACGCCGAGTCCGAGGTGGGCGTCGCCCAGCGGCTGGTGCTGCAGGCGCAGACCGCGCTGACCTCGTACGCCGATCCGGCGTGGGCGGCCGAGATCGGTTGGCCCGCTTTCGGTGACGCGTTGCTGGACCTGGCGCGGGACTCGTCGCCGGGGTCGGACCACCAGCTGGCGTTCATCAACGCGCTGTGCACGTCGGTGCTGGCACCGAACCACATTGCGGTGCTGTCGACGCTGTTGGACAACGAGCCCGCCGCGGTGAACATGACCGGTCTGGTGATCGACACCGATCTGCGCTGGCGCATCGTCACGGCGCTGGCACGTGCCGGCGTCATCGACGCCGACGGCGGGCCGACGCCGTTCATCGACGCCGAGGCCCAGCAGGATCCGACGGCGGCCGGCCAGCGCAGCGCCGCCGCCGCGGGCGCGGCCCGCCCGCAGGCAGCGGTGAAAGAGGCTGCGTGGCAACGGGTCATCGAGGACGACACCCTGGCGAACATCACCACCCGCGCCATCGTCGGCGGCTTCGTTCAGCCCGGGCAGACCGAGCTGCTGGACCCGTTCCGGGACCGCTACTTCGAGGCGATCTCCGGGGTGTGGGAGCGGCGGTCGAGTGAGGTGGCCCAGACCGTCGTCATCGGCCTGTACCCGTCGTGGGACATCAGCCAGGCCGGGCTCGAGGCCGCCGACCGGTTCCTCTCCGATCCGGAGATTCCGCCGGCACTGCGCCGTCTGGTGCTGGAAGGCCGTGCGGGAGTGGAGCGTTCGCTGCGCGCCCGCGCCTTCGACGTGAGCTGACGCGACTGCAGCGGCCGCACCTGACCCTCACCGGCTAGGTGCGGCCCTGCAGGATGCCTTCGATGTTGCGCTCGGCGAGCGCGGTGATGGTCATGAACGGGTTGCAGCCGAGGTGTCCGGGCAGCAGTGACGCATCGTTGACGAACAGGTTGCGGTGGCCGTTCACCCGCCCGAACGCGTCGGTCGCCTTGCCCCGCACGCATCCACCCAGGGGATGAACAGTGTTGGGCGCGAACACTTTTCCACTGAACAGATCGTTGCGGTAGTCGACCTTGTTGGCCTTCAGGATCTTGTCGAACACCAGTCTCGCCCTGGCCTCGTTGTTGGCGGCGAAGGCGTCGGTCCACTGGATCGTCGCGGTGTCGGACTGGCGGTCGTAGGTGATGTCGGCCCGGTCACCGGTGTCGACCATGACGTAATACCCGAGCAGATACGTCTCCACCGGCAGCGGCATGGAGAACATGCTGGCGTACACCGGATTGTCCGGGTCGTCACGGCCGTCGATGTTGATCATGCCCATCAGGGATTGCGTGGTGCCGGCCGGATCGCTCTTGGCCAGGTTGTGCCCGACCATGAGGTCACCGTTGTTGCCGTAACCCTTGCCGATCTGATCGTTGAGCCGGGCCAGGTCACCGGTCTCCCGCGCCTTCAGCAGAAGCTTGGTGGTACCGAGCACACCCGCCGCCAGATACAGCTGGTCACAACCGAATTCGGTCTTGGACAGCTCTTTGCCCCAGCGGTCGATCTCACGGGTGGACACCACGAATTCACCCGACCGCTCCTGACGGATCGAGATCACCTCGGTCAGCGGGCGCAGCGTGACGTGGCCCGTCTTGAGCGCGTCGGCGAGGTAGGTCTGGTCGACGCTGCCGAACCGGCCATAGTTGTTGCCGAACTGCTGCTCGAACGCCAGCGACGATTGCGGCACCTGGCCCGCCGCCTCCTTCACCAGGTAGTCGAACGAGTAGGAGCTGCCGTTGTAGTCGACCTTGTAGCCGGCCGCCGCCGCGTACTTGCGGCCGGCGCGCGCGTACTGGAAGCACGGGGTCTGCTCGAACCAGGCCATGTCGCGATAACTGATCTTCAGCGACGACTTGGCGCGTTCGACATAGGTGCGCAGGAACTCGTCGGCGCCGATGTCGGGGAACGCCTTGGCGACCTGACGCTGCGTCGGGATGGCCGCTATGCCCGCGTTGATCATCGAGCCGCCACCGACGGCCAGGCCGCGGAAGACGTCGTGCGCGCCGTGTGTCACCTTCTGGCAGATGCCGGCCTGGACCGGCTGCGGCGACGGCGCGTGCTCTGCGACCTGCTCGACGGTGAAGCCGCCGAAGGAGGTGACCAGACTCGGCGGAATCTTGGTGAACCAGCCCGCGCGGGTGTCGGCAGGCAGCATCTTGGAGAACCGCTTGCCGTCGTCGTCGGGTTTGTCCCAGAGCCGGCCCTGTTCGATGACCAATGTCTCGACACCGGCCTGTCCCAGCCGCAGCGCGGAGACTCCCCCGCCGTAGCCGCTACCGATCACGATGGCCGAGAAATGCTTCCGAGCCTCGGTACGGTCGCGGGATCTTTCGACGAGCGCCCCGATACCCGCCGCGCCCGCGACGCCCACCACCGCCGCACCGCCGAGGAACTGGCGCCGGCTGATCGGGCTCATCGGTGACCTGCCGCGGCCGCGCCCCAGCACCGGATGTGTCGATGCCGGCCGTGCATCACTGCCAAGATCGTCCTTCCGCCTTACCGTCCAGCTAACCCGAAGCCAGTCGCCTGCCGGCCTCCGAATAACGGATTCATCTCAAAAATTACACGATGCCGCGGAGTTTCCGCCGCTGTGCGGGATCCGACTGCGACCGCGTCGTCCGACCCGCACGACGCCCGGTATGTCGTACATCACCCATATCCGTGTATGGCACTCTACCTGCAAGTTTGATGGCAACGGCGCCGAACCGTCGACAGCTGCCCGACAGCGGGGACCGAGGTCGGGCAACAGTCGCGAATACCCCCGCGCGCTGACGACTCAAACAGGCTCTTCATGATTGAGGGTGTAGAACGGTCAGCTGCTGTCGGCCTGTGA
>NZ_JMHT01000082.1 GCF_001905655.1 Mycobacterium sp. ST-F2
GACGGCGCCACCAACCCGATCCGGAGTTCGGCGGGCCCGGCCATCGTGAATTCGGGGTCGCTGGGCGCGAGCGGCACCGAGTCGGCCTGCTCAGTACCGACCAGCCGCTCACCGCGCGCCTTCAAACGCGTTCGGGTACGCCAGGTTTCACCACCGGCGATCAACACCACCTCGTTACGCCCCTGCTGAATATCCAGGCACGCCTGGTTCACCAGCGACTGCGGCACGTTGCCGCCGATCGGCGTGTACCGCGTGGTGGCGTTCGGGGCGCCGATGCGCTGCGCCAGCAGCAGACCCGGATCCCGGTACCGCACCGACAGCAGGTTGACGATCCGGACCGCGTCGACGGCCTCGAGGACTCGGGCCTCCGCCGCCTCCCGGGCCGCCGCCTCCATCAGATCGACCGGCTCGCTACCGGGGTTCTCGTCGTACTGGTTCACCTGGCCGTACCCGACGAGCACCGGTGTCCTGGGATCAAGGGGCATACGTCCACCATGGCGGCACCGGACCCGTGCTGTAAACGACCACCACGGAAACCCACACATGAGCGTTCGGGACATCCAGTCGTCCTCAGGTACTGCAGATGTCGCATGAGGAAACGTGCAGGTGTCGCACAATGCGATTTACAGGGCGGCCACCGACAGCATTGCATGGACCCTGACATGCAGAAGGGTGAACACATGACGATGAGCGTGGCCGATCGCGCCGAACTCGCCGCAGCCGTGAAAGACCTGCTCAGCGAGCATTGCACCGAAGCCGACGTGCGCCGGATCATGGGCACTGACGACGGATTCGATCGCGACCTCTGGCACAAGCTGGCCGCCCAGGGTGTCGCCGGCCTGATCATCGATCCCGAATACGACGGTGTCGGGCTGGGCGCACAGGAGCTCGAGGCGGTCGCCGAGGTCACCGGCGCCGCACTGCTGCCCGCCCCGTTCCTGTCGAGCGCGGTCTTCGCCACGGCGTTGATCCAGGCCGCCGGCACCGACGAGGACAAGGCGCGGCTGCTGCCGGGGCTGGCCTCGGGCGCATCGATCGCCACCGTCGCGGCTACCGGACCTCGCGGTACCTGGTCACCGGAAGGCATTGCGGTGCAGGCGGTTGCGCACGGCGCGGAGTACCGCCTCTCCGGCAACGCGCAGTACGTGCTGGACGGGCAGATCGCCGACGTCGTCATCGTTGTCGCGAAGACCGACGAGGGCATCGCGATCTTCGAGGTCACCCCGGACGCTCCCGGCTGCGACCGCACTGCCGCAACAGTTTTCGATCGCACGGTCCGGCTGTCGACCTACACCTTCGAGCAGACCCCGGCCCGCCGCATCGGCACCACCGGCTGGGCCGCCGTCGAACAGGCACTGTCACTCACGGTGATCGCCCTCGCCGGTGAGCAGGTCGGCGGCACCCGTCGCCTGTTCGACCTCACCGTCGAATACCTCAAGACGCGCATCCAGTTCGGGCGACCCATCGGCAGCTTTCAGGCCCTCAAGCACATGGCGGCCGACCTGCTGCTGGAAGTCGAATCGGCCACGTCGGCCGCGCAGCACGCGGCAGCGCAATTCGATGCCGACCCGGCCGGCGCCGACGGTGCCGTCGCGCTGGCCGGATTCGCTTGTGCGGAGGCCTATCACACCACGGCCATGCAGGCGATCCAGATGCACGGCGGCATCGGCTTCACCTGGGAGCACCCCGCCCACATGTTCCTGCGCCGGGCACGCACCGGCCGTCAACTGTTCGGCAGTTCACGTGATCACCGTGAGCGCTACCTCGCATCGAAGGGAGCCTGATATGACTCTGACCGCAGATGACCTGCGCACCGAGGTACGCGACTGGCTTGCGCAGAACTGGACCTCGCTGCCGCCGTCGGACGACCCGTGGGTCAGCTCCCCCGAGGAAATCGCCTGGCGGGAAAAGGTTCTGGACGCTGGGTACGCGGTACCGACATATCCGGCCGAATGGTTCGGCCGGGCCTACCCGAGCAAGCTCGCCGCGGTGATCCAGCAGGAATTCCGCGCTGTCAAAGCCCCGGGCGCGTGCCAGGACAGGCACAACATCCCGGCCAACACCCTGTTCGCATTCGGCTCCGACGAGCTGAAACATGAACTGCTGCGCGACTTCCTGACAGGCGCGGCCCGCACGTGTCTGCTCTACAGCGAGCCCGGCGCCGGATCGGATCTGGCCGGCGTCAGCACCACCGCGGTGCGCGACGGCGACCGCTGGGTCGTGAACGGCCAGAAGGTGTGGACCTCCGGCGCGGCGACATCCGAATACGGCCTGCTGATCGCCCGCACCGACTGGGATGTGCCCAAGCACAAGGGCATGAGCTACTTCATCATCCCCATGCGCCAGCCCGGTATCGAGGTGCGACCCTTAGTTCAGATCACCGGCGAAGCGCATTTCAACGAGGTGTTCATCTCCGATGCGACGGTACCGAACGCCAATCTCATTGGCGGAGAGGGCAACGGCTGGCGCGTCTTGCAGACCGCCCTGGCCTACGAGCGCTCCATCATGGGCGACGGCGGCCGCGGGTCACGGAACAAGTCCAAGGCCGACAGTCTCGTCGAACTCGCCCGCAGCCACGGTCGCCTCGATGATTCCGCGGTACGCGAGAAGCTGGCCGATGTGCTGGCGCTACGGGAACTCAACCGGCTGAACAATCTTCGCGCCAAGGCGGCCACCAGCCAGGGCACGTCGAGCTCGATCATGTCGCTGGGCAAGCTCGCGATGTCCCGCATTTTGCACTCCGAGGCGGCACTGAAGACCGAGATCATCGGAGCCGAGTCGCTGCTGGCGGGCCCAGACAACGCCGAAGCCGACGACGTGAACTTCCTGGCGCTCAACGCGTTCTTCACCTCGATCGGCGGCGGTACCGACCAGGTGCAGCGCAACATCATCGGCGAACGTGTGCTCGGTCTGCCGAAAGAGCCTGAGCCCGATCGCAATATCCCCTTCCGCCAGGCCCGACGGAGCTGACCGGCATGGCCTACGACCCACCCCTCGCCGGGGTCGAGATTCTCGATCTGACGGCCGGACCCATCACGGCCGTCGGTCGGCTCCTGGCTGATCTCGGTGCCCAAGTCACTGCGGTGAATCTGGCGGGCGTGACCGCCGGCGACACCGTCGGACCGCGGGTCGACGGCGTGCCGATCGGCACCGCCATCAATCGCCACGGCGTCCCGACGGTCGAGATCGACCCGTCGACGGCGGCCGGGCAACAGTCGTGGGCGGAGTTGCTGTCGACCGCCGACATCCTCATCGAGAACACCCGCCCGGGGTCGAGCGCCGAAGAGTCCTTGGCGGTCAAGCAGATTCATGCGGACCATCCGTCGTTGGTCATTCTGTCGATCAGCGACTTCGGCCGCGATACCAGTTACCGCGGGTGGCAGGCCACTACCCCCGTACTGCACGCGCTGACCAGTGAGCTGTCCCGGTCGGGCATCCCGGGACGGGCACCGCTGGTGCCGCCGAGTGCGGACCTGCCCTATCACGTCGCCGCCTCCCAGGCCGCGTTCTTCACGCTGAGCGTCTTTCTGGACCGCTTACGCACGGGCACAGGCGATCTCATCGATTTCTCTCTACTGGAGGGAGCGATGCAGACCCTCGATCCGCCGTTCGGCACCGCGGGCAGTGCGGCCGTGGGGGTCCCCATCAGCGAGCAGAAGCGCGACTGGATCGCCGAGCAGCAGCGCTACCCGATCTTCAAATGCAAGGACGGCCACGTCCGCATGTGTGTGCTGGCAAAACGCCAGTGGCAGGGCATGTTCGAGTGGATGGGGCGCCCGGAGGAATTCGCCGACCCGAAGTTCAACAGCCTCCGCGAGCGTTTCGCGTCCGCAACCCTGTTCGGGGCCATCGAGCAGTTCTGTTCCGACAAGACCCGCGCCGAACTGGAACTTGCCGGGCAACGCCACGGCGTACCGACAGCGGCGGTGTTGAGCCTGGCCGAGGCGCTGTCCACCGAACAGGTTGCCGCACGGGGCTTTTTCCGCGAGACAGAGCTCGCCCCCGGATTGTCGGCACCCGTGCCGGTCGGCGTCGTCGAGATCGACGGTCACCGGGCCAGCAGCGTGAACATCAACACAGCGAGTGACCGACGGCTCCGCGCCGCACCCACCCTCACCGCGCGCGACCGCGGCGACCTCGGGCTGCCCCTGGAAGGGGTGCGCGTGCTGGACCTCGGCGTGATCGTCGTCGGCAGCGACACCGGCCGCCTGTTCGCCGATCTTGGCGCCGACGTCGTCAAGATCGAGAACTCGGCCTTCCCCGATGGCCTGCGCATCAGCCTCACCCGCATGACGCAGGCCTACGCCGCCGGTCACCGCAACAAGCGGTCCATCGGCATCGACCTGAGGTCCGACGAAGGCCGGGCACTGGCACACCGGCTGGTGGCGCAGTCCGACGTCGTCCTGAGCAACTTCAAACCCGGCGTGGCAGCAGCACTCGGCATGGACTTCGCCACGCTGCAGCAGATCAATCCGGGCATCGTCGTGGTCGACAGCTCGGCGTACGGGCCCACCGGGCCCTGGGCGAAACGGCTCGGCTACGGACCGCTCGTACGCGCCGCGGCGGGCTTCACCGAGTTGTGGGCCTACCCGGACAACCCGGATGTCTTCTGCGACACCGTCACCGTCTACCCCGATCACGTGGCAGCGCGGATCGGCGCGCTGAGCGCCGTCGCCCTGCTGCTGCGCCGGGAACACAGCGGCGGTGGTGGAGCGGCGAGCATCGCCCAAGCCGAGGTCATGCTCAGCCACCTGGCCGACGACATCGCCGGCGAGGTGCTGACCAATCGCGGCCATGTATCCGATGACCAGCCGGTTCACGACGCACCGTGGGGTCTGTACCCCGGCTCTGGTGACGATGCCTGGGTCGCGGTCACCGTCCGCGATGACGCTGACTGGTCGGCATTGTGCGAGGTGATCGGCCGGCCGGATCTGCACACCGACCCGGATCTCGGCTCTCGGGCCGGGCGGGACCGGCAGCGTGCGCGGATCGATGAAGCCCTCGGCACGTGGACGTCCCAGCGCACCCCGGCGGACGCGATGACGCTGTTGCAGGCCGCGGGGGTGCCCGCGGGAGCCGTGTTCCATGCGGCCGAGGTCCCGACGTGGGACTACTACGTGGAGCGCCGGGCGTTCCGGGAGGAACTGCACCCGCATGGCGCCGCACCATTCATGATGGAGAACGTGCAAATCCATGCTGACCTCATCCCCGATCCCCCGCTGGGGCAGGCGCCCCTGCTCGGGGAGCAGACCCGCGAGATCGCCGCAGAGCTGCTCAGCCTGGACGACGAGCAGATCGATGACCTCATCGCCCGCGGCGTCCTCGAAGTACCTGCGGCAGTAGCACATTCGGGACGGTAACCGACACTCCCCATGGAAATCGATTTCACCCGGCTTCGCTACTTCGTCGCAGTCGCAGAAGAGCTGCACTTCAAACGGGCCGCCGACCGGTTGATGATCACCCCACCGCCGCTGAGCAAGCAGATCAAACTGCTGGAGCGCGAACTCGGCGGGGCGCTCTTCGAGCGGACATACCACGAGGTCCGCCTGACCCCGCTCGGCGCGCAGTTACTGGAGCCGGCGCGCGACATCCTGCGACGAGTCGACGATCTGAAAACCACCGCGTCACGAATCACGCAGGCGACCAACCCCATTCGCATCGGGGCGACCGCCTATGCGCCGTCGGATTTCCTGGCCAGATTCGAGCAGGCCATCGGCGGCCTCGCGATGCCCACCGAGTACAGCATGCCCGGGTCGGCGGCGGAGGTCATCGCCAAACTCGTCTCCGGGCATCTGGACCTGGGCCTGATCCATCTGCCGTCCGCGGACAAACGCATCCGGCACCGGGTGGTGGCGAGCTACCCGGGTGCTGCCGCGGTGCGTTTCGACGATCCGTTGGCCGCCAGCGACATCATCGCCATCGAGGACCTGCGTGAGCGCGACGTCGTCATCGACTTCGCACGGCCCAATCCCATCGTGCTGGCCCAGATGACGCGGGGTCTCAACGCGCGGGGCATCACGCGCATCGTGCGGACGGTCAGTCAGCTGGGCGGTGAGCTCGAGATGGCCAGCCACGTATTCAACCGGTACCTCGTGGCGCTGGTCAGTTACGCACCGGCGTCGACGCTCGGTCGCATCTTCTCCCCGCCCGAGTTCAAGCTGATCCCCATCGACGAAAGCACCTGGGCGCCAGCCAAAATCGCTCTGGCGTGGGCGCCGGACCGGCTGAGTGACCCGGCCGAGATCGAGGCTGTGGTGGACCAGTTGGCCACGGCCCTCGCCTGACTCTCGATCGGTGTCAGAGCTCGGCGGTAGGCTGCCTCGACGAACAACACTGTCCCCGGAAGGTTCGAAACCGTGCTCGACGCCGACGATGTGCGCCGCATCGCACTGTCCCTTCCCGAGACCCGCGAGAAGGAGCGGTGGGGCCATCCGACGTTCGATGTCGCGCGCAAGATGTTCGTCACCGTGCCCGACGATGAGACCTCGTTTGCGGTGCGCTGCCCCAGGTTTGACCGCGAAGAGTTGATCGCCGCGGAGCCGCACAAATTCTGGGTACCGCGACACGAAGCTGCGTCGTCGTGGGTACGGGTTCGGCTGGAGGCCCTTGACGACGAGCAGGAACTGACCGACATCCTCACCGATTCCTGGCGCCTGGCAGCCCCGTCCAGACTCACCGAGCCCGAGGAGTCCTGAATGCCGAAGGTGCATATAGATCGTCAGATCCGCGTGTGAGGCGCGCTGATTGCACAGTCGCGGCGACGTGTGGTTCAGCGATTTCGTGACTGTGCAATCAGACGGTCGAATCCGTGAAATCGGCGACCCGACGGCACAGTCGCGGCCCACTGCCTGCTGGGCACTCGACAAGCAAAAGCGTTGTGCGCGTTGACCGTGCGCTGGCGCTCACAAAGTTCGAGTAGCGAAGATCCTCATCGCACGCTCAACGCGAGGCCGACGTTCCGCACTACGCAGGTGACCGCTCGCGGGAGACCGTCAGACCCGCTGCGCCGCCCGGCCGAACACCATGGACTCTTCGATGCGGTCGAAACGGTGGTCGATGACGTCCAGCACGTAGTTGTGCCGGACATGCCACGGGCGATGCGTACCGGACTTGGGTAGGGCGTGGGGGTTGCGATTGATGTAGCCGGCGTCGAGGTCGAAGGTCTTCTTCTCGTCCATCGGCACATCACCCAGATGCGGGTACGCGTGGGTGTAACCGTGCGAATCCATGTACGCCACCAGCTTCGCGAAGGCCCGGGCCGTCATGTCGGCGCGCAGGGTCCACGACGCGTTCGTGTAGCCCAGGCACCACGCCATGTTCGGCACGTCCTCGAGCAGGAACTCCTTGTAGACGAAGCGATCGGACGGCGTGATCGGGACACCGTCGACGGCCAAGGAGATGCCGCCGAGGGCCTGCAACTCGAGCCCCGTAGCGGTGACGATGATGTCGGCATCAACGCGCCCACCGGATTTCAGCACGATGCCGGTCGCGTCGACGTGCGAGATGTGGTCGGTGACGACCTCGGCGCGCCCGTCCCCGATGGCGGTGAAGATGTCCCGGTCGAGCACCGCACACAGGCGTTGATCCCACGGGTCGTACTTCGGGTTGAAGTGCACGTCCACCGGGTAACCGGCCGGCAGCGCGGCCATGGCCCGGCTGCGGATCAGCCGGCGGCCACCCTTCGGGAACTTGCGCAGCAGGTTGTAGCTCAGCACCCCGATCAGCACATTACGGAACCACACGACGCGGTGAGCGATCTTGCGCGGCAACAGCTTCCGGATCAGGTTGACCATCGGATCGATCTGCCACTGGGACATGAGGTACGTGGGCGACCGCTGCAGCATGGTCACCTTCGCGGCAGTCTTCGCCAGGGCCGGTACCAGGCTGACGGCCGTGGCGCCGCTGCCGATCACCACCACCTTCTTGCCGGCGTAGTCCAGTGACTCCGGCCAGAACTGCGGATGGACGACCTCGCCGGCGAAAGTGTCGATACCGGGGAAATCCGGGGTGTACCCCCGGTCGTAGTTGTAGTAGCCCGTGCCGCAGAACAGGAATCGGGCGCGGTAGGACTTCGCCTCGCCGTCCTGCACGGTCTGCACCGTCCAGCTGTCGGTGGCCGAATCCCAATCCGCCGACCGCACATGGGTGTTGAACGTGATGTGGCGATCGATGCCGTGGGTGCGCGCCGCGGTGGTCAGGTATTCGCGGATGTGATCGCCGTCAGCGATGTTCTCCGGCCTGGTCCACGCCTGGTACGGGAAGCTCAGCGTGAAAATGTCACTGTCCGAACGAATTCCGGGATAACGGAACAGGTCCCAGGTGCCGCCGATGCGCGCCCGCCGCTCCAGGATCGCGTAGGTGACCTGAGGGTTCTGTTGGCGCAGTCGGTATGCGGCGCCGATGCCGGAGATACCGGCACCGATGATCAGCACATCGAAGAACTCGCCGTCGCTACCCGTCATGAATCTCCCTTGATCAAATCCGGTACCGCCGGTTCCACCTTAGGACATCGCGATCCTAGGCCGTCGAGCTGTGTGCCGACCCGACGAGCAGCGCCCGCAGATGCTGATTGACCTGGTCCGGCCGCTCGAGGTTGGCGCAGTGCCCGCCGCCCAGTTCGACGAACGACCACAGGTTCGGGACGTTCCGGGCGATCCGGCGGGACGCCTCGATGGGCAACAGCCGGTCCTTGGTGCTGCCGATGACCAGTGTCGGCACCGTGAGGTTGTCGAGGCCGATGTGATGAGCATCGAGGTTGTCCACCAGGGCGTTGACCCATCCGCTGCGACCGGCGGCGGAGGTGCCCATGAACAGCTCGTAGACGTAGTCGGCGACCGCCGGGTCGGCATCACGACCGACCGCGATCATCGCGACGAATTGGCGAGCTGCCTTGCGCGAACCCGGCACCAGAGGGGCGCCGCCGAAGGTCTTGAGGATGCGGCCGGCCGCGTAGGCCCGGGACTTCGCCAGGGAATTCGGCACCTGCGCCAGCTGGACCAGCTTGAGCAGGTCGCCGGTCGTGGTGTTGATGAGGGCGACCGCATGCGCGCAGTCCTTGACGCGCTGCGGGTACCGCTGCGCCCACGATGTGATGGCGATACCGCCCATCGAGTGCCCGGCGATCACGGCCCGCTCCCCCGGCTTCAGCGTCGCCGTCAATACCGCGTCGAGGTCAGCCGCCAGGAAGTCCAGGTTGTACTTGTTGCGGCCCTTCGGGGCGCCGCTCTGTCCGTGCCCGCGGTGGTCGTACGCGATGACCCGGTAGTCGGTCGCCAGATCCGCGATCTGGTTGCCCCACACACCGATGGCGCAGGTGATGCCGTGCGCGAAGACGATGGGCTGTCCGTGTTCGGGACCGAAAACCTCGGCGTGAAGCCGGGTGCCGTCGACAGCGGTGATCTCCATGGAGCGCCCTGGTGGCAGCGCCGCGGGACGCCCGGGTTTGACCAGCTGGGACTGTTGGAAAGCGGTCATGCTGCTCCGATCGGGTTCGGCGACGTTGCCGGCGGGACATCCCGTACCAGCAAGACTACCTAAACAACCAGCACGGGTTTGACGGCAAAACCGGCCTTGGCGTCGGTCCAGGCGTCGGCGAAGCTGCCGAACTGGTAAGTGCGTACCAGTTTGTCGACGGGCAACTCACCCTGCAGGACCAGTTCAGCGAGTCGCGGGATGAAGGTGTGCGGCTCACTGTCCCCTTCGATGACGCCCTGGACCCGGAGCCCGTTGGCCAGGATCAGGCCCACGGGCAGCTCGGCGGTCAGGGCACCCAGCCCGACGAGCGCGAGGGTGCCGCACTTGCGCAGCAGCGACAACGCCGTGCCGATGACGTCGCCGCGCGCGGTGGTGTCGACGGCCAGCGTCGCACCGCCCCCGGTGAGTTCCATGATCTCGGCCGGTAGCGTCCCCGATGCCGAGTCGACGGATCCGGTGGCGCCCAATTCCATTGCCAACGAACGTCGTTCGGCGATCGGATCGACCGCGACGATGGTGCGGCACCCGGCGATGCGCGCACCCATCACCGCCGAGAGGCCCACCGCCCCGGCGCCCCACACCACCAGCGCGTCGTCGGGTCCGGCCGCCAAGGTGTGCAGAACCGCACCGGCACCGGTCTGCACACTGCAGGCCAACGGCGCCGCCAGCGGCGCGTCGATGCCATCCGGCAGCACCACGACGTTGGACGTGTTGGCCAGCGCGTGGGTGGCGAAGCTCGACTGGCCGAAGAAGCCACCCCGGATCGGCTGACCGTCCAACCGCAGCGCGCTCGCATCGTCACCGCGGTCACCGGCCATGTTCAGGCGCGTCGCCTGGTCGCAGTACGCGGGCGTGTCGGAGACGCAGGCGGCGCACTGCGAGCAGCTGGCGAAAGTCAGGACGACCTGCCCGCCGACGTCGATGCGGGCGTCCGGCCCGGTCGCCAGGACGGTGCCGGCACCCTCGTGACCGAACACCATGGGCAGCCGCTTCTCCGGCCAGCGCGCCGCCGTGCTGATGTCCGTATGGCAGATGCCGACCGCGTTGATGCCGACGAGCACCTCGGCGCCCCGTGGCTCGCGGATCTGGACGTCGGTCAGTTCGGGGGTCGAACCCGCGCGAAGCAACACCGCGGCACGTGCGTCGATCATCCACGGATGGTAGGACGCCGGTAATCTGCGCCGAATGACCGGTATCGACACGCGTCAAGAGCGCCGGTGAAGCACCGTCCGCTGCCGGGATGGTCGGTCCCCGCCGTCTTCGTCACCGGTGCAGCCTCGCAGTACCTCGGCGCGGCGATCGGGGTGTTCCTCTTCTCGACGACGCAACCGGCCACGGTGGCGTGGCTGCGGGCCGCCGCCGGAGCACTGGTGCTGGCTGCATGGCGCCGGCCGTGGCGCGTGCGATTGACGCGCCGCCGCGTCGCAATCGCGACGATGTTCGGGCTGATCACCGTCGGCATGAACATCGCGTTCTACGAAGCGCTGGCCCGTATCCCATTGGGCACGGCCGTCGCCGTGGAGTTCATCGGGCCGACGCTGGTGGCCACGCTCGGATCCCGCCGACCGCGTGACATTGCCGCGGCCGTCCTCGCCGCCGGCGGGGTGGCGCTGCTGGCCGGTATCGAGTTCACCTCCGAACTCGCCGGTGTGGTCTGGGCGCTCGCCGCGGCGGCCCTGTGGGCGGGGTACATCCTGGTGGGCAAACGGGTGGCCGACACCCACGGCGGGCTGGACACCCTGGCCCTCGGATTGTCCACCGCGGCGCTCATTTTGGGCCCGGTCATCGTGCTGCTGCAGGCTCAGACGAACGCCGCGGTGTTCCTGGACCCGCGCACCTGGCTGCTCGGTGTCGGAGTCGGACTGCTCTCGACCGCCATTCCCTATGCACTCGACCAGATCGTCCTGCGCCAGGTCGGGCAGGCGAGGTTCGCGATCCTGCTGGCGCTGCTGCCTGTCACCGCCGCCGTCATCGGCCTCACGGTGCTCGACCAGATCCCGAGCGTCGGCGAGATCGCGGGCATCGGACTGGTGGTGGCCGGGCTTTTACTCGGTGCCCGGGACGCGTCCTGAGGTCGACATGCGACAGTGACAGTGACCCACCGGCAGGCCTACAGAACAGGACCCACCATGCGCGCCATTCAGATCGCCCGGTTGGACGGCCCCGAAGCCGCCGAAGTGAACGAGATTCCCGAGCCTGACGGCACCGGCGCCGTGGTGATCGAGGTGCACGCGGCCGGCGTCGCCTTCCCCGACGCCCTGCAGTCCCGCGGCCTGTATCAACACAAGCCCGAGCTGCCGTACACCCCGGGCGCCGAACTCGCGGGCGTCGTGCGCAGCGCACCCGATGGCGCGCATGTGGCGGCCGGTGACCGGGTGGCGGCCCTGACCATGCTGTCGGGCGCGATGGCCGAAGTCGTTGCGCTACCGGCCGATCGGGTCTTCAAGCTGCCCGACACCGTGTCGTTCGAGGCCGGCGCCGGCTTGCTGTTCAACGATCTGACGGTGCACTGCGCGCTGCGGACCCGCGGCCGCCTGACCGCCGGTGAGACGGTGCTGGTGCACGGCGCCGCCGGCGGCATCGGCACGTCGACCCTGCGGTTGGCCCCGGCGTTCGGCGCCGCCCGCACCATCGCGGTGGTGAGCTCGCAGGAGAAGGCCGAAATCGCCCGGGCGGCAGGTGCTTCCGATGTGGTGCCGGCCGACGGCTTCAAAGACGCGGTGCGTGAGCTGACCGGCGGCCGCGGTGTCGACCTGATCCTCGATCCGGTCGGTGGCGACCGGTTCACCGATTCTCTTCGATCGCTGGCTCCCGGGGGCCGGCTGCTGGTCGTGGGATTCACGGGCGGCGATATCCCGACGGTCAAGGTGAACCGCCTGCTACTCAACAACGTTGACGCGGTCGGCGTCGGCTGGGGTGCGTGGGCCATGACCCACCCGGGTTATCTCGCCGAGCAGTGGGAGGAGCTGGAGCCGCTGCTGGCGTCCGGCGCGGTGGTCCCGCCGGTGCCCGAGGTGTACCCATTGGAACGTGCCGCGGAGGCCATCGCATCGTTGGAAAACCGTTCTGCCAAGGGCAAAGTGGTCGTCAGGGTGCGCTGACGGGCAACACCAGCCGGGACTGCCCGCCGTCGCCGTGCGCGACGGTGTGCACCGACGGCACCATCCGGGTGGCGGTGCCCAGCGGGTCGCCGGTGCCCAGATTGCGCGCGAAGCGCGGGAAACAGCCGCCGGCGATCAGCAGCCGGATACGGTGCCCGGCGGCGAATCGGTAAGCGGTCGCGTCGAGTTCGAGGCGCAGGTGCGCCTCGGGTGCGTCCGCGGCGGTGAGCCGTAGGTATCCGTCGGTGACGTTGGTCGAATGTCCGTCGGGCGCAACGTCACTGATCCGCACGAACAGGTCGGCGTGCGGATTGTCGGTACGGTGGTCCAGTTCGACGTAGGGCGTTCCGATGACGTCGAGGTCGGCGGACAATACGGGACCGGTGAAGGCCAGGACGTCGGATCGCTCGGCCAGCTCGGTGTCGTCGATGTAACCGGACTTGCCGGAGACCAGAAGGCGCCCACCGACACTCGGCGTCGGGTCGGCCGGGTCATAGATGAAGGTCGACGGGGCACCGCTGTCCGGTGGGGTGTGGGCCAGCGCCGCACCGGGATGCAGGTGCCACACCTGCTCGTCGGCCGGCGGCGGCCACTCCTGCATGTCGAGCCAGTCACCGCCGGCGACGCAGATCCGCACCGGAGCCGCGGCGCGGCGCGAACCGTCCAGCCACAGCACGGATTCCTTGATGGCCTCGGTGCCGCCCGAGCCGTGGGTCCACGGCCCCACCGTCAGCGCCACCTCGATGCCGCGGGCCCGCAGCCGCCGGTACTGCTCCAGGGTCTGGTCGACAAACGCGTCCTGCCAGCCCGTGATGAGCAAAACCGGGCCGCGGAGGTTGTCGAGCGCCGCCGCGACGCCGGTCTCGGCCCAGTACGGCGACGATGGATCGGGCTGGTCGAGCCACCTGTTGAACCACGGCGTACGACCACCCAGCAGTTCGGCGGCGGCCGGATCGAGCGGCAGGGTCTCCAACACCGGCTTCAGGGTCCGCGGCGTCGCCATGCCACGCAGGATCTGACGGATCCAGCCGCCGCGGTGTTGCCAGGCCACCTGGTAGCTCCAGCCCAGGAAGTCGCCGAGTGCGAAGGATCCGGTGCTCCACACCGAATGACCGAAGTCGTGCGGTGCCATGGTGATCACGGAGGTGGTCAGGTCGGCGGGCTGGTCGACCAGGAGCGCCAGCTGGGTGAACCCGAGGTAGGACGCGCCGACGGTGGCGAATTCGCCTGCATACCAAGGTTGTTCGCGCAGCCACTCGACGGTGTCGGCGCCGTCGTCGACCTCATGCCGGCCCGGCTCGAACGCGCCGTCGGACCCGAAGGTGCCGCGCGTGCTCTGCAGCACCACGTGGAACCCCTGCCCGGCGTACAGCCCGGCGAACACCCGGGTGGGTAGGCCGTCACGGCCGTACGGCCCGCGCATCAGCAACGTGCCGGCCGGCTTGCGGGTCTTCGGCGCGTAATGGTCGGCCAGCAACACGGCGCCGTCGCGCATCGGCACCGGCAGCGACCGCTCGACCCGGAAGCTCCTGGCCCGCGGCAGACCCATGCGTCGGGTCAGTGCGCGGGCGCCGAGCCACGCCAGGGTGTCGCGTCGCACGTCGCACTCTCCTCGTCCTGCCGTGGGGTCTGCAGACCCATTTTCCACGGCCGCAGCACATCCACAGCAATCGAGGACCGGAACTGTGATCCGATCGACGGGGCTAGGGATCTGTGCACGATTTTCCGCGGCAGCCGCGGAAAATCGTGCTCAAATCGCGGGAGCCTGGGCTAGAAGGCCGCGGTCTCCAGCTCCATGACGTCGACGTCGAGCGTCTCGATGACCTCACGCACCGCGGACAGCAGCGGCAGCATGTTCTTGGCGAAGAACTTCGCGACGGCGATCTTGCCGGTGTAGAACGCCTGGTCGCGTTCGGTGGCACCGTCGAGCGCGGCGTGGGCGATGCCCGCGGCGTGGATCAACCGCCAACCGATCATCAGGTCACCGACCGCGAGCAGGAACCGCACCGAACCCAGGCCGACCTTGTAGAGCTGCTCGGGGTCACCCTGGGCGGCCATGAGGTAGCCGGTCAAGGTGGCGGTCATCGCCTGCACGTCGGCCAGAGCTGTTGCGAGCCTGTCGGTTTCAGGCTTGAGGTCCGGCCCCGCACCTGCGATGGTGGCCGTGATCTGGCTCGACACGTGCGCCAGGGCCGAGCCCTGGTCGCGGATGATCTTGCGGAAGAAGAAGTCCAGCGACTGGATGGCGGTGGTGCCCTCGTACAGCGCGTCGATCCGGGCGTCACGGATGTACTGCTCGATCGGGTAGTCCTGCAGGAACCCAGACCCGCCGAGGGTCTGCAGTGATTCGGAGAGCATCTCGTAGGCACGCTCGGAGCCGACGCCCTTCACGATGGGCAGCAGCAGGTCGTTCACCCGGTGCGCCAGGTCGGCGTCAGCGCCCGAAAGCAGCTGCGCGACATCGGCATTCTGATAGGCCGCGGTGTACAGGTAGACCGACCGCAGCCCTTCGGCGTAGGCCTTCTGCGTCATCAGGCTGCGCCTGACGTCAGGGTGTTCGATGATCGCCACCCGCGGCGCCGTCTTGTCGGCCATGTGGGTGAGGTCCGCGCCCTGGATGCGTTCCTTGGCGTAGGCCAGCGCATTGAGGTAACCGGTCGACAGCGTGCCGGCGGCCTTGACGCCCACTGTCATTCGCGCGTTCTCGATGACCTTGAACATCTGCGCGATGCCGTTGTGCACGCCGCCCACGAGGTATCCGATGGCAGGTTTCCCGTGGGCGCCGAACGTCAACTCGCACGTCGGCGAGGACTTGATGCCCATCTTGTGCTCGAGACCGGTGACGTAGACGCCGTTGCGCTCACCCAATTCGAGCGTCTCGGGATCGAACAGGAAATTGGGGACGAAGAACAAACTCAGGCCTTTGGTGCCCGGGGCCGCGCCCTCCGGCCGGGCCAGTACCAGGTGGAAGACGTTCTCGGCGGTGTCACCGACGTCGCCGCCGGAAATGAAGCGCTTGACGCCCTCGATGTGCCAGGTCCCGTCCTCTTGCGCGATGGCCTTGGCCCGTCCCGCCCCGACGTCGGAGCCGGCGTCGGGCTCGGTCAGCACCATGGTGCCGGCCCAGCCCTTGTCCATCGCCTTCTGCGCCCAGCGCTGCTGCTCTTCGGTGCCGACCTCGGCGAGCGAGTGGGCCATGGCAGGCCCGAGGCCGTAGAGGAAGGTCGCCGACGGGTTCGCGCTGATGAGCATTTCCTGGATCGCCCACACCAGCGCCGCCGGAGCCGGCGTCCCACCGGCCCGCTCGTCGAGGCCCAGGCGCCACCACTCGGCCTCTTTGACCACGCGCACGGTCTTGGACAGTTCCTCGGACACCGTGATCCGGTGTTCGTCGGGGAGGAATACCGGCGGGTTGCGGTCGGCCTCGACAAACGTCTCGGCCACAACGCCTTCCGCGAACCGCGCGACCTCGTCGAGCATCGAACGTGCCGTCTCGACGTCGAGATCGCCGTACCCACCCGCGTCCAACGCCGCACCGAGCGGCAACACTTCGAACAGATTGAACTCGATATCGCGCACGTTGGCGATGTAGTGGCTCACGTACCAAGGATTGGCGGCGGCGAGAACGTACGCAACCGTAAGTTGGGATTTGTGCGCGATCTTCCGCCGAACGCGCGGAAAATCGTTCACCCGCGTCGGCGGTTCGTCTGGAAAGATCGGGATCGTGTCTGGCGGCCACGACTACACCTCCCCTGACCTGGCACGCAGCGCCCTGGTGCTGATCGACGTGCAGAACGATTTCGTCTCCGGCCCGGCGCGGGTCGACGGCACCGCCGAGCGGGTTCCCGCGATGGCGCGCCTGCTCGGGGCGTTCCGCGCCGCGCACCGGCCGATCGTCCACATCGTGCGGCTCTACGTCCCGGGCGGCAGCGACGCCGACCCGCCACGCCGGGCCGCCATCGAGTCCGGGAAGCAGATCGCCGCACCACACACCGACGGCGCCGCCGTGCCCACCGAACTGCTGGCTCACCCTCTGGACTACGACTCGCTGCTGGCCGGCGGCACTCAGCACGCGGCGCCGGGCGAGGTCGTCATGTTCAAGCCGCGGTGGTCGGCGTTCTACCGCACCTCGCTGGACGAACATCTGCGCGATCTCGGGGTGAACACCGTCGTGGTCGCGGGCTGCAATCTGCCGAACTGTCCGCGCGCCACCCTGTTCGACGCCTCCGAGCGCGACTACCGCGCCGTGCTCGTCACCGATGCCACCTCTCAGGTGACGCCGGAGCGGTTGGCCGACCTGGCACTCATCGGTGTCGGAGCACTGAACACAGCCGACATCGAGCAGTTCTTCCAGGCCGCTGCGACGCCCGCGCCGGCCCAGTGAAGAATTCAGGGCGTGAGACCGCACAGTAAGACGCGCCCCTGACCGCCCTCGCGATCACCGCGGTGCTGCTGGCCGGCATCGCCGCCGGGGTGATCAACGCAGTCGTCGGCTCCGGCAGCCTCATCACCTTTCCCGTACTGATGGCCGTCGGCTACCCACCACTGGTGGCCAACATGTCCAACTCGGTCGGGCTGGTGCCCGGGAACTTCACCGGCGCCTACGGCTACCGGCACGAGCTCGGCGGCCAGGGACCCCGCATCGTCAGGCTCGGCGCGGTGTCCCTGGTCGGCGCGATCGTCGGCGCGGCCCTGTTGCTCAAACTGCCACCGGGTGCGTTCACCGAGGTGGTGCCGTGGCTGATCCTGCTGGCCGGCGTGCTGGTGTTGGTGCAGCCCCTGCTGCGCCGGGCCCTGGACGCGCGCCACGGCACGCAGCGGACCACCGACCACGCCGTACCGCTGTACCTGGGCATTTTCGGCTGCGCCGTATACGGCGGTTATTTCGGCGCGGCGCAAGGCATCATCATGATGGCCCTGTTCGGGCTGTTCGTGTCCGAAGATCTGCAGCGCCTCAACGGCGTCAAGAACATCTCTGTGGGACTGGTCAATTCGGTCGCGGCCATCATCTTCATCGTGGTCGGCCAGGTGGCCTGGTTGCCGGCACTGCTGCTGGCCGTGGGCTCCACGATCGGCGGATACCTCGGCGCGAAGATCGGACGACGCCTGCCGCCCAATGGGTTACGCGCGTGCATCGTGGTGGTCAGCGTCGTCGCGTTCACGGTCATGATGCTGCGGTAGTCGACCCATCGCCGAATTCGATACCGCCAACACGCAATAACGGACTTTTGGTATGTGAAGAATCCAACGCGCCGAACGCCACTAAACAGGCGAATGGGGTACCGGTGTGTCAGCATGGATCCGTGAGGCCAAGCAGAAGCAGAAGCCGAATCAGAAGTCTTGCCGCAATCCTGGTGGTACCACCAGGATTGCTGTCCGCAGCGCTCCCACCGATAGCACACGCCGCCGATTGTCCCGACGCCCAGGTCATCTTCGCCCGCGGCACCGATGAAGCACCCGGCCTCGGCGGGGTCGGGACGGCGTTCGTCAAATGCGCTGCGAACCGCCATCAGCCCGAAAACCCTTGACGTATATGCCGTCGACTATCCCGCGACCACCGACTTCCCCACCGCCATCGACGGAATCCGCGATGCCCGTAGGCAGATCGTGACGACCGCGGCGGCCTGTCCCCGGACCAAGATGGTGCTCGGCGGATTCTCGCAGGGCGCCGCCGTCGCCGGCTTCGTCACCGCGGGCGTCATTCCCGACGGCATCTCCGCCGCCGAAGTGCCCGCCCCCATGCCACCCGATGTCGCGGATCACGTTGCGGCCGTTGCCCTCTTCGGCAAGCCGTCCCCACGATTCATGCGGGCCATCGGCTCTCCCGCCGTCACCGTCGGCCCGGTGTACCAGCCCAAGACCACCGATCTGTGCGTCACCAACGACCTGGTGTGTGACGGACACGGATCGAGCTTCGATGCCCACAACGGTTACGTCGACAGCGGTTTGGTGAACCAGGGTGTCAACTTCGCGGTGAGCCAACTGCAGGCGGGGTGGGCGGCCGATGCATTGGCCGGACCCGCACCGTGGTCGACACCGGTGCAAGCCGCCGACCAGGCCGGGCGCGGTCAGTCCAGCCCGGCCGCGACGCCACCGACCACCGCAGCGCCCGCCCACATGCCGGCGAACGCGCCATGGCTCCCCGGGCCGCAGGAGGCAGCACCGTCCGCTCCGGACGTAACACCCCAGTAGCGGTTACCGGAACTGCACTCCGCGCCGTCGCACCCACCAGTCGGCGAACACGGTCCCGGCGATCCATACGGTGACCGCGATACCAAGGTGCACAGCGCTTTTGGTGTCGCGGCCGAGCACGGGACCGAAGACGTGGGCCACCGCCGTCGGCAGCGTCCGCCACAGCTCGCGGTGTTCGACGCCACCGATCGGGTCGGCGACGAAGTACAGCGCGTACGGCAGCGCCAACGACGACAACCAGAACGCAATACGGCGCCGGTCGTGGCGCTGCCCCCACCGCTGCCGCAGCGGCACTTCGGCGACCGGCAGCAGCACCGACACCGCGTTGCCCACCCCGAGCCAGGTCAGGATAGGGACCGCGACGTTCGGGATCGTCACACCGAGGCGGGCCGGGGATTCCAGCCAGAGCGTCAGCACCGCGGCGACCGCGAGCGTCGGCAGCCCGACGAGAATCAGCAGCGCAAGGTTCTTGTGCAGCAGCATCCGCCATGGCGCCACCGAATCCGTCAAGCCCTGTCGGACCCGATCATGGTCGGCACCAAGCACATTGGTCGTCGTGGTATCGGCGAGGACAAACGACGAGAAGTAGGTGCCGACAAGGATCACCCAGTCGTGATGATGTCGTCCCCCAGAGGTCAACGGCTGCACGGCAAGCCACACCAGGGCGAGCACAACGTTGGCCAGGACGCCCAGCAGCCAGCTGCGCGGCGGGGTGAAGGCCCACCGCACCTCCGACCACACCGCGGGCCACATCTTCACTCTCCACCGTCAACTCCCCGTCCCCCGCGGAGTGCGTGCGACGATACCGGGAACAACCTTGCCGTACCTGTGAGCGCAGTACCACCGACGGATCTGAACGGGAGCGAATGGCAGAACCGCACAGCACCGATCCCAGTGCGCACATTCAGTGAACCGCCCCGAGTTTGATGCACACCTTCTTTCGAGGGAAGGTTGTTCG
>NZ_JMHT01000083.1 GCF_001905655.1 Mycobacterium sp. ST-F2
ACTGGACCGGCTCGTTCGGGTTCCGGCACAAGACAGGCAACATCGTCATCGCGCTGGTGCTGCTGGCCTCGGCAGTGCAGTTGTTCTTCCTGCAGGGGCCGCGGGCCGCGGGCTTACGCGCCGAGGCGGCCAGCCAGCTCAAGGTCACCGACGTGGCGAAGGCGATCCGCGGCAGCATTGTCGACCGCAACAACGCCAAGCTGGCGTTCACCATCGAGGCCCGCGCACTGACCTTCCAGCCCAACCGGATTCGCCAGCAGCTCACCGAGGCGAAGGCCAAGACCCCGGCGGCGCCGGACCCCGACAAGCGTCTGAACGAGATCGCTGTCGGCGTGGCCGGTCTGCTGGGCAACAAGCCCGACGCCGCGACCCTGGCCAAGAAGATCACCGGCAAGGACTCGTTCGTCTACCTGGCCCGTGCCGTCGATCCGTCGATCTCCGACGCCATCACCAAGAAGTACCCCGAGGTCGGCGCGGAGCGGCAGGACATCCGGCAGTACCCCGGCGGCTCGCTGGCCGCCAACGTCGTCGGCGACATCGGCTGGGACGGCCACGGCCTGCTCGGTCTCGAAGACTCCTTCGACGCAAAGCTTTCCGGCACCGACGGCTCGGTCACGTACGACCGCGGCTCGGACGGTGTGGTGATCCCCGGCAGCTACCGGGACCGGCACGACGCCATCAACGGCGCGACGGTGCAGCTCACCCTCGACAACGACATCCAGTACTACGTCCAGCAGCAGGTGCAGCAGGCCAAGGACGTCTCGGGCGCACATGACGTGTCCGCCGTGGTTCTCGATGCGAAGACCGGCGAGATCCTCGCCATGACCAACGACAACACGTTCGACCCGGCGCAGGAACTGAGCCGCCAGGAAGACAAGCAGATGGGCAACCTGCCCGCGACGTCACCCTTCGAGCCGGGTTCGGTCAACAAGATCGTCACCGCGGCGTCGGTCATCGAGTTCGGCCTCTCGAATCCCGATGAGGTGCTGCAGGTTCCGGGCAGTTACAACATGGGCGGCGTCACCATCCGCGACGCGTGGGGCCACGGTGTCGACCCGTACACGACCACCGGTGTCTTCGGGAAGTCCTCGAACATCGGCACCCTGATGCTGGCCCAGCGGGTCGGCCCGGAGCGCTTTGCGGACATGCTCACCAAGTTCGGCCTCGGCCAGCGCACCGGTTCCGGACTGCCGGGTGAGAGCGCGGGCCTGGTGCCGCCCATCGATCAGTGGTCGGGCAGCTCGTTCGCGAACCTGCCCATCGGCCAAGGTCTTTCGATGACGCTGCTGCAGATGACCGGCATGTACCAGGCCATCGCGAACGACGGCCTGCGCATCCAGCCGCGCATCGTCAAGTCGATCGTCTCGGCCGACGGCACCCACCAGGACCAGCCGGCGCCCGAGAGCGTCCAGGTCGTGTCGCCGCAGACCGCGGCGACGCTGCGCAACATGTTCCGCTCGACCCTCCAGCGCGACCCGCGCGGCACCCAGCAGGGCACCGGCTGGCCGGGAGCTGTCGAGGGCTACCAGATGGCCGGCAAGACCGGCACCGCGCAGCAGATCAACCCGGCATGTGGCTGCTACTACGACGACCACTACTGGATCACCTTCGCCGGCATGGCGCCGTCGGACGACCCGCGCTACGTCGTCGGGATCATGGCCAACAACCCACAGCGCAATGCCGACGGCACTCCGGGCCACTCGATGGCCCAGCTGTTCCACAACATCGCGGCGTGGCTGATGCAGCGGGAGAACGTGCCGCTGTCGCCGGACCCGGGTCCTCCGCTGATCCTGCAGGCGACCTGACGGGGCAGGCGCCCGCGAGAGGCCCGGTACTGTGTCATGGCCATGTCTTTGCCTACCTTGCGCCCCGCTGATCCCGCCGGAGCTGCGCTGGGCTCATTGGCCGACCATGTTGGCGCAGCGCTGCCGGCCGAGGCGCACGCCCGGGACCTGCGGGTCACCGGCGTCACTCTGAGCAGCCGCGACGTCGTCGCCGGTGATCTGTTCGCGGCGCTTCCGGGTTCGGCCGCGCACGGCGCGCGGTTCGCCGCCGATGCCGTCGCCGCCGGTGCTGCCGCCGTCCTGACGGACCCGGACGGTGTGGAGCTTCTCGACGTGGACGTCCCCGTGCTCGTCCATGCCGACCCGCGGGCGGTGCTGGGTGAGGTCGCCGCCGAGATCTACGGCCGGCCGTCCGAGCGGCTGCGCGTCATCGGCATCACCGGGACCTCGGGCAAGACCACCACCACCTATCTGGTCGAGGCCGGGTTGCGTGCCGCCGGCCGGGTCGCCGGACTGATCGGCACCGTCGGCATCCGGATCGACGGCCGCGACCTGCCGAGTTCCCTGACCACCCCCGAGGCGCCGGCGCTGCAGGCGCTGCTGGCCACCATGGTCGAGCGTGGTGTGGACACCGTCGTCATGGAGGTCTCCAGCCATGCGCTGTCGCTGGGGCGCGTGGACGCCCTGCGCTTCGCGGCCGGCGGTTTCACCAACCTGTCGCGGGACCACCTCGACTTCCACCCGACCATGGACGACTACCTGGACGCCAAAGCCCGGCTGTTCCAACCGGATTCGCCCACTCACGCGGCGGTGTCTGTGGTGTGCGTCGACGACGACTGGGGCCGGAAGATGGCCGCCCGGGCTCTCGACCCCGTCACCGTCAGTACCACCGGCGAGGCCGACTGGACCGTCACCGGCATCGAGACAGACCGCGGTGGCCAGCAGTTCACCGCCGTCGGCCCCGACGGTGCAGAGCACCGGCTGCGGATCGGCCTGCCCGGCGGCTACAACGTCGCCAACGCTCTGCTGGCCGTGGCGCTGCTCGACGCGGTGGGCGTGTCCCCGGAGCAGGCCGCCCCCGGACTGGCCACCGCCAGCGTTCCCGGCCGGTTGCAGCCCATCGACCGCGGGCAGGACTTCCTCGCGCTCGTCGACTACGCCCACAAGCCCGGTGCTCTGGAGGCCGTGCTGCAGACGCTGCGCCCGCAGACCAGCGGCCGGTTGGCCGTGGTCTTCGGGGCCGGTGGCAACCGTGACGCCGGGAAACGCGAACCGATGGGACGCATCGCCGCGGAACTGGCAGACCTGGTCGTCATCACCGACGACAATCCGCGCGACGAGGACCCCGACCTGATCCGGGCGACCATCGCGGCAGGTGCCGCGGACGGATCGGCCGAGGTGGTGGTCATCGGTGACCGCAGGGCCGCCATCGACCATGCCGTCGGCTGGGCCCGGGCGGGGGACACCGTCCTGGTCGCGGGCAAGGGGCACGAGTCGGGCCAGACCCGCGCCGGTCAGACCCGCCCGTTCGATGACCGTGATGAATTGGCCGCCTCGCTCGATGCGGCGGCCGGGAAAGCTGGGGAGTCATCCGCATGATCGACCTGACCCTGGCAGAGATCGCCGACATCGTCGGCGGCGAGCTGTCCGACATCACCGCCGAGGCCGCGGCGTCGACCCGGGTGACCGGGACCGTCGAATTCGACTCGCGTGCGGTCACCGAAGGCGGGTTGTTCCTGGCTCTGCCGGGCGCCCGGACCGACGGGCACGACTTCGCCGCGGGCGCCGTGGCGGCAGGTGCGGCCGGCGTGCTGGCGGCCCGGCCGGTCGGGGTACCGGCCATCGTGGTGAAACCGGCTGAGGGACAGGTTGATTCGTCGTCCGGCGCCCTCGAGCACGATACCGACGGCTCCGGCGCCGCGGTGCTCGCCGCACTGGGCAAGCTGGCCCGCGCGGTGGCCGATCGGCTGGCCGCCGGGGGACTGCGGATCATCGGCGTCACCGGCTCCTCGGGCAAGACGTCGACCAAGGACCTGCTGGCCGCGGTGCTGGCTCCGCTGGGTGAGGTCATCGCCCCGCCGGGGTCGTTCAACAACGAGCTCGGCCACCCGTGGACGGTGCTGCGGGCCACGCCCGACACCGACTTCCTGGTCCTGGAGATGTCGGCGCGGCACCCCGGCAACATCGCCGCGCTCGCGGCGATCGCACCACCGTCGATCGGCGTGGTGCTCAACGTCGGCACCGCGCACCTGGGGGAGTTCGGCTCGCGCGACGTCATCGCGGCGACGAAGTCCGAACTGCCGCAAGCCGTTCCCGCCTCCGGTGTCATCATCCTCAACGCCGACGACGGTGCCGTCGCCGCCATGGCGGACGTCACCCGGGCCCGCGTGGTGCGGGTGTCGAGGTCGCCCGGAGCCGACATCTGGGCCGGTGACGTCACCCTCGACGAGTTGGCGCGCCCGCGCTTCACGCTGCATTGTCGAGGTCAGCAGGGCGAGCAGCACGTGGAGGTCGCGCTGGCGGTGCACGGCGATCATCAGGTGTCCAACGCGCTCAGTGCCGCTGCGGTCGCGCTGGAATGCGGCGCGAGCCTGCAGCAGGTGGCCGACGCGCTCGCCGGTGCCGGCCCCGTCTCCAAGCACCGGATGCAGGTCAGCACCCGCGCTGACGGGGTGGTCGTGGTGAACGACGCTTACAACGCCAACCCCGATTCGATGCGGGCGGGTCTCAAGGCGCTGGCCTGGATGGCGAAGTCGGCGCGGGCCGAGTCCGGTGCGCCTGTGCGTAGCTGGGCGGTGCTCGGCGAGATGGCCGAACTGGGTGAGGACGCCATTGCCGAACATGACAGCATCGGTCGGCTGGCCGTGCGTTTAGATGTGTCACGACTGGTTGTCGTCGGAACCGGGAGGACTATGGGCGCCATGCAACACGGCGCGGTGATGGAAGGTTCGTGGGGCAGCGAGGTATCGCCCGTCCCCGACGCCGGTGCCGCACTCGAATTGCTGCGCGCCGAGCTGGAACCCGGCGATGTCGTGCTGGTCAAGGCTTCGAATTCGGCGGGGCTCGGCGTATTGGCCGAGGAGCTGGCGCGGGAGGGACAAGCGTGATTCAGATCCTGTTCGCCGTCGGTATCGCGCTCGCGGTGTCGATCGTGCTGACGCCGGTGCTGATCCGGCTGTTCACCCGCCGGGGGTTCGGCCACGAGATTCGTGAGGACGGTCCGGCCAGCCATCAGAAGAAGCGTGGTACGCCGTCGATGGGTGGCGTGGCGATCGTGACCGGCATCTGGTGCGGGTATCTCGGCACGCACGTGGTCGGGCTGCTGGTCGACGGCGAAGGGCCGTCGGCCTCGGGCCTGCTGGTGCTCGGCCTGGCCACCTCGCTGGGCGTCGTCGGCTTCCTCGACGATCTGATCAAGCTTCGCCGGGCCCGCAACCTGGGGCTCAACAAGACCGCGAAGACGGTCGGTCAGCTGGTGTCCGCTGTTCTGTTCGGTGTGCTGGTGATGCAGTTCCGCGATGCCAACGGGTTGACGCCGGCGAGTACGGGGTTGTCGTACGTGCGTGAGATCGCGACCGTCACCCTCGGGCCGCTGCTGTTCGTGTTGTTCATCGTGGTGCTGGTCAGTGCCTGGTCCAATGCGGTCAACTTCACCGACGGCCTCGACGGTCTGGCGGCGGGTGCCATGGCGATGGTCAGCGCCGCGTACGTGCTCATCACCTTCTGGCAGTACCGCAACGCCTGCTCCACCGCGCCCGGACCTGGCTGCTACAACGTCCGCGATCCACTGGATCTGGCGCTGGTCGCAGCCGCGACGGCAGGTGCCTGCATCGGCTTCCTGTGGTGGAACGCCGCGCCGGCCAAGATCTTCATGGGTGACACCGGTTCGCTGGCGCTCGGCGGCATCATCGCCGGCCTGTCGGTGACCAGCCGGACCGAGACGCTGGCCATCGTGCTCGGTGCCCTGTTCGTCGCCGAGGTGACCTCGGTGGTGGTACAGATTCTGGCGTTCCGCACCACCGGGCGCCGGGTGTTCCGCATGGCGCCCTTCCACCATCACTTCGAGTTGGCCGGCTGGGCAGAAACCACGGTGATCATCAGGTTCTGGTTGCTGACCGCCATCGCCTGTGGGCTCGGGGTGGCGCTGTTCTACAGCGAGTGGCTCTCGGCGGGTGGCCGCTAGACACGCGGCTCCCAGCGGACATTCAGCATTTACGCGGTGGCCCCGGACCCCGCTGTTAGGGTTCGCGCCATGAGTGTCGTGAAATACCTGGTCGGGCCCGTTGCCTTGCTGTCGACTGCGGCGTTGATCGCCGGTTGCGGCGGATCGGACGGCAAGTCCGGAGAGAGCAAAGCCGCGGCCAAGTACGACATCTCGAAGGTCGGCAGCGCCAAGGGCAGCCTGCCGGCCGGCTACGACCCGATGGATCTCGAGCAGGACACCGTCACCCAGGAGAAGCTGGACGCTCCCGGTGTCGGGGCGCTGACCACCACGCCGCCGTCGGTCGTCACGCCCGCCGAGTGTGCGTCGATGCTCAAGCCGCTCGCGCCGGCGGGGGTCGGAGCCAAGACCACGGGATTCATCGGCAACAACCAGGAAGCCAAAACCATCATCGTGGTGGCGGCGGAGGCAGAAAAGAACGTCGGCGAGCTCGGCCATCCCGGCTGCGATCACTTCACCGTCGATTCGACCGACGGCGTCACCGCGACGGTGGATCGCGTCCCCGGTCCCGACATCGCGGGCGCGAAGACCATGGGCGTGCAGGCGCACATCACCGCGGGCGGCAAGACCACCGAGGAAACCACCTACACCGCGGTCCTGGGCGACAAGACCGTCGCCGTCGTGCAGGCCGACATCGACCCGCAGGTCGCGAAGGACGTGCTGGTCAAGGTGGTTGCGGCACTGAAGTCTTAGGCTGCGGGGGGAAGGTCGCCTCGCGAATGTGCACATAGATCGCGGATCCGGCGTACGGGACGCGCTGGCTGCACATTCGGTCGCCCATTTGAGAACTGTGGCAAATCGCCCATTCCCGCGACACGCCCCGGATGTGCCACGCCCTGCGGACGTCACAGGGGAGGATTTTGGGATGCAAGGGACAGTTGTGGTTTCTGTGACCAATGTGAACGACGAGGTCGGGTAGTCACATGCCGGACATCCTTGCCAAGCTCCGTCGGAGCAAACCCGGCCCGGAAAGCCCGAATGCTCCCGACGATCAGGACGCAGCAGCATCCGAAGACGCGGGCAAAGACACGGCAAATAAACCCGCCGAACCCAAGCGGCAGGGACCGCGGGCCCGGTTCGGGGCCTGGCTGAGCCGGCCGATGACGTCGTTCCACCTGGTCATCGCCTGCGCGGCACTGCTGATCACGCTGGGCCTGACCATGGTGCTCTCGGCCTCGGGCGTGCATTCGTACGACGAGGACGGCTCGCCCTGGACGATCTTCGCCAAGCAGGTGCTCTGGACCGTCATCGGACTCGTCGCGTTCTACGTCGCGCTGCGGCTGCCCATCGCGTTCATGCGCCGGATGGCGCTGCCGGCGTTCATCGTGAGCCTCGTGCTGATCGCCCTGGTGCTGATCCCGGGCATCGGCCACCTCTCCAACGGTGCCCGCGGCTGGTTCGTCGTCGCCGGCTTCTCCATGCAGCCGTCCGAGCTGACCAAGATCGCGTTCGCGATCTGGGGCTCGCACCTGCTGGCGACCCGCCGCATGCAGCACGCCGGCTGGAAAGAGCTGCTGTTTCCGCTGGTCCCGGCGGCGGTGCTGGCGCTCGGCCTGATCGTCGCCGAGCCCGACCTCGGGCAGACGGTGTCGGTGAGCATCGTCCTGCTCGGCCTGCTCTGGTACGCCGGTCTGTCGCTGCGGATCTTCCTGAGCTCCCTGGTCCTGTGCATCGGTGCGGCCGCCATCATGGCGGTCTCGGCCGGCTACCGCTCGGACCGCGTCCGGGCCTGGCTGGACCCCGACTCCGATCTGCAGGGCATCGGTTACCAGTCGCGGCAGGCCAAGTACGCGCTGGCAAACGGCGGCATGTTCGGCGACGGGTTGGGGCAGGGCACCGCGAAGTTCAACTACCTGCCCAACGCGCACAACGACTTCATCTTCGCGATCATCGGCGAGGAGCTCGGTTTCATCGGCGCGGCGGGTCTGCTCGCGCTGTTCGGCCTGTTCGCCTACACCGGTATGCGGATCGCGCGCCGGTCGGTCGACCCGTTCCTGCGGCTGCTGACGGCCACGACGACGTTGTGGGTGGTCGGCCAGGTGTTCATCAACGTCGGCTACGTGCTCGGCCTGCTCCCGGTCACGGGCATCCAGCTGCCGCTCATCTCGGCCGGCGGAACGGCAACGGCCACAACGCTTCTGCTGATCGGCCTGATCGCCAATGCGGCGCGGCATGAACCAGAGGCGGTGGCCGCATTGCGGGCCGGCCGCGACGATCGGATGAACCGGATCCTGCGGCTGCCGCCGCCGGTGCCGTATTCACCGACCACCTTGGACTCGGCCCGGGACCGGCTTCGTGGACGCGGCGACAAGCCGGTCCGCAAGCCTGCCGCCCGGCAGGCCAAACCCGCCAAACCCACCAAATCGGCCAAGCCCACGAAGTCCGCGCGACCCACGCGCCAGACCGCGAGGCAGGAGCCCCCGCCCCGGCAGCGGCGGACCGACGCCCCACGGCGGACCCGGCGCACCGAGGAACCGGACCGCGCCCGCGGCAAGTACGGCAACCCCGTACCGGCCGACGGCACCGGACGGCGTGCAAGGCAAAATGGTGACCCGAGGGGTCACGGGCGCCGTGACCCGCGCCGGTCGGACCCACGGGTCCGCGCATTGGAAGGTCAGCGGTACGGGTGAGTGGTGTGAGTTCGGGCCGAGGCGAGCGGAGCGACGGGAAAACACACCCAGGCGAGCGGAGCGACGGCGGAACTCGCGGCATTTCGGTGGTTCTGGCCGGAGGCGGCACCGCAGGTCATATCGAGCCCGCGATGGCGGTCGCCGATGCGCTGGTGGCGCTGCGGCCCGACGTCCGGATCACCGCCCTCGGCACGGCCCGCGGGCTGGAGACCCGGCTGGTTCCCGAACGCGGCTACGACCTGCAGCTGATCACCCCGGTTCCGTTGCCGCGCAAACCTTCTGCCGACCTGGCGCGACTGCCGATGCGGGTTCGTGCCGCCGTCCGCGAGACACGGGACGTCCTCGACTCCGTCCAGGCCGACGTCGTCGTGGGCTTCGGCGGTTACGTCTCGTTGCCGGCCTACCTGGCCGCCCGCGGGGGACGGCTGCGCCGCCGGCGCACCGTTCCGGTGGTGGTGCACGAGGCCAACGCCAGCGCGGGCTGGGCCAACAAGGTCGGTGCCCGCTCGGCGTGCCGGGTGCTGGCCGCGGTGCCGGATTCGGGGCTCAAGGGCGGTGAGGTCGTCGGTATCCCGGTGCGCGAGTCCATCACCTCACTCGATCGGGCCGCACTGCGGGCGCAGGCCCGGGAGTTCTTCGGTTTCGCCGACGACGCCCGTGTGCTCCTGGTGTTCGGAGGGTCCCAGGGTGCGCAGTCGCTGAACCGCGCGGTCTCCGGGGCAGCCAAAAAGCTTGCCGAACAAGGTGTTTCGGTTCTGCACGCCTACGGCCGCAAGAACACCCTGGAGCTGCCGGAGCCCGCGCCGGGTGCGCCGCCATACGTCGGGGTGCCGTACCTCGATCGCATGGATTTGGCTTATGCCGCAGCGGATCTGGCGATCTGCCGGTCCGGCGCCATGACGGTCGCCGAGGTCAGCGCCGTCGGCCTGCCCGCGCTTTATGTCCCGCTGCCGATCGGCAACGGCGAGCAACGACTCAATGCACTCCCGGTGGTCGACGCCGGCGGCGGCCTGCTGGTCGACGACGCTGACCTGACACCGGAATTCGTCACCGAACGGATCGGAACCTTGATGGGCGACACCGCCGCACTGGACCAGATGACGACGGCGGCTGCGCTGGCCGGCCACCGCGATGCGGCCCGGCGGGTGGCGCAGATCGCCCTGGACGTAGCGGCGGGGATCCGATGACGGC
>NZ_JMHT01000084.1 GCF_001905655.1 Mycobacterium sp. ST-F2
GGCCGCACCCACCCCGCCGCCGGCCCCCGCGCCTGCCCCGGCGCCCGCACCTGCTCCGGCCGCGCCCGCCGCCCCAGCCGCCGAGTCCGCAGATGCCAACCCGTACGTCACGCCGTTGGTGCGAAAGTTGGCCGCCGAGAACAACGTTGACCTCGCCTCGGTGCAGGGCACCGGCGTCGGTGGTCGCATCCGCAAGCAGGACGTGCTCGCCGCCGCTGAGGCCGCCAAGGCCCCTGCCGCACCTGCCGCAGCCCCGTCGGCCCCCGCCGCTCCGGCTGCCAAGGCCCCGGCCGCGGCGCCCGCTCCGGCCCTGGCGCACCTGCGTGGCACCACGCAGAAGGCCACCCGGATCCGTCAGATCACCGCCAAGAAGACGCGCGAGTCGCTGCAGACCACGGCGCAGCTGACCCAGACCCACGAGGTCGACATGACCCGCATCGTCTCGCTGCGGGCGCGCGCCAAGAACTCGTTCGCCGAGCGCGAGGGTGTGAACCTGACCTACCTGCCGTTCATCGCCCGCGCGGTGATCGACGCGTTGAAGATCCACCCGAACGTCAACGCCAGCTACAACGAGGACACCAAGGAGATCACCTACTACGACGCCGAGCACCTCGGCTTCGCGGTGGACACCGAGCAGGGCCTGCTCTCGCCCGTCGTGCACAACGCCGGCGACCTGTCCCTCGGGGGCCTGGCGCGCGCCATCGTCGACATCGCCGACCGCGCCCGCTCCGGAAACCTGCGTCCCGACGAGCTGGCCGGCGGCACCTTCACCATCACGAACATCGGTAGCCAGGGCGCGCTGTTCGACACGCCGATCCTGGTTCCGCCGCAGGCTGCCATGCTCGGCACGGGTGCCATCGTCAAGCGGCCGCGCGTCGTCGTGGACGAGAGCGGCAACGAGTCGATCGGTGTCCGGTCGGTCTGCTACCTGCCGCTCACCTACGACCACCGCCTGATCGACGGCGCCGACGCCGGACGGTTCGTGACCACCATCAAACGTCGTCTCGAAGAGGGTGCGTTCGAGGCCGACCTGGGGCTGTAATCCCATGGCGCGCGCGGTCATAGCCATCGCGGGGTCATCGGGACTGATCGGTTCGGCACTCGTGTCGGCACTGCGTGCCACCGACCACCGCGTGGTGCGCATCGTGCGCCGCCGGCCGGCCAACGCCGACGAGGTGTTCTGGAACCCGGACGCCGGCGACTTCGACTGGCGCGCGCTCGCCGACGTCGATGCCGTCGTCAACCTGTGCGGTGTCAGCATCGGATCCCGCCGCTGGTCGGGGGCGTTCAAACAGAGCCTGCGCGACAGCCGCATCATCCCGACCGAAGTGCTCGCCGACGCCGTCGTCGACGCCGGAGTGCCCGTGCTCATCAACGCCAGCGCCGTGGGTTTCTACGGCGACACCCGGGACCGAATCGCTGACGAGCAGTCTCCTCCCGGCGCCGGCTTCCTGGCCCGGCTCTGTGTGGACTGGGAGGCCGCCACCCGGCCCGCTGTCGACGCCGGTGTCCGCGTCGTGCTCGCCCGCACCGGCCTGGTGCTGGCGCCGGCGGGCGGCATGCTCGCCCGACTGCGGCCGGTGTTCGGAATGGGTCTGGGCGCCCGGCTGGGCAGCGGACGCCAGTACATGCCGTGGATCACGCTGGAGGACGAGGTGCGGGCACTACTGTTCGCGCTGAATCACGACGAGCTGTCCGGTCCGCTGAACCTGACCGGCCCGGCGCCGGTGACCAACGGCGAATTCACCGAAGCTCTGGGACGCGCCCTGCACCGGCCCACCCCGCTGCTGATGCCGGGCTTCGCGCTGAAGGCGGCGCTCGGCGAGTTCGCCGAGGAGGGGCTGCTCGGCGGTCAGCGGGCCATCCCGGCGGCGCTGGAGGATGCCGACTTCGAGTTCCATCAGCGCACCATCGGCGAGGCCCTGTCCTACGTCACCGCCCCCAACGCGGCCTGATCACGGCAGGCGTAGCGTCATTTCCGTGAGCATCCGATCCGCCGGTGGCCCCATCGACGTCCGCCGCCTGGGCACTGTCGACTACGACGACGCGTGGCAGCTGCAGCGCGATCTCGCCGCTGCGCGCGCCGACGAGCGCGGCAACGACACGCTGCTGCTGCTCCAGCACCCGCCCGTCTACACCGCCGGCCGCCGCACCGAGCCACACGAGCGCCCGACCGACGGCACCCCGGTCATCGACACCGACCGCGGCGGCAAGATCACCTGGCACGGCCCCGGCCAGCTGGTCGGCTACCCGATCATCGGCCTGGCGCAGCCGCCCGACGTGGTGAAGTTCGTTCGGCTGCTTGAAGATTCACTGATGTCCGTGTGCGCCGGACTCGGCTTGGAAACCATCCGGGTGGACGGCCGCTCGGGCGTATGGCTCGCTTCCGACGGCCTGCGGCCCGAGCGCAAGATCGCCGCCATCGGCATCCGCGTGGCCCGGGGCACGACGCTGCACGGCTTCGCCCTGAACTGCAACTGCGACCTGGGCGCGTTCGGCGGCATCATCCCGTGCGGCATCGCCGACGCCGGCGTCACGTCGCTGACCAAGGAACTGGGTCGGGAGATCACGCCCGAGGACGTCATCGACCGGGTGGCCGCGGCGGTGTGCGAGGTACTCGGCGCTACATCCGACAAGGCGCTCGGCGCCGCGGCACTAACATCGACACCATGAGTGTCGATCCCGGTGACCGCAAGCTGCTCCGGCTGGAGGTCCGCAACGCGCAGACCCCGATCGAGCGCAAGCCGCCGTGGATCAAGACCACCCTGCGGATGGGCCCCGAGTACAAGGACCTCAAACACCTGGTCAAACGTGAAGGCCTGCACACCGTCTGCGAAGAAGCCGGCTGCCCCAACATCTACGAATGCTGGGAAGACCGCGAGGCCACCTTCCTGATCGGCGGCGAACAGTGCACCCGCCGCTGCGACTTCTGCCAGATCGACACCGGCAAGCCCGCCGACCTCGACCGCGACGAACCCCGCCGCGTCGCCGAGAGCGTCAAGACCATGGGCCTGCGCTACTCCACCATCACCGGCGTCGCCCGCGACGACCTACCCGACGGCGGCGCCTGGCTCTACGCCGAAACCGTCCGCCAGATCCACGCCCTGAACCCGGACACCGGCGTCGAACTGCTCGCCCCCGACTTCAACGGCATCCCCGAACTGCTCGAGGAGGTCTTCGACTCCCGCCCGGAAGTGTTCGCGCACAACGTCGAAACCGTGCCCCGCATCTTCAAACGCATCCGCCCCGCGTTCCGCTACGACCGCAGCCTGGGCGTCATCACCGCCGCCCGCGACTACGGGCTGGTCACCAAGAGCAACCTGATCCTCGGTATGGGCGAGACCCCCGAGGAAGTCCGGACCGCGCTGGCAGACCTGCACGACGCCGGCTGCGACATCGTCACCATCACCCAGTACCTGCGCCCCTCACCACGGCACCACCCCGTCGAACGCTGGGTGCGGCCCGAAGAATTCGTCGAACACCAGCAGTACGCCGAAAACCTCGGCTTCGCCGGAGTCCTGGCCGGACCACTGGTCCGCTCGTCCTACCGAGCCGGAAAGCTCTACGCACAAGCCGCCCGGTTACGGCCACCGGTTTCCTGAATCTATCCTGGTGGTATGGCTAAGACCACCAATCCTGCCGCTGTGAAGGCCGCGAAGGCCGAGGCGAAGGCGGCCCGCAAGGCCGCCTCCAAGGCGCGCCGCGCCCAGCTGTGGCAGGCGTTCCAGATTCAGCGCAAAGAGGACAAGCGGCTGCTGCCGTACATGATCGGCGCGTTCGTGCTGATCGTGGCGCTCTCCGTCGCGATCGCCGCCTTCGCGGGCGGCACGTTCAGCTGGATCACGATGCCGATCCTCGGCGTGCTGCTCGGTGCGTTGGTCGCATTCATCATCTTCGGCCGGCGCGCGCAGAAGTCCGTCTACAGCAAGGCTGACGGCCAGACCGGCGCCGCGGCCTGGGCGCTGGACAACATGCGCGGCCAGTGGCGCGTCACGCAGGCCGTCGCCGCCACCGGCAGCTTCGATGCCGTGCATCGCGTTGTCGGCCGGCCGGGTGTGATCTTCGTCGGAGAAGGGTCACCGCAGCGCCTGAAACCGCTTCTGGCGCAGGAGAAGAAGCGCACCGCGCGACTGGTCGGCGAGGTGCCCATCTACACCGTCGTCGTCGGCAATGACGAGGACCAGGTGCCGCTGGCCAAGTTGGAACGGCACCTGACCAAGCTGCCGGCCAACATCACCACCAAGCAGATGGACTCGCTGGAGTCCCGCCTCGCGGCGCTGGGTACCAAGCTCGGCCCCGGCGGCCTGCCCAAGGGTCCGCTGCCCGCCGGCGCCAAGATGAAGGGCATGCAGCGCACAGCGCGTCGCAAGTAGGGATTCGTGCACGATTTTCCGCGGCCGGTGGGTGTCGCAATTTGATTGAGCGTGTCTGGGTGGTTTGACCTGCTGGTTTGCCAGAATGTGTTGGTGGCCAAGGGGTATCGACCGGTGGTGCGTGATCAGGAGTTTCTGCTGCCGCCAAATATGGCGGACTGGCTGGGTGAGGATCATCTGGTGTGGTTCGTGCTGGATGTGGTCGCGGAGTTGGATACCTCGGCGTTGCACGCGTCGCGGCGCACCGGTGGTGTCGGGCGGGCCGGGTATGACCCGGACATGCTGGTGGCGTTGATGATCTACGCCTACGCGACCGGGCAGCGGTCCTCGCGGCGGATCGAACAACTCTGCGTCGATCACGTCGCGTTTCGGGTGCTGTGCGCCCAGGACCCGCCCGATCACAGCACGATCGCCCGGTTCCGCGCCGCCCACGACGGGGTGTTCGTTGACCTGTTCGCGCAGGTGCTGCGGTTGTGCGCCGAGGCCGGGCACGTGCAGGTCGCCACGATCGCCATCGATGGCACCAAGATCGCCGCGAACGCCTCCACATCGGCGAACCGGTCCCATGCCTGGGTACGCGAACAAGCCCGCGCGATCGCGCAGCAGGCCCTCGATGAAGCCACTGCGGTCGATGCCGCCGAAGACGCCGCCGAGACCGCAGCCGGCGGCCCGAGGCGGCCACCGGAACAGCTACGGACCCGCGCCGGGCGGGCGGCGGCGATCAAGAAAGCGATGGAGGAAATCGCCCGCCAAGACGCCGCCCACCAGGCTGCTGATGCCGCTGACCGGCAGGTGCAGGAGGACTACCTGCGGCGGGTCGAGGCCGGCGAGGCGGTGCCGGGCCGGCCGCCGGCCGGGGTCGATGAAGTCCGGCTGCACCAGGCCCGACTTGTTCGGGAGCAGCAGCGCCTGACCTTGGTGGCCGATGCGCGGGGCACCGCCGCGACCAGTCAACGCAGCGCGATCCGCCGGGCTATCACCAAGGCCCAGGCCGCACTCGACGGTGCCATCGCGGCGCAGGCGGTCGGTGGTGCGGACCGGCGCGGCGCGGCCGCACGTGAGCGTGACCGCGATCAGGCCCGCCGCGGCCCGGCCGGTGGGCCGCGGGTCAACCTGACCGATCCGCAGACCCGGATCATGGTCGAGGGCTCGGGCGGCGGGACGGTGCAGGGCTACAACAGTCAGATCGTGTGCTCTGATGATCACTTCGTCATCGGGGTGCACGTATCGCAGGACGCTAACGATACCCATTGCTGGACACCGGCTTTGGCTGCCGCCACGACCCAGCTTGAGCCACTGGGCAAGACCATCGGGGTGGTGTTGGCCGACAACGGGTACTTCACCGAAGCCAACCTCACCAGCGCCGGACCGGCGCGGCTGATCGCCCCCGGTAAGAGTCGCCAGGTCCACCACGACGCCATGCACCATCCCGCTGCAGGCCCGCCACCTCCGGGGCTCTCACCTGCGGACAGGATGCGCCACACGCTGCGTACACCCGAACACGCCCGCCGCTACAAACGCCGGTCGGCGACCGTCGAACCCACCATCGGACGACTTAAAGACCGAATCGGCTTACGCCGCTTCGCCCGACGCGGACTCGACGCCGTCACCGCCGAACTCAACCTGGCCGCTGCGGCCCTCAACATCACCCGACTGCACCACGCCACCACCGCCTAACCGAATTCGGGGCGCTATGCCATTCAGTCAGAAGCCGGTCACCCGCCCGGCAACCCAAATTGCGACAGCCACCCGGCGCGGAAAATCGTGCACAAATCCCTCAGCGGGAAGAGATGGGACCGTGGACAAAGCAACGCTGTGGCGGCACATCCACACCGAGCGCGCGGCGCTGGCGGCGACGCTGGCGGAGCTGGACGACGGAGACTGGAACCACGACACGCTCTGCCCCGGCTGGACCGTGCTGGACGTCGCGGCCCACGTGATCTCCACGCCGCAGATCGGCTGGCGCCAACTGGCCGAGATGACGATGCGCAACCTCGGCCGGAGCTACAACACGATGATCTTCCGCGAGGTGAAGCGGCTGGGAGCCGAACAGACCGCCGGCAGCGTCCTGTCCGACTTCGCGACGTTCTCCTCGAGCACACACCACGTGCCGACGACGACAACGGTGGAGCCGCTGATCGACGCGCTGCTGCATCACCAGGACATCGTCCGCCCGCTCGGCCGCTCGAGGGCGATGGATCCCGAGGCGGCGCTCGTCGCCACGGAGCGGGTCCGACTGCTCGCACCGCTCATGGGCACGAGCCGGCTCCTCCGAAGCGTCCGAATGGAAGCGACCGACATCACCTGGTCGCGTGGCCGCGGCCCCACGATCCGCGGGCCGATCCAGGAACTGCTGATGATCGCGTCCGGGCGGCAGCCCGATCTGAGCCTGGTCGACGGCGACGGTCGCGCACTGCTCGATCAGCAGAGTTAACGGCGCAGGACCGCGGTGTTGGTCAGCCGGTCCTGCAGCCCCCGGCCGTCGGCGTCGGTGAGCAGCGCAGGCACGGCCAGCAGCACCAGCAGCATGCGCACGAAGGCGCGGCCGAGTCCGACGTACGGGCTCCGGCCGACGGACACGACGCGCAGTCCCAGTGCGAACTGGCCCGGCGTGAAGGTGAATAGCCGCACCGAAACCGTGCCGACGACGACCCAGGCGATCACCGCGGGCGTGCCGTGCCAGACGTATTGGTACTCGTATTCGCTGAGCCCGCCGAACACCACGCTCAGGGTGCCGAGGCCGTAACAGATCAGCCAGTCCACCAACAACGCAGCGAAGCGACGGCCGAATCGGGCGAGGGAACCCGGGCCCGATTCCGGCAGGCCGAGGGCTTTACCCGGGTACGAAGACTCATCAACGGGGCGCTGCGATTCGGGCCCGGACAGCCACGAACCGAGCCGAAATTCATCAGCACCTGCCATGGTGTCAGGATAGGCGTGCGCGCTCGTGCAACCGAACCGCGCGGTGCGTGATAGACGGTTCCACGAACCACCGATCGCGTAACGTCCGCGAAACATACGGTTGATTGGCGTGCAACATCGTGTCCCTAGGTTCAACCGCGGGTAACACCAGTAAAGGAGATCACTTACGTGGCAGAAAAGACGTCTGACGACATTTTCAAGCTGATCAAGGACGAGAACGTCGAGTACGTCGACATCCGTTTCTGCGATCTGCCTGGTGTTGTCCAGCACTTCTCGATCCCGGCTTCGGCGTTCGACGAGAGCGTTTTCGAAGACGGCCTCGCGTTCGACGGTTCGTCGGTGCGCGGCTTCCAGTCGATCCACGAGTCCGACATGATGCTGCTGCCGGACGCCAACACCGCGCGCATCGACCCGTTCCGCGCCGCCAAGACGCTGAACCTGAACTTCTTCGTGCACGACCCGTTCACGCGCGAGGCGTACTCCCGCGACCCGCGTAACGTCGCACGCAAGGCCGAGAACTACCTGAAGAGCACCGGCATCGCCGACACCGCGTACTTCGGTGCCGAGGCCGAATTCTACATCTTCGACTCCGTGGCCTTCGACTCGAAGATCAACGGCACGTTCTACGAAGTCGACTCCGAGTCGGGCTGGTGGAACAGCGGCGAGCCCTACGAGGCCGACGGCTCCCCCAACCGCGGCTACAAGGTCCGCCCCAAGGGTGGCTACTTCCCCGTCGCGCCGTACGACCACTACGTCGACCTGCGCGACGAGATGTCGACCAACCTGATCAACGCCGGGTTCACCCTGGAGCGCGGCCACCACGAGGTCGGCACCGCCGGCCAGGCCGAGATCAACTACAAGTTCGACACGCTGCTCGCTGCGGCCGATGACGTGCTGCTGTTCAAGTACATCATCAAGAACACCGCGTGGGCGAACGGCAAGACCGTCACCTTCATGCCGAAGCCGCTGTTCGGCGACAACGGCTCGGGCATGCACGCCCACCAGTCGCTGTGGAAGGACGGCAAGCCGCTGTTCCACGACGAGTCCGGCTACGCGGGCCTGTCCGACATGGCGCGCCACTACATCGGCGGCATCCTGCACCACGCCCCGTCGCTGCTGGCGTTCACCAACCCGACGGTGAACTCCTACAAGCGTCTGGTGCCGGGCTACGAGGCCCCGATCAACCTGGTGTACAGCCAGCGCAACCGCTCGGCGTGTGTGCGTATCCCGATCACCGGCAACAACCCGAAGGCCAAGCGCCTCGAGTTCCGTTGCCCGGACAGCTCGGGCAACCCGTACCTGGCCTTCTCGGCGATGCTCATGGCCGGTATCGACGGCATCAAGAAGAAGATCGAGCCGCTGGCCCCGGTCGACAAGGACCTCTACGAGCTGCCGCCGGACGAGGCCGCCAACATCCCGCAGGCCCCGACCTCGCTGGCCAGCGTCATCGACAAGCTCGAGGAAGACCACGACTACCTCACCGAGGGTGGCGTGTTCACCGAGGACCTGATCGAGACCTGGATCTCGTACAAGCGCGAGAACGAGATCCTGCCGGTGCAGATTCGCCCTCACCCGTACGAGTTCTCGCTCTACTACGACTGCTGAGTCGCGAGCACAACAGCTGCCCCTCTCCTCCGGGAGAGGGGCAGTTTTGCGTCTGCGGGGTGTGCGACCCGGCAGCGCCCTTGCCCGGTACCAACAAGTACGGTAGCCTAACCATCGTGAGCGTCACTGCTCACGGTGCTGACAACCTCACAGGTCAACGGAGAAATTCGTTGGCCTTTTCGTTTCTCTCCAGCCCTATTCACAAGCGAGAGAACGAGTTCGCCCATGTTCACGGTTTTCATGCTGGTCAAGACCAATCCCGAATGGCTCGGATTCCCGGTGGCCGAGCGGTTCGACGAACTCGAGCGGCACCTGCAGCCGATCCTCGACCGCCACAAGGCGGTCAACTTCACGTGGTACGACACCGAGTTCTACACCGCCCGGGTCACCGATGTGTGGATGCTGACGGCCGCCGACCCGCACGAGTATGAACTGGCAGTCGAAGAGCTCCGCGAAACACCGCTGTGGGACCGGTATTTCGCCATCGTCGAGATCCTGCCCGGGGTCGCGAACGCCTACGCGGACAACTACGGCAGGGCCGCGATCGGATAGCCAACTGCCCCAACAAAACTGTCCCTCTTCCGAAGAAGAGGGACAGTTTTGCGTCTGCTTACCGGCGCGCTCAGGCAGGCGGCCGCTGCAGCAGCCGGTCCATGGAATCGAGGAACGCGTTGTACCCCTGCTCGAGTGCGGCACGGCCCTCCGCGGGCCAGCCCGGCGTCGGCTGCACCAGGGTCAGTTCGGTGCCGCCGGCGGTCGGGCGCAGGGTCACCGTGACCGGCAGCCGGTCGGGGTTGTCCGGTTCGTCGGTGAGGTCGAACACCACCCGGTTCGGTGCGTCGAGTTCGAGGAAGCTGCCCGCCCAGTGCTTGAGCGTGCCGTCGGGCAGGTGCATGACGGCACGCCACTGGCCACCGATCCGGACGTCCATCGCGAACGTGTCCATCGGGACGTCGACCTGGTCGGTGCCGAACCAGGTCGCGAAGTACTCGGGTGTGACGAACATCGAGTACACCCGCTCCTGGGGTGCATCGAAGGTCCGGATAAGAGTCACCGAATCGGTCATACGTCTGCTCCTGGGTCGTGGTCGCGTTTCGATACTGCCGTAAGGGTCGGACACCGAACCGATGACGGTCCGATAACGCCACCGCCGCAAAGGCTGACGCACGTCGGCGCCCCGGCGCGACGCCCCCTAGGATCAACGCATGGCTCAGACTGACATCGAATCCCGGCTCGACGCTGTCGCTCCCATCGTCCTGTCCGTCTTCCGGATAGTCATCGGCTTCCTGTTCACCATCCACGGCGCCACCACGCTGTTCAAGTGGCCCGTCGACACCAATCCCGGCATGGCCGCACCCGATTTCGGCAGCTTCCCGGGCTGGTACGCCGGCGCCATCGAGCTGATCGTCGGCATCCTGGTCTTCACCGGTCTGGCCACCCGCATCGCCGCGTTCATCGGTTCCGGCGAAATGGCTTTCGCCTATTTCATGGCGCACCAGCCGAAGGGCCTGCTGCCCATCGCCAACGGCGGCGAGCCGGCGGTGCTCTACTGCTTCGCGTTGTTCCTGCTGGTGTTCACCGGCGGCGGCGCCATCGCCCTGGATTCGCTGCGTAAACGCTAGTCATAGCCCCAGGTCCACGCGAAACCGCTTGAGTCCGTCGATCTTCTCGGCCAGCGTGGCCGTGGGACCGCTGTAGAACATCCATGGCATCGTGACGTTGCCCGTGATGCCGGCCTGCGCGGCGCGCTCGAAATGCTCCGGCAGATACGCATCGGCCAGCGGCGTCAGGATCTCGAAACCCTCGAGCGGTAAACCGTTTTCGACGCGTAGTTCGCGCACCCGGGTCGCCGCGGCGACGGCCTGGTCGGTGGTGATCAGATCGCCGATCCATCCGTCGTTGCGCGCGGCCCGGCGCAGCGCGATCTCACTGAGCCCGCCGACGTAGACGGGCACCGGCGGCGGCGTCGGCTCCATCTCAAGCCGCGGCACCTGATAGAACTCCCCGTCGAATGATGTCCAGCCCGGCTGCCACAGTTGCCGGATGAGCGCCAGCATCTCGTCGGTGCGCTTGCCGCGACGTTCGAAAGCCTGCCCCATCAAGGCGAATTCGTCGGCACACCAGCCCACGCCGACGCCGAACTCCACGCGGCCACCGGACAGGCACGCCGCGGTCCCGACCGATTTCGCGACCGAGAACGGGTCGCGCATCCCCGGGATGTACACCGTCGTCACGAATTTCACGCGGCTGGTCACCTGCGACAGGGCACCGACGAGCACCCACGGATCCGGCCAGTGCGTGAACGGCTGCCAACGCCGCTGCCCGTCGGGGGTGTACGGGTACGGCGTGCTCAGCGTCTCCAGGTTCACGACATGGTCCGGGATGGCGATGCCGTCGTAGCCGAGTTCGTCTGCGGCCCGGGCGATCTCGGTCAGCTCGCCGATGTCCAGGAAAGCCAGCGAGACGTAGAACTTCACTCGCGGGCCCAGGAGGGCCTGATGAAGATGCCGTCGGCCTCCACGCTGACACCGTCGATGTCGGACAGCGTGCCGCGGGCGAACGTCTTGACGCCGTCGACACGGTCGATCCAGGCCTCGGCCCGCACCGGCCCCTGCTTGGTCCCCCGCACATACCGCAGCGTGATGGTCCCCGTGAAATGAGGCTTGGTCAGCCCGTCACTGGCCGCTTCCCCGAGAATGTGGTCCAGCACCAGCGCGCAGATGCCGCCGTGCACCAGGCCGGGCGGACCTTCGTAGGGCAGGCCCAATTCGAACTCGGCCCAGCACCGGCCGTCGCCATCCCCGCCCTTCGTGGTGGATCTCCATCGGCGGGGCGATCGCATTGCGCACGCCCACAGCAGGATTCGTGTATGCGAGCGGCCGTCCGGTGTCCTCGTTCCGTAGCGTCGAGGTGCTGTTCTGCTGCACCGCGACGAGCCGCTCGGTGACCGATTCGATCGCGGCCTGCGCCTCGGCGATGGTGGCCTCGTCGACACCGGTCCGGACGCCGGCGTCGATCAGCCGGCGCACCGCATCGGTGAACGGCCGGTACACCGCCAGCTGACGCTCGTATTCGGCATCGCTGATCACGTCGAACGGAAAATCACTCACGCTGCCTACTCCCCGAACACCTTGCGCACCACGGTTTTGGCACGACGAGTCACGCGCAGATAGTTGTCGAGGAAGGCGCCGCCGTCGCCGCTCGGCCATCCGGCCGCCACCGCGACCGCGTTGAGCTGACGGCCCGGTCCGGGCAGTTGGTCGGTCGGCTTGCCGCGGACCAGCACCAGAGCGTTGCGCGCGCGGGTCGCGGTCAGCCAGGCCTGCCGCAGCGTGTCCGCCTCGTCACCCTCGATCAGCTGGGCCGCCTCGATGGCGTCCAGCGCCTGCAGCGTCGAGGTGTTGTGCAGCGCGGGAACCTGGTGCGCATAACGCAATTGGAGCAGCTGCACGGTCCATTCCACGTCGGCCAGGCCACCGCGGCCCAACTTGGTGTGGGTGTTGGGGTCGGCGCCGCGGGGCAACCGCTCGGCGTCGACCCGCGCCTTGATCCGCCGGATTTCCCGTACCGCATCCGCCGAGACGCCACCGGGCGGGTAGCGGGTCTTGTCCGCCATCAGGAGGAAGCGCTCGCCCAGTTCCAGGTCGCCGGCGACCCGGTGCGCCCGCAGCAGGGCCTGAATCTCCCACGGCTGCGCCCACTGCGCGTAGTACGACTCGTACGACGCCAGCGTCCGCACCAGTGAGCCGTTTCGGCCCTCCGGCCGCAGTCCGGCGTCGACCTCCAGCGGCGGGTCGCTGGAGGGCTGCCCCAACAGCGTCCGCACCTGTTCGGCGACGCCGATCGCCCAGCGCACGGCGGTCGAATCCTCCACGCCCGCAACCGGTTCGCAGACGAACATCACGTCCGCGTCCGATCCGTAGCCCAGCTCACCGCCGCCGAGCCGGCCCATGCCGATGACGGCGATGCGCGCCAGCGGGCCGTCGGCGCCGGAGCGCGCCCGGATCACCGCATCGAGCGCGGCCTGCAGCACCGCGACCCACACGGACGTCAGCGCCTTGCAGACATCGACCACCTCGAGCAGCCCCAGCAGGTCGGCCGACGCCACCCGGGCCAGTTCGCGGCGACGCAGGGTGCGCGCCGCGGCGATGGCCCGCACCGGGTCGGCGTGCCGACCGGCCGAGGCGACCAGCGCGCGGAACACCGCATCTGGTTCCACCTCGAGCAGTTTCGGCCCCTGCGGACCGTCGGCGTACTGCTGCAGGACTTCGGGCGCCCGCATCAGCAGCTCCGGCACATAGGCCGAGGTGCCGAGCACCCGCATCAGCCGCTTGGCGACGGCGCCCTCGTCACGCAGTGTGGACAGGAACCACCGCTGGTCCCCCAGTTCCTCGCTGATCCGCCGGTACGCCAGCAGGCCGGCGTCCGGATCCGGGGTGTCCGACAGCCAGTCCAGCAGCGTCGGCAGCAGCACCTGCTGCACCGTGCCGCGGCGGCCGCTGGCACTGGTCAGCGCGGCCAGGTGCGTCAGCGCGCTCTGCGGGCCTTCGTAACCCAGTGCGGCCAACTGCCTTTCGGCCGCCGCGGTCGTCAGGCTCGGACCGAACTGGTTCCCCACTTCGAGCAGTGGCTGATAGAAGAGCTTGGCGTGCAGGCGGGACACCCGCATGTTCTGCCGCTTCAGATCCTCGCGCAGGACCCCGAGCGCGTCGTGCTGGCCGTCGGGCCGGATGTGCGCCGCCCGCGCCAGCCAGCGCCACGCCTCGTCGTCGCCGTCCTCGGGCAGCAGGTGGGTCCGCTTGAGTCGCTGCAGTTGCAGCCGGTGCTCCAGCAGCCGCAGAAACTCGTAGGACGCCGTGAGATTCGCGGTGTCGTCGCGGCCGATGTAACCGCCGGAGCCGAGTGCGGCCAATGCGTCGACCGTGGAGGCGACATGCAGCGAATCGTCATTGCGGCCGTGTACGAGCTGCAACAGCTGGACCGCGAACTCGACGTCCCGGAGGCCGCCCTTGCCCAGTTTCAGTTCCCGCGTGCGTACCCCGGCCGGCACCAGTTCCTCGACGCGGCGGCGCATGGCCTGCACGTCGGGCACGAAATCCTCACGGTCACAGGCGGTCCAGACCATCGGCATCAGCGCGTCGATGTACTGCTCGCCCAGCTCGGCATCGCCGACGGCCGCGCGGGCCTTCAAAAGCGCCTGGAATTCCCAGGTTTTGGCCCAGCGCTGGTAGTACGCGACATGCGACTCCAGGGTGCGGACCAGTTGCCCGGCCTTGCCCTCGGGCCGCAGCGCGGCGTCGACCTCGAAGAAGGTCTCGCCGGCGAACCGCATCATCTCGCCGGCCACCCGCGTGGTCACCGAGTCCGCCGCCTCGGCCACGAAGATGACGTCGACGTCGCTGACGTAATTCAGTTCGCGCGCACCGCATTTGCCCATCGCGATGACCGCGAGCCGGGGACCGGGTTCGTCGCCGCACACCGTCCGGGTCGCGACGACAAGTGCCGCCCCGAGTGCCGCATCGGCCAGATCGGACAGGTGCTCCCCGACGGTGACGTACGGCAGCACCGGCTCGTTCTCGACCGTCGGCGCGACGTCCAGCGCGGCCAGCACCAGGATGCGGTCGCGGTAGTAGGTCTGCAATACCGCGGAAGCCGTTGGGGTACCGGCGACTTCGGCCGCCAACCGCTCGAAGTCGTCGAGCAGCTCGGCGCGGGACGGCAGCGTGATGTCGCCGCGCAGCAGTCGCCAGGACAGCGGGTGCGCCACCAGGTGATCGCCCAGGGCCAGCGACGAGCCCAGCACGGCGAACAGCCGACCGCGCAGGGCCGTGTCGGTCACCAGCAGTGCGCTGAGTTCGGCCCAGTCGCCTTCGAGGGCGTCCGCGATCCGCACCATGGCGCGCAACGCGCTGTCGGCGTCAGGGGCGCGCGACAGCGACCACAAGAGCGCAACATGCGCGTCGGTGTTCCAGCCGAGCCGGTCCAGATCCGCCCGCGCCGTGGGCGCAACCAACCCGAGCCGGCCGACGCTGGGCTGCTTGGGGCGCTGCGTCGCGGGGGTGGGCACCACCCGACGTTAGCGCACCACTAGGCCATTACAGCGACAGGTATTCCTTGAGCTCGAACGGTGTCACGTGGCTGCGGTAGTTCTCCCACTCGGTGCGCTTGTTACGCAGGAAGTAGTCGAAGACGTGCTCCCCCAACGCCTCGGCGACGAGTTCGGACTTCTCCATCTCGCCGAGCGCCACACCCAGGCTCGACGGCAGCTCCTTGTAACCCATCGCGAGCCGTTCCTCGGGCGTCAGGTTCCAGACGTTGTCCTCGGCCTGCGGCCCCAGCTCGTAGCCCTTCTCGATGCCGCGCAGGCCGGCGGCCAGCAGCACCGCGAACGCCAGGTACGGGTTGCATGCCGAGTCGGGGCTGCGCACCTCGATACGGCGCGACGACGCCTTGCGCGGCGTGTACATCGGGACCCGGACCAGGGCGGAGCGGTTGGCCGCACCCCACGACGCGGCGGTCGGCGCCTCGCCGCCGTGCACCAGCCGCTTGTAGGAGTTCACCCACTGGTTGGTGACGGCGCTGATCTCGCTGGCGTGCGTCAGGATGCCGGCGATGAAGGACTTGGCGACGTCCGACAGCTGCAGCGGATCGTCGGCGCTGTGGAAGGCGTTGGTCTCGCCCTCGAACAGGCTCATGTGGGTGTGCATCGCCGAGCCCGGGTACTGGCTGAAGGGCTTGGGCATGAACGTGGCGCGCACGCCTTCGTTGATCGCGACTTCCTTGACCAGGTACCGGAACGTCATGACGTTGTCGGCCATCGACAGGGCGTCGGCGTAACGCAGGTCGATCTCCTGCTGACCGGGCGCACCCTCGTGGTGGCTGAACTCCACCGAGATGCCCATCGACTCGAGGGCCTCGATGGCGTGCCGGCGGAAGTTCGGCGCCGAGTCGTGCACGGCCTGGTCGAAGTAGCCGTTGTTGTCGGCCGGCACCGGCACCGAGCCGTCGTTGGGGCCGGGCTCCAGCAGGAAGAACTCGATCTCCGGGTGCACGTAGCAGGAGAAGCCCAGATCGCTGGCCTTGGCCAGCTGGCGGCGCAGCACGTGCCGCGAGTCGGCCCACGACGGCGAGCCGTCGGGCATGGTGATGTCGCAGAACATGCGGGCCGAGTAATGCTTGCCGGTGCTCTTGGTGGTCCACGGCAGCACCTGGAAAGTGGACGGATCCGGCCGGGCCACCATGTCGGCCTCGGAGACGCGGGCGAAGCCCTCGATGGCGGATCCGTCGAAGCCGATGCCCTCTTCGAAGGCGCCTTCCAGCTCGGCCGGCGCGATCGCCACGGACTTGAGGTATCCGAGCACGTCGGTGAACCACAACCGGACAAAGCGAATGTCGCGTTCTTCCAGCGTGCGCAGCACGAATTCCTTCTGGCGATCCATGTCCGCAGCGTAGGCAGCAGCTGTTAAATCCGTGTTACCAAGTGGACTCTGTTCGGCATGTTTCGCTGGTGAGACGCTCAGGTCAGCACCGCAATCCCGCCGCAGGCAGCACAGACTGGAGCAGGAACGCCACCACAGCCGTGTCGACGCACCTGTCGCCGTTGAACACGACGGTGTGCTGGGTGCCCTCGTAGCTGATCAGTGAGGCGCCGAGTTCGCGCGCCAGATTCACCCCGGCTTGGTACGGCGTGGCCGGGTCGTGCGTGGTGGAGACGACGACGACCTTGCCCGGGCCGGGCGACGCCGGTGCGTGCGGACGGGAGGTCGCGGGCACCGGCCACATGGCGCAGACGTCGCGCGGCGCGTAGCCGGTGTACTGGCCGTAGCTCATGAACGGCGCCAGCTGGCGCGCCCGCTGGTCGGCGGCCGCCCAGGTCGCGGGATCGGTCGGGAACGGCGCGTCGACGCACCGGATCGCGGTGAACGCGTCCTGCAGGGGCGCGTAGCGACCGTTCTGATCACGGTGCTGGTAATCGTCGGCCAGCAGCAGCAGATCGCCGGCGTCACCGCCGCGCTGCAGTCCGATCAGCCCGCTGGTCAGGAACTTCCAGTACTTCTTCGTATAGAGCGCGTTGATGGTGCCGGTGATCGCGTCGGAGTAGCTCAGGCCACGCGGATCGGACGTCAGGCCCGGACGCACGGCGAGCGGATTGACCAACTGCTGGTACCGCGCCACGAACTGCGTCGGGTCGGTCCCCAGCGGGCAGCCGACCGACTGCGCGCAGTCCGCCGCATAGTCGTTGAAAGCCGTTTGGAATCCGGCCAATTGGAGCAGGTTCTCGGTGACCGGATCGGCATTGGGGTCGACGGCACCGTCGAGCACCATGGCGCGCACCCGGTCCGGGAACCGTTCGGCATAGGCCGCACCGAGTTCGGTGCCGTAGGAGAAGCCCAGATAGTTGATCTGCGACTCCCCGAGTGCGGCCCGCACCACGTCCATATCCCTTGCCGCCGAGGCGGTTCCGACGTTGGCCAGGAAGCTGCTGCCCATCTGTTGCAGGCAGTCCTGCGCCGTACGGCGGCTGACGGCTTCGATGTGCGCCACCCCGGCCGGGCTGTAGTCGACCATCGGGTCGCGGCGGTTCGCGTCGAATTCGGCGTCGCTGCGGCACCGCAACTGCGGCGTCGAATGCCCCACGCCACGCGGATCGAAGCCGACGAGATCGAAGCTGCGGCCGATCTCGGTGTCGGACAGGACGGCGCCCATGCCCGCGACGGTGTTGACGGCCGACGCGCCCGGACCACCCGGGTTGACCAGCAGCACGCCGAGTCGCTGGCCCGAGGCCGGGACCCGGATGACGGCCAGCTTCGCTTGCGGCCCTTGCGGATCCGCGTAGTCGACGGGGACGCTGATGTTGGCGCACCGCGCCGTCGGCAAGTCCGTCGTGTCACCGATGAAGGGTTCGCAGCCGCCCCAGGCCGGTGCCTGTTCGTAGTAGGACTGCAGAGATTCGGGAGCCGCGTGCGCGACCGATCCCGGTGCGGCGCTGATGGCCACCAGCAATCCGACGACCCCTACCGCACACCGTCGTCCTCGACTGCCCGCCCGCCACATGGCACACATGGTCGCACGGCGCACAGCCGAGCCGAAGCCTGGTTCCGGAGGGAGACAACCCGGCAATCAGACGGTGACCGAACGGTTATCTCCCGGCGGCACCGCGTTTTTCGCGCTGCCGCTATTCGCGACTCAGCATTTCGCGCCGGCCTCGGGCACGGTCCCGTTGACCAGATAGCCGGCAGCGTGGTCGTCGACGCAGCTGTTGCCCTGGAACACCACGGTGTGCTGCGTGCCGTCGAACGTCAGCAGACTGCCACCGAGTTCCTTGGCCAGGTCCACGCCGGCCTGATACGGCGTGGCCGGGTCGTGGACCGTCGACACCACCAGCGTCGGAGCCAGGCCCTTGACCGAAATCTCGTGCGGCTTCGACGTCGGCGGCACCGGCCAGAACGCGCAGGTGCCCAGCGGGGCGTCGCCGGTGAACTGGCCGTAGCTCATGAACGGCGCCACCTCGCGGGTGCGCTTGTCCTCGGCAATCACCTTGGCGCGGTCGGTGATCGGCGGTTCGTCGACACAGTTGACCGCCACCCGGGCATCGGTCGAGTTGTCGTAGTGGCCGTCGGGGTCGCGACCCATGTAGGCGTCGGCGAGCCGCAGCATGATGTCGCCGTGGCCGCCCGCGAGCTCGGTGAGGCCTGCGGTGAGGTCCTTCCACATCGCCGGCGAGTACAGCGGCAGGATGGTGCCGACCAGCGCGTCGCTGTAGCTCAGACCACGCGGATCCTTTGTGGGAGCGGGCTTTTGGACCAGCGGGTCGACCAGGCTGTGGTAGACGTCGTTGACCTTGGCCGGGTCGGTCCCCAGCGGGCAGTCCGGGCTGGTGGCGCAGTCGGCGGCGTAGTTGTTGAACGCGGTCTGGAACGCGGCGGCCTGGTTGATGTCGGCTTCGATCGGATCGGCGTTGGGGTCGACGGCGCCGTCGAGGATCATCGAGCGCACCTTGTCCGGGTAGTCCTCGGCGTACTGCGCGCCGATCCGGGTGCCGTACGAGTAACCCAGGTAGGTCAGCTTGTCGTCGCCGAGGGCGGCCCGGATGGCATCCAAATCCTTGGCGACGTTGGCGGTTCCGACGTTCTCCAGGAACTCCTTGCCCATCTTGTCGACGCAGCGCTGCACGAACTCCTTGGTCTGGGCCTCGATGTGCGCGACACCGGCCGGCGAGTAGTCGACCTGTGGGTCGGCGCGCTGGCGGTCGTTGTCGGCGTCGGAGTTGCACCACACCGCGGGCTTGGAGGACCCGACGCCGCGGGGGTCGAAGCCGACAAGGTCGAAGCGCTGCCGTACCGAGTCGGGAATGTTGTTGAGCAACGACACCGCGGCGCTGACGCCGGACTCCCCCGGACCGCCGGGGTTGATCACCAGCGAACCGATCTTGTCGCCGGTCGCCTTGATCCGCAGCAGCGCCAATTGGGCGACGTCGCCGTCGGGCTTGCTGTAGTCGACGGGCACCGACAGCATCGCGCACTCGGCGCCCTTGGGGATGCGCGACTGCGAGTCCGGGGATGTGGTCTGGCACGGCGACCACTGCAGGGGCGCGCCCGGCTTCGGCACCGCGCGGGTGGCGCGTCCGTCGATCACCTGGCTGCAGCCTGTCGCCAGCACGAGCACCATTGCTGCGGCGAGACTCCCCCGTCTGAGGTTCATGGTCGACCATGGTGCCATGTGCGCTGGTCTGACCTGATGAGGGCGTTGCCGCGCGCCGTCAGACGGTGGCGGCGGCAACCAGTTCGTCCAACGCGGCGGCGAACTCGTCGGCCATGTCCCACAGGTCCGGAACCAGTTCCGGGCAGGAGATCAGGCCGACGTCGAGCGTGCCGTTGAGCGACATCACGGTGATGTTGAGCCCGGAGCCGTGGAACAGCGGGCCCAGCGGGTACATCGCCTTGACCTCGGCGCCCAGCATGTACAGCGGATCCTGCGGACCGGGCACGTTCGAAACGACGAGGTTGTGCACGGGCTTGGCCTCGGCCAGGCCCGTCGATGCGAACACCCGCATCGCGGCGCCGAACACCGACGGCGCGGCGAACTGCGACCAGTCCTGTAGCAACGTCGCGCTGATGGCCGAACTGTGTTGTTTGGCAACGGTGCTCGAGTCGGCGATGGCCCGCAGGCGCTCGGCCGGGTCTTCGATGGTGGTTTCGAGTTTGGCGAACATGCCGGATACCTGATTACGGCCCGGGCGGTCGGATTTGTCGCGCACGGACACCGGGCACATGGCCACCAGGGTCGATTCCGGCAGCGCGTCGCGCTCGGCCAGGTAGCGCCGCAGCGCGCCCGACACCAGCGCCAGCACCACGTCGTTGACCTTGACGTGGAAGTGGTTCTTGACGGTCTTGATGTCCGCGAGGTCCAGCTGCGCGAAGGCGACGTTGCGGTGCGCGGTGACATTGACGTTGAAGGCCGTCTTGGGTGCGGCGAACGGCGCCGCCATGGTCAGTCCCTTGGCGGCGCGGCGGACGGTGTCGATGACGGTCGTCGCCGTCGAGGGCAGCACGTTGGCCAGCTTCAGCGGCCGGGTGAAGTACTTGACCGCGCCGCCCACCGCGATCTCGAGTTCGGAGGCGGTGCCGGCGGCCGGGACGGGCTCCGGCGCCGGCGCGTCCGGCTCGAGGGTGCACAGCTGTGACATCAGGTTGGCGCCGGTGACGCCGTCGATGCCGGCGTGGTGCATCTTGGTCATCACCGCCAGCCGGCCGCCGTCGTGGGCGTCGGTGCCGGCGATGTTCTCGATCACCCACATCTCCCACAGCGGGCGGCTGCGGTCCAGCTGCAGCGCGGCGATGTGGCCGCAGATCTCGGACAGCTCGACACGGCCGCCCGGGGCCGGCAGCCCGATCCGGTGGACGTGCCGGTCGATGTCGAAATCCGGGTCCTCGACCCACACGGGGTGGTCGAGGTTCAGCGGCGAGTCGGCCAGCTTCTCGCGAAACTGCGGCATGGCCGCGATGCGCTCACTGAGCATCTGGCGCATCTTGTCGAACGTGTAACCGCCCGGAATGGTGGCGGCGTCGAGTTCCAGCACCGCGCACACGTGCAGCGGCTGCACGGCGGTCTCCAGATAGAGGAAGCTGGCGTCGAGTCCGCTGAGCCGTTGGTATCCGGGCATGGGCGTGATCGTAGGCGGCCCGGATTACCCAATGTGAGGCATTCCACTTCATGTGTCGTTCACCTTGGGGGTGCGGTGGTGGCAGACTTGACAGCGTCAAACGTCCCGGGGACCCGATCTGGGCCTCGAGGTTCGTACCGACCAACACATTTGAGGACGACGATGTCTGATCAGGTTTACGGCGCTGCCCCGGAGTCTGTCTGTACGACCCCGCGCACCAAGATTCGTACCCACCACCTGGCGAAATGGAAGGCCGAAGGCCACAAGTGGGCGATGCTCACGGCCTACGACTACTCCTCTGCCCGCATTTTCGATGACGCCGAGATTCCCGTCCTGCTGGTCGGCGATTCGGCGGCCAACGTGGTCTACGGCTACGACACCACGCTGCCCATCACCATCGACGAGCTGATCCCCCTGGCCCGCGCGGTCGTCAAGGGTGCCCCGCACGCGCTGGTGGTCGCCGATCTGCCGTTCGGGAGCTACGAGGCGAGCCCGCAGCAGGCTCTCGCGACGGCGACCCGCTTCATGAAGGAGACCGGCGCCCACGCGGTCAAGCTGGAGGGCGGTGAGCGGATGGTCGAGCAGATCGCCGCACTGACCCAGGCCGGCATCCCCGTCGTGGCCCACATCGGTTTCACCCCGCAGAGCGTCAACGGGCTCGGCGGCTTCCGGGTCCAGGGCCGCGGTGAGGCCGGCGACCAGACCATCCACGACGCCATCGCCGTCGCCGAGGCCGGTGCCATCGCCGTCGTACTCGAGATGGTGCCGGCGGAGCTGGCCACCCAGATCACCGGCAAACTGACCATCCCGACCGTCGGCATCGGCGCCGGCGCCAACTGCGACGCACAGGTGCTGGTGTGGCAGGACATGGCGGGCATGACGGCGGGCAAGACCGCCAAGTTCGTCAAGCGCTTCGGCGACGTCGGGGCCGAATTGGGCCGCGCCGCACGGCAATACGCCGCCGAGGTGGCGTCCAGCGTGTTCCCGGCCGAGGAACACTCCTACTGAGTTAGTTGCACGAGCTGGGGTACGTCCCCCTCGCGACAAGACGCAATACTGTCGCATTTCCCGGGAAATGCGACAGTTTTGCGTCTTCTCGGCAGAGCAGTTACGCGAATTCCGGCTTGCGCTTGCCGACGAACGCGCCGACGCCCTCTTTGCCGTCGGCCGACGACGCACACTTGGCGATCAGCCGGCCCTCGCGTTCCAGCTGGGTCTCGTAGTCGGCGCCGTAGGTGGTCAGCAGCAGCTGCTTGACGGCGGCGTTCGAACCGCCGGGCTGCGTCGCGACCTCGGCGGCCAGTTCCTCCAGCGCGGCGGGCAACTCGGCGTCGGGCACGACGCGCGTGACCAGGCCCCAGTCGGCGGCCTCCGCAGCCTTCAGCACGCGGTTGGTGATCATGAGTTCCTGCGTCCGGCGCAGGCCGATCAGCCGCGGCAGCACATACGACGATCCGCCGTCGGGGCTCAGGCCGGCCTTGGTGTACGCCATGGTGAACGACGCCGACTCGGCGGCGAGCACCAGATCACCGGAGACGCCCAGCGGGAAGCCCGCCCCGGCGGCGACGCCGTTGACGGCGGTGATCAGCACGGCGTCCATGCGGGCGAACGTCGACATGGCGCGGTGCAGGTCGTCGGCGATGCCTTTGACGAACGCGCCCGGGTCCTCGGCGGCAGCCATCGCCTTGAGGTCGCCGCCGGCGCAGAAGAACCGGCCGGCGCCGGTGAGCGTGACGACCTTCACGCCGGCGGTGTCGCACAGCGCGGCAGCCTTCGCGAGGTCGCGGGTGAGCGCGTCGTTCATGCCGTTGGCCGCCTCGGGCCGGTCGAGCACGATATTCACGACGGCACCGGACTGGGCGAACTTCAGTGTCTCGAATTCGGTCACGCTTCAAGACGTTATCGGCAGCGGGTGCCGCGTCGCGATATGGCACCCTAATGGCAGCGTTGGTACTGCCCGTCCCGGGTCGCAACTGAAGGTGAACATGGCCGCTGGCAAGCGTAAACCGTCCCGCCACACCGAGATTGAACGCAAGTTCGCGGTGGTCGACAGCACGGTGTCCCCGTCGTTCGACGGATTGTCCGCCGTCGGCCGGGTCGAGCAACTGCCGGTCGCGCACCTCGACGCGGTGTACTTCGACACCCCGGATCATGATCTGGCGGCGCACAAGATCACCCTGCGCCGGCGCACCGGCGGCACCGACGCGGGCTGGCACCTGAAGCTGCCCGCCGGAGCCGACGCGCGCACCGAGGTGCGGCTGCCGATCACCGCGGCGCGCGAGAGCGTGCCCGACGAACTGCGCGACATCGTGCTGGCCATCGTGCGCGACCGCTCGCTGCAGCCCGTCGCCCGCATCGAGACCGAGCGCACCGTCTCGATGCTCTACACGCCGGACGACACCGAGCTGGCCGAGTTCTGCGACGACCGGGTCACCGCCACGGCGGGCGAGTCGCTGCAGAACTGGCGCGAGTGGGAGCTGGAGCTGGTCGGCGCGGATTCGGCGGCCGCCGACTCGGGTCCCGAGGTGCTCGACCGGCTGGCCAACCGGCTCTTCGACGCGGGCGCACAGCCGGCCGGGCACGGGTCCAAGCTGGCCAAGGTCCTCGCCGCGGCGCGGGGCGGGGACGCGCCCCAGGCGGCGCCCGAGCCGACGGACAAGGTGCACCGCGCCATCGCGGCGCACATCGCCGAGTTGATCGACTGGGATCGCGCCGTCCGCGCCGACGCCTTCGATTCGGTGCACCAGATGCGGGTCACGATCCGCAAGATCCGCAGCCTGCTGCAGGAGACCGGGAATCTCGGCGAGCGTGAGTGGGTGCTCGACGAGCTGAAACTGCTGGCCGCCGTACTGGGCACGGCGCGCGACGCCGAGGTGCTCGCCATGCGGTACGACGACGCGTTGAAGGGGCTGGCGCCGGAGCTGGTTCGTGGGCAGGTGCGCGAGCGCCTCGTCGACGGCTCGCAGCGGCGCTACCAGTCCGGGCTGCGCCGGTCGCTGACGGCCATGCGGTCGGAGCGGTACTTCCGCCTGCTCGACGCGCTCGACGCGATCGTCGTCGACAACACCCAGCCGGCCACCGCCGACGAAGACGCCAAGCCCGTGACCGTCGGCGGCGCCTACCGCCGCGTCCGCAAGTCGGTGCGGCGGGCTGAATCGGCGGAAGCCGAGGGCGCCGAGGACAGCGAGGAAGCGCTGCACCAAATCCGCAAGGGCGCCAAGCGGCTTCGCTACACCGCTGCCGCCATGGGCGAGTCGAAGGTGGCCGACTGCGCCAAGGACATCCAAACGCTCCTGGGCGACCACCAGGACAGCTACGTCAGCCGCGGACATCTGGTCCAGCAGGCCGAAGCCGCCCACGCCGCGGGCGAGGACACCTTCACCTACGGCATCCTGTACCAGCAGGAGGCCGAGGTCGCCGAGTACGCCCGGCTGCAATTGGACGCGTCGCTCAAGGCGCTGGCTCGCGCGATGCGCAAGGTGAAGAAGTAGCGGGGCGGACGAGCTGGCCTGTAAGCCGGATTCTGTTCCCCGCCACCATTACTGGTGGCGAGGCGGCGACCATCCATCTGGGTACACCGTCGCCGGGTACCTCAAGCGGCCTACCCACAGGCTCGGGCGAGCAGCCCTTGGGCACCTGCGCAACCGCAACCAGGTTGCGGCCTTCTTGGCCTTGCTTCGGGTGGGGTTTGCCTAGCCACTCCGGTCACCCGGAATGCTGGTGCGCTCTTACCGCACCGTTTCACCCTTACCGTCTTCGCACCAGGCTCAGACGGCGGTCTGTTTTCTGTGGCACTGTCCCGCGAGTCACCTCGGATTGCCGTTAGCAATCACCCTGCTCTGTGAAGTCCGGACTTTCCTCGAAACCTTCCGGTCCCGCGGCCGCCCGGCCAACTCGTCCGCGCGGACCACCATATCAGCTGGTCAGAGCGCCGCGACCAGCGAGTCCAGCACGACTACCGCGCCGTACGCCAGGAGCACCTGCTTGAGCCAGCGCGGCCCGTCCCGACGAGTGCGGACCGCGGCCAGGCCGAGCCCGAACACCACGATCACCGGCACCGTGATGGCCCAGGCCGACCACACCTTTTGCGGGCCGTACACCAGCAGCGCGGCGGCCGGCCCCAGCGACCAGTCGCCGGAGGTGGCCAGTGAGTTGCCCATGGCGTCGGTCAGGACCTGGACCGCCTCGACGCTGCCCCACAGCAGGCACAGACAGGCGGTCACCAACAGCATCGACTCCGCGACCAGTCGGATGTCGAGCCGGTGTTTGACCACCTGGTGCCCTCCGATCAGTGCGTGCGGCGCAGGACGATCAGATTGTCCCGCAAGACGGCGGCTTCGCCAGTAGGGCCGATCGCCTCGCGTTCCACAGTACCGACGTGCTGCGGCTGCCAGCCTTCGTCGGGCAGATCGAGCTCGGCGACGACCTCGTCGGCGGACTGAAAGCGGTGGTCATGGATGTGTTGGGAGGCCCAGGGCGGCGCCTCGCCATGGTCGACGATCAGTAGCGTGCCGCCGGGAGCGACGGCCGCTGCCGCCTGCTGCAGTATTTGCCGGCGCTCCAGATGGACCGTGGAATGCAGGAACTGCGCCGACACCAGATCGAAGCTGCCCGTCGGAAAACTGTGCGACAGGTCGTGGTGCTGGAAGTCGATGCGCCCGGCCACTCCCCTGGCCTCGGCCGCACTGCGCGCCCGGTCGAGGGCGTTGGTGGCGATGTCGACCGCCACCACCTCCCAGCCCTCGGTGGCCAGCCAGATCGCGTCGGCGCCCTCGCCGCACCCCAGATCCAGTGCGCGGCCCGGGGGCAGCTCGCCGGCGATCTTCGCGAAGTTGGCGTTGACCCGGCCGCTCCACATCTGCGGCTTCTCCGCGTACCGGCCTTCCCAGTGCTCTTGCGGCGTTTCAGTTGTGGACATCGGACTCCTCCTGCTGATCGAAGACGGGCCAGGGCATGACGGGTAGGCCGAACTGGTCGTGCAGCAGACTCTGCACGATCGCGGCGGCTGCGGCGGAACCGGCAGCGATCGCCGAAGCCACCTGAGGCATCTGTGCGCAGACGTCGCCCGCAGCGAAGACGCCGGGCACCGACGTGCGCTGCATCGGGTCGACCTTCACGGCGTCGACGACGGCCGGCCCGGGCGGGGCGATCCGCACACCGAGCTGAGTCGCCAGGTCGGTCCGCTGCCGTAGCGCGCTGGCCACCAGCACGCCCTCGCGCTTGAGTTCGTCGCCGTCGGCGAACACGATGGCTGCCAATGCACCGTCGCGCGAGGCGAATTCGACGATCTTGCGCTCATCGACCTGCACACCGGCGTCGGCCAGCGCGCGGTACTGGTCGTCGTCCAGTCCGGAGGGGCCGTTCGTGACGACGACGACGTCGTCGGTCCAGCCGCGCAGCATGAGCGCCATGTGCACGGCCCGGTCGCCGTCGGCCAGGACGGCCAGCGCCTGATCGCGCGCTTCCCAGCCGTGGCAGAACGGGCAGTGGAACACCGACCGTCCCCAATGGTCGTTCAGCCCCGGGATGTCGGGTGCCTCGTAGTGCATGCCGCCGGCCAGGAGTATCCGCTGGGCATGGTGCACAGATCCGTCGGCGAGTTCGAGCCGGAACGTGGGACCGTCGTGCGCCGTTGCGCCGGTCACCAGCCCGTCGACGACCTGGACCGACGGGTACTGGGCGAACTCGCGGCGGCCGTCGGCGTACAGGTCCGCAGGCGGTCGTCCGTCGTGGCCCAGCAGTCCCCCGATGCCGTGTGCCGCGCGATTGCTCTGCTCGCCGGCGTCGATCACGAGCGTTCGTCGTCGGGCGCGGCCGAGCACCAGTGCGGCGCTCAGCCCCGCCGCGCCGCCCCCGACGACGGCACATTCCCATTCGTTGTTCATGACACCGACCTTGCCGGGCGATGCCGAAAATGCCAAGCTGATTTGCCATGCAGGCAAACCCTGAGGACGACGACATCGAAGCGCGCGTCCGGCGAAGGCTGCGGGAACTGCGCACACAACGCGGCATGACGCTGGAAGACGTTGCACGCGCGGCCGATATCGACATCTCGACTTTGAGCCGACTGGAGTCGGGCAAGCGCCGGTTCGCGCTCGACCACCTGCCGCGGCTCGCCGCGGCGCTGTCGATCAGCACCGACGAACTCATGCGCGCACCCGAGGCCGAGGACCCGCGGGTCCGTGGGTCCTCACACACCCGCGGCGGCATCACCTACTGGCCGCTGACCCGCGGCGGGCCGGCCGGTGGTCTGCACACGTTCAAGATCCGCGTGAGCGCGCGGCGGCGCACGCCACCGGCCGAGCTGCCAGTGCACGACGGCCAGGAGTGGCTCTACGTGCTGTCGGGCAACCTTCGGCTACTGCTGGGCGAGCGCGACTTCACCATCAAACCCGGTGAGGCCGTGGAGTTCTCGACCTGGACGCCGCACTGGTTCGGCACCGTCGACGGCCCCGTGGAGGCGATCGCCATCTTCGGACCGCATGGCGAGAAGCTGCACGTGCGCAACTGAGCCCGTCGGGCCAGGCGCCCCGGCCGTCGAGCCTCTCTCCGACCAACCCTCGCCGGGAGTCGTCAACTTTCCTTGCCGGTCAAGGAAAGTTGACGACTCCAGATCGACTGTGTCACAGGAGAACCGATGAGCCCGAGCGCCCCGCTAGTTCGCCGGATATGCCGGGGCCAGGAAGACGCTGCGCAGGATCCAGGGGAACCAGGTGAGGCCGTGCTCCAGCTCGTCGCTGCCGTGGTAGTCGGGGCTCGGGTCGAAGCCGTTGTTGTCCGGCCGGCATCAGATGGGCCTACAGATAGGCGGTCTGATTGACCAACCGGACGGCGGAACCGCCGTCGCCGAAGAACTCGGCGATGCTCAGTGACGCCAGATCCAGGTGCAGCCGGTACAGGATGCCGGGCCCGGCATCGAGCGCCTGCCGCAGGATCGTCTTGATCGGCGTGACATGCGAGACCACGAGCACCGTCGTCGCGCCGTGCTCGGCGATGATCCGGTTGCGGGCGCGGCGAATCCGGTGCGTCACCGTATCGAAGCTCTCCCCGTCCGGCGGTGCGACGCTGGTGTCCCCCAGCCAGCTGCGGTGCAACTCCGGATCCCGTTCGGCCGCTTCGCGAAAGGTCAGGCCTTCCCAAGCGCCGAAGTCGGTTTCGATCAGGTCGTCGTCCACGGTCACATCGAGGCCGAGCGCATTGGCCGCGGCCTTCGCGGTGTCCAGCGCCCGCTGCAGCGGCGAACTGATCACCGCCGAGATGCCTTCGATGCCAGCGATATACGCCGCCGCCGCGGCGGCCTGCTCGCGACCCAATTCTGTCAAGGGCGGATTACCGCGGCCCGAGTAGCGCCGGTGCACCGACAGTTCGGTCTGCCCGTGTCGCAACAGCAGGAATCGGGTCGGCGCGCCCACGGCGCCGGTCCACCCGGGTGGGGACGGCTGTGCCGCAGCGGCTTTCGACTCGGCTACCGCAGCTGGAGAAACCGCCGGTGCCGCCGCAGCGTCCATCGCCTCATTGGCCAACCGGTCGGCGTGGGAGTTCTGCGCCCGCGGAATCCAGGTGTAGGTCACGTGCCCGAAGCGCCGCGCCAACGCCGTCGCCTCGCGGTTCAGCGGAAGCAGGTCCGGGTGCTTGACCTGCCAGCGGCCCGACATCTGCTCGACCACCAGTTTGGAATCCATCGACACCGCAACGTCATCGGCGTCCAACGCGGCCGCGGCCTCCAGACCGGCGATCAGCCCCCGGTATTCGGCGACGTTGTTGGTCGCCACGCCGATGGAGGCACTACTTTCTGCCAGCACCTCGGCCCGGTCGGCCGAAAACACCACGGCGCCATAGCCCGCGGGTCCCGGATTGCCGCGCGACCCGCCGTCGGCCTCGACCAGAACTCTCACAGACCGGTTTCTCCCGCACGGAAGTCCTTGACCCGCACCAGAATCGCGCCGCACTCGGGGCAACGCAGCACGTCGTCGGGAGCGGCGGCCGAAACCCGGGACAGCTCACCACGATCCAGGTCGATGCGGCAGGCGCCGCAGCGGCTGCCCTGCAGCAGCCCCGCACCGGGGCCGCCCAGCTTGCGCTGTTTCTCGTACATCTCGGCCAGTTCCGGGGCCACCGAGTCCAGCAGCGCCTTGCGCCGGTCGGCCGCCACCTTGCGCGACTCGTCGATGGACACCAGCGCCTGGTCGCGCTCGACCTGCGCCGAGGTCAGATCGCCCTGGAGCGCATCGATCAGGGCGAGCTCCTCGTTCTGCTCACCCTGCAGTTCTTCGCGGCGTTCCATGATCTCCAGCTGCTGCTCCTCCAACGCGGCCTGCCGGCGCTGCAGCGTCTCCAGCTCGTGCTGCAGTTCGGCCACCTGCTTGGCGCCGACCGAACCGCTGTCCATCAGCTGCTGGTCACGGGTCTCCCGCTGGCGCACCGCATCGATCTCGGACTCGAACTTGGCGATCTGCGCGTCCAAATCCTCGACGGCGATGCTCAGCGCCGCCAGCCGATCGTTGGCCTCGCGGTGCTCGGCCTGTACCGCGTCGAAGCGCTGTTGCTCGACCAGGTGCGTCGACCGGTGCGTCAGGCGGGTCAGCGCGGCGTCCACTTCGGCCACCTCGAGCAACAAACGTTGTTGCGACACTTCAGCTTTCATGTTCACGTCTCTCAGCAGGTTATCTCGACGTTCCAGGGGTCGGTGCGGATCTGGCTGACCCGCACCGGCAACGCATCACCGAATTGTGCACGCAAGACCCCGGCGGCCTGCTCGCACCACGGAAATTCACTCGCCCAATGCGCCACATCGACCAGCGCCACGTCCGACACCCGCCGGTGTTCGTCGGCCGGATGGTGGCGCAGATCAGAGGTCACGTAAACGTCGACGCCCGAGCGGGTCACCGCGCCCAGCAGCGAGTCGCCGGCGCCGCCACAGACCGCGACCCGCGACACCATGGCGTCCGGATCACCCGACGCGCGCACCCCCCACGACGTCGCGGGCAGCCCGCGCGCGACACGGGAAGCGAAGGCCGACAACGGTTCCGGCTCCGGCAACGAGCAGACACGCCCGATGCCCACGTCCGACGGCAGCGGCGCCAGGGCGAGCACATCGAACGCCGGTTCCTCGTAGGGGTGCGCGGCGCGCATCGCCGACAGGACCGCCCAACGCAGCCGGGCCGGCGCGATCACCTCGACACGGTCTTCCGGCACGAGTTCAACTGCACCGATGCTCCCGATGGCCGGCGTCGCACCCTCGTGTGGCAGGAACTGCCCGACGCCCGCCGTGGTCCAGCTGCAGTGCGAGTAGTCGCCGATCTGGCCGCCACCGGCGGCGAACATCGCGTCCCGGACCGCATCGGCATTTTCGTGCGGCACGAAGACGACCCATTTGTCCAGGTCAGCGCGCCCCTCCTCGGGCTCGAGCACCCCGTCGACCTGCAGCCCCAGCGCCTCGGCCAGCGCGTCGGATACCCCGGGCGCGGCCGCGTCGGCATTGGTGTGCGCGCTGAACAGTGCCGCGCCGCGGCGGATCAGTGAGTGGATCAGCGCACCCTTGCCGGTGTCGGCGGCCACGGTGTCCACGCCGCGCAGCAGCAGTGGGTGATGCGCGAGCAGGAGCCCGCCGTCGGGCACCGACGCCGCCACGGCCGCGGTCGCGTCGACCGCGACGGTCACCGACTCGACCATCTCGGACGGGTCGCCACACACCAGGCCCACCGAGTCCCAGCTGTGCGCCAGGGCCGGCGGATATGCACGGTCCAGCGCGGCGATGATGTCGCGCAACGGCACACTCACCAGAGCACCTCCTGTAGGGCCTCGACCAGGACCGGCCATTCCGGCCGGACCGCCGCGCGCAGGTAGCCGCCCGGCAGCCCGACGAACGTGTCGCAGCGGCGCACCGCAATCCCCTTCTCCGCCAGGTACTTCCGGGCCAGCTCGGCGTCTGGCACCGAGAACAGGACAAAGGGGGCGACGCCGTCGGCAACCGGAAAACCGGCGGCCGTCAGACCCGCCGCCATCTCGGCCCGCAGGTCGGCTAGCCGGCGCGCACCCGATTCGGCCTCCGCGACGGCGGCCGGCGCACTGCACGCCGTCAGCGCCTCGAGTTGCAGCGTGCCCAGCGGCCAGTGCGGGCGGCGCGACGTCAGCCGTGCCAGCACCTCGGGCGCGCCCAGCGCGTAGCCGACCCGCAGCCCGGCCAGCGACCACGTCTTGGTCAGGCTCCGCAACACCACGACGTCGGGCAGCGACTCCCCGGCCAACGACTCCGGTTCGCCGGGCACCGCATCGGCAAAAGCCTCGTCGACGACGACGATGCGCCCGGGCGCCCGCAGCGCCAGAATCTCGTCGCGGCGGTGCAGGACGCCCGTCGGATTGGTGGGGTTGCCCACAACCACGAGGTCCGCTTCGGCCGGCACCGCCGCCCCGGACAGCCGGAACGGCGCGTCCAGGACCACGTGCGCGACGGGCACCCCGGCGGCGTCGAACACGGCCTCGGGCTCGGTGAACGACGGCGCGATCAGCGCCGCCAGACGGGGTCGCAGCTGCGGCAGCAGTGCGAATCCCTCGGCGCCACCCGCCAGGAGGGCCACTTCATGCAGGTCACGGCCGTGCCGGGCCGCCACCGCCGCGCGGGCCGCGGTGACGTCGGCGGAGGTCGGGTAGCTGCCCAGATCAGCCAGCCGGGCCGCGAGCCGGTCGGCGAGCCATTGTGGCGGGGCGGCGCCGCGGGCGGTCACCGCGGAGTCGAGCA
>NZ_JMHT01000085.1 GCF_001905655.1 Mycobacterium sp. ST-F2
CCTCCACGGGCGTGCACGCCCAGACCTTCTGCCTGGTGAAATCTGCATGAGCCACCCCGTGAACAACACCGCCGACGAACCGACGGCCGTCATCCCGAAGGCCGAAAAGCCTCATCGGCCCCTGATTCCCCGCCTGATCCGCACCCTCGCGATCCCGGTCATCGTCGTCTGGATCGGCATCGTCGTGGTGCTGAGCACGATCGTCCCGCCGCTCGACGAGGTCGGCAAGATGCGCTCGGTCTCGATGTCGCCGCACGACGCGCCGTCGATGATCGCGATGAAGCAGGTCGGTTCCGACTTCAAGGAGTTCGACTCCGACAGCTCGGCCATGGTGGTGCTCGAAGGCGAGCAGCCCCTGGACGCCGCCGCGCACGCGTACTACGACCAGATCGTCGCCAAGCTCCAGGCCGACACCGCGCACGTCGAGCACGTCCAGGACTTCTGGAGCGACCCGCTCACCGCGTCGGGCTCCCAGAGCGCGGACGGCAAGTCCGCCTACGTGCAGGTCTACCTGCGCGGCAACCAGGGCGAGTCACTGGCCAACGAATCCGTCGAGACCGTCGACAAGATCCTCGAGAGCGTCCCGGCCCCGCCGGGTGTGAAGAGTTACGTCACCGGCGCGGCGGCACAGGCCTCCGACATGAACGTCGCCGGCGACCGCAGCCTCAAGATCATGGAGGCGGTGTCCTTCGCGGTCATCATCATCATGCTGCTGCTGGTCTACCGGTCGATCATCACGGTGCTGATCGAGCTGTTCATCGTCATGGTGCTGGTCGGTGCGGCCCGCGGCCTGGTGGCCGTGCTCGGGTTCTACAACGTCATCGGCCTGTCGACCTTCGCCACGAACCTCCTGCCCATGCTGGCCATCGCGGCGGCCACCGACTACGCGATCTTCCTGATCGGCCGGTACCAGGAAGCGCGTACCGCGGGGATGTCCAAAGACGACGCCTACTACGACATGTATCACGGCACCGCGCACGTCATTCTCGGTTCGGGTCTGACCATCGCCGGTGCGACGTACTGCCTGCACTTCACCCGGCTGCCGTACTTCCAGACGCTGGGCATCCCGCTGGCCATCGGCATGGTCACCGTCGTGATCGCCGCGCTGAGCCTCGGCCCGGCCCTCATCACCGTGGTCACCAAGTTCGGCAAGACGCTGGAGCCGAAGCGCGAGATGCGGGTGCGCGGCTGGCGCAAGATCGGCGCCGCGATCACCCGCTGGCCGGGTCCGATCCTGGTCGCCACCATCGCGGTGGCGCTGGTCGGCCTGATCGCCATCCCCGGCTACAAGACGAGTTACGACGACCGGCAGTACATGCCCGCGGACCTGACCTCCAACGAGGGCTACGCGGCCGCCAACCGGCACTTCTCCCCGGCCCGCATGAATCCGGACCTGCTACTGGTGCAGACCGACCACGACCTGCGGAACCCGTCGGACTTCCTCGTGATCAACAAGATCGCGAAAGCCGTTGTGGCCGTTCCCGGTATCGCTCAGGTCCAGGCCATCACCCGCCCCGAGGGCACGCCCATCGAGCACTCGACCATTCCGTTCCAGCTGGGTATGCAGAGCACCACACAGGTGATGAACCAGAAGTACCAGCAGGACATGATGGCCAACATGCTCAAGCAGGTGAACGACATCCAGGTGAGCATCGACACCATGACCAAGATGCAGGCCATCACGGTTCAGATGTCGACCGTCATGGACAGCATGGTCACCAAGATGCACGGCATGTTGTACGACATCGAAGATCTGCGCAATCACATCTCCGATTTCGACGACTTCTTCCGGCCGATCCGCAACTACCTCTACTGGGAACCGCACTGCTACGACATCCCGGTGTGCTGGTCCATGCGCTCGGTGTTCGACACGCTCGACGGCATCGACACCATGACCGACGACTTCCAGAACATCGTCCCGGACATGGACAAGATGTCCGCGCTGACGAAGCAGATGGTCACGGTCATGCCGCCGCAGATCGAGACCATGAAGAACATGAAGAAGTACATGCAGATGATGTACGCCACCCAGAAGGGGCAGCTGGATCAGCAGGCCGAGGGCCAGAAGAACTCCAGTGCCATGGGTGAGGCCTTCGACAAGTCCAAGAATGACGACTCGTTCTACCTGCCGCCGGAGGCCTTCGACAGCGCCGATTTCAAGCGCGGCATGAAGAACTTCATCTCGCCGGACGGCAAGTCGGTGCGGTTCATCGTGCAGCATGAGGGCAATCCGCTTACGCCCGAAGGCATCTCGCACATCGACTCCATCAAGCTGGCTGCCAAGGAGGCGATCAAGGGCACCCCACTGGAGGGCTCGAAGATCTACCTTGCCGGTAGCGCAGCGACGTTCCGCGATATGGCCGAGGGTTCGGACTACGACCTGATGATCGCCGGAATCTCTGCTCTCGCACTGATTTTCGTCATCATGCTGATCATCACCCGAGCGGTGGTGGCAGCCTCGGTGATCGTAGCGACGGTGGCGATATCCCTGGGCGCGTCGCTGGGTATGTCGATCCTCATCTGGCAGTACCTGATCGGCCTACCGCTGCACTGGATGGTGATACCGATGTCGGTGATCATCCTGTTGGCCGTCGGCGCGGACTACAACCTGCTGCTGGTCGCCCGGTTCAAGGAAGAGATCCATGCCGGCCTCAACACCGGCATCATCCGCGCCATGGGCAGCACCGGCTCGGTGGTCACCAACGCCGGCCTGGTCTTCGCTTTCACCATGTCGTCCATGATCATCAGCGAGCTGCGCATCATCGGCCAGGTGGGCACGACCATCGGTCTGGGCCTGCTGTTCGACACCCTGGTCGTGCGATCGTTCATGATGCCGTCGATCGCCGCCCTCATGGGCAAGTGGTTCTGGTGGCCGCAGATCGTGCGCCAGCGGCCGGCTCCCGTGCCGTGGCCTGCCCCGGCAGGAAAGGTCGACGCGACGGTCTGACCCGTCAGACGAAAACGCCGCGCCGAGACTCCGGTCTCGGTGCGGCGTTTTGGTAGGTGTGCCCGATGCGGCGCCGCGAATGTGCGGAGAGATCAGCGATCTGATGTTCGGGACGCACTGGCCGCACATTCACGAGCGTTTCGAGCCCCGGCGTGGCCCTCTGCCGCCGCCCCTGACCCTTCCCACGCAAAATGCCCGCCTCCATGCGACAGGGTCGTCGCACGAAGACGGGCAAAGCGGGTACTTGCGATGGGAGGAGCAGGACCGGCCAGGTCCGGCCGGTTACCGGCAACCACACGCGCCGCAGCTCGACGCCGGTGGTACCGGCCTACTGGCTCAGACGCCGAAGCCGCGGCCTGCGGACCACGCGAACACCGCGTAGGCCGCTGACGTCGACATCTGCTGAATTTCGGCGTCGGTACCGCCGAGTTCACGGATGCGGTCGGCAAAGGTCGACCCGATGATGTCCGAACACGTCGACAGCAACTCCATCAACGATGCGTCCGCCGCAGCCACCGGCTGCACCGACTCGTACTGGTTCGGCAAATGCGCTACTGCTCCCACGACCACTCCTGACCTCAAACTGATAACTTCAGCTATTTAATTTTATCGGCTAAGTACCGGTCGTGACTAGGACTTTTGCCGTGACTCCCACCATCATACCGAAGGTATTGTGGTGTGCATCACAGCGACTCGCACCGACACTCAACATTGACCGCACCGTTATCACCACTGGTCCCACGGCACACTCCAGTCGCCGTTTTGCCAGAGCTGCAGGGGCTTGCCGCCCGTGTTACGCACCTCGACGACGTCGCCGGGTACCGAGAAGTTGTAGAACCACAGCGCGTTGTCGTGGTTCAAGTTCAGGCAGCCATGGCTGGTGTTGGTGTTGCCCTGGGCCCACACCGTCGCATCGAGCTGATGCAGGTACACGCCGTCGGTACTCACCCGCACGGCATAGGGGATGGTCTCCTTGTACCCGAGGTGATTGTTGATGGGCAGCCCATAGGTCGACGAGTCCATGATCACCGGGTTGCTCTTGTCGAGCACCGTGTAGATCCCTGGCTGGGTCCAGAAACTGAGCGTCTTGCCGTTGACCGTCTCGGTGCCGCCGCGCCCCATCGAGGTCGGCATGGTCCGTACCAGCGCGCCGCCGTCGTACACGCTGACCTTCTTGGTCGCGTCGTCGGCGATCGACACATGGGAGGCACCGATGGTGAACGTCGGGCCCCCGGCCACCGAGACGACGGTGCCGGGCGTCCAGTACTGCGGCGGGCGCCAGTGCGCGGTCGTGTTGTTCACCCAGTGCCAGGACCCGGTGACCGGCGGGTTCGCGGTCACGACCAGATCCCGTGCGGCGGCGGCCTCATCGACCGGACCGGCGAAGTGCGCGACGATCACCGTTCCGACGCCGTAGGTGGCGCCGTCTCGGATCGGGGCACCGGAAGTCATGGTGAACGAAACCGGCGGCGGACCCGCAGGGCCCGGAGCCGGTGCGTCATCGTCTGCCGCTGCCACCGCAGTGGGCACGAGAAGCATTGTGGACATTGCTATTACGAACGCGCGTACCGCCAACATGCGGTCACAGTACCGATGCTCCATTCGACACCCCCTCTCCGGTGAATCCGTCGATGTGACAGCAACATTAGGGACGGGTACTGAGGGCGCCTTAGTCTGCGCCTAAGAATCGGCTGAGTGCCTCGGTAACGCCCGACACACCCCGCCGGGAACCGCCTCGCCCGTCACAATCCGTTGCAGTCCAAGGCAAACCGCGGCCGTTGACCTAGCATCGTGACCAATGGTGCACAGGCCCGAAGGCATACCAGACTCCCCCGCGGTACCGGTCAAGATCGCCGACCTGGTGCTGTCGGGTGGCGGCGTCAAAGCCATCGGCCTTGTCGGCGCCGTCGTCGCACTGGGCGACGCCGGCTACCACGTCGGCCGGGTCTCCGGCACCTCGGCCGGCTCCCTGGTGGGCGCCGTCATCGCCGCCGCGAACCGTCATCAACCGGCCGCCTCTGCCCTCAGCGGTGACCAGCTGCGGGAGCTGGCGATGTCGCTGCCGTACCGCACGTTCCTGGATCCTGTTCGCACCAGCCGCATCCCGGTGCTGGGCAAGTACTGGACGGCCTTCCACGGCCAGGGGATGTACCGCGGCGACGCCATCCACGACTGGGTCGAGGGCGAGCTGCGCAACCTGGGCGTGCGGACGTTCGGCGATCTGGCTCTCGACGACCCCGAACTGCCGCTCGAGCAGCGCTACCGCCTGGTGGTGACGGTCGCCGACATCACCCGCGGCACCCTCGTCCGGCTGCCGTGGGACTACCGCCGGATGTACGGTCTGGACCCCGACGAGCAGTCCGTCGCCGATGCTGTCAGCGCTTCGATGGCCATTCCGTTCTTCTTCCGGCCGGTGACCATCTCGAGCACCTCGGGGCCGGCGTCGACACTCATCGACGGCGGCCTGTTGTCGAACTTCCCGATGTACTCGCTGGATCGCACCGACGGCAAGGTCCCGCGCTGGCCGAGCTTCGGCATCACCGTCACGGCCCAGCGCGCCGCCCAGGGCGACGGCGACCCGAGCCCGGGGCTGACGCCGGTGATCGACCTGCCCGGCACACCGCAGCTGTTGGAGAATCTGATCAACACCGCACTGCTCGGTCATGACCAGACTTATCTGCGCCAGCCATCGGTCGCGGCGCGGACGATCGTGGTCGACGCGTCCGGTATCGGATACCTGAATTTCGACATTTCCCCGGCGGATCGGGAGCGGCTGTATAACAACGGCTACTCAACCGCTACCGAATTCCTGAATACCTGGGACTGGCCGGCTTATCTACATCGATTTCACGCCGGCGCGAAGTAATTGAACTCCCGGGTCAATAACGGGGCCGCGGCACTCCGTCGGGACCGATGGTCAGGCCGGGGCACAGATGCACCATGGCCATGTCCATCACGAACGTCGCCGAGGCCTTGTTCACCTTCAACGAGTTGGAGATGGCATTCACCGCGTCACCTGTCGGTTGCCCGGCGTACACGAACATGTTGCAGGTCAGACGACCCGTCTTCAGCAAATCCGCATCGTTGTTGCCCTTCAACCGGCCGTGCAGCTCGGTGAGGTAGGCGACCTCCGCGGCATTGGCCGCACTGTTTGTCGGCACGCAGTCCAGCGGGTTACCCCGTTCGGCGCACGCCGCCATCTGCCCCGTCCCCACATCTGCCGATGCGGGGACGGAAACGCCGAGACCAGCTACCGCCAGTGCCGCCAGCAGCTGGCCGGTAATCATGCGTGTAACCATCACCACGCCACCTCCCGACCGCTATATAAGACGCTTCCGTTAATTAATTCCGGAACCGCCCCCGCAGTGTCCGTAACGGAATAATAAAGATTATTCGGGCAATGCGATAACCGAACGGGAAATGAAACCTGCACGACTCATCGCCGCGACACGGGGAAGCGTTCAGACTGCGCTTCCGACAACCCTCTGCGCGGGCAGGTTGGGTACGAGGCCGGCTGCGATCAGACCCAATTCACCCGACGGGTCCAGCGCATCGGGCCACGGCCCTGCCAGCGCGTCGAACTCTACTTGATGGCGACCCACCGAACGCTCAACGGCGCGCAGCGACACGCTGCAGTCGCGGGCGCGACGACAGCACCCACAATGCCCGCCGGCGTGCTCCGGACAGCCGGCGACATAGCGGTCGACGGCGGCCTTGAGCGTCGGATGAACCGGCCGGGCCAGCGCAATGCTGCGCACCTGCCCCCTGCGGCCGATCCAGCTGGCGATCACGTCTTCACCCATGTCGTCGAGAGCCTGGGCGTACGCCTCCAATTCGGCCCGGGGTGACGGATCCCCGGCCACAGCGGGACCGACGATTTCGATGACGGCGTGCCCCTGCCAGTCCATGGGACGGAACCGCAGCGTCCGCCGGCCGGACCGGACGGCCTGGCCGCCCGCACTCACCATCGCACTGTCGGGCTGCACGGTGTCGAACAACCACCGCAGCCCGACGAGCAATTCCGGGAGATGCCGGGTGACGACGCGCTCGGTCCGCTTCGCAGCGGACGCCTGGCGCGCAGACGCCGACTCGGCCCGGGTATGTCGGTGCGGTGCGTTCAGTTCGCCGGAATCCATCGCCATTGTTGCCTCCCAGCAAATCCTTCATGGCCACCAACGAAGGGCGTCCGTACTCATTAGAGCACGGCAGAGGGGTCGTTCACGATACGTCAAACGGCTGACATCAAACAATTTCCGCTAACAACATCACGAGACTCACGGGTCACGTACGGACCATGCGACACACTGGACACGCGGCTACCTTAGGCGTCTCTACCTGCGGTTTATCGGCCGCTTTCCAGGGCAAGCGGCTGGCTGGCGGATGGTTGCCGTCAGATGGCCCGTCGGCATACAGCAAATGATGGAGTACTATACGTACCTATCGTATGGTTTGTTGCTACCTGCGCCGTAGCAACGCCATGGAATCAATATTGACGCAACCGGCAAACCAACTCGAAAGGCCCCGCGCGGCGGCCGCCGGGACCCGGCCGCGGCGACCATCACCGACCCCGTTCGCGTGTTCGCAGCGCCATTCCCCGGGGCAGGTGACAGACTCACCGACGTGCACCAAATCCGCTCGCGCCGCAGCTTCCTGGCACTGGCGGCCAGTGCCGCCGGTGCCGCCGTGGTCGCCGCCTGCACCAAGCCCCCGGCCTCGGGCACCGTCGCCGGCGACGGATCGGTCACCATCACCCACGCGTTCGGATCGACGAAGATTCCGGCGCCACCGAAGCGCGTGGTGTCCGCCGGCCTCACCGGGCAGGACGAGTTGCTGGCCGTCGGCGTGGTGCCCGTCGCCGTGACCGAGTGGTTCGGCAATCAGCCCTTAGCGGTGTGGCCGTGGGCCCAGCCCGCGCTCGGCCCGGCCCAGCCGGAGGTCCTGAACCTCACGGACGGCATCCAGGTGGACAAGATCGCAGCCCTGAAGCCCGACCTCATCATCGCCATCAACGCCGGGCTGGATGCCGATACCTACAAGAAATTGTCGGAGATCGCCCCGACGGTCGCCCAGGCAGGCCAGGACGCCTTCTTCGAACCGTGGAAAGAGCAGGCCACCGTCATCGGGCAGGCCGTGTTCAAGGCCGACGACATGAAGAAGCTCATCGACGGCGTCGATGCGAAGTTCGCTGCCGCGGGCAAGGCGAACCCGAGGCTGAGCGGCCGAAAGATGTTGATGGTCAACGGCCTTCCCACCGCGGCCGGCGTCGAGGTCACGCCGGCGGGGTGGCGCACCGACTTCCTCAGCGAGATGGGCATTGCCGTCCCGGACGGGCTGGGCTCGTTCACCAAGGGGCAGCACGCCTTCGTGCCGCGCGATCAGATGGCCACAGCGTTCCGCGGCGTGGACGTGCTGATCTGGACGCTCGACAGTGACGACCAACGACCCGCGGTGTTGGCCGACCCGACGGTCGCGCAACTGAGCCAGGCCAAGGCCAACCGGATCGTCTTCCCCAACAAGGATTTGTCCGCGGCCATCACGTTCGCCTCGGTGCTGTCCTACCCGGCCGTGGCCGATCAGTTGCCGCCACTGCTGACCGCGCCGCCGGCCTGAGGTTGCACTCGCCGCGCTGCCTGCCAAGATGAGCGGCGTGATCGGCACCGAGAGCCCCGAACAGCACGCCCGCTTCGCGCAGGTCGGATCGGCCTACTATCCGATCCTGATCGCGGTTTTCACGGCGCTGGTCATCATCTCCAACGTCACCGCGACCAAGGGCGTGGCCTTCGGCCCGATCATCACCGACGGCGGCTTCATCGTCTTCCCCCTGACCTACATCATCGGCGACGTGCTGTCGGAGGTGTACGGCTTCAAGGCCGCGCGGCGCGCGATCTACCTGGGCTTCGCCATGAACATCCTTGCGGCAGTGACATTCTGGGCGACGATCTATCTGCCGGCCGCCGACTTCTACCCGAACCAGGCGCACTTCGAGAACGTCGTGCACTCCTACACGCAGCTGATCATCGCGGGCCTCGCCGGATTCATCGTCGGGCAGACCATCAACGCGTGGGTCGTGGTGGCCATCAAGGAACGCACCAAGGAGAAGCACCTGTGGGCACGCCTGGTCGGGTCGACGTTCGCCGGACAGCTCGGCGACACCCTGGTGTTCTGCGCCATCGCCGCCAACGCCATCGGCATCAGCACGTTCCACGACTTCGCCGTTTACACCGGCCAGGGCTGGCTGTACAAGACCGCCGTCGAGATCGTCTTCCTGCCGGTCACCTATCGGGTGATCAGCTACATCAAGCGCCACGAACCGACGTACGACGTTGCCGTCTGAGTGATTGCTAAGGCTCCTCTGGCGAGGCGCTAAAGAAAGCGGAAATGACGGCTACCCGCGGGTAGCTTCGAGTGATGACCGTCACAGTAGAGAAAGTGGACGCACGGATGCTCGGCACCGTCCGTAACTACGGCGACCAAGCCCTGCTGCTGGAATTCAACAACACCGCCGAGGTGTTGGCGTGGACCGACACGCTGCGCGCGGCGGGTTTGCCCGGCGTGCTCGACATCGTCCCCGCCTCGCGGACGATTCTGATCAAGCTCGCTGCACCGAGGTATCAGGTCCCCACCGCACAGCGGCTGTCCAAGCTGCACCTCGCGGAGCCCGAAAACGCCGAGACCAGCGCACCAGCGCAGGCCGACGTGGTCATCGACGTCGTGTACGACGGCATGGACCTCGAGGAAGTCGCCAAGCTGACCGGGCTGGCTCCGGACGAGGTGATCGCCGCCCACACCGGATCGCTGTGGCGCGTCGCGTTCGGCGGCTTCACGCCCGGCTTCGCCTATCTGGTCGGTGGCGACGAGCGACTGCAGGTGCCGCGGCGCAGTGAACCGCGCACCCGGGTCCCGGCCGGCTCGGTCGCGCTGGCCGGAGAGTTCGCCGGCGTGTACCCGCGGGAGACCCCGGGCGGCTGGCAGTTGATCGGCCGCACCGACGCCACGCTGTGGGACCTCGAGCGGGAGCAGCCGGCGTTGCTGATTCCGGGTATGCACGTTCAATTCCGGGCGATCGGTTAGGAGCGCGACCATGACCGCAACACTCGAAATCCTGAAGACCGGCCCGCTCGCGCTGGTCGAGGATCTGGGCCGGCCCGGCCTGGCCCACATGGGCGTCAGCCGCTCGGGCGCCGCCGATCGCCGCTCGCACGCGCTGGCCAACCGGCTGGTGGCCAACCCGAACGATCGCGCCACCATCGAGGTGACGTTCGGCGGCTTCTCCGCCCGGGTCCACGGTGGCGGGAAAGAGGGCGTGGCGGTTGCCGTCACGGGCGCCGACGCCGACCCGTCTGCGAACGGAAAGCTCTTCGGCACCAACAGCATCCACTACGCCCATGACGGTGACGTCATCTCGCTGGGTGCACCCCACACCGGCATGCGCAGCTATGTGGCGGTCCGCGGCGGTTTCAAAGTGGACCCCGTGCTCGGATCCTGCAGCTACGACGTGATGTCCGCGATCGGCCCGCGGCCGCTGCAGGTCGGAGACATGCTGACCATCGGTGAGCACACCGCCGAGTTCCCTGAGCTGGATCAGGCGCCCGTGGCGGCCATCGCAGAGGACCTGTTGGAACTGCTGGTGGTCCCCGGTCCGCGTGACGACTGGTTCGTCGACCCCGATGCCCTGGTGCACACGGAGTGGATCGTCACCGATCGCAGCGACCGCGTCGGCATGCGGCTGAACGGCCGGCCACTGCAACACCGCTGGCCCGACCGTCAGCTGCCCAGCGAGGGCGCGACAAGGGGCGCAATTCAGGTGCCGCCCAACGGTTTACCGGTGATCCTCGGACCTGACCATCCGGTCACCGGTGGTTACCCGGTGATCGGCGTCGTCGCCGACCACGACATCGACAAGGTGGGGCAGATCCGGCCCGGACAGCACGTGCGGATGCACTGGTCCAGGCCGCGCCAACCGTTCGGTGCCTGAACCCGTACAGGCACCAGCGCGGGCTGCGCAATCCTGGTAGAACGAGGGGGTGCACCCCACGGATCTCACCCGCGTACACAACGTTCACACGGCGCGACTGGTCCACACCGCTGATCTCGATGCCGAGACCCGCGAAGGCGCGCGGCAGATGGTCATCGATGCGTACGACGGCGATTTCTCGGACGCCGACTGGGAGCACTCACTGGGCGGCATGCACGCGTTGGTCTGCCGTCACGGCGCGATCATCGCGCACGGCGCCGTGGTGCAGCGCCGGCTCATGTACCGCAACACCGCGCTGCGCTGCGGCTACGTCGAAGCTGTCGCGGTCCGCGAGGACTGGCGGGGCCAGGGGCTGGCCACGGCGGTCCTGGATGCCGTCGAGCAGGTGATCCGCGGCGCCTACGAGATCGGCGCGCTCAGCTCGTCGGATGCGGGGCGCCCGATCTACACCGCGCGCGGCTGGCTGCCGTGGCGGGGCACGACGTCCGTGCTGGCGCCGGCCGGTCTCAATCGCACGCCCGAAGACGATCACTCGCTGTTCGTGCTGCCGGTCTCGGTCGAGGTCGATACCACCGCCGACATCACCTGCGACTGGCGTGAGGGCGACGTGTGGTGAGGCCTTGCGAGGGTTTTGCGCGCAAATCCCCAGTTCAGCGCGGCGTGTGACGCAAACGTCACCGTTTCCGGGTTGGCGACACCGCTGAGCAATGGCTGGGTAACCAGCCGGAAACACGTTGTCCCTTCACTTGACGCATGAGTGATCCCGAACGGGCCCCGCTCACCGGATTTCGGGTGGCGGTGACCTCCGCACGACGTGCCGATGAGCTGTGCACCCTGCTGCGCCGCCGCGGCGCGACGGTGATTGCCGCCCCTGCCATCTCGATGGTGCCGCTGCCCGACGACGACGAGCTCCGCACCAATACCCAGGCGCTGCTCGAAGTGCCGCCTGACATTCTGATCGCCACGACCGGCATCGGATTCCGCGGCTGGATGTCCGCCGCCGACGACTGGGGTGTGTCGGGCGAACTGACCGAGGCCCTCAGCCGCGCCCGCATCGTCTCGCGCGGCCCCAAGGCCACCGGCGCGCTGCGGGCAGCGGGCCTGCCCGAGGAGTGGTCACCCGATTCCGAGTCGTCCCGCGAGGTGCTGGGCTATCTGCTCCAGGGTGGCATCTCCGGCATGCGGATCGCCGTTCAGCTGCACGGCGCCACCGATGAGTGGGACCCGTTTCCCGAGTTTCTCGATGAGCTGCGCCGTGCCGGCGCCGACGTCGTCCCGATCAGGGTGTACCGGTGGCAGCCGGTGCCGTCCGGCGGTGCCTTCGACTCGCTGGTCAGCGATATCGCCGAGCGCCGGCTCGACGCCGTCAGCTTCACCTCGGCGCCCGCGGTGGCGGCGACCCTGATGCGCGCCACCGAACTCGGCATCAATGATCAAGTGCTGGAAGCGTTCCGGAGCCAGGTGCACGCCATGTGCGTCGGCCCCGTGACAGCGCGGCCGCTGGCCCGGTTGGGTGTGCCGACCTCCGCCCCCGAGCGCATGCGCCTGGGTGCGCTGGCTCGTCACATCGCCGACGAGCTGCCCGTGCTGCAGACCCGGAAGCTGCGGGCCGCCGGACACGATCTCGAGATCCGGGGCACCTGTGTCGTGGTCGACGGTGTGGTCAAGGATCTTTCGCCGGCCGGGATGTCCATCGTGCGTGCGCTGGCGCTGCGACCCGGCGCGGTGGTGTCACGGCAGGAGCTGCTGGCCGCGCTGCCGGGTAGCGGTTCGGACACCCATGCCGTCGAGACTGCGGTGCTGCGCCTGCGAACCACGTTGGGCGACAAGGAGATTGTCGCGACCGTGGTGAAACGCGGCTACCGGCTGGCGGTCGACGACTACTCGGTGGGTGCACTGTGAACCCCGTCCTGGTCGCGCACGGCACCCGCAAGGGTTCCGGTGTCGCGATGATCGGCGATCTGGCCGAGCGGGTCAGCGGATTGCTGGACCGCCGGGTGCACACCGCGTTCGTGGACGTCCTCGGACCCACGCCGGCCGAGGTGCTGTCGGCGCTGCCGCCCGGCCCGGCCGTCGTCGTTCCGGCATTCTTGTCGTCGGGGTACCACGTCCACCAGGACATCCCAGCCGGCATCGCCGAAAGCGGCCACCGGGATGTCACGGTGACGCCGGCACTCGGACCCTCGACCGCAATGGTCCGGGTCCTGGCCGACCGGCTGATCGAATCGGGCTGGCGCCCATCGGATTCCGTGGTGCTGGCCGCTGCCGGAACCTCGGACCCGCGCGCCGCCGGCGACCTGCGCCGGACGTGCGCCATGCTGTCCGCGACGCTGGGCAGCCGCGTCGAGCTCGCGTTCGCGATCAGTGGCACGTACTGGGTGGGCGATGTCGTGGCCCGGTTGCGTCGGCGCGGCGCCGAGCGGGTGGCCGTGGCGTCATACCTGTTGGCCGACGGACTCTTTCAGGACCGGCTGTACACGTGCGGGGCCGACGTGGTGACCGACCCGCTGGGCCGGCACCCGGGCGTCGCCAAGCTTGTGGCACACCGGTTCCGGACCGCCCGGTTGTCACTGGCCGCGTAGGTTTTCGGCCGAAACTCAAGGGGTACCGCCCATTCGTGGGGGATATCGCGGCCCATACTGGAGACATGGCCAAGCGGACGGGCAACGACGTAGCGCTGGACACCTACCGGTTTCTCCGTGGCGGCATGGTGGTCATGGCCGTCCTGCTGGGCGCGGCGCTGGCCGTCGAGCGCGCACACGCCACGTGCTGGCAGACCTCGATCAGCGCCTACTACTTCACCACCGCGCATGCCGTGTTCATCGGCGCGCTGTTCGCCATCGGCGCCATGCTCATCGTTTACCAGGGTGCCAGCGATACCGAGAACACGCTGCTCAACCTGGCCGGCGTGCTGGCCTTCGTGATCGCCGTCGTCCCCACCACGCGGCCCGTACTGCAGTGCGGCACAGCTGATCCCGTGGCGGTGCAGACGGGATCGGCCGTGCTGTTCAACGTGTGGACGGTCGCGGTGGTGCTCGCCGGTTCGCGCGCCGCGTCGTGGTTGTTGTTCCGGCCCAACCGGGCCGGCACCCTGCTGGGCGCCGCCGCGAGGTGGCTGCAGCGCGCTGTGCTCGGTACCGGCGTGGTGGTGCTGATCGTGGCGCCCGACTGGTTCCGGATCAACGCCCACAGCATCGCCGCGGCCGTCATGTTCGGAGCCATCGTACTGACGGTGTTCAGCTCGGCTTTCGGCACGGCGCCGGCGTGCGGAAGTCGTTACCGTGGCGCGTACCAGACGATCTCACTGCTGATGGCCGGCACCTTGGTGACCGCCGTGGTGCTGCACCTGACCCTCGACGGCTTCAATCATGCGGTGCTGATCGCGGAGATCGCGTTGATCTTCGAGTTCACGGCGTACTGGGTATTGCAGACCATCGAGGACAACGGCTGCTCGCGATGAGCGGCCGGCCGACACACGCATGAATAACCGGGAGCCGCTGTCAGAGCCGCTGAGTACAATCGATACGACGGCCGAGAAGGAGGTGCAGCCGTGGCCGATGCAATAGCGAAGCCAGAATTTTCATATGACCTGGACGCGACGCAAGTCGCGCGCTACATCCTCACGCTCGATGCCGCCCGACCCAAGCCCGACGTGACGCAACTTAAGCTCCAGAAATTGCTGTATCTGGCGCAGGCCAACTATCTGGCTTCAACCGGTCATCGGCTCTTTTCTGCGTCGGTGGAGGCTTTTGATAACGGGCCTGTGGTGTACCGAGTCTTAAAGGCATACTCAGCCTTCGCAGATTCTGTGATTGCTCCGGCCAGTACGGAGTGCAACTTCACCACCGTGCCGCGTGATGCGCGCGCGTTTCTCGACGCCGTGTGGGACCGGTACAAAGACTGGTCAAGCACCGAGCTCTGGAATCTGACACACTCCCAGCGTCCATGGATGGACCACTACGAGCCCGGCGCGTTCCGCAAGGCCATTCCAGACGAAGCGATGGCCGAATATTTCCGAGCCGAAGTTGCTGTCAATGAACGTGTCTTGCACCCCAATGTTGTGGTCATGAACCCAGCGATCCTTGACGAACTCGACAAGGATGAGGACGAGATCGTTGCGCGGGCGGTTGAAGCGCTGCGTTGACGACACCAGCATGGTCGCGCGTAGAGCTTCTAGCCGGACGCCACAACGTGTCGACGTTCACAACCGGTCTGCTTTCAGTTGACAAGTGGTTTGGCGCGAATGCCTTAGACGAGCAAAACGCCGGGCGAGTTCGTACCCACCTATGCGTCTCCGACAACGGGGATATTGTGGCGTTCTTCGCCCTCAAGCACATCATCGTCAGTCTCGAAGGAACTTCGTCGAGACTGCGCCAATCAGGGGATGCCAACGGCCAGGCAACAGGGCTATTGCTCGCCCAAATGGGTGTGCGCTCCAACCTCCAGGGGAATGGAGTCGGAAAGCAGGTAGTACAGCAGGTCTTTGACGTCGCAGCCACTGTTCACGCCCAGGCATCCTTCCAGCTCTTGGTCGTCGACGCGGAGAGCGAACGCCTCGTGCCGTACTACGAGCAATTCGGCTTTCGTCGGCTGCCAAACGATCGTCGCCTGGTGATGAAGATGTCCGCTGTGCACAAGCTCGTATCGACTTGCTGACGAATGTTGGCTTGTGTTCGAGAATCTCGCGAATCCTCGAACACAAGCCAACATTCGATACTTATGCCGCCACGTCGACGCCCAGCGGGCCGATCTCGACCAGCCCGGCCCACACCCGGATCGGGTAGACGGGCAGGCTCACCGAAGGATCATCAAGGCAGACACCGTCATCCAGCGCGAAGGCCTGCTTCTTGATGGGGCTCTGCACGCAGGCCCGGCCCGCGCGGTCACCGACGAGTCCACGGGACATCACGGCAGCACCGGAGAACGGGTCGATGTTGCCGACGGCGTACAGCGAGCCGTCGTGCAGGCGGAACAGGGCCGCCTGCGTGCCGTCCGGCAGCAGGACACCGGCCCCGCGCCCCGGCACCAGCCGGTGGTACGAGCAGACCGCGGTCCACTCCGAACGGTCCTGGTACTGCGTAACTTCGGAAAGGTCGTTGAGCGTCATCGTGTCCTCCTGATCAACTCTTGGCGGGCGGGACGGTGGGCATGCCGATCGGCACCTTGCGACCGTTGCGTTCGGTGAACTCGATGGTCGGGTCGGCGACATCGGGGGCGTTGACGAACGAGACGAACTGCGACAGCTTCGCGCGGTCGTCCAGCACGCCCTTCCACTCGCAGGAGTAGCCGTCGACGTGCCGTTCCATGGCGGCTTCGAATTCGCTTGCCAGACCGAGAGAGTCGTTGCACACGACGTCGCGGACGTGGTCGAGGCCCATCTGGTCGACCCAGGGGGCGGTGCGCTGCAGCCGGTCCGCGGTGCGGATGTAGAACATCAGGAACCGGTCGATGTAGCGGACGAGGGTCTCGTCGTCGAGGTCGCCGGCCAGCAGCTGCGCGTGGGCGGGCGTCATACCGCCGTTGCCGCCGACGTACAGGTTCCAGCCGGTCTCGGTGGCGATGACGCCGACGTCCTTGCCGCGGGCCTCGGCGCATTCCCGGGCGCAGCCGGAGACACCCATCTTGATCTTGTGCGGCGACCGCAGGCCGCGGTAGCGCAGCTCCAGATCGATGGCCATCTGCACCGAATCCTGCTGGCCGTAGCGGCACCAGTCGCTACCGACGCAGCTCTTGACGGTGCGCAGCGACTTGCCGTACGCCTGCCCGGACTCCATGCCGCCGTCGACCAGCCGCCGCCAGATTTCCGGCAGCTGGTCCACCCGGGCACCGAACATGTCGATTCGCTGGCCACCGGTGATCTTGGTGTAAAGCCCGAAGTCCCTGGCGATCTCGCCGATCAGGATCAACTGCTCCGGCGTGATGTCACCGCCCGGGACGCGCGGCACCACCGAGTAGCTGCCGTTCTTCTGGATGTTGGCCAGGAAGTGGTCGTTGGAGTCCTGCAGGGCGGCCTGTTCGCCGTCGAGGATGTGGCCACTACTGGTCGACGCCAGGATCGAGGCGATGGCGGGTTTGCAGATGTCGCAACCCTTTCCGGTGCCGAACTTCTCGATCAGGCCGGAGAACTTCCGGATCTCGGTGGCCGAGATGATCTCGAAGAGCTCGGCCCGCGACTGCGGGAAGTGCTCGCACAGCGCCTTGGACTGCTCGACGCCCTGCGCTTCCAGCAGCTGCTTGAGCAGCGGAACGCAAGAGCCGCAGGAGGTTCCGGCCTTGGTGCAGGCCTTCAGGCCGGCGACGTCGGAGCAACCGCCTTCGATCGCACCGCACAGGTCGCCCTTGGTGACGTTGTTGCAGGAGCAGATCTGGGCGGCGTCCGGCAGGGCGCCCACGCCGAGAGCGCTTGCGCCGTCACCGGAGCCGGCCGGGGCGATGAGCGCCAGCGGGTCGCCGGGCAGCGCCTCACCGACCATCGGGCGCAGCACGCCGTACGACGACGCGTCGCCGACCAGGATGCCGCCCAGCAGGGTCTGGGCATCGTCGGACAGCACCAGCTTGGCGTAGGTCTGCTTCACCGGGTCGTTGACCACGACCTGCAGGCAGTCGGGCGTAACGCCCTGCGCGTCACCGAAACTCGCGACGTCGACGCCGAGTAGCTTCAGCTTGGTCGACATGTCGGCCTCGGGGAATTCGGCAGCGCCACCGAGCAGGCGGTCGGCGACCACCTCGGCGGTGGTGTAACCGGGGCCGACCAGGCCGTAGCACCGGCCCTCGACCGCCGCGACCTCACCGATGGCGTAGATGTCGGGATCGCTTGTCACGCAGGACAGATCGGTCAGGACGCCGCCGCGCTCGGCCAGCTCCAGGCCGGCGTCACGGGCCAGCTCGTCGCGCGGACGCACACCGGCGGCGAAGATGACCAGGCCGGCGTCGATCAGGGTGCCGTCGCTGAGCAGCACGCGGATGCCCTCGTCGAGCGGCTCGATGGCGTCGGTGCCGACATCCAGGTGCACCGAGATGCCCAGCTTGCCGATCATGCGGGCCAGCAGCGCACCGCCGGCGTCGTCGAGCTGCTGGTTCATCGGACGGGGCGCCCGCTCGACGATGTGGGCCTGCATGCCGAACTGGCGCAACGCATTCGCCGCTTCCAGGCCCAGCAGACCACCACCGATGACGACACCGGTGTTGTTGCCGTGGTCGGCCGATCGCTGCATGGCGGCGCGGATGCCGTCGAGGTCGTCCAGGGTGCGGTAGACGAAGCAGCCGTCGAGCTGGTGACCAGGCACCGGCGGCACGAAAGCGTAAGAGCCCGTGGCCAACACCAGTTTGTCGTACGCGATGCCGCGGCCCGACTCAGTCACCACCGTCTTGGTGGCGCGGTCGATACCGCCGACCTTGTCGGCCAGCACGAGGTCCACGAGCCCGTCGCCGTCATACCCGTTGCCCGGCAGCGCCAGCTTCGACCGGTCCCAGTGCTCGGTGTAACCCGTGAGCCCCACCCGGTCATACGCGGCGTCCGCTTCTTCGGACAGCACTGTGATGCGCCATTGGCCCGCGGCATCCCGCGAGCGCAGCGCCTCGACGAGGCGGTGGCCGACCATTCCGTGGCCCACGACCACAAGGTTCTTCGCGTCCATGCCCCAAAAGGTAGGGAGCCGATATTGCGAATTGTGTTGCCGCGTGTGAATCGACCGTCACGCTCTTCTCACAGGCCTCGGCAAACGCCCGTGAAGTGAGTGGTCCGGGTCACAGACCTGCGGAAAGCTACCCGACGCCGGCGGGCGGGACCGTGGTCGCCGTCGTGTACGGGTTGTAGATCGTCGTCGTGGTGGTGGTCGTCCCGTAACCGGACGTGCTCGACGGCGTGTACGTGCTGGTGGTCGTCGACGTATCGTCCGTCGTCGACGTCTCCGACGTGCTTTCCGTCGTCGTCGTTGTCGTCGTCGTGGTTGTGGTGGTCGTCGTGGTGGTGGTTCGGGTCGTCGTCCGCTTGGTGGTCGGATACGTCGTCAGCACGGTGGAGTCACCGACGGGACCCGACGGCTGCTCGGACTCCTCGGAGGTCTGGACCACCTGATAGATGAGGATGATCAGCAGGATCGCGGCGGCAACGCCGGCGGCCCACCACAATCCGTAATTCTCAGCCGCGTCGCGCTCACGCTGGGAGTCGCTCACTGCCACCGCGCCAGAATATCGGCGGCTGCCGTGCCCAACGCCCGCTGGAGGAACGGACCGAAACTGATTCGCCCGACCCCCAACGGACCGAACGACGCGGGGTCGTCGGACTCGGGGATCGCGATGGCGTTGATGGGCAGCGGCAGGTCGGCGGCCAGCCGGCGATAGGTGTCGTCGTCGTGGCGGCCCACCGGATACAGCGAGTCGGCCCCGGCATCGGCGCACAGCTTCAGTCGCTGGACAGCGCGCTCGTACCGGTCGGCTTCGTCGCCGATCTGGCGCAGGAACAGGTCGGTGCGGGCGTTGATCACCACGTGGACGCCGGAAGCGTCTGCCGCCCTGCGCAATTCACCGACCAGGTCGGCGTGCTCCTGCGCGTCGCGGATGCGGCCCCCGTCCTTGTGCACGGTGTCCTCGATGTTCAGGCCGACGGCGCCCGCGGCCAGCAGTCCGGAGATCAGACGGCTCGGGGCCTCGCCGTAACCGGATTCGATGTCGACGGACACCGGCACGTCGACGGCCGCGGTGATCTGGCTGACGCGCGTGGTGAGGTCGTCGAACGACATGCCTTCGCCGTCGGGCTTGCCCACCGAGTCGGCGACCGGGTGGCTGCCGACCGTCAGCGCGACGAACCCGGCGGACACCGCCAGCTTCGCCGACCAGGCGTCCCACACGGTCGGCAGGACGACCGGGTTCCCCGGCTGGTGCAGGGCCAATAGTGCTTCGGCGCGCTGCGCCAGAACCGCGTCGGACATGGTCATACCGTACCGACCACCACTGCGACGACATGCCGACACCGTCCCCACAAACGTGACCTGTCTCACTTTCATCTCCGGATCTGACTAGCATCCGGTGTCGTACTGTGATTTATGACACCCTTCAGCCCAAGGAGGTCGCCCGATGTCCACCACCACTGAGCTCACCGAACTGCACGAGTTGATCGGCAATTTGCGTCGGTCCGTCAGCTCGCTGGCCGCCAAATACGGGGACTCCCCCGCCACCCGCCGCATCGCGAATGACGCCGAGCGCCTGGCCGTCGACATCGAGCGGCTGGACATCGACATCGAAGAGCTGGAATTCAGCCGCGGCATCAAGACCCAGCACGCCAAGGAAAAGATCGTGATCCCTGACCACGACTACTCCAGCGAATTCTGGAACGACCACGACGGTGGCGTCGGCGGCTGACCGACTTGGGCACGACGGTCGTCGTGCCCATCACCGGCCCGTCCCACAACTTCATAGGTAGGCCCTGCCCCCAAACGAAATCGAGGATGCTTTCGTGAGCGCACCCGCCGCCAACCGCCCCGGGACCGGCGTCTTTTCCCCCACGCGTGCGCAGATACCGCAGCGCACCCTGCGGACCGATAACTGGCTCAAATCCCCGATTCTCATCGACCTGGGTTTCGCGGCGTTCGTCATCTACGCGACGGTGCGCGCCTTCCAGCGGGACCACTTCTACGTCGCGGACTACCACTACCTGACGCCGTTCTACTCACCGTGTCTGAGCGTCAAGTGCGGTGCGGCCAGCGAGTTCTGGCCCCAGATTCTGCCGGCCGACGGACCGCTGTCGCTGATTCCGTTCGCGGCGCTGTCCCTGCCGTTCCTGCTGCTGTTCCGGCTGACCTGCTACTACTACCGCGGCGCCTACTACCGCACGGTGTGGCAGTCCCCGACGGCCTGCGCCGTCGCCGAACCGCATGCCAAGTACACCGGTGAGACGCGGTTCCCGCTGATCATCCAGAACACCCACCGGTACTTCTTCTACATCGCGGTCATCATCTCGGTGATCAACACCTACGACGCCATCGTCGCGTTCCACTCGCCCAGCGGTTTCGGCTTCGGGCTCGGCAACATCATCCTGCTGGGCAACGTCATCATGCTGTGGGTCTACACGGTGTCCTGCCACTCCTGCCGGCACGTCACCGGCGGCCGGCTCAAGCACTTCTCGAAACACCCTGTGCGCTACTGGATCTGGACCCAGGTCAGCAAGCTCAACACTCGCCACAAGCTGTACGCGTGGATCACCCTCGGCACCCTGATGTTCACCGACTTCTACGTCATGGCGGTGTCGGCCGGGTGGTTCAGCGACCCGAGGTTTGTCGGATGAGTTTTGTCGGCAACGAAACTTTTTGATTTTCAACGCTGTTCACAACAATTTGGAGTTATTTCATGGCTGAACTCGAACGGCACGAATACGACGTCGTCGTAATCGGAGCCGGCGGGGCGGGGTTGCGTGCGGTCATCGAGGCCCGGGAGCAGGGCCTGCGGGTCGCGGTGGTGTGTAAGTCGTTGTTCGGCAAGGCCCACACCGTCATGGCCGAAGGCGGCTGCGCCGCCTCGATGCGCAACGCGAACTCCAAGGACAGCTGGCAGGTGCACTTCGGAGACACCATGCGCGGCGGCAAGTTCCTGAACAACTGGCGCATGGCCGAGCTGCACGCCCGGGAAGCACCGGACCGGGTGTGGGAGCTGGAGACCTACGGCGCGCTGTTCGACCGCACCAAGGACGGCCGCATCAGCCAGCGCAACTTCGGTGGCCACACCTACCCGCGGCTGGCGCACGTCGGTGACCGCACCGGCCTGGAGATCATCCGCACCATGCAGCAGAAGATCGTCTCGCTGCAGCAGGAGGATTTCGCCGAGACGGGTGACTACGAGGCCCGCATCAAGGTCTTCCACGAGTGCACCATCACCGAGCTGGTGAAGGACGGGGACCGCATCGCCGGCGCGTTCGGCTACTGGCGCGAGTCGGGCCGGTTCGTGCTGTTCGAAGCGCCCGCCGTGGTGCTGGCCACCGGCGGCATCGGTAAGTCGTTCAAGGTGTCGTCGAACTCCTGGGAGTACACCGGCGACGGGCACGCCCTCGCACTGCGGGCCGGCGCGACGCTGATCAACATGGAGTTCATCCAGTTCCACCCGACCGGCATGGTCTGGCCGCCGTCGGTGAAGGGCATCCTCGTCACCGAGGGTGTGCGCGGCGACGGCGGAGTGCTCAAGAACTCCGAGGGCAAGCGGTTCATGTTCGACTACATCCCCTCGGTGTTCAAAGGCCAGTACGCCGAGACCGAGGAAGAAGCCGACCAGTGGCTCAAGGACAACGACTCCGCCCGGCGCACCCCTGACCTGCTGCCGCGCGACGAGGTGGCGCGCGCCATCAACTCCGAGGTCAAGGCCGGTCGCGGCACCCCGCACGGTGGCGTCTACCTCGACATCGCCTCGCGCATCCCGACCGAGGAGATCAAGAAGCGCCTGCCGTCGATGTACCACCAGTTCATGGAGCTGGCCGAGGTCGACATCACCAAGGACGAAATGGAGGTCGGTCCGACCTGCCACTACGTCATGGGTGGCATCGAGGTCGACCCCGACACCGGCGCGTCCCGGACGCCCGGCCTGTTCGCCGCGGGCGAGTGCTCGGGCGGTATGCACGGCTCCAACCGGCTCGGCGGTAACTCCCTGAGCGACCTGCTGGTGTTCGGCCGACGGGCGGGCCTCGGGGCCGCGCAGTACGTCAAGTCATTGCCCGCGCGGCCCGTCGTCTCCGATGAGGCGCTGACCACCGCCGCGCGGGAGGCGCTGGAGCCGTTCGACGAGCACGTCGGCGCCGAGAACCCGTACACCCTGCACACCGAGTTGCAGCAGTCGATGAACGACCTGGTCGGCATCATCCGCACCAAGGAAGAAATCGAGCAGGCGCTGCTCAAGCTCGACGACCTCAAGCGCCGGATGCACAACGTCACCGTCGAGGGCCACCGGCAGTTCAACCCCGGTTGGCACCTGGCCATCGACATGCGCAACATGCTGCTCGTCAGCGAGTGTGTCGCCAAGGCCGCCCTGGCCCGCACCGAGAGCCGCGGCGGCCACACCCGTGACGACTACCCGGAGATGAGCGCCGACTGGCGCAACATCCTGCTGGTGTGCAGCGCCCAAATGGACGGGGCCGGCGACTCCCTTGTTCCGAACGTCACCGTCACCCCCGAGCAGCAGGTGCCCATGCCCGCCGAACTGCTCGCCTGCTTCGAGCTGTCCGAGCTCGAGAAGTACTACACCGACGCCGAACTGGCCGCCCATCCGGAACGGAGCTAGCGATGAGCAACAGCTACCAAGCCAATCTGCGGGTCTGGCGCGGGGACGACACCGGCGGCGGTCTCGACGACTTCAAGGTCGAGGTCAACGACGGTGAGGTGGTGCTCGACATCATCCACCGCATCCAGGCCACGCAGGCCCCGGACCTCGCGGTGCGGTGGAACTGCAAGGCCGGCAAGTGCGGCTCGTGTTCGGCGGAGGTCAACGGCCGTCCCCGGCTGATGTGCATGACGCGCATGTCGACGTTCGACCCGGCCGAGACCGTCACCATCACCCCGCTGCGGGCGTTCCCGATCATGCGCGACCTGGTGACCGACGTGTCGTTCAACTACGAAAAGGCGCGCCAGATCCCGTCTTTCGCGCCGCCGAAGGACCTCAAGCCCGGCGAGTACCGGATGCAGCAGGAGGATGTCGAGCGGTCGCAGGAGTTCCGCAAGTGCATCGAGTGCTTCCTGTGCCAGAACACCTGCCACGTGGTGCGCGACCACGAGGAGAACAAGCAGGCGTTCGCCGGGCCACGCTTCCTGATGCGGGTGGCCGAGCTGGACATGCACCCGCTCGACACCCTGGACCGCAAGGACATGGCGCAGGACGAGTTCGGCCTGGGCTACTGCAACATCACCAAGTGCTGCACCGAGGTCTGCCCCGAGCACATCAAGATCACCGACAACGCGCTGATCCCGATGAAGGAGCGCGTCGCCGACCGCAAGTACGACCCCATCGTCTGGCTGGGTAACAAGCTCTTCCGGAGGTAGGGCGCACGCAAGCATCGAGATCGACGAAATGGTCGTTCCCAAGTCTTGGGAGCGACCATTTCGTTCATCTCGAGCAGGTTTGGCTTCAGACGCCGATCGGGCGGGGACGGCGATGTTTCGGCGTAGGCTCGGAAGGGCAGCCAATCCGTGACGAAAGGCAGCCAGATGGGCCAATCAGAAACGCACAGCGTCAACGACATTCGGACCGCCATCCGCGAGCTTTCCTTGCGCGCCGAACTGGCCCGTAAGGAAGGGCGGCCTGACGATGCCGCCGAACTCGAGGCGCGGGTCGCGAGGTACCGGCAGGAGCTGGCCGCCAAGCCCTGACTCAGGCCTCCAGGCGGCGGAACGCGCTGCGGTGGAACACCATCGGCTCGACATCGGGGTTGATGACGATGTCGCTGATCGCCAGCACCACGATGGTGTGATCGCCGGCGGGGACCAGCTGATCGATCGACGTCTCCAGCCACACGCTGGTGCCGTGGATGAACAGTGCGCCGTTGTCGCGCAACTCGGTTTCCATGCCCGCGAACCGGTCGCCGGTCTTGGCGGCCAGGGTGCGCGCCGCGGCGTCGTGCTGCTGGCCCAGCACGCTGATCCCCAGGGCGGGCAGATCCTTGAGCTTCGGCCAGGTGGTCGACGTGTTCTGCACACAGAACGAGACGAGCGGCGGCTCCAGTGAAACCGGCACGAACGTGCTGGCGGCCAGACCGACCTTCTCGCCGTCGATGTGGGCTGCAATGGCGACGACGCCGATCGGGAAGTGGCCGAACGCCGCGCGCAGGGATGCCGGGCTGAGATCTGTAGAGCTCATAGTCCGTCCATCTTCACACGGCGCTTCACGACGCACCCAAGCAAGCGCCCGCTTGGCGGGAAAGCGCAGCTACCGACCCAGGTAGCGCGACAACGAATCGTCGGCCGCCTCGGGTTTGAATCCCGTTGACTCCAACTTCTGAGTGTCGAGCACGCTGTTGCGCGGCCGCGGGGCCACCGCACTGGTCGCCGACGCGAAATAGGTGTCGGTGCTGACGCCCGTGATGCGCGCCGGGTCGTGGCCCGTCAGCTCGAAAACCCGACGGGCGATGTCGGCCCACGACAGTGCTGGACCCGAACCCGTGACGTTGTACGTCCCATAGGGGGCGCCGGTTGTGGTCAGGTGCCGGATCGCCCGGGCCAGCTCCGAGGTGAACGTCAGCCGCCCGAACTGGTCGTCGACGACGGACGGGTCGACGCCGCGCTCGGCCAGCGACGCCATGGTGCGGACGAAGTTGTGGCCGTCCCCGATCACCCACGAGGTCCGCAGGATGTAGTGCCGCGGCACCGTCGCGACGATCTGGTCGCCGGCCGCCTTGGTCTGGCCGTACACCCCGAGTGGGGCGATCGGGTCGTCCTCCCGGTACGGGGCGTCTGAGGTCCCGTCGAAGACGTAGTCGCTGGAGAGATGCACCAGCGAAAGGCCGTGGGCGGTCGCGATACGGGCCAGCGCTGCGACGCCGGTGACGTTGACGGCCCAGGCGTCGGCTCGCCCACTCGGGGTCTCGGCCGCATCCACGGCGGTGTACGCGGCGGCGTTGATGACGGTGTCGTAGTCCTGCCACCGGCGGGCCGTCTCCAGATCACCCGCCAGGTCCACCTCATCGCGGGTGACGAACTCGACGGTCGGATCATCCCTATATTCGGCGCGCAGTGCCCGGCCGACCTGGCCATTCGCCCCCAACACCAGAGTCTTTCGCGGTGCGACAGGGTTGATGTCCGCCAGCCGGGCATGGGCCCGGTCCTTGGCCGACAGCTCGGCACTCTCGAGCGGAATCGGCCACTCGATGGCCAGCGTCTCGTCGGCGAGATTCACCGAAACATATTGCGCGTCAGGCGAATAGTGGTCGTTGACGAGGTAGACGTACGCGGTGTCGGACTCCAGGGTCTGGAACGCGTTGCCGACCCCACGGGGCACGAACACCGCGCGCGACGGGTCCAACTCGGCGGTGAAGACCGCACCGAACGTCGGGCCGTCGCGCAGATCGACCCAGGCGCCGAAGATCCGGCCCGTCGCCACCGAGACGAACTTGTCCCACGGCTCGGCGTGGATGCCGCGGGTGGTGCCGGCCGCGTCGTTGAACGAGATGTTGTTCTGCACGGGCCCGAAATCCGGCAGCCCGAGCGCCGTCATCTTCGCGCGCTGCCAGTTCTCCTTGAACCAGCCGCGGTTGTCGCCGTGCACCGGCAGGTCCCAGATGGTCAGGCCGGGAATCGGCGTGACATTGGCGGACAACGGTTTTCCGTATTCGGTCACGGGTTGCCCACCGCTCACTGGCCCTGGCTCGCGTAGCGCGCTTCCGTGGCGTCCTTGCCGGGACGCCACCAGGCTTCGTTGTCGCGGTACCAGGCGATGGTGGCGTCCAGCCCGTCGGCGAAGTCGACATACTTTGGCTGCCAACCGAGTTCGGTGCGCAGCTTGGTCGAATCGATGGCGTAACGCAGATCGTGGCCGGCCCGGTCGGTGACGTGGTCGTAGGCGTCGGCCGGCTGCCCCATCTGCGCCAGGATCATCTCGATGACGGTCTTGTTGTCCTTTTCGCCGTTGGCGCCGATCAGGTACGTCTCGCCGAGGCGGCCCTGCTCGATGATCGTCAGCACGGCGGACGAGTGATCGTCCACGTGAATCCAGTCGCGCACGTTGCGGCCGGCGCCGTAGAGCTTCGGCCGGATGCCGCACAGCACGTTGGTGATCTGCCGGGGGATGAACTTCTCGACGTGCTGGTAGGACCCATAGTTGTTGGAGCAGTTGGAGATTGTGGCGCGGACGCCGAACGAGCGCACCCACGCCCGCACCAGCAGGTCACTGCCGGCCTTGGTCGACGAGTACGGCGACGACGGGTTGTAGGCGGTGCGTTCGGTGAACTTGGCGGGGTCGTCGAGTTCGAGGTCACCGTAGACCTCGTCGGTTGAGATGTGGTGCAGCCGGGTGCCGTGCTTGCGCACCGACTCCAGCAGCGTGAACGTCCCGACCACGTTGGTGTGCAGGAACGGTTCCGGATCGCGCAGGGAGTTGTCGTTGTGCGATTCGGCGGCGAAGTGCACCACGACGTCGGTCGTCGCCATCAGCTCGTCGACCAACGCGGCGTCGGCGATATCCCCCAGGACGAACGTCATTCGCTGTTCGGGCAGGCCCGCAAGGGACTCCCGGTTGCCCGCGTACGTCAGCTTGTCCAGCACCGTCACGTGATGGTCGGTGTGGTCCAGGACGTAGCGGACGAAGTTGGCCCCGATGAACCCCGCGCCCCCGGTGACCAGCAGGCGTGCCATCAGTATCCCCTGTCCAACAGGTCCAGCAGGTACGTGCCGTAGCCGGACTTCACCAACGGCTCGGCGCGTGCCCGCAGCTCATCACCGCTGAGATAGCCACGCCGCCAAGCGATTTCCTCGGGCACCCCGATCTTCAAGCCGGTGCGTCGCTCGATGGTGCGCACGAATTCGGCGGCATCGGTCATCTGATCGAACGTCCCGGTGTCGAGCCAGGCCGTGCCACGGGGCAGCACCTGCACCCGTAACCGGTTCTGCTCCAAGTAGATTCGGTTGACGTCGGTGATCTCGTACTCGCCGCGCGCACTGGGCTTCAGCTCGCGCGCGATGGACACCACGTCATTGCTGTAGAAGTACAGGCCCGGGACGGCGTAGTTGCTCTTGGGCGCCACCGGCTTTTCCTCCAGGGACACCGCCCGTCCGGCATCGTCGAATTCGATGACGCCGTAGGCCGAGGGCTCGGCGACCCAGTAGCCGAAGATCGCCCCGCCGTCGATGTTGGTGAACCGCTGCAGCTGGGTACCCAGCCCGGGGCCGTAGAGCAGGTTGTCGCCGAGCACCAGCGCAACGCTCTCTCCGCCAAGGAAATCCGCCCCGATGGTGAAGGCCTGCGCGAGCCCGTCAGGTGACGGCTGCTGCGCGTAGCTGATCGAGACGCCGTACTGCGACCCGTCGCCGAGCAGCCGTTCGAAGCTCGGCGCGTCGAGCGGCGTCGTGATGACCAGGATGTCGGTGATCCCCGCCAGCATCAGCGTGGACAGCGGGTAGTAGATCATCGGCTTGTCGTAAACCGGGATGAGCTGCTTGGACACCCCGGCCGTGACGGGATGCAGACGCGTGCCCGCGCCGCCCGCCAGGATGATCCCTTTCACCCGGCCATCCTGACACACGCGCCCCGCGTCAAGTGCTCACCGAGCAGACTCGACCGCAGGTTCTGATGCCAGCACCTTGCCGTCCTGCACGATCTCCAGTCCGGACGACGAGACGTGGTACTCGGCCGAATCCGGACTGTTGATCGCGACGAAGCCGTCGCCCGATGCGTGGACGGTGCCGAGCCTGATGGTGGCCTCGTCGGACAGCCGGTAGCCCAGGTAATACAGCACGCCGACGCTGCTGCGGCAGATCACGACCGCCGACTGCGGCGTCCGCAGGATCATCGCGGCCTCGTCGGCACCGGCGCAGCGGGCGGCTCCGTTGTAGGTGGTGAAGCCGTGGGAATCAGCGTCGGGCAGCACCATTCGTGCTGTCGTGGGCACCAGTGAGCTGGTGGCCTCGGTTGCGGTGTGCGTCGGCGTCTGACTCGAGGTCTCGGCCGTGGTGGTCGTGAGCGCCGAAGTCGTTGCGCCGCTGCGGCCGTCACGCCCACGCATCATGACCAGGCCGACGAACACCAGCGCCACCACCAGCAGTGCCCCGATGCCACTCAGCGCCCATGCCGTCGGGCTCAACCCGCGCCCAGTCGTCGTATGTGGTGGTGGCGGCCGATCAGGTTGGCGCACAAGACCCATGGGTGCGGCTGCAACCGTCGGCGCGCCGGGTACCGCGGGAACCGGTGCGGCGGGCGGCAGGGTCGCCGCCGCGCCACGTGCCAGGGCCGCGGCGAAATCCGAACACGACCGGAACCGGTCAGCAGGTCGGCGGGCCATCGCGATCGCCATCACGGGGTCCAGATCGGCGAGGTCGCGGCGGTGTTCCGCCAGCCGCGGCACCACGCCGCTCAGGCGTTGGCTGATGATCACCACCGGAGTGGAGTCACCGCCCGGGGAATGGCCGGTCAACAGTTGAAAAGCGGTGGCCGCCAAAGCATATTGATCCGCGCGACCATCGAGCGGCTCACCGAGCAATTGCTCCGGCGCGGCGTAATTCGGCGTACCGAGCGTCATGTTGGTCGACGTCAGCCCGTCGAAATCATCGACGCGCCGGGCGATCCCGAAATCCGCCAACAGCACCCGGCCACGTCCCGGACCCCCGGCGCCCAACAGAATGTTCGCGGGCTTGACGTCGCGGTGCAGCAGCCCGCGGCTGTGCGCGTGATCCAGTGCGTCGGCAATCGCCGTGACGATCGCAATCACCTGCTCCCGCGGCATCCCACCGGGGCACTGGCGCCGGACCACGTCGCCGGCGTCGGAACCCTCGACGTAATCCATCGAGATCCACAGTCGCCCGTCGTATTCGCCGCGGTCGTGCACTCCGACAATGTGCTGATGCCACAACGTCGCCGCGGCGTCGGCCTCGCGCTCGAAGCGCCGCCGGTACTCGGCATCGGCTGACAGCGCGGCCGGCAGCACCTTCAGCGCGTCGGTGCGGGGCAGTCGCGGGTGCTGCACCAGATACACCTCGCCCATACCGCCGGCGCCCAGCTTTCGGACCACGGTGAATCCGGCGAAAACCGATCCATCGGGCAACGACATGGTCGGATCGTAACGGCCAGAACGCGAATTGGCGGCCACCCGAGACTCGCTCAGGTGGCCGCCTTTTCGATGTGGACCTACCTCTTGTCCATAATCCCCTCGATGTTGGAGACACCGTGGATGCCGCTGTTCGTGTCGCTTTCCAGGACCACGAACCCCATGCCCGCGGGGTTGCGCGTGATCAGCATCGCCTCGTGCGACATGCCGACCGGCTTGCCCTGCTTGTGCAGCGGCGTGACGATGTCGTCGTTCAGCTTCTTGAAGAAGTTGGCGTCGAGGCTGTCCGTGATCCAGGCCCGGTACTGGTGCTTGCTGTCCTCGGACTTGATGAACTTGTCGTCCTTGTGCCCGGTGACCTCGATGACCTGATCGACCCACTTGTGCTCGTTATTGCTCACCTTGCCGGCCTTGACCGCCTGCGCGATGTCGTCAACTGCCGGACCGTACATCCGGGTCAGGTGGATGTGCAGCTGGTTCAGCCGGCGGCCGTCCGCCGAGTTGAGCCCGAGTGCCCAGTCCGGGCCGCCCGTCATGAAGTGAACCGACTCGTAGGCGTGCTTGAAGTAGTTCGGGGCGTCGCCGCGCAGCAGGTTGTCGCATTCGATCCCGGTCTCACGGACGGTCGGAACCACCAGCAGATCCTGGGTCTTCGTCATGTCCACACCCGGGTGCACTGCCCATCCGCGCGTCGAGTCGTTGCCCGGCCACTGGATGTCGAAGTTCCCGCCCGGGTGCTTCGGCGAGTGCTCCAGCGGGTGCGAGTGGGTCGGCGGCCGGACGCCGTCCCAGATCGGGTCGTCCTTGCCGTTGTCGCAGCCCTGGAAGTGCTGCGTGCCCGTCTCGGCGTGAGCCATCGGAGAGAGACCGAAGGCCAGCGCCGGCGCTGCCACCAGGGCGGCGACGGCCGCGATACGGCGGGTGAAGCGGGAGCGGGTGGTCACGGTCGTGTTGGTCATTTCGCCTCCTGAAGGTCTTTGGGGGTGTGCTGCTGTGGTGAAACAACCTTCGCGAATTTGTCGGCCCAGGTCAGTCCACTGATCGGGCCCTCGACCGGATGAAATCGGCGTCCCCCGATCGGGGGACACGGGCGGCTCTCCTAGGGATCGGCTCTCCTTCCACACATTCGGTCTGGAGCGGTCAACTTTCGTTGACTGTCAACGAAAGTTGACCGCTCCCAGCGAAAGGGGCTCTTCACAGATGAGGGTGTAGAGGTGGTTGGCGCGTCGTTGCCGGG
>NZ_JMHT01000086.1 GCF_001905655.1 Mycobacterium sp. ST-F2
GATATTGTTTGCGGCATTTGGGGCCCAGATTCCCCGGATGGGTGGGCCCGCCCGGCCACGGAATCGTGTGGTCCACATCGCAGGCGGTGGCGGGTTGGTCGCAGCCCGGGAACATGCAGGTCATGGCCCGCATCCGGACGAACTCGTCGATCGCGGTCGAGGGCCGGTACCGGGGCACCGCACCCAGATCAGTGGCCGAGGCCACCATGCGGATCTTCGCGCCGCGGGCCACCAGATCCGCCAGCACCGCTGGGGGTACCGTGCCGCCGCCGAGGATATAGCCGACGGGGGTGCGCACCGGCGCCGGCGGCCGCGCCGCCGCGGGCGCCGAGCCGGGCACCGGGGTGGGTGCAGGCTCGGACGTCGGACTCGGCGCGGGTGCCGGGCTTTCAGCCAGCCGCGTCTTTGAGTGCGGATGGGGCGAGGGGACCGGCTCCGGATCAGGAGCTGGCGCCGGCGGCGGCGTCGACTCCGGCGGCGTCGGCGGGGTTGGGGCCGGCGGGGTTGGCGTCGGGGCCAGGGGCCCGGCCGGATCCCCACTGAGCAGCGGATCAGCCACCGGCACCGGCAGCGCATCGGTCAGTACATGGATGAAAACCGCGGTGGCCCGGGCATCGGGCCCAGCGGCCGGGCAGTCCGGGATGCCGCATTGGCAGGCCAACCGGTCCCCACGGGCCGCCAACACCCCCAAGGCGTCGGCGCGGCGTTGCTCGAAGGTACGCGGATCGTTCTCGCAGACCTGGCGGGCCATCTCCGTCAACACCCGATCCAACAACTCAGCATCGGTCGCCAGGAGGGCACCCCAGATGGACGCCACCCCGGTCTCATCATCGGGTTTGCCGATCCCGACCCCACGGCGGCGGGCCGCCGTACGCACTTTGACCACGGCGGCGGGGTCGAACTTGTGCACCCAGCCGTCGATCTTGCGCTCGATCTCCTTGCGGGACAAGCCCGCCCATTCGGACAAGGCTCCGGCCAGCGCCGCGTCGAGCACGGCCAGGGTGTTGGCGTCCTCGACCAGGCGGGTGCGCCAGCAGATCAGCGACACCGTCCGCGCGGACACCCCGCCGTCGGCGAACACCGCCGCCACCCGCGGCAGGCGGAACCGCAACGCGAGGGCTGTGGCCATCTGCCCGGAGGCTTCCCGGGTGCTGATGCCCAGGGCGGCCCCGATCTCGCAGGCCGCGGCATCCCAACCATCGCAGGCCCACCACTGCCGATCACCCTGATCATCGACCCGCAACACCACCAGATCCGCGATCGCGAAAAAGCGGCCCGCCGCGCACCGGTTCTCCACCCGCGCGAAATGGACCATCGAGTCGACCACGGAGACATCGTGAACCAGCGTCCCGCTGGCTCCGACCCCCACATGTTCGAACATACTTGCGATTATGCCAGGCGGGTACGACACGCGCCATCACCCGAGACAACACACCGCGCACGATTACGTGAGGCAACGAATCGGCCCGGGCGCATCGTGAAACGAGGCAACCAACTGTCACCGATGTCCCGATACATCACCTTCGACACGTGTCACGAATGCGCCGGACACATCGATAACCCAGTCAGGAGCCGATCGAACCTTTTCGGTCGCCACTACGTGTCAACGGATATAGGACCGGAAGGACCCTGAGATGCGTACTGCACTAATAACTCTCATAGCTCTCACCGCTACGGCCGCCGTACTGGCACCCGTCGCTCCGGCGGCCGCCGAGTCGGCGATTGTCACGATAGGCCAATTGGAGGCCGAGGGATTCCATGTCAATGTCGACCGGGTGGGAAGCGCGCCACTCGATCAGTGCGTGGTGACCAGCGTCCGCAACCCACAGGAGCAGACGAAGTTCATCCGGGTGGACAACGGCCACGGCAGGGACGTCGTCGTCCCCATCGTGGTCCGTCGGACCATCACGGTGTCACTGGACTGCAGCCGCTAGCGCGGCCGCCGGCCGAAACCATAGGGAATTCCCGGATATCGCTGCACGCATTGCACCAATACCGTCGGAGACAGTTAGTTCAATGGGCACCGAGCCCCTGTATCCGACGGAGCGATCATGCCATCGATCGGCGCACGGCTTTCCGCATCACTCAGCGCAGCAACGATTTTGACGTATCTGGCGGCTATACCGGGACCTTCGGTGATGCCGCGGGTGCACGCTGACACCGAGGACCTGGACAGCATTGCCGCGACCGTGAACGCGGACTACGCCCGAAACTGCGGCGGACGTCTCCACAACAACCGGGACCTCGGAGCAATCGCGCAAGCGTATGCACGGTCGGAGAACGCCAACGATCTGATGGACCAGCGGTATCCAGGCCAGCGGGACGGATTCAAAGGCTCGGGCGATCCGATGGCTGCCGCGCTGACCGATGCCTACAAGCGCGGCGTCGGCAACGCGATATCCAACTGCACCTACAAGGATTTCGGCGTGGGCTTCGTCCGGATCGAGAACCGGGAGGTCGACGTCGTGACGGTCGTGTTCGGCATTCCCCCGGCAGCCACGCACGTCGAGCAGCACGTCACCGCGTACTGCTCGCCGCCGCGAGGGCAGGAGTGCTTTGCACACACCTCGGTGCACTTCGATGCCCTCATGGGTGAGCGCGCAACTGTCCGATACACCCCCGACCCCCAGGGTTGCTCGGATGCGAACTTCTATTTCGCCGTCGACGGCAAAGAAGACGCTGAGGCGCACCGGGGCCGACCCGGCCTGACCATTGACGGCCCAGAGTTCCGGATAGACCGAACCGGTGGGCACGACGTGAGTCTCCGTGCCGTCGGTATCGAGGGCGGCTGCAACACCGGCACGCTGCAATCATGGGGCGGCACAGTGGTGATCGACGCCAAGGCGCCGTAGTTTCAGTTCCCGATCACCGGCAACGTGATCGACGACGGATGCGCTGGGTCATGCAGGATGGTCTGCGTCGCCACCACGGTCGCCGCGTCGCGCCCGAAGGGCACGCCGGTGTTCGGGTTCGGCGCGAACTGCGGGTAGTCGCTGCTCGATATCTCCACCCGCACCCGGTCCCCCGCGCTGAGTTGGTAACTGGTGGGCCAGATTTGGATGCGGTACTCGTACGCCTGGCCGGGCACGATGGGCGTCGGCGCCGATAGCGAATCCCGGAACGACGCGCGAAGAATCCCGTTGTTGAGGTTGATCGCCGTCCCGTCCGGCTTCACCGCGACCAGCTTGGCCGTGAAATCGGTGTCCACAGCTGATGATTGGGCCCAGAGTTTGACGGTGGCCGGCCCTGTGATCTCGGTGTCGTGGGCCACCGGGTCGCCGGTGTAGACCAGCACGTCGGAGCGCTGCTCCACCGGCGTCTGGTCATACGGCCCCTGCGGACCGGAATGTGCACCGCAGCACGAGTGCCCGCCCAGGCTCGGCGCCGGATTCAGTGGGTCATAGGTGTAGGTGTCGGGAGGCTGCGGCCCGGGCAGCACCGGCAGCAGCTTCCCGTCGCGGGCGGCGATGCCCCCGGCACCGGACAGGTAGTAGTTGATCCACTGCGTTTGCGGGAGAGGCCAATTGGATGCCGTCTTCCAGGAGTTGGCGCCCATGGCGAAGTAGTCCACGCGGGGCTTTCCCGCCACACCGTTCTGTACGCCCTTCAGGAAGTGGTCGAACCACGCCAGCATCAGCTCGTTGATCGGACTGTTCCCCACTGCCCCAATAGCTTTGAGCATCGGCGCGGGCTCGGAATCAGGGCGCCCCCACGCGACGTGGTCCCACGGACCGATCACCAGGCGCTGGTTCGCCCGCGCGAAGTCGTTGCCGCCGTGAGCCACCATCCCGGCGAAGTTCTCGACGCCGCCGGCCAGGAAGGCGTCGTACCATCCCTCGAAGTGCAGCACCGGAATTCGCACGGCCGGATACCGGTCACGGATGCTGACCTGCTGCCAGAAGGTGTCGCGCGTATTGTGCCGGACCCAGTCGAAGTACCAGGGCGCAACCGCCGGGTTGTGCGGCTGCATCGGTGGAAGATCTTGTTGCGGGCGGAAATTCAGCCAGCGCGTCGGGTCCGCTCCGGCGTCCCGCAACAGCCGCTCCGCCTCGGCATCGCGCCGGTTCTCGGCCGCTCCGAGCGCGATCGACTCGATGGCCCACGGCTGCACAAAGGCCAGCCGGAACTCGCCGCCCTCGTAGGTCCAGCCGTCGTAGTAGTCCGATGCGGTGTTGGCGGGCACGATGGTCGTCAGGTGCGGCGGGCCCGTCACCGCCGCAAGCCATTGCGTCGCACCGACATACCACAAT
>NZ_JMHT01000087.1 GCF_001905655.1 Mycobacterium sp. ST-F2
GGCCTCGTGTTGGTCTTACCGGTCGGGGCGGGCGTTGTCTAGGTGGTGGTGCGGCCGGGTCGTTTCCGGGGTCGGTAGCTGGGTCCGTCCATGAGGACTTGGTGGCTGGTGTTGATCAGTCGGTCGAGTAGGGATTCGGCCACGACGGGGTTGGGGAACAGCGGGTACCAGTCTTTGGGGGCGCGGTTGCTGGTCAGGATGAGGGGTTTGCCAGCGATGGCCCGGTCGGAGACCAGATCGTAGAGATCGTCGGATTGGGTGGTGGTGTGCTCACGCATCGCGAAGTCATCGACGATCAGTACCAGGGGCCGGGTGTACTCGCGCATGCGCTGGCCGATGGTGCGGTCGGCGTGTCCGCCGGCAAGGTCGGCGAGCATGCGGGCGCATTTGACGAAGCGGATGTCCCCGCCGCGGCGGGCTACGTGATGTCCGAGTGCTTGTGCCACATGGGTTTTGCCGACGCCGACGGGGCCGTAGAGGATGACTGATTCGCCGGCGTCGAGCCAGCGCAGGGCGGCCAGGTCGCGCAGCATCGCGGCGGGCAGTTTCGGGTTGGCGGTGAAGTCGAAGTCTTCGAAGGTGGCCTGTTCTTCGAACTTGGCGCGGCGCAATCGCCGTGTGAGAGCGGCGGATTCGCGGCGGGCGATCTCGTCTTGACAGAGGGCTTGCAGGAATTCGAGGTGGCCGAGGCCGCCGTCGCGGGTTTGGGCGAGCCGGGCATCGAGGGTGTCGAGCATGCCGGACAGTTTCAGGGTGCGCAGCGCGGTGCGTAGCGCCGGATCACAGATAGACATGGTGGGCTTCCTTTGAAGGTTGATTATGTTGCAGCAGTGTGGAATTGGTGACGATCAGGCGATGATGCCGGTATCGGTGCCGAACTGGTCGGGGCCACGCAGAAACGCCCCCGCCGCGCCGGTGCTGGCGGGCGGTTCGTCGCCGGCGTGTTCGGTGCCGGCGGCCAGGATGCCTTTGATGGTGCGGTAGGACGGGTCACCGACGGCGATGGCGCGGGCGCACGCGGCCTCCAACCGGTCGCAGCCGTGTTTGTCGCGCAGCCCGAGCACTCCTTGCGCGGCGCGCAGATGGTGGATGGCGTTGTCGGCCATGAACGCGGCGATCACCGCGACGCAGGCCGGGCCGACCAGTTCGGCGGTGCGCCGGCACCAGGTCGGGGTTTTCATCGCGAACGCGACCTTCTCCGGCGGGTAATGGGCGAAGTCGGTCGAGCGCCCCGATGGGCGGCGCACGTGGATGGCCACCACCGCATCGGCGTGAAAGACCTGTACCACGTCGCCGGCGGTGCGGGCATGCAGGCGTTGCCCGATCAGCCGCCACGGCACCGAGTACAACGCCTTGCCGACCTTGAGGTGCGCGTCGGTGCCGACGGTGCCGATCGACCAGGTGGACAGTTCAAATACTCTGGGCGGCAACCCGATCAACGCGCTGGCTTCGATCGCTTCAAACACCCGCAACGGCGGCGCGCCCTCCAGTGCCCGACACGACCTCGCCCCGGCCACCTCGATGCTCCAGCGCTGGGCGTCGGTTTGCATCGCGGGCAGCCCGTCGAACTGGCGGCCGCGCCAGAACGAATCCCGGATGTATTGCATGGGCCGTTCGACGCGGGGTTTGTCTTTGGGTTTGAACGCCCGCGCCGGGTCGATCAGGGTGCCGTAGTGGGTGGCCAGCTCGGCATAGGCGCGGTTGATCTTCGGGTCATACAGGTCGGGTTTGTCCACCCCGGTCTTGAGGTTGTCACACACCAACCGGGCCGGGACCCCGCCGAAGAACTCGAACGCCGCGACATGGCAAGCGCACCAGGTGGTTTGGTCCATCCGGATCACCGGGCGCACGAACAGGTGCCGCGAACACGCCAACACCATCACGAACGCCCACACCGCCACCCGGCGGCCCACCGCGGGATCGAACCACATGCCCAGGCGACCGTAGTCGATCTGCGCTTCACTGCCCGGCTCGACCGGCCCGCGCGGCACGGTCACCTTCGCTCGTGCCACCTCTTCCGCGAAATGTGTTGCGATCCAACGCCGAACCGAGGACTCCGACACCGCTACCGCATGCTCGTCCCGCAACCGCTGAGCGATCGTGGCGATCGTGACATCGGCATCGAGCCAGGTCTTGATCTGGTCCCGGTGCGGTTCGATCAGCGGCCAGGTCAGCGCCCGCGCCGCAGGATCGGACAGTTCCGGGAACCACCCGCCGATCAGCTCCGACCACTGTGGCGCGGTCAGCGGCTCGGTACCCGGGCCGATACCCGCCGCGACCGCCGGAGCCAAATATTTGCGGACGGTCTTGCGGTCAATGCCCAGCGACTCCGATAACTGGACCTGCGAACGGCCCGCGTGCCAGTGGGTGAACAACTCGACCAAATCGAGCATCACGATACTTCTCCTCGCCATCAGCGCCCTTCCATCCACCATCAGATGGATGCAGAGCGAACCGGTAAACGAGGCCCACACCAGGCAGACACACCGCCCAGGGTGGGGAATTACGTGACAGCCAGGGTGGGGAATTACGTGACGGACAACCCCTCAAACCTGGGGAAATACGTGACCGCTGACA
>NZ_JMHT01000088.1 GCF_001905655.1 Mycobacterium sp. ST-F2
GGAGGGCAAGGGACACGGCGACGTCGACAGCTCGGCGTACCTCGAGTGGCTGGGCAAGCGGTTCCAGGGCCAGCCCCCGCCGGACAACTGCACTACGCAGTGAGCTTGCGCTCCCCGGTCCTCACGGCGGGGATGCCGGCGACCACCGTCATCGGCGCGACGTCCTCACGCACCAATGAGCACGGCGCAACGACGGCGCCGGTGCAGACCTGAACCCCCTGGACGATCATCGAGCGGAACTCGACCAGCGCGCCCTCGTCGATGTAGATCGGCGCGTCGAGCTGGCTGAAGTCGTCGGAGTTCACCACGTGCTGCCCCGAGATCAGCTGAACGTCACGCTCCACGATGACGTTGTCGGCGATGACGATCTCGCCGCGTGCGTCCACGAGGGATCGGGTGCCGATCACGCACCCGGCACCGATGTGCAATTGCTGAATTCCGAGGACGCGCACCCCGAGTTCGATCCTGGTGTCCGCGCCGATCTCGGCGCCGAAGATCCGCAGCGTTGCCACGCGCACCGCGTTCGACGGGAAGTTCGTGACGAAGACGTTGTAGAGGCGTTCGCCGAGTTGCTCCCATTTGTTCGTCGGGAACCACGTCCTGGAGATCTTGGTCGGATGGACGTCAGCGGTCGAATCCTCCGCCGACTCCGGGTGCTCGTTGCCTGGTGTCACGGTCACAGACCTGCACTCCTTTTCGCCCGAGCGATTCATCGGCAAACATTTCCGCTCGAGGAGTATATCGTGTCAACGGACGCAACAAAGCCGTGAGCGTCACCGAGCGGGTTCGCCCGTCCACCCCTGCCCCGATCCGACGGAAAAGGATCCCCGTGCGCGTTATTCACATCACCGAGGCCTTCGGCGGCGGTTTGCGAACGGCGATCGTGAATTACATCAGCGCCACCCCGCAAATCGAACACACGTTGTTCGCCCGGACGCGGGAAGCTCATGTGACCACCGATATCCCGTCCAATTCGCACCTCGAACAATACGAGGGCGGCCTCCTGGGCTTCTACGGCAGCGCCCTGCGCACGGTCGCGCGGAACAACTACGACATCGTGCACCTGCACTCGAGTTTCGCGGGCATTCTCCGGGCCTTCCTGCCGCCCTCCACGCGCATCGTGTACTCACCCCACTGCTACGCGATGGAGGACCCGCGGAAGTCGGTCCAAACCACGGCGTATTGGGCGGTCGAACGGCTACTCGCGCAGCGGCCGCAGCTGCTCACCGCCGTGAGCCCCAGGGAGATGGAGGTCGGGAACCGGCTCAGCAGGCGCATGCCGACACGTCTCGTGCCGAATGCAGCACCTGCGAGAACGTCTGCCTCGCAACCGATCTCGGCCACCACCTCCGCGGCCCACGAGTCGTCGCGGCCCGTCGTCACCATGATCGGGAGGATCTCCGACCAGAAGGATCCCGAGTACTTCGCCGAGGTGACCGCGATCCTGGGAGACCGCTACCGATTCCTCTGGATCGGCGACGGCGACGAGGGGCGCACGGCCCTGGAGGCGGCGGGGGTGGAGATCACGGGGTGGGTGGCGCCGGACCGCGCGTACGAGCTTCTCGCGTCGTCGTCGCTGTACGTCCACACAGCGGCCTGGGAGGGCGGACCGTTGGCGACGCTCGAAGCAGCCGACATCGGGTGCCCCGTGATCTGCCGGGACATCCCCAGCATGCGTTCCCTTGGCTACGAACTCGCAGGGAGAACACCGCGTGAGACCGCTGCGGCGATCGAGCGGTACTTCGCCGACGCCGAGTACCGCAGCGAGGTGCAGATCGCGAGCAAGGGCCTACTCACGACGTACTCCACCGAGCGGATGGCCACGGATCTGGTGGCCGCGTACTCGTTCGCGCTCGAAGCGCTGGGGCCTCGGGGCGCCGCACGGCAACCCCCTCGCTGACGCCGGCGAGTTCGCTCAGCGCTTCAAGACCGCGGCCGCGGGCTTGGGTTGCCAGTCGCTCGTCAGCAAAGCCCCGAAGTTCGATTCCCGATCGCCTCGGTTGGCGGAGTCGTTATCGCGGATGCTGTAGATGAACGCGGGCCCCGCGTAGTCCAACCCCGCGATGGCGGCGAGAAGATCGGTGATCTCGGCGGCCTGCTGCTCCGGGCTCACGCCCTCCGCAGACGGAGCACTGGTCGGCGCGCCCAACTCCGTCATCCAGATCTTCTTCCCGGCATCGCCGCGGGCCACCATGACATCGCGCATGCGGGCGACATCGGACCACCCGTTCTCCGTATCCGCTTGCAGCCCACCGGGGAACACGTACGGATGCGCCGCGGCCGCGTCGAAGAAACCCTGCGCGCCTGCGTCGTACATGCCGTTGAGGAAGGCGGGCGGCGCGTCGCCGCCACCCGCGCGGCTGAGCCCCGCCGCGATGACGGTGCTGTTCGGTTGCACGCTCTTGATCGCGGGGTAAGTCGCCTTGAGGATGTCGGTGTATCGGCTGACGCGATCACCGCCGAAGCCGAAGAACAGCCCGAGGTTGGGCTCGTTCCAGATCTCCCAATCGCTGATGCGCGAGCCGTAGCGGTTCACCACGGCTTTGCTGAATTCGGCGAACACCGCGGGATCCGTCGGCGGCGCGGTGAAGAACGACGGATTCGGCCGGGCCCAGGGTGGGGTGAACGCGATGTTGCCGAGCACGCGCAGTCCGCGCGCTCCCGCGGCGTCGACGATCCGATCGAAGACTCCCCACTCGTAGGCGCCCTGAGATGGCTCGGCCACATTCCAGTCGAAGAGCACCCGCAGCCAGGTGGCGTTCGTGGCCGCAACCGCGTCCAGTTCGCGGTTGAGGTCCTGCGGGCTGAGATTGAGCATCCAGGAGCCCTCACTGAAGCCGTATCCGGCGGCGGGGACAACCGGAGCCGCGTGTGCGACCGGGCTCACACCACCCACGGCGATGACGGCGGCGGCGGCCACCGCGCCCATCGATCGGAGGAAGGATTTCACCGAAACACGTGGACGCCAGGCCATGCAGCGAACATACCCGAAGGGGCAGACGGCGGCCCGGCGGGCAAATTCAAATCAAGATCGAAAGCGCTGGCGAA
>NZ_JMHT01000089.1 GCF_001905655.1 Mycobacterium sp. ST-F2
TCGAACGACTCGGTTCATATCTTCAACGAATTCCCGGCGCAGGACACTAGGCAATATCGGCCGATCGGATGACGGATGCGACCGCCCGATTGCGCTAGAGTTCGTCCCCGTCAGCAAATTTTCGCACGGGTGAATTGGGGTACCTGTAGTGGCGGGACGACATCGTTCGGGACACAAGTCTCCTTCGGCCCGCAAGACCTCAGGCAAACACCCCATACGGACGCAGCACGAGCCCTATCGGTGGCTCGGTGCTGGCGCAGTCACACTGGGAATCGGCGCGTCGCTGATTACCGGTGCCGGGCTCGCTCACGCCGATGACGAAGCCGGATCGGATACCAAAACCTCCGGATCGCACTCCTCAGCCCCGGACCGGGTGCCGACCATCGATACTCCCAAACCCAAGTCCAAGAGGCATGCCAAGAAGCACGAACAGCCGCCGGCCGAAGCTCAGCCCGACGACACCGACGCCGGCTCTGGTACAGGCAACGCGGCCGCCGACGCACCCGCATCAACGTCACCTGCTCAACCGCAGCGCACGCGTCACGCGACAACCACGTCAGCACCAAAATCATCGACCAGCAAGGCAGCGGACATCACCGACCGAGTGCCCACCGCGTTGCGCCCCACAGCCGCAGTAACTTCCCGCCAGGTGAACAAGGCCGAGGCGTCACCACTGCAAACGACCATTCGACCGGAATCTGCCGTATCCGTCGTCGCCCCGGTCGCGGCAACTCCGCAGGTCGCAGCAGCGTCCGTTCGCGCCGCCGCCATCGTCACGCCGGCGCCTACGACAGTCGCGGCGCTTTCAGCCGCGGTGGCAAACGGCTTGACATCGCTACTATCCGACACTGTCACAGGATCAAACCCCCTGTCGTTACTGGCATTTGCCGGGTACCGCACTGCCGAGTCACGGTCGGCCGCCAGTGGCGCAGCCACGCCCACCGCGGCTGCCCCGGCGGCAGCTGCGGCGCCACCTCCCAGCTCGACAGCCCCTGCCCATGTCGTCGGGGTCGTCGCCATGCCCGGCTCCACGGTCAGTTCAACACAGACCGCCGACGGCACCCGCTCGATCGTCATGACATCCTCGACTGACGGTTTGGGCAGTCCTACAACGTATTTCGTCAGTGTCATCAACGCGACCACCGGAGCTCAGGTAGGCAACACCTTCAGCACCACGTTGCCACCGCCGAGCATGTCCGATCTGGGCAGCACACCCACAATTCAGCTTGTCGGCAACGGCCAACGCGCATTCATCACGTCGCCGCAAGGATCGTCGACGATGCTCACACTCATCGACACCGGCAATGGCTCAGTGATCAGCACCAATGCCGTTGCGGGCAAAACACTTCCGAGTGTCCAGTCCGTCGGAGACGGCAGAATCGCCATGGTAACCTCGTCCGCCCGTAGCGGGTGGATGCCCGACTCACCGGTCACCTCGTACGTTTCCTTCATCGACACCACCACCGGTGAATCTGTCGGTTCGACCACCGCACTGGCCGGCAGCATCCAACCGGTGCAGTTCTCTGCGGATGGCTCCCGCGCGGTCGTGACCTCCCGACAGAACACTGGCAGCGGCATGTTCGTCGGTCCCTACACGGGCACCATCGCTGTATTCAACACTGCAACAGGGCAACAGGTCGGTGCCGGCTTTCAAGGAACCAACCTCAACGTGGTCGTCGCCGGCAACGATGCGGTGGTCTCGACCTACCGGGCGGTGGGTTCCAGTCCGGTTCCCTCGTGGGGTGGGCCATCGACGGTCTACAACCCCCAGATCACGTTCCTGAACCTCGCCACCGGCCAGCAGTCAGGCGAAACCGTGGAGTACGCGAGCGGGCACGCAACATCCGCTGCGACAACCCTACTATCCGCTGATGGCCAACTGGCGACGGTGACCACCGTGTTCCGGTACACCACACAGAACACCACCAACCCGCTCTATCCCTATACCTGGCACTCGGTCACCACCTTCGAAACCTTCAGTACTTCGAGCGGCACTCAGGTCGGCAACACCCTCACCTCGTCCGGCGCGGCCGCGACGGCGACGCTGCTCAGCACGAACGGCGCGTACGCACTGGTCACCACCACTGATGACGACGATCAGTCCGTATCAACAACATTCATCTACACTTCCACGGGCCAAACCAACAACATCTATGACGGCGCCGTTGCGTCCAGCGATCGCAACCACGCCATCGTCATCTCGACTGACGCCGGTACGAGTCGCGTAAGCATTCTCGACCTCAACGGCGGTCAACGCCTGAGTTACACCCAGATTCCCGGCACTTCCGCATCACCGCGGTTGTCCACCGATGGCACGCGTGCCCTCATCACGACGTCGGACTCGGGCACCGGTCACGCCACCGCATTCGACCTCACCACCGGTGTGCAACTCGGCACTGTGGCGTACCAGGGCGGTACACAAATTCAGGTGACGGACAATCTGACCCGCGCCATCGTTGCCACCCCGTCTACCGACGACGACACCGTCCACACGACGGTCATCGACCTGATCAGCGGCCAACAACTGGGCGAGATCACCACGTCGGGCAATCCGCAGATATTGCGCGCCGCGAACGACACCCGAGCAATATTCACCGACTCGGCACACACCGTGGTGGTTGACCTCACCACTGGCCGACAACTCGGCAGCATCGACGCGACCGGCGGCATTGTCCTCAACGCCGACGGGACTCGGGCGCTCCTGACCACCACCGACTACGAACCGGAGACAGGCCAGGTAACCGCGAGCAAGATTGTCGTGGTTGACATTACGACGGGCAGGCAACTGGGTACGTATACGTACACCGAGACCCAGAGCGGTATCACCTCAGTGCAATTCGCGCCCCGTGGCGATCGCGCCGCGGTGGTGACCAACTCGACGGACAATGCCACCGGAGTTTCCACAGTCACGGTCACCGTCTTCAATACCGCGACGGGCGCAAAGGTCAACAGTCTGAGCATCGACCAAGCCACCACCGAGCTCAGCGGCATCGAATTCACCGCAGGCGGCTCACGTGCACTGATCAGGACGCAGACGCGTGACGCCGACGGCTTCGTCGATGCAACACAATTCACTGTCATCAACACGAGCACCCAAGATTCGGGCAGCATCGACAACTCGCCGGGTAACCTGCTCACCGCAGTTTTCAATCAGTTGGGTGCCCAGATCACCTATGTCGTCGATCAGGTACGGGCCCGTATCACGGCATTCGTCACGCAAGCCACCAACGCGGCTTTGGGTGCGCTGCAAGGCAGTTCGTCACAGCCGGGATCGACTGGCCCCAACAGTCCGGAGGAAGAAGCCTGGGAGGCTTTCACCCTTGCCACGGGTTGGATTCCGATAGTAGGCACCTTCGAGAACGGCTTCAGTTTGGTCGTTGACACCAATGACCTGATCAATGCAAAGAATGATGATGACAGGTGGGACGAAGCCGGGGATATCGCGGGCGATATCGTCGGCCTCGTTCCCATCGTCGGCCCTGTCTTCAAGGGGGCTGTCAAGGTGGCCACTCCCGCCATCAAGACGATCGTCAAGACGGTCACCAGACCAATTGCCGAGTTTCTCGACGGTGCCGGAAAAGTGGTCGATGGGTTCATCAGCAAAGCGGCTGGCGACTTCGTCACCAACGTCGTCCGTCCGGCCGTCGACGCTGCCGTAAGTTTCACCAACGGTGTGGTGACCGCTGCGCAGAACACGTATGTGGCCATCCAGAACGGGTTCATCGCCGCCGCCGAATGGATCGGCAGCCGGTTCCACTGACCCTCACCGTCATTCACAAGACGTGCAGCCGCAACGCATCGGATGGGGATCGTCAAGCTTGCTGGGGTCGGCCCGCGCGATATCGACTTGCGGGGGGGCTTGGCGCGATGGAACGCGGCTGGTCGACTGGAACTGACTGCTACTCAACGAGATCGACGGCAGTCGGCCCGAACATATACAGGTGATCGAGCACTGGGGCTGGGTCACCGGACCATGCCATGGCTGCCATCTGGCCGCGGCTGCGCCGGCCGGTGCGCCAGCGAACCGCTTCGAATCGCGTGGTCTTCAGCTCGATCTCAGAGTCCCCGTCCGGGCCGCGCCGGTAGTCACCGTCCTCGACAGTGATCCGCACGGGCACCGGCGTCACCAACTTGCTCAGGAGTTGGTCGGAAACACATTGCAGCGCAACCGAATCCCGGGCACCAGGCCGGCCGAGCGCGTCCCGGATGTCATGCTCATGGACGACGATGTCGCCGAGCGGTGGCACGATGCCCTCCCGAGCAAGTCGCGGCAGCGCCGCGGCCGCCTCGCTCCACGCCCGCAGAATGTCGGGCACACCGGCCCCGTCGAACCGGGCCACCTGCGCTGCCGTCTGCGCGTCGTTCGGCGGTGCGGCCCGCCGGCCCGCGGCCCAGTCCTGCGCGACGCCGGCCATATGGGCCAGCAGATCCCGCACCGACCAGCCCGGGCAGGCAGCGACCCGCGCATCGACGGAAACATCTGGTGCACTGACCAATTCGGTGATGCGATCCATGGTCTGCTGATACAGACCCACGAGGTCAGGTTCACCGCTCACAGGAGGCACATCCTTCGTCGCGCGGCGGACGGGGATCGTCGGGCTTGGTGGGATCGGGGTCGCCGAACCAGCGAGAAGGCTCGTGTTGGCCGTAGGTGTCGTGCCAGTCCCACCATTCGTAGGCCGGGTCCTGCGGGTACCCCGGCGGGGAGTCCTCCCAGGTCTCCTGCCGCCCCAACGCTGTCATGTCGAGATAACTCCACGACGTGCCCAGCGCCTCGTCGCCGCGGTTGTTGATGAAGTACGTGCGGTAGACGGCGTCGCCGTCGCGGATGAAGGCGTTGGTGCCGTGCCACTCGTGCACGCCGAAGTCGACGTCGAAGTCGTCGGTGATGGTGTACCAGGGCATGTTCCAGCCCATCCGGGCCGTCATCCGGGCGATGTCGGGCTGTGGCGCGCGCGACGCGAAGGCCAGGGTGGTGTCGCGGGCATTGAGATGCGCGACGTGCCCGACGTTGTCGGCGATCATCGAACAGCCACGGCAGGCATGCTCGGGCCAGCCCTTCACGCCCTCCTCGAAGAAGGCCCGATAGACGACGAGTTGCCTTCGCCCATCGAACAATTCGGTCAGGCTCAGCTCACCCTCGGGGCCGACGAACGTGTACTCCTTGGTGACCGGCGTCCACGGCATGCGTCGGCGCATCGCCGCTAACTGGTCGCGCTGCCGGGTCCATTCCTTCTCGGCGATCAGCATCTTCTGCCAGGCGGCATCCCATTCGGCCGCGGACACGATTTCGGGTTTCTGCATGGTGTTCCTCCTCTACAGAATCATTAAACAAGTTTGTTGAACGTCACTATTCCAGCAGAGCATGATCCGACGCTATAGTCAACAAGATGGTTGAAGATCAGGTGCTGGACCGGGCCTACGCCGCCCTGGCCGATCCGACGCGCCGCTGGCTGCTGGAGACGCTGCGGCAAGGAGACGCACGCATCACCGACCTGGCCGCACCGCTGCCGATGACGTTCGCCGGCGTCTCCCGTCACATCGGCGTACTGGAATCAGCGGGCCTGGTACAGCGCGATGTCCGCGGCCGCGAACGCTGGGTGTCCCTGCGCCCCGAGGGGCTGACCATGGCGCAGCAGTGGATCAACGAGCAATCAAATTTCTGGTCGGTACGGGCGGATGCCCTCGCAGACCGCCTGCGACGCAAAGGAAATGGTCAATGACAGAACCCGTCACCGTGCGCGTACGGCGCGTCATGCCAGCCGTCCCCGACGTGGTGTTCGGGCCTTGCCCCCATGTAGTGGACACGGGATTTGTGGTTACGCGGCTA
>NZ_JMHT01000009.1 GCF_001905655.1 Mycobacterium sp. ST-F2
CCATGCTGGGCAAGCCAACTCAGATGTCACCTATTCGTGCAGCAGACCCTACAGCCACGGGTGCTCGTGAGCAGTGCCCAGCAGAAACAAGCCGCCGAAGACCGCGGCCACGCCGACTGCGGGGCGCCTCCCCGATGCACGTGCCACGGCACCAAGGCCGTTGCCGCCGTTGGCAATCGCGACCGACGAGGATGCTCCGCCGAAGATCGCCATCAGGCCCCAGATCGGTAGCCAAAGCCCGCAGGACAGGAGGGTCAGAATGGCGTGCAGCGCGTGGTTGGGTCCACCGCCGGCTGATACTGCGACGGCGACCGCAGGCGCCGGGGCGGCGGGCGCGGTGGGGACGAAGTGTTCCGTCCAGCGTCGGCCGTCGTGGTAGCGCTGGCCATGTTGGCCGCCGGGGTCCGGGTACCAACCCGGCGCGGGGGTCGGATAGTTGTGCTTCGGCATGTCGGTTCCTCTCGGCGCATTTCAAGCAGCCGAACAGAATGACACCGACCACCGACAACTGGCACCGCCGGACGCGGGCCTCGGCGAGCTGGACGATCTCGGAGTGCGGATCGCCGTGGCGGCCCGGCGGCAGACCTAACCGCGCGGGGCGCATGCGGACAGTTTGGCCCTGATCGGCACGACGCGAGGCAATCTCGGAGCGGCGACGTCGCGGACCGAGCACAATCGGATCAGTCCCGTAGCAGCCACCCTGGTCCGTGCGGCATTGCGAAGGCGCAGATGGCCGGCGCTGTTCGAAACAACCGGTCCGCCAACTCTGCATCAGCGACCCGAGCTCGATAGCCGAACATGACATGCGTCGGCATTTTCGACCACACACTCCCTCAATTTGTATGTACCATGTACATACGAACTGACGGAGGTTCTCATGCCCAGGATCGATATCGCCACCGCGAAAACCACGCGCGACCAGCGGTTGAACGTCCGAGTCAGCGCGCGCCAGCAGCAGTTGATCAGGCAGGCCGCAGAGGCCAGCGACACCACCGTCACCGACTTCATCCTTGCCAGTGCCCTCGACCGCGCGGAGCGGGTACTCGCCGACCGCCGATGGTTCGTCGCCGACGATCACCAGTGGGCCGAATTTGAAGCGCTACTGGACGCTCCGCTGCAGCCGATGCCAAAACTGCGACGGCTGCTGATGCGCGAAAATCCATTCGCGACGAGCGAGTGACCGACGCTCGTTGACCAGCGAACACAAGCCAGCTCCGCCCGAGAAACTTGCCAAGCACCACGACCGGACCCACTTCTCCTCCGGTGCAACAGAACTCGATGACTGGCTCCGAAAGTACAGCTGGCAGAATCAGCGCGCCAACAACGCAACCACCTACATCACTGCGCACCAAGGACGAGTCGTCGGCTACTACGCCATCACGGTCGCGGGATACGAGCGCGACTCCGCTCCCCCGGCAATCGCCAAGACCGCACCAGCAACCGTCCCGTGCTACCTGTTGGCCCGGCTAGCGGTCGACCAGCAATGGCACGGCCGCGGGCTCGGATGGGGGCTACTGCGGGATGCGATGCTCCGAGTGCTGATGTTGTCACAGTCAGTGGCAGCACCGGCATTGCTGGTTCATGCTCGCGACGACGCGGCCCGCGAGTTCTACCTGCACCACGCGGAATTCGTACAGTCCCCAGTGGACCCGCTGCATCTGCTCATTCCGATGAAGGCGATCGCAGCGGCAGTGCTGGACGACGGGTCACGGTGAGGGGTGAGGGGTGACCGACGAATCGCCCGTCACCCCGGCAACAGCGACGCCACCACTCCGCAGAGGTGCTCAACCTCAGCGGTGGACGGTTGCAACTCGAACGCGTGCACATGGCAGGCCACGCTGAGCCGGCTCCATGCGATCGCCGCACGATCCGCAGCATCCTGAGTGTCCAAGGCGCGCAGCACAACCAGTTGGCTCCGCGTTGTCGCCCTCGATGCCGGCGCATCCAGATTCGCGCACCGCTGTTCGATGATCTCCTCGAGAGCCTGCCGGGCCAGGAACGCCGCCATGCGCGCCGATAGCCCGTCTGCCCTGGAACCTTTCAAGACTGTCTGCGCCTGGGCGAGGAGTTCAACTGCGCTCATTGCTCCGCCAGCACATCTTTGACGGTGCGCCGCAAATCGCTGACGTCGACGTCGGAAACACCGCGAACACCGTGCGCACCGGCATTGCCGACTTCGACCGCATGCTTGCGATGCGGCTTCGCCTTGAGCCAATTCGACAAGTCTGCTGCCGGGTCACCAAGGATGGCCAATGCCAGCCGTGTCTTCGTCGACTTCGCCGACGCCCATTTCGCCTCTGCCTCAACGCGCGACTCCCCCGCGATCGACTGCTTTGCGTAATGCACCTGCGACGCAACCGATTCGAGAGCCATGCGGAACAGGCTCGGCGCGATGCGGTCCTTGACTGCCGGCGCCAGCTTCTCGTCTTTGATCATCGCGTGCGCATCGCTGACGAGGCGGCTGGCCGGGTCGACATTGGGGCGCATCGTCACCTTCGACCCCGACTCGCGGATGACTTCGATCAGGCGGGCGTTGACCCCGGTCTGCCGCACGACCGATGCCAGCCGGTCGTCGTGCGAGAACACGACCACCTGGTGGGTCTGGGCGATGTCGGTGAGGATACGAACGAAGCCGTCGATCTTCGCCGGATCCATCGCCTGAATCGGGTCATCGAGCACCACGAAACGAAACGGACTCTTGACCGATGTCGCGCGCGGCAGGAACAGCGCCAGGGCGACGGCGTTCTGCTCGCCCTGACTCATCACCGACAGTGCCTGCGTGTCATGGCCATCGACGGATCCGCCAAGAACCGCCTTGCGTTTCGTGGCGGTACCGGTCAGTGTGATCTCGGCGAGGTCGACGTTGCTCTCCTGCCGCAGCTGGCTCCAGATCTGGCGCGCTTGGGCGGCAATGGGTTTCAGCCTCAGGTTCCGAAATTTGGTGCCGTTGTCGGTGACCCATTTCTTGGCCGCGGTGAGCGCTTTGAGCTGGTCGTCGGATTCGCGGGCATGTCGTTCGTTGGGCACCCAGGCCGCGATCTGTTCCGCTACAGGCGCCCAGACATCCTCGCGCCGGGACAGCTCCGCGGCGGCCTGCACGCGTAATACGTCCGCGGCACCGACTGCGTCGACAAGCACCGATTCCACATGATCGGCGAGTTCCAGGTCGTCGGTCGGCACCTCGCCGGCCTTGAGGGCGGCCTTGTTGTAGCTCTCGAGGCCGGCCAACTCGATGCCGGGAACAGCGGCTGCCTGCAGAAAACCGCCAACCACGCCGGCCGCAGTCTGGCGCGCTGCCGTCAGTTTTGCTGTTGCAGAACGGTATTCCGCCAGTGCGGTTTCAGCGTCGGCGACAGCGCTCCGGGTCCGTGCCACCCAATCAGCATCGAGCTGACCGCCGCCACAGACCGGACAACCCGTGTCGCCGGCATGCTCGTGAAAGTCCAGTGCTGCGTGCAGCACCCCGACGCGTTTGTCCACTAACGCCGCAGCAGCCACGGCCACCCGCTGTAGATCACCGACAGCGATCCGCAGCTGCGATGCCGCCGACGCGATCTCGTCGATGGACGGGACCGTGAACTGCGACAAGTCTCGCAGTGCGGCAACCACATTCACCTCAGGCGAGCCGACGCCCTTAATGATCGCGACAACATCGTCCAGGGGCGGCGGCCGTTTCCGCAACAGCGTAACCATGCGTTCGGCGCGTTCATCGGTGATGTCCCCCAGGGCCGCGATCAATTGCCGCCGCTCGCTGTCGGCGGCGTCGCGGGATTCCCTGGCCACCTTGAGATCAGCGGCGAGCTTCTTCTCCACCGCGGTCAGTACATCCAGCCCGAGCAGTTTGGCCAGCGCGTCATACAGAACCGATGGACCTCCGTCGAACAGCCTGCCGAGTTCTTCGTAGGACAGCACCGGTCGATACAGCTCCAGCGGGTTCGTCCAGCCGAGTTCGTCGATGCCCTTGGTGCGCTCGTTGCCGCCCGACTGCGTCCACAGATCGCGGTCGTCGAGTTGAGCTTCATCGGCCCAATCCACGCCGACGGTGACCGGGCCGATACCTTCACGGGTGAATTCGACGCGCACCGCACAGGGATTGGGCTTGTGCAGGTTGCGCCAGGACTCCGACCACAGCGACTGCCGCTCCCGCCACCGGTAGCTGGTCCCGGTGAGTGCCAGTTCCAGCGCTTCGGCGAAGCTCGACTTGCCGGAGCCGTTGCGGCCACTCACCACGGTCAGTCCCGGAGCGGGATGCAGATCGAGCTTGGCCGTCGATCCGATGCCCCGGAAACCAGACACCTTGATGTTGCTGAGAAAGGTAGGTGACCAATCGGTACCGGCGGTGCCACTGCCCTGGTCGACGACGGACTCGAGAGCATCCAGCACGACCGCCTTGGCTGCTTTGTCGAGCTTCTCGTCGTCGTCCAGAAGCCGGAAGATGACATCCTGAACCGATTCCTCACTGCCGGCCAAGGTGTCGTGTGATGTCTGCTCCACACGGAGATTGAACTACGGGCCACCGACAGTCAGAAGCACTTTGGTATAGCCGGCGTGTACTCAGGTGGATGGAGGCGGCGCCTGGACGTAATTCTCCAGCCGCACAGTGGATTCCCCCGACCACCGGTACGCGGTCAGCGCGCTGCCCTTGACGGCGCTGAAGTCGACGCAGGCCGTGCGGTCGGTCCAATCCGCACCGTGCTCGGGTGTGCCCGTTCGCCAGTAGTGGCCGTACACCACCGGCACGTCGCCGCGGTAGACGTGGTCGGCGCAGGCGACCTGCAGCGCCGGCAGCTCCGGGTACGGCACGCCGTCCTGAGTCGTGAAAGTGCTTGATATTTCGGCAAGCTCACGCAGGGTCGAACCCGAACCGGTACTCCACCACCGCAGCCGCGCCTGGTCGCGGGCGTGCCCGTCTTTGTCCAGGTAGGGCAGCTGCCCGTGGTCGCTCAGGCTCAACTCGGGCCCCTTGATGAGTGTCTCGACCGCCTCATACAGTGGATGCTCCTTGGTCGACGCCGCCAAGAACTGCGTGTCCGCGGAGAATATATTCGAACCCAGTTCCTGCTCAACGACTTTCATCGACGGTTCGTGCCAGCAGGCATGCACCACTCGAAGTCCGCCCAGGTCCAGCCACAGCGGGATGGTGCGGAACCAGTCGAGGTAATACTGCTGCTGGTCGGCGGTCAGTTGCTCGAGGAACGCCCTGTGCTGGCGGGTGTTCTTGTCCGAGTGGCGGCGCAGATAGTCGCCGTCTGGGCGTGGGATGCCGTAGCAGATCGCGTTGAACTCATGATTGCCCATGGTGATCTGCGCGCTGCCGGCGTCGACCATGGCCTTGACGGTGTCCAGCACCTGCAGCTGCTGGGGTCCGCGGTCGACGAGGTCCCCGACGAACACCGCTTGCCGGCTCGGGTGTCTATAGGCGCCGCCCGTGTGGCGATAGCCCATGGCATCGAGCAGCGACTCCAGCGGATCGGCGCAGCCGTGGATGTCGCCGATGACGTCGTAACCAGGCATGGGCTGATCATCGCACCTCAAGTACGTGTGTTCCCGTTACCGGCGGGGTGGAGAAACGCCCGGACCACTGGCTGGGTGTCGGGGCACATATTGAACGATGCCGCGGCGACGATGATGCCGGTCTCGTAGTCGGAGTATCCACCGCGCGAGACGAAGTTCAGCGCCGCGGGCACCCCGGCACCCGACCGCATCAATCGGCAGGCGAGCTTGCCCTGGTCGATGACGTCGGTAATCGACGAGTAGAAGACACCGTTGCTGTCGAGGTCGGCGACGAATTCGTACTGGTCGGCATGGGCAGGCGCCGCGACGACGAGCCCAACGAATGCCATGAATCCGGCGAGGCACAGTGCGCGAACACGATGGGAGTAGGTGGTCATCGGGGTCTCCGTCCATCTGAGAACGCCCGCTTTGTGCGAGCCCTACAGAATGGCAGGAGATACCGACATTGCTACGCGACCTTGGCCGCGAGAGATGCTGCTGCAGAACGATGTAGTCCGAACGGCGTACATTGCCGATACCCGCCACACCATGTCGGTGGATGGCCGTAACCTGCCCTGAGGATCAAGGGGAGGTACCTAACGTGCTGGACGTCGACATCCGGGCGTTCTTCGGCCCGATAGAGAATCAAGTGCTCCACCAACGACGACGCCTCGCGCTCGCGGCGCATCGGCGGTGGTCCGGGGCCGACGACAATCCTCATCAAGGCCCCGTCCAATGAGCACCGACCCACCCGTCACCGACGCCCACGCCCACGCCTGGACACAAGCAGGTGTCGATCCGGCCGACATCGAGGATTTCATCGAACTCGGCCTGACGCCCGCGGAAGCGGCGCCATACGCGCAGAAGGGGGTCCGTCCGTATCAGATCACCCGCACCGACACCGGGTACGCAGTCGAACTCGAACTCTGGCAGGAAGATCCAGTCGATCAGCTGTCGAAGGTGATTGAGCCAGGGCGCATCGGCCTCAGCTTGTGGGAAGAACCCTCGTGGGGCGACGAGCCTCTAGAGAGTGACGTGGTCATGACCTGGGACGGCGAGCACACGATCGATTGGTCTGTAGTCAGCGGCTCAGGGCTCGGGATGGCTTCAAGTGTGTCGTTCTGCGGCATCGCAGGATGGCCGAACGGCCAAGACGTGCATCTCAGCTACTACTCCGGCGATGTCGGCGTCCGGGGAGCTGCCACGCTCATCGGCGCCGCACCCACATCCGGTGGCGCTAACGTCACGAACGACCCCCAAAGGTGGGTCGACCTGGCCCAGAAATTGGTTTGGCTGGCGGGAGAATTCGATGATTCAAGCGGAGAAAGCAGTGACTACGCGGCCGAGTACTACCGCCCGGCAGACGAGTGGTGGGGAGAGTTCGACGATTTGTTCCACCTCTTCCTAGGAAGCGCCAGCCCCGACGGGTCGCTGCCTTCTTTCGACAGCTGGCTCGACGATGCACTCGAGTCGGGCACGTACCGACCGGGGGACGGGACAAGTTGAGGGCACCAATGCAGACTTATGCCGAGTTTGAATGGACTTCGGCAGCGGACCTGGCGGAGCTCGCCCACGACGGCGAACCAGACGAGCCGTGGCGCTTCTACCGGGCTACTGCAGTGCACTTCGCCGAGGGCAAGGTTCTTCCTTCACCAGACGGCGACGGCGACGATCCGCCGTTCGGACCACTTCACGTGATTAGCGCGGTCCAACCGGATGCCGACCCCGAAGACACCGACAGCGCCAATCGACTGGGCATCCTCGATCACGAACTCGCCGAACGTGGCATTAGTACGGTTCCTGTTGTCGGTACCGCGTTCGATGGAAGTCACGCCGAGAACAGCAGGGCTGTGTTCGGGCTCACCGACGACATGGCCCGCGCCATCGGGTTGCAGTTTGGCCAGGTGGCGATCTTCAGCTGGCAGGGGCCATGGTGGTCAGTGCTTGCGTGCGCGACTGATCGGGTCGACCGACACCCATGGCGGTGGGAACCCAAGAGATGAGGACGCCCGCCAGGGACCGCTTCTGTCGCAGGTGTACTCACAAGGGGATCTCAGTTCGCGCCCTTCTGCAACTTCCGACACCGACCTCAATTGCTGTGGGTCAGACAGGAGCGAGATCGGAATGACTGACGATTACCCAAAAGTTTTTCAACTCAAGGCGGCACAACGGACTTCGGACGCAGCCAATACACGACCGGTCGGCACGCAAGCGAAAAGGACTACTCCGTGAGCGATTTCGGAATGACAGTGATCGACGACCTACGGCAATCACCCATGATCGAGGACGAGTGGGTTGTCCGGAGTGACCGCGGATTCACCTGGTGGTCAGGCGATTTAGCTCAACACTTCGCGCTTGGTGAAGTACGATCAACGCCTTCCGGGAACGAGTGCACCTTACGAGTGTGGACCGACGTCGTTACCGGTGTCGACCCCGATACCAATCCCGAGCCATTGCTTGCGCGGGTGAACATGCGGGAGCTCGCCATGAATGCGTTTATCTGGGATCGAGAAGCGGCCACTATCAGGGTCTACTGCTCGATGTCGATTCACGAGGGCAACACAGGCTTCGCCGCAAGGCTGATTGGATTTCCGACCGTGCTGCAGAGCTATATGGCTCACGCCTTGGCTGACCGCTTGGCTCACCAATGCCGTGGGTCCCGAGCATTGTCGTCCAATCCAAGCACTGGAGCTCATGGGGATCCGAACGAGCTCCGGGCGTTCGCCGGCATGGTTATCAGTGAAGGCGAAGCTCCGTCGGTGTTTTCGAATCCAAAGCCCGATGCGATGCCTGGCGAGCCACTGGGGTCGTGGATGAGCAGATTGCCGGCTTTTGCCGATCGACTCCACTGTCGTGGCAGTGGCAACGACATCGCATTCAGTGCAGAAGTGCCATTCGCGGCGTCCGGGCCGGCCGGGTGCGTCGAGGTTTTTACACACCAACCCCATCCGGTGTTCGGTAATGGCGTGTGGTTCGTCCTGCAACTGCCGTTGGCTCCCGGGGTCGACAATGCGTTCATCATGGCAAATACACTCAACGCGCAGGAATTCGACTGGGTGCCACCGGGACTCGCGGCGCTCGGCGCGTGGTCACCGGACTTTCTCGAGGCCGACATGAACGGATTAGCGTTCTCAACGTTCGTCCCGAATAAGCTCGCCGGATCAGGGATGCTGGAGAACCTCTTCACCTACGCAGCTCTCCGCGCACGGTTCGCGGCCGACGTCCTCACGCCTTAGTTGACTTGTCCTACCTGACTACACCTATCGCCCGCGCAGCACACGAGGAGAACGCATGGCGGAACGGCTGCTGACCCCGTCAAAAGTCACGGCATGGCTTGATTGCGCTCACTACCTGTCGTTGCAGAACCAGGTCGATGACGGCACGCTCGCGAAACCTAATCAACCGTTCGGGTCGTTCGCACAGTTGTTGGCGGACAAAGGGAAACAGCACGAGGCAGATTGCCTCGCAGATTACGACCGGCAACAGAAGTCGATCGACGAAGTACCAGCCATTTGGGAAGGAGAGAAATTCGCCAGCTGGGTACAACGCGTCGGTAACCCAATGGCCAACGGGAGCGACGTGATCTACCAGATGCCGTTCGTACATGACGGCATCCGAGGCATCGCGGACTTCCTTATCCGCGTGCAGGACCCGGAGAATGGTGTGGTCTCTTATGAGCCGGTGGACGCCAAGCTGGCGCGCAAGGAGGCCAAACCCGGGCATCTCCTGCAGCTGTGTTTCTACGCGGATGCTGTCGAAGCGTTGACCGGGGTGCGACCAGCGCGCATACACATCTGGCTGGGATCGGGGGCCGTGGAGTCCTACCGGGTCGATGAATTCAGTGCCTACTGGCGCCGGCTGCGCGTCCAATTGCGCACTGCACTCGCAGCGGGCCCCGCCGCCAGCACGGCACCGGCCCGATGCACCCATTGCCAATTCTGCGAGTTCAGCGATGTCTGCGAAAATCAATGGAGAGAAGAGGATTCGCTGATTTACGTGGCCGGGATCCGCGCAAACGACATCGAGTCGTTGACCGCCGCAGGCGTCACCACCCTGACGGCGCTCCCCCAGACCACCGGACCGATTACCGGCGTAAGGCCGCTTAGGCTGACCCGCCTAGCCAGTCAGGCCGCGTTGCAGCTACAGGCCCAGCCCGAGGAGCGCCCGCCATTCACCGCAATCGAGCCGGTCGATGAGACCGATTGGGGCCGAGGACTCGAGAAACTCCCCCACCCCGACGACGGGGATGTATTTCTGGACTTCGAGGGCCACCCGTTCTGGCGTGCCGACACCGGTCTGTTCTTCCTGTTCGGGCTGATCGAGCGCACGGTGAGCGGAACCTGGGACTATCGGGAATGGTGGGCACACAATCCCGAGCAGGAAGCTGAGGCCACTGCCGCCCTCATCGATCATCTGGCTGCCAGGCGGGTGACGCATCCGGGGATGCACGTCTACCACTACAACCACACCGAACGCAGCTCCCTCGAGGCATTGGTCGCCACCCACCGGGTGCGGGAAGCTGTCCTGGCCGAACTGGTCGGACAAGGGGTGTTCGTGGACCTCTACCCCCTGACGCGCAACAGCTTCCAAGTAGGAACGGAAAGCTACGGACTGAAGTCGCTGGAACGACTAACAGATTTCGAACGCAGCCACGAAATCGACAAGGGCGCCGGCGCCGTGGTTCAGTACGAAAAGTACATGACAGAAGGCGACGCCAGCCTGCTGACCGACATCGCCCGGTACAACGAGGACGATGTCCGGGCCACCATGGCGCTACGGGACTGGCTGATCGCGCGCCGTCCCCGGAACCTTGAATGGTTCGTCCCCGAACCGGAACCAGAGGGCTACACCCCCAGTGAGCTCATCGTCCGATTGCACGAATTCGACTCGAACAGTGTGGAATACCTGCTGGGAGACCTGCTGGGCTACTGGAGCCGCGAATGGTGGGCGTACTACGCACCTAAGCGGATCAAACTCCAATCAGACCCCGAGGACGTGCTCGACGACGCAGCTGTCATCACCGCCCTTCAGTACACCGGCCTGGTCGAGCGGACCGGCACCAAGGGACGAAAGGTCTTGCCATCTCTGGGGTTCACCTTCCCGCCGCAGGCGCTCGATGATTTCCCGACGGAGGGCGACCGAGACAGAGACGTCCACACCATCAACGCCGAGGGCCAGCGCTTCGACCTCAAAATCGCCCGACTCGACCGAGACGCCGGTTTTCTCGAGCTGGTACAGAGCAAGAAGGCCGCCGAGGACGGCCATGTGCCTAGCGCAGCTGTGCTCCACGAATGGGTCTCGCAGCGCGCCAAAACGGACACGCTAGAGGATTACGCGACCGGCTGGCTGGACGGGAACAGGCCCGCGACAGCGACCGCGGCGCTACTGCGCCGAGACCTGCCTCAGTTTCGCGACAACGGCGGACCAGTCGGCGGTGTGTTCACCGATGACATCGACGACATGTGCCGCTGGGTCACTCAGTTGGACACCGCAGTAGTAGGCATCCAGGGTCCGCCTGGGGCCGGAAAGACCTACAGTGCAACGCATCTGATCTACACCCTGATCACGGCAGGCCAGAGGGTCGGTATCACCGCGACCAGTCACCACGCGATCATCAACGTGCTGCGCGGCGTGGTCGCCGTCTTCGCGGAGAAGAACCAACTGGAGTTGCTGCGCGGGGTGTATAAGCCGGCGTCCGGAAGTAATCCCGTGCTGCCCGGGATCGATGTGGTCGACAAGAATCCCGCCTGTGCAGACCCGGAATACAATCTGGTGGCCGGCACGACGTGGTTGTTTGCCTCATCGGCGATGCAAGCCGCGCCGCCGGTTGACGTACTTCTGGTTGATGAGGCCGGGCAGATGTCGTTGGCCGATGCGGCCGTAGCGTCCACCGGGGCTCGCAACGTGATCCTGCTGGGTGACCCGCTGCAACTGCCCCAGGTGGCCCAAGCTAGCCATCCAGGGCACAGCGGCCTGAGTGTCCTCGATTACCTCCTAGGTGAGGCAACCACCATGCCCTCGGAGCGAGGGGTGTTCCTGTCGACGACCTACCGCATGCATCCCGATGTGTGCCAGTTCATTTCGGCGCAGATCTATCAAGGCCGCCTCGCAAGCGCAGACTCCTGTGTCCAGCAAAACACCGCGGCAGGTACGGGCTTGCGGTGGCTGCGCGCCGAGCACACCGGCCGCTCTACCTTTTCACCCGAAGAAGCCGATCTGGTCGCCAGCCAGATCAGCGCACTCATCGGAACTTCGTGGACGAATCAGCACGGCGCGCAAAACCCTTTGACGACATCAGATTTCATGGTCGTTGTCCCGTACAACGACCAGGTCCGCACCGTCGAGCAACGGCTTGCCGCCGAGCCCGCGCTGAACGGAGTGCGGGTCGGTACCGTCGACAAGTTCCAGGGCGGCGAAGCCGCGGTGGTGCTGTTCAGCATGACTGCCTCCAGCCGCGACAACATCAACCGTGGAGTGGACTTCCTGTTCTCCCGCCACAGGTTGAATGTCGCAGTAAGCCGAGCCCGCTGCCTGGCCTACCTCATCTGCACCGAGGAACTCCTCAACGCCCGCGCCCGGGATGTCGACGAGATGCGGTTGATCGGAACGGTGGCGGCGTACGTGGAAGCAACGACTCCCTAAATCGCTATTTCGGCGCCGGTTTCGTGTCCGGATGTTGCCGGCCCAATGCCTGATGTCGTGGGATCGCCGAGGAGTCTACTTCGACTCTAGAATCCCACTCCTCGAACACGCGGCTGGAATCCCAGGTGCATCTGTACCGAGATCAAACAAACATGACTCAAACCTGGTGGACTCAGCGATGGTGCTCGGTGCACCCATCTCGGCTCACCTCAAATTTGCGCAAGCAGCCACAAGTTCGCGTAGCTCGGCAAACTTCAGTGGTCGCAGGTGTGCGAGTTCGTTGCGAGCATGGTATAGACGGCGAGCGGCCGCGCGGAGGTTGAAATCAGCCTCGCCCAAGCGGATTTCGATTATGCGCTTGAGCGGTCCTATCTCGACGAGACTGGCATCGGTCAACGGCGGGTCGAACAAATCCTGCAGTGCAGCCTGGAATCGATGGTCACCGAGGTGCAACGAGGTTCTACATTGGACCACTTCGCGGTGCTGCTCGATCCAAGGCAGGATGATGCGGGCCTGTGCAGCCCATACGAGTCGGGAGAGTCGGCCTGAAGCTGCCGTCGTATTCATCGCTGATTCTGAATGCAGGTCATGCCAACCATCGATATGGCCACGGTCCCACAGGTCGAGGACTGCAACACCCGGCTGGGCGCCACAACGATCCGTCGCCAATGCACTGGCCACTTGCCCTTCAGCTTCGTCGAAGTGTCCGCGAAGGTCCTCTGGGTCCCCTGACCATTCTCGTGCCAGCGTCTCGGCGAGGTTCAGATCCCAACGGGCTACCTCGACGATTGTCTCGGCGCGCACGTCTGACAGCACACGTCCCTCCGCGCGTAGAGTGTGGTCAATGGCGCTGATGTGGGCGGCGACGTCCCAACGCGCGATCCGGTTCCACCACCAGACTGCCGCCAGCGACACGTCCGTGCTTTCGCCACCAGCGAAATACGGCAGATGCTGTCGCCCACCGATTACTGCAAACGTGACGCGTTGTTCTCCGGGTATCGACTTAGTTTCACGTTCCAACCTCCGCAAAACGTTCGGCAACTCGGCCTGCTGACTTTGAGTCAACTCATTAGCCACTACAAGCGCAACTGAACCCGCAACCTCATGGTGGCACAACAGTTCCGGGATGGTAGCGGGCGGATCATCAAAGACCAGTGCACGGCTAAGTACCTCCAACAGCGAATCGGAGCCCGGCTCAGAATAAATACGCCGAATCGCAGTGGTACGGGGCGCCTCGTCGTACAGCGCGACTGCCAACGCGTCGGTGACCACACTGTCGGTGGCCAGCCTCTCGGGCAGCACAATCGATACATGGCGATGCCGGTTGAGCTCGAGCACAGCGTCTGCGATGAGCGTGCGCGGCCCAGGCAGAGCCCAGATCCGTTCGTCCATCATCACTCGTTGTGCAATGCGACAGCCGCCGCGAGAACAACAGCGTCCAACGCCCAGCTATCGCCCTCGCTGGTGACGACATCCAACGACTCGAGGCTACGCAGCAGTTGCGTACCGTCCAGATCCATAGCCTCGGAAACGTCATCACCGCACACTGGAAGCTGTACGACACCGTCCGGGCCAGAGGTGACGAACCAGGTAACCCACGCCTCGCACACATCTTTGGCAATACCACAATCGATGAGCAGTTGCCTCGCCCCCTCGACAGTCCGAAGCCTGGTCTCGAGTCGGTCGAGCGCATCATCCTGGGACAGGCCCCTACTGATGTCGGCCATGACTTCCTCAATCAGCTTCGGCCAACCCGACGTGACCCGGTGTAGCCGGGTTCGCGCCTCAGGACCCTCGAATGGCGAACCGTACCAGGCGCGTAGGCCGGCAATCGACCAACGACGCAACGCCAATACCGGAACACTCAGCGCGCCACGGCTTTCTAGAAAAGCACTCCCTAACACGATAGTAGCGGTGACGTGACGCTTCTGGGATAGTTCACGACACAGCCGAGCCAGGTCCCCTCCCTTTCGCTGGCCGCTGAGATCGACGATGACGTGCGTGCGTTTCCGTCCCGTCCCAATTTGCTTGAGTTCACTCGCTTGTGCGTTCTGCACCGTCACCACGTCGATCCAGTTGGCTTGGGCGAACTGCTCGAGAACGCGCGTCACCCGGTCAATACCCAACGCGTCGCTACCGAACACCACCTGAACGCGCGCGTCAGCGTTGAGCAATGACGCCAACTCTTGATCGGTGAGCGGGGAGCGCGGGGCGGCGATACCTTCTGAATCGCCAATGATCTGCCGCGCCATCGCCGGGTTGTATTCTACCGGTGGTTCGAGGTGGGCCGGCGCGTCCTGAAGTTCCTTCTCAAGGCGTTCCGGGGTCCCGAGCATCTGGATGATGTTCGGGCTGCGCAAACCCCAACGGTCCTCACGCCGATCCAGAATTCCCAGGCCCTTCATTTCGACCAAGTAGCGCTCGAATTCGTTGCGGCTCAATTCATTTGGGTTGAATCCGGCCGGCCACCAGGTCTCACATTCCTCCCGTACGTCGTCGACAGAGAAGGTCGCACCAGGTTCGGAATCCAAGCTGTTGAGCGCGACGACCAACGCGATTACGCGGTAGCGGCTGTCCAGGTTGATCGTCCACCGGAACCGCTGGGCGATGAGTTCACGGACCTTAGGGTTCGCGCACACATCGCGAATGTCGTTCGCGGTGACTGCAATACGCCCTCCGGCCTCCGGGATTTGACGGTTCTGCAGGTGCTTGACAAGCGCTTCACACACGATCTGCACGAGGCTGGCCTGGTAGTTGGTGATCAGCAGCAGCCGCCACACCGATTCGGGGCTATCAAAGCGATATCCCAATGCCGTCATCGGATCAACAACCAGGTCGTACGCGTCGCTGTTCTTTAGCGGGCCGATTAAGATGTCATCGCCGCCGTGTGCCACTGGGGTATTGGATGTGTCGTGGAAGCGCTGGACCTGGTGCAGACCCGCGAACACGACTTTGAATCGGCGGTCCGAGAGTTCCATTAGGCCCTTGAGCGCCTGCAGTACTGGGAATCCACCGCGGTCGCGCCGATCGCCCCAGTTGGCATCCGCGGTCAGGAAGTAGTCTGCTTCGTCGAGCAGTACCAACAACCGGTTGGCAGCCTCACCTTTGAGCCACTCGCTGATGTCACTGGTGACCTCATTGACACCAACGCGGCGACCATTCTTGGAAGACACGACACCCAACTCGCGCAGACGTTCGGCCAGTAGCGGCCACAGCTTAGCCGGCTCCTGAGACTCTCCGATGCCCGCGGCCTTGAGGTCGATATAAACGGCGACTCGCCCGGTACGGGCCGTGGTGTCGTCGGGACGCGGATCGGTGTACAGCCGCTCCACCCGACGCAGCAGCGCCGACTTACCCAGCTGTCGACCGCCGTATACAAACATCGAGCCGGTCGGATTCTCGATTCGGTCCCGCTCTTCAGCGCGCCCGACAAACACCTCCTCGGGCACCTCGCCTGCAGCGTGTGGCGAATACGGGTTCACGGTGGTGAATGGCAGCGTTACCCGCTGAGTGAAGCGCCAGCCGGGTTCAGCCCGACTCGACAACCAACCGATCACCGCGTCGTCGATAACTAGGGGAGAAAATCCCTTGCCTCCTGTAGCGCGCGTCAGTGCCCGAAGATGGAGCCGCTCAGCCGGACTGAGCACGCCGAAATAGAAGAAGATATTCGGCCGCGTGGTGTTGCGCTCATCGATGAAGTCCATCAATCGACTCGATGTCACCCGATCCCAAACAAGAGTCACGTCATACGAACTCCGCGCTTGGGTACCCAATTGCGGCACGTATGAACGGTCCACTGGATTCCCGGAAACCCTGAATGTCGCATAGCCGGCGTTCTTTGTCCTCGAGATCTCCGCAGACCAGTTTTGCGAACGGGGCACCAGCCCAACCATTCTCAGAACATTCGCCAAGGACGTACGGAAATCATCACCACCACGCCGCTGCTTCTTGATCGTCATCCACGACGACAACCCGTCCCGCAGTTGACGATCTGACGGATCACCTGTGACCGACAGAGCTTGGCGGACTGCAGCGACCGCGTCGCCACCGTCGGCCTGCGCACGCGCCGCGACCTCGACAATTCTCGGGAAGAATTCGCTGAAGTCGTCGCCAGGTGGTTGCTTAGCCTCGGGAAGCTGCTGTCCGTTTTCCAGCATCGTCAGGAACTCGACGGCCAGTGTCTCATCGCCCTGGTCAAGCCGATCGAGAACTCGAGCTTTGCCATCTTCGTCACTGACGAGCGCATTCGCACGTGCCTCAAGCGAGCTGCGTTCTTTACTCAGCGCCTGTTCCGCCTCCGAGCTGATCAGCTTGAGGGATGCAATTGCGAGATCGAAACGATCGTGCGGCAGGCTGCCGCTGATCTTATCGACCCGCTCACTCAACTCGCGAGCGATCTCGTCCTGATACAGCGCCCGCAACCGAGCCGCCCCCTGCTCCGCCTCCGCGCGCGCCTGCTCAAAACGAATCCTGGCTGCCTTTACTGCTCGGAGAATCTCGTCGTCATAGCCGGCACCCTCCAGCCCGCGACCGGCAACGAATTGGCGCGCGGCCGCTATGTCACCCTTCGCCAAATAGCCCGACACGACCAAGTGCGGGTCACGCGGCTCCAGCAAAGTGAGGACTTCCGCCGGCGTCGGAGGCTGTGCCGGTCGGCCTTCCTCATCACGAGGCAGCTCAAACAGCTCCAATAGCGCCGCATCCGTAACGGACGCAACGGACGCACCAACGGGATCGACGTCGTAGTCGCGCAGCCAGTCCACGAGCGCGATCAGCGCCGCATCCCCCACAGTGTGCGCGGCGAGGCCGTGAGGCATCCCTCCGAGCGCACGGTCAAGATCCTCCGCAGACGCAATGTCTTTCAGATCGCCTGCAGACAGGATCGCTCTGCGCACCGCACACACTCGCGACAGGAGGTCGCCTGCGGTGGTTAGGCAATCGTGCAGCTGCCTCTCGACACCGGCGGTTATCGACCTCCTCAACTGTTGCGATGAGCTGACTTCGGCGTCGGCGTCATTAATCAACCGCACACGTTTGCCGTGGTCCCGGAGGTCGGCCGCGAATTGTTCGATGTTCGGCCAATCCACGCTGGATGCGCCAGACACCCCTTGGCTGGTCAAGTCTGCAACGCGGGTCAATGCCTGGCCCAGCGGCTGGCCCTCTTTGGCCAATTGATGTATCACCTTCGACCCACGCTGGAGTTTCAGTACCCGACGACGAAGCGTGTCAAGTTGCTGGGTGGCTTCCTCAGCAAATTCGGCCCACCGTGTGGTCAGCTCGTCACTGTCGGTGGCGGAGGCCGCCCGCCATCGCTGGTTTCCGCGTTGCACCGCGGTCGCGGTGGCGGTCATGATGTCCAGCATCCCCGTCGGCGCAAGATCCGCGGCGTCTAGCAGCGACTGCAGCCCGAGCGGGGCGTACCCCAGTCTCAAGCCCGCACGCAGGGCCGCTGCCAGCAACAGTCGATTTTCATTCGCGTCGAACTGTTTGATCTCCGCTTCCGACGGCAGCAATTCCGAAAGCGCCAGCTCGAGCGCATCGCGGGCACATCCTGCGGCAGCGCACGAAAGTTCAAGTAGCCGACGACGCGCAGCGGTCTCGCCTGTCGCTACCGCCAGTTGGTAGGCCAGTGCTTCTCGACCGTCAAGTAGCAGCTGACCGATTAGCGGCGGGTCGCCAGCGTCCCAGGGAAATTCATCAAATGGCGCCGACAGATTATTGACCGTTGACGTGTCCTTGCCAACCTCAGCGCCAGTGTCCGTGCAGTGCCCGGCGGTGTGCGCTCCGGCGCAGTCCTCCTGCCACTTGACGTCGACGCGAGGTATTCGTCCCTTCTCGGCGACATCGTCAGTACTCGGAAATTGCTCGGTCGGCTCCGCCTGCTGCGGCTCCGTAATCGTCGCCTCGCGACCGCTGTCCATCTTGGCAACTGAAAGACACGTCTCAGATTCCTGAGTCGACGGATCGCCGACGATGTTGCGCGGGGCGGACGAATCAATGGGATTCTTCTGGGCCGCTTGGTGTTCCGCGGGTTTCGCCTCGTCAACCGCGTCAGTTGGCTCGCCAATCATCGGCGATGCCGGCGGCATGGATTCTTCGGCGCGGGATTCCCCCTGTGCTATCGATTCGACCTCAGCTATGGAGCTGAACCCGAAGCGATCCAGGATCGCATCGACCATCTCGTCGCGGCCTTGCCCTTTGAGCATCTCGATGATCTGAAGTGCATCGACAGCGTCGTTGTACTGCTTGGTTTCACGCTCGACGAGGTCAGCTTCGACTAGCACAAGCTGTTCACGCAGAGCAGCGAGATCTGCGGATTGCGCGATCGGGACGGCCTCGGCCAACAACGATCGGACCGACTCAGACCAACTATCGGTGGTCACGGGTTCAGTGACGTTGCCGCGTTCGACAAGATCCGCCGCAGCACGCAGCTGCTCGGCCAATACGAGGCCAGCCGCCATGAGCGAGTCAACCTGTGCCATTAGGCGTTTTAGGTCCGTCATGTCCGCCGAAGGACCGTTGGCTGTGCAGCCAACAGATTCGTCCGCGCCCCCGCTGTCTGCTTCATCGTCATCACTCAACGAGTGGTCGGCGATCGTAGGTTCGATCGAATCGATTTCCTGGTCAAGATCCATCATCGTTCTCGGTGGATCATCGGTGAGCGCCAGTAATTCATCGAGCCGCCGTGCCACATCGCCGGCGACCGCGCTCTGGCTTTCGGCAAGGGCACACAGGAACGCCTTAGCGCCTGAACTGCCGATAGCGTGCGCGCTCGCCCACGCGCCGGCGGACAAATCGTCATATTCGCCGTCGTAATCGAAGGCTGACGATGGGCTCTTAATCGCGTCGACGATGGCGTTCTCCCAAAGCTGAGCCAGCGTCTGCGCGAACGGCTGAGGATTCTTCATGATCGCGGTTCGGACACCGATAACTGCGCGTGGTAAGCCCTTCTCAAGGTCCGCTTGACGAACCTTTGCGAAACCCGCCCATTTCTTGCCCAGCCCTGGAACTGCCGCCACTAAGGCAATGTCGTCACGAGTCAGCGCATTCAGCGCCGCCCTAACGCGATTCTCTGCGCCCACGTCTACACAACCCCCAACCACATCGTCGGCATAACCAAGTCACACTAACCAACCGCCATGACGCGCTCCGCGCGCCCCCGCACTGCCCATACAGCCAAATGATTTGTATCAGCGGAACTCGCGCGAACAACGCAGTTCAATTCGCGGATACTCGGAGAGGCTGAGCGGATTCTCATTCCCACATCCGGAAACTTCGCCACCCTTGTATACACCTGAGAATCATGAGTTAATCTTTCGCGCAACCGATTCGGCGACTTTCCATACCTCATCAGGATCCAGACCAGCTACAGGGACCTTGCTGGCAGGACCGGTTTCATCCAAACCTAATAGCTCAGCGAGCTCGGCAAACCCCGGATGGCCTTTAATCTCTGGGTATCGCTTCCACATACCCGATATAGCAAGTTCGCCAGAACCATTGAACACCAATTGAAATGGCGCGTAGCGAAGGGCGAACGGGTGCGGAAATATTCCACCCTTCGGCCGCATTCCAAACCACGTCAAGATATGAGTTCCGAGGCGAGGTTGCCTGGCGTTCGCTTCATAAAGGTCCAGAATCCTCGTGGCGAACGCGCGGTCGTGCGGGTCACGAATTGCATCGACAAATTGCTCTAGCGTCCACTCGTCCGGATTTCCTGTCGCCCCGTCCTTGATCAATACCCACGGCGCGCATGCGGATCGCCCCTTCTGACCGCCCGACAGCCAGTACTCAACCTGCTCGTACACTGCGTCCGCGACCGGCTCCGCCCCCACGTCGCGCCTCCGTCTAATAGCCTGAATGACGGCGTCATCTTGCGAATGCCAGACTTCGATGGTCACGTCAGCTTTCGTAAATGAATCGACTCCCGGCTCCGAGTCGAACTCGACCTCCCACTCGTACTCCATGCCGAGATCGGCCATGTTCAGACGAGAACTCGTTGCCTCAGCCAACGTTCCGACTCCATCCATTTTCGATCTCGCGTCGGTTTGTACGTGCACCGTCGATCGATGAACTATCGATCGCACCGGCCAGTCCAGTCACTTGATCAAGCAGTCGCGCAGGCGTCAACGCCAAATCAAGTGCGTGGCAATGAATCGTGATGTCTGCGTTCTGCACCGCATGAACGCTGCCGTCCTCATTGCCTTTCGCATAAATCAGATGCCCATCGCTCAACCCCAGAACCGTGCAGTACGCAAGCATCTGGTACAGGTCGGCGTTGGGAAAGCCTTCGGGCTTCTCGGCTTTGTATTTGGCGTCGATGACCGCAGTCCTCACGTCGCTCCGGCAAACCAGATCTGGTCGCATATCGACCGAACACGCCACATCAAGATGCATAGGCTCTTGCGCTCGGCAGGTCCATCCCCGCCCGCTCAGAGCTTCGCTCATCGCAGCGGTGACGAAACCCTCGAACACCCGCCACATATCAAACATGTAGCCACTGACACTCAGGTCTCCCACTTGGTGCTCGAAAGACTCAGCTGCCAAGACTATTTCAGCCAACCGCAGCGCGGAGTCGTAGCGCGCATTGAGTCGACTCTTCTGCCACCGCGGGGCTGTCTGCCCGCGTGGCGGCAGAGTCACCTCCGCGAATGTCCGCCGCAATCGTTGTAGCAGCCGCCGGGCCGATTCGCTGATCCGTGGGACAAGAAGCAACCGCATCGTGGCCATCGCGAGGATCCGATTCTCGGCGATGTCCACGGTGAAGTCGTCGTATTGCACGGCAATCGGCACCGGAAACCCATAGTGGTGGCACATCTGCTCGCCCGCCAACACTCGGCCGCGCAGCACCGGGAGCATTTCGTTGACGGTGCGATACCCATGGAGCAGCCCCTGCTCGACCGCATGAGTCGCAATACGCCCGAATGCTTCTGCGAGCGCGGGCATCAAATCGTCGGAGACGTCCAAGCTGACGAGATCATCGCGCCAGACCTGTGGATTCTGCGCGTAGCCCAGTAGGAAGATCAGCCGGTTGAGGTCAACGATTTTAGGCCGCACAATAATCTGACTATCGCCGACGCTCACTGCACCGACCTTGCGGGCTGCTACGACGTCGAACTGACCTTCCTCAAGTGTCGGCGTGATCGTGACGAAACCAAGCGCCCGCAGAGCGCGGTACTCTGCTGTCGAGAGTGCGATCACCTCAGAAGGCCCGTTCTCACTGAGAACTATCGGTTCCGACATCGCCTTCGCCCATTTCAGGAGTCGTAGATCCCGCCGCCGAGTTCTTCGCAGCTATCGCCGCCTTCAGCGCGTCCAACCCATAGCGCGCAACGACGTTGATGTTCTGATCACCGTAATGATGTTCTTCGAGCAGCGGCACAATGTCCGTACGCCACATCAGCTTCAGCGCGGACTCGGCCGAATCAGCCAGCAGCCGCTCGCGCATGAAGTATGACGGCCCAATCTTGAAGTCGGTGTCGGTGATGCGGGCGTTGAGCGCGTCGTGCAAGTCGGCCAAATAGGTGGGGCAGCCTTTCGCCTTCAACCACCTGCTGAGGATGCCGCTTGTGGGCTCTGCCGACGGATGCAGCGGGACGAATGCGAACCGTCTGCGCAGCGCAGCATCTACGAGCGCGATGGAGCGGTCAGCGGTGTTCATCGTACCGATTACAAAGATGTTCTTGGGCAACGAGAACGGCTCGGCACTGTCGGCAGAGTACATCAGGTCGATGGCCTGATCGCGGTATTCGAGCAGGAAATACAGCTCGCCGAAAATCTTGGGAAGGTTCCCGCGATTGATCTCGTCGATGATCAACACGTACGCAGTATCCGGATCTCCAGCAGCCTTGTCGACCAGCAGCCGCAGCGGCCCGGGTTTGAGCTCGAATCCGATCTGACCACCGTGACCAACCCGAGGCCGGAATCCCTCGAAGAAATCTTCATACGAATATGCCGGGTGGAACTGGACCAGCTTCATGTTCGCCGCGTCGGTGATGTGTCGCGCGAGTTCCTGTGCGAGATAGGTCTTCCCAGTACCTGGTGGCCCGTAGAAAATGATCTGGCGACGGTGACGAAGAAGGTCTACACATTCTTGCAGCCAGTCCACGCCCACGTGCAGCCGGTGGGCCAGCTCGGGCGTGGCGTCAGGCAGCCGCACCTCATCTGTCGGTCTGACCGGCTGATGTTTGAGAATCGCGTTCAGGGAGTCCAGGTGCTTGCTGACATCAACGACTTCGCTTTGGGAGGTAAAGCTGGTGGCAAGATCACTCGGTACGTCGGCCAGCGCGCAGCTATGCTCACCCCAAGCAACGGACCGCCGCAGATTCGACCGACGATCGCTGCTGTCCACAAACTCCGCCGGGCCAGTGATCCTGCCGACGTGCACCGACGTTTTGCTCACCGTCACGACCAGGTCGCCTGGATGCATCTGCGTGAGAAACCGATGGAATTCCTCGGCCTTCTGCTCCTGTGCAGCGTACCCGGACGACCCGTAGTCATCAGCGACAATTGACTTCAGATCATCGCGGGTGACTTCGCCGCCGCCGACGGGACGCAGCAAGCTCGCGGCCAACGAAATCGACTGTTTCCGAAGCCAGATAGGGACCATGTCTTGGCCATCGACGTTGGCACCATGCACCATCCAGGCGTGTTTGACTGGAATCGACGGCTCGAAGTTCTGCCATCGATCAATCCACGGTGGTGCGTACAGGTCGACGTGGCCTCCTTCGGCAGCCACCATCGCCTCGTATATCTCGTTGAGATCCTCGTCTATGTCGCCGGTGGGTCCAGCGAGAAACTCGCTAGCGAAACTGTCACGTATCGACTTGCGATGCGATGCCTTCACCACAGGCAGGTAGTACTGCGGGAAGGCGAGATAGAGCAGTGACTGCCGCTGCGCCGCTTGCCCGGTCGGGATCGCGAGCACCTCTTCACGGAACGCCAGCGGCTCGCTTAGCGCCTCAACCCGTCGCTCAACGGAAAGCGATTTGAAATGCCGCGCGAACGTGATCAGGTAGACAAGCTGAGCCCAGCGATAGGTGGTGAAAGCCTGGCCGCCGTGAAATACACCGCCCGACATTAACGCGGCTCTTACATCCGATGGCAGGTCTACGGGGCTGCCGCTCAACTTGAGAACGCCCTCGACCTGCGCGACCTTCAGCTTCCCCCCGAGGTTGATGATTGGAAGTGATTGCAGGATAAGCAGTTCGGCGAACAGCTGGATTATCACTGGCGAAGAATTGGCCAATTGCTTCTCCAGCTTCGTGAAGAAGCCACCGCCTCCGGTGTCCGGCTTGTCGACATAGTCCGCGATGAGCGCATCTAGATGCTCGCGAGTCCAGACAGGCACACCCGGGGTCAGAAGCGAGTCGTCGCGGCCCAAGCCCGCATCGATGAGGCGTCGGCCAACTGATTCGACACTAATTGCTGCGACCCGCGCGAAGGTTCCGGTCTCGACTTCGCTCATCGCGCCATCACCAGGCCGCTCGGTGAGCCCGTGAGTAGGCCCAGCGTCAACGCCCGCTGCAGAGCCTCGTCCATTCGCGCAGCGACCTTTTGCCCCATCCTGGTGACGCCGAACACCTTCATAGCCTCCCGCTTGACCTCGTCGGGCAGTGCACCGCCCGACTGCTGCGCAACAATCACCATGGCATTACCGAGCTCGACCAAGCTGATGTTCTCAATCTGCCGAGGGTTACCCGGTTGCGGTACCCTGACCAGTCGCCACGAATCCGGAGAAACTGCTGGTGGCCAATAGAACTCGGGGTCTGCCGCCTGCACGTACTCAGCAGGAACCAGCCGCTGGATAGACCGTTTGCGCGCTTCGACGACCTGTTGCAATCCGAAGGCGCCGGCCACATATTTCGCGAGCTGGTCTCGGGAAATCGGTGCCTCAGCTTCGATGACCTCGCGGATGATCGGCAGGATGCGTTCTTTCGCCCACTTCTCATTGAGTGCATCAAGGACCGACTTGTCGCCGGCGACCACCGGAATCCACGCCTTGAAGTCCGTGATGTTCGGATGACGAGGCGCCGTCGGCGCAATGGTCGGTTCCGCCTTGAACGAAACAAGCCCCTGTGTCACAACGGGTTCAGCACTGGTAGTCGTCTCGACAGCCGGTTCAACGCCCGACACCGATGCCGCCGATTCCGGCTCCGGAGCCTTCGCCGGTTTCTCCTTGGCCGCAACCACCGCGTCTTGGAGCCGTTCAACGGTCGCCTCACGCTGGTGCAGCCACTCGGGCATCCACACCCGTTCCACGGCCGGCCAGTGCATCAGCGACGACAGCACGTCAACGGGCAACCCGTCGCGGTCTGCAACGGTCCCGCGCTGGGACCACTCGGCCCCGTCAAGCAGCACGGCGATCAACGGCCGAGCTGGATTGTCGGGGTCGGCAATCACCAAGTCGACGCGGAAGTCGGATAGCCCGACATCGGTACGGACAACCAAGCCCTCGGCGCGCAACGCATCAGCAATGTCGTCGCGATGCCGGTCGATCACGGGATTACGCTTGCCGCCCTGGGTGATGGTTTGTACCCCGCGCGCGGCCAATTCCAGGTAGGCTTTGAGGTGCTTGGTACCTACCTGCGTGGTCTCCTCGGCGCGCAGCTCGGCAGGATCGAAGCTCGCGTACAGAATGACCTCGCAGCGTGCCCGGGTCACCGCCACGTTCAGCCGGCGCTCGCCGCCCGGCTTGGACAAAGGCCCGAAGTTCAGCGGCAGAACACCGTTGTCGTTCTTGCTGAAGGCAATCGAGAACAAGATCGTGTCGCGTTCATCGCCCTGGACGTTCTCCAGATTCTTGACGAACAGACCGTCAGGCTCGTCCAACGCAGCCAACAGTCGTTCATCACCTGTGTCGCGCAACAGGTTCTCGATGTAGTCACGCTGCTGTGCGTTGAAGGTGATGACGCCCAGCGACGGGGCCGTGTCCGGGGACGCTGCAAACCGCTGCCGGATATCCGCGACGATCCGTTGGGCCTCAACTTCGTTGATCCGCAGAGTCTTTCCCTTGCCCGACCGGTTGAACTGACCATTCACTCGGACCATCGAGACGCCGTAGCCGGTCGAGTCGGCCAGAGGCGTGGGGAACGATGCCAACCGTCCGCTGTAGTAATGCATGTTGCTGAATGCGATCAGCGCTTCATCCTGACTGCGGTAGTGCCACGAGAGCCACTGTTGTGGCACTTGGGAACTCACGCATTCGCTGAGGATCGATTCCTCATCGGTGACGAGGCCAGGGATTTCATCTGCGTCGTCGTCCTCGGCGGCAGCGGCATTGACCTCGGCGAAACTCGTCGGGGGCATCTGCTTGCTGTCGCCCACGACCACAACAGATCTCGCACGCCCCATGGCGCCGATCGCATCGGCAACTCGGATCTGCGAGGCTTCGTCGAACACCACCACGTCGAAGAAGCCTGTCTGGGCCGGGAAGAAGCGGGCCACCGAATCGGGACTGGTCAGGGTGCACGGGAGAATCTGCGTGATCAGGTCGCCGTAGTGCTCCATGAGGTAGCGGACGCCTTTGCCACTCTTCTTGGCCTCGACCAGCTTCTTGAGTTCACCGATTTTGCCCTTGCCGTTGGCAACATCGAGCTTCCGTGCGGCCAAGATATTCGCCGCGATGGAGCGCTTCAGTTGCTCACGGACCACCGCCGAACTCTCCGTAAACCGCCCGATCGCCTTGTTGTGCGCGACGACGTCGAAATCGTTCAGTCCCGTGGCTGCCAGACGTTCAACGGTCGACGCCACCGCAGTGCCGCGGTCGTACGCAGCCGGCGCGTCCTCTCCTACGGCCGTGCCGTTGAGAATCTCGGCCCTGGCAACGTCCATGCCTGCAGTCCGCAAGGGTTCGAGGTGCAACAACAAGTCGACCCACCGTTCGGTGGTGGCTGCCGTGTCCAGCTTGCGGTCAGTGCGCGTCGCCCACCAACGCTGGATGAACGAGTCGTCACCGGCCCAGGCGTTCTGCTGCGCCGGCGTCGTCCCCGTGGCATCACTGAGCTTCCGCCAAGCGACTGCCAGTGCACGCAACTGCTGCCCAGCGGCACCAGATGCCGTGTCGCTATAGAACTTTCGGAGGTCGGCGACGCGCGCATCAGCCGGAGTAGTCGAGAGCACCGCACCGACGCGCCGCAGCGCTGCGATGCTGTCCCGTACGTGGGCAGCGTCCTCAGCGATGAGCGGGTTCCATGACCGGTCGAACAGCATCACCGGTAGGGCGGCCACGAGCTCGCGAAGTTGCGTCACCTCTGCGTAGGTGTCGTTCATCGCGCCGGTGGTCGCCGACAGCGTCTTGAGCTTGATCGCGTCGGACTCGACGGCGAGTACGTCCGCCAATTGCTCGAGTACTGCACGTCGACGCTTCTTGCGGCCGAAGAAGCCCGATTCGTCGGCGGCCAGGGCAGCGTTGTGAACTTCCGGAATGTCCAGGTCCATCGCCGACGGGTTGGCCACGGACGACCACTCAGGCTGAGCTGAAACAATCTTGGCCAGCAACTGCTCGACCGCCACGAGCTGTGCCTGGCCGGCAGCCGTATGCAGCGCATCAACACCGTCGATCGGATACCGCGGCTCCGCCGTCAGCTGAGCCCAGGTATCAACGGCGACGAGGTCCTGGTACTTCACCACCACATCCAGTGCGATGCCGCTACCCTGAACGGACTCCAGCGCCTTGTCGAATTCGACTGCGGCGGCATAGATCTTGCTCACGTCTAAGCCATTCGGGGGTACGACGTCGACGAAGGACCACGGATGACCCTTGCGGGGCTTCGCTAGATCGGTCTTCTCACTCAACCCACGGATAGCGTCGGATACCGCCTCTCGCAGCTCCGGATTACCATCCGCGACAAATGCTTTCGGAACCTCCAGTGGCGGAATATCGCTGTCAGCGGTCAGCTCGGTCTTGCGCGCAGAGTAGAGCGACAGTCCAGCTGAGTTAGCAGCATGCAGTTCTTTGGCGTAAGTGGCCAGTTTGTGTCGGTTCGACTTGACAGTCTGGAGCTTGCTGTGGAGCAGGTCCGGATCGTGCGTCACATGCAGCTCGAGCGCCTGTTTGATCTGTGCCCGCACTGCCACCGGCTTCGCCGACTTGTCGTGAATATCGAGCGCGAGATCGCCCAATCCAACGCTTTCCAGGCGCTTCTTCACCACGTCAAGGGCAGCGCGCTTCTCCGCGACGAACAACACCCGCTGACCGGATGCCATGGCGTGCGCCAGGAGGTTCGTGATCGTCTGCGACTTGCCGGTTCCAGGAGGTCCTTCGAGGACAAAGGTCCGACCGCCGACCGCATCCGCGACAGCCCTCAGCTGAGACGAGTCTGCCGACATCGGCACCGAGACGCCGAGTTCGTCGAGGTCGGCATCGGGGTCATTGGCTCCGTTGTCCACAAAGTGGTCACCATTGCCTTCGATCAGGTGCCTGACCAGCCTGTTGCCGGACAGCTCATTCCACGAGTCGTCGAGGTCTTTCCACAGCGGGTACTTCGCGAATTGCAGCACCGACAGATGGACAGTTTCTTCAACATGAAAATTGAGGTCGTGGATCGCCTCGCGGACAGCCCGGAAGGTGCCGTCAAGGTCGATCCCCGACGCGTCCAAGTTCGGGTTCGCCAGGGCGGGGATATCCAAAGCCAATGCGGTGCGGAGCTTTTCGACCAAGCAGTAGTTCGGCGTCGATATGCCGGCCTCGTCGATGGTGAGGACGTAGCGCTGGCCCTTGTTCTTCGGCGTTATCGTCACCGGCACCAGGACGAGCGGCGACCGCAGCTCTTTCCCGTTGAACCTCCAGCACAGCATCCCGAACGCCAGGTACAGGTTGTTTGCACCTGTCTCCTGCGTAATGGTCCTGGCCTTGTTCGCCAAGTAGCGCAGCTTCGACGTGTACGACGCTTCGGTGATGTCGATGTATGCGCTGCGTTTGTCGGCAAGAAGCATCTGCCGGTCGCCTTCGGAGAGGTCTCGGCCGTAGCGCACACCACGGGCCGCCGCGGCTGCGCTGATGATCTCGTCCGAGCCCAACAGGCTGATGGGCATGCCTTCGTTGATGGCATCTTCAAAGTAGCCGAGGATTGGTCCCGGGATTTCGATGCGATAGCCCGACCGGTCGGTGTAATTGATCAGTTTGTTGCGCAGGCTGAGGTCCAGCAGCGCGTTCTTCCATTGCTGTACCCGGAGCGGTACCTGCTGCGCCTCGGCCGTGTGCGTGGCGCCGCTGGCCTCGTACGGTTTGATGACAGGCCCGCTCGTCGGCTGGTACTCAATGACCTCGATCTCGCCGCCTGCCTTGACGGTGCGACTAGGCAGCGGATAGATCTTGGCTTGGCGAGCCTGGCGAATATCGGTGACACCAATGATGTTTGAGATGTCGTCGAGCCGGCCGCTTGCCTTTGGAGCGCGCTGCGCGTCGTCGAACGTCAATGATGAATCGCGGTCGGTGACCATGGTGGTCTCGACCAAGCCGATGTAACCGAGGTCGACGATGTTGACGACGCCCGCTGCTTCGAGGGTCGACACCGACTCCAGCGACTTCTCCTCGCGCCAGTAACCGAGCATTGCGTGTCCGCGGAGGAGCCATATAGTCGAGTTGATTCCGGCCTGCTCCAGGACTGCCGCCATGACCAGAGTGGTATCTAGGCACGTGCCGAGGCGCCCTTCGAGGACCTCCGCCGGGGTGCGGACCTTCTGGCCGATGTCGCCCCAACTGGCGGGCGGTTCGGCGTACCGGATGTCCCGTGCCTTCATGGCATCGAAGATGGCGCAGGCGATAGCGTCGACCCGCTGCGGGTCCTCGCTCTGGTAGCCGTTGAGCGCGGAGTTGCCGGTCGAGGCCTTCAACCGGTCAGAGACTTCCAGTAGGAGTGTGGCCACAGCGGCGGAGTTGGGTTGGGCATACGCCGCCATCAACTCGATGGCCAGTTGCGGAGGCACTGCCTTCCACTGGTTGGCCGCCAGGATGTTGACCGGCTTGGTCGCCGCGGCCAGGACGTCACCGGCGGCGTTCTTGAGGACGGCGCGAATCTCGCCGGGGCATTGTTCGTCGACGCTGAGCATCGACGCCGGATCGAGCTTCAGGCTGATGTCGGTCAGCACCGTCTGTTGTCCGGCGCTCAGATCGAGGTGGAGTTCCGTTGGGCCGCCGTGTGATCCGTCGGCGCTGACGATGTCCACTTCGAGGACCGCGCCGTGCGCTTCTCCCCCGGTGTTGTCGACGGCGATCTGTTCGATCACCGGAATACGGCAGTGCGCCATCGCGTAGCTGAGGTCAGCGATTGCGGTGATTTGGATCGTGGCGGACTGCGAGCTCGGCTCCGGAAGCTGCGCTGCAGCCGAAATGGCGCTAGTCGGTTCCGTGGTTACGGCAGTCTGTGGCTGAGACAACGACGCTTTCAGCTCGGCCACAGCTTGAGCCTGGGTGACTGCGCCGATGGCGCGCAGCAGGAGCTCTGCTGTTTCGATTGCCCGGTGGGCTTCGGCCTGCGTGAAGGGCTCCGTGTGCGCCCAGCTGTTCCGGACGCCCTTGAGTTCCTTCGCATAGGCCTCTGCCTGGCGCGACATCTGCCCGTTGAACGGGTAGCCAAGAGTGCCAAGTCGCTCAGTCATGGCCCGCAGCATCAACGCAACGTCGGAGTTCTGGTAGTCGCGGTTGCCTGCCTTACCGGCCGCCGCGTCCTTCTGTTTGAGCGCCTGAGCCCAATCGGTGCCCGGCGGCAGAACTCGGTTGAGGACCTGCGCGACAAATGGTGCCAGGCCGCCGGCCAGAGTCTTCAGTGCCTGCCCGACAACCTGATGATGGTCGACGTTGGCCACGGTTCAGTACCCCCCACTTGCTGATCGCTGTTGTTCCCGTCGACCTCTGCTCACCGCACCACTGTGGAGAGCAAACTTGCCGGAACGCCCCAGGTATGTAACTACTCCCAAACCATCGGCGCTGTCAATTTGCTGAAATTGGCCCACGCGCTGGTATCCCCCGGTTCGAACCACGATGGCCGAGTGTCGCCTGGGCCCGTTCAGCCCAGCCCGAGCAGCTGACGTCAACATTTGCACTGAGCAACCTCCATAGTTCCTGGTCAGCACCGCCGATTTTGGCGAGCCGAACAGAATGGCAGAAGGCACCGACAAGTCGGTGGAGGTGAGCCACGAGGTGCGCACACGTCCAGCGAATCCGGCTGACGACAGCGCCAGGCCGCGGATTCGCTCACAGCATGTCAGCAGGTTCCCCTAGGCTGTGGCTGCACAAGGAGGGGGCACTAATGACTGATGGCAAAGACGTGGTGGTACCGCTGTGGATGCTCGCGACCCAGGAGACCGCTCTCCCCGCCATCCCGAGCGCCGCTGGGTTGACACCTGAGCGACTGTCCGAGCTACGCAACGCGCTGACGCTGCTCGCCGACAGTCCGATCGCGACGCTGGAACAACACTCAATGCCCAAAGATGTCGACCGCACTGGCGCCGTCGCATTGCATAGTGCCAGCCCTCTCGCTCAGCATCTTTCCCTGCTGATTTCGCAGACTTCGAAAGGCGCGCCTAAGGCGGGGGCGTCAGGCGAAGCGCTGTATCGGATGGTGGTGCCAGCGAAAGTCGCCGCGCAGATGGGCAACGGGCTGGTCCGGCCGATGGCCTCGAAGGCAGCGGCCGGCGGCATTCATGGCGCGATTGTCGGATCGAAAGGTATTACAGCCCAAGCAACGTTCGTGCCCGCTGCAGGTGGTGCCGGCGCTGCAGTTGCTGGTGCCGGCGCGCTGGCAATCGCTGCGCCTCTGGTCTTGATGGCGGTGGCCGTCGGAGTCAGTGCGCATGCGGAGCACCAACGGCAGCAGGCGATTGCACGCATTACGGAGCTGTTGGAGCATTTAGTCGAGGGGAAGCTGAACGAAGAGCGCGACGCCTTGAACGGGTGCCGTGCTGCCATAGACAAAGCGACGGCGGTTGTGCTCGACAAGGGTGAGATCGGACAGGCCATTGGGATCGGCCCCGCTGACCACACCATCGACATCGCCATCGCGACAGCTGAGCGTCGCCTCAAGAACTGGCAGAAAGCAGTCGACTCGATCGATTCCAATACGGCCGAAATATCTTATTTGACAAAGACATTCGCAGGCATTGACAAAACCGGTGGCGAGTTTCGTGCGCATTTGGAACTCGCTCACCTGGCCATCGCTCTCAAGCGGCGGGTGATCATCCTGCAGGCGGTGGAGCAGGGGCAGAAGGACGCGACAAACCCGTTCGAGCGCTTCGTCCAGTCGCTGAAGGCCGACCAACAGCGGGTCGACGAGCTCCAGGCAGGCATCTACGGCGTCTTACGCAAGCTCGGCGAGCTGCAGCTGAAGCGGCCCGGAGGCTTCACCAACACCCTGTTCAGCAAGGGCGAAGTGGACGACCTACTCAAAGCGGCTTACCGGCTGCGGGAGTTGGGTGAACGAGCTCACGCACCAAACACCAAGGCCGACATGGTTATTGATATCGCTCGCGAAGCGGATGGGTCGGTGGTCGTGTTTCCGGCGGTCGCGTCGTAGCAATGACGGGCGAGTCTTTGTCGGTGGGTAGCTATACCTTGTTGCCATGGACAAAAGAGCGGTCATTGTGTTCGACGGAGATGACACGCTCTGGGCGACCGAGGCACTTTACGAACGCTCACGTGCTCATGTTCGTGCACTGCTGCACACGTTTGGTATGGCTGCCGACTTATGGGACTCCACCGAACGCACACTCGATCTACAGCGCGTTGAGCAGCATGGATTCGCATGGTATCGCTTCCCTAGTTCGTGTGCCCTGGCGGTCTTGTCTTCGCAGGAGCACTTCAACCGGATTGCGCGGCTGGCAGCGTCATCAATGGCATTTGCGCTGGCTTGCTGCGTGTTCCTCATGCGCGCGGAAGTATCTTCCGATGCTGAGTCAGTGCTCCAACAGCTTGGAAAGAGGTGCGAACTCGTACTTCTTACAAAAGGGCAACCGTGGGTCCAACGTCGACGACTCCGGCAGTCTCGCCTGCGGCGTTACTTCGCACGCGTCATGTTCGTGCCGTCAAAGAGCGTCGAAACGTTCGTCGCTGCCGCGGGTCCACTTCGCCAAAACGTGCAATGCGTATCCGTAGGCAACAGTTTGAGATCGGACATCGAACCCTCAATCGCCGCCGGCCTCCGTGGCATACACCTAGACGGACCCATGTGGGACTTCGAACGACGCGAGTGTTCGATCCAGTTGGATGGCGTCGTTTCAGTTCAGCGACTCGCTGAACTGCCTAACCACATCGATGAGCTCCTCAATATCGATGCCAATGTGGTGCGATGATGGGCACGTGACCGATACAGCCACGAAGCCGTCACCGAGTGTTCCTGCAAGCCTGACATTTGTTGACCTCCTATTTGCAGTCGCCGTCGGCAAGTACCTCGATGTGATCGCAGCCAAGCATCTGTCGGCCGTTGACTGGTCGCACTTATGTGTGGGCGCGATCCTGACTTTGGGAAGTTGGATCGGTTACCACAACAGCAGATTCCGGTCCGAGGAGAAGATCCGCTTCTGGAATTGGCCACTCGCCCTATTTGCCATCGACATTGCACTAGTCGTTGACTATTGGTTGATACCAGCTCGATTTATCGGAAACGACCCCGGGCGCACAATTCGAGTCGCAACTGCTGTGCCTACCACCACCGTCGTCGCCGTCAGCTTCATTCTCTACACCCTCTGGGACCTAATCGGCACAAGGTTACCTCGCGTCGGAAAGTCGCAACCAATTCGACGTATCGTGACTTATCTTTTCGCTTTTGCATCAATTGTTGTGTGGGTATCTGTCATCATCACCCAGCCCAAAGGAAATTGCATGGTCATAGCGATCGATGTGCTATTAATCGTCATGTTGTTCGCTTACCGTACGGCGAAGGATTTGGTCCGGAGGGCCAACTGAGCCTGAGCGCCATCAGGCGTCACACAACGCCGGCCAAGTTCCCGAACCCACCTCACGCGACTACCGGTTCCGATTCAGCCACCGCGGGAGGGCAATTATCGTCCTGACTTTTGTCAACTTGGTGGGCACCGATGCGGTGGATCGCTGCTGAGCCCGGGGCGATTCAAGGCGTTCCGCTGCGGTGAGCGTTTGATTGCCGGCGGCGAGGGTGATGGCGCGGTTGCAGCGGGTGGTGCGCATGAATTTCTTCATGCTCCAACGCGTTTGGAGTTCGATCCAATGCTCACTGCCAGCGCGGCGACAACGACGCTGCGATGTGTCGATCAATTCGTACAGGTGGTGGTAGATCGGGCGGGCTGAGGGGGACCCGTTCGGTGGTCCAGTCGTTATGCGACTTTCGGTTGGTGGGTCGTGGCCCACTGTAGGGCAAACTCGGCGGGGGTGCGGTCGCCGTGGGCGGAGTGCGGCCGGTTGGCGTTGTAATCGCATCGCCAGTCCTCGATGATGACTCGGGCTTCCAGCAGCGAGTCGAAGCGCCACAGGTTGAGCAGCTCGTCACGCAGTCGGCCGTTGAACGATTCGATCCAGGCGTTCTGCCACGGCGACCCAGGATCAATGAAAAGTGAACCGGCATTGTTGAATCGGCACCAATCACGCACTGCGTGCGCGACGAATTCTGGACCGTTATCGAACCGGACGTAGTACGGCGCCCCGTGAAGCAGAGCCAGTCGATCCAGCACAGCCACGACCCCGTCGGCATCGATGCTGCGATCGACTTCGATGGCCATCGCCTCGCGGGTGAATTCATCGATGACGTTGAGCATCTTCAGCGTGCGGCCATCGGCGGTCGTGTCGAACTGAAAGTCCATCGCCCAGATCGCGTTCGGGCGGATCGGGGACATCGCGCCGACCGCGACGCCGATCCCGGTCAGCCGCTTCTTACGGCGCCGCTGAGGCACCCGCAGACCCTCCTCACGCCACAGCCGGCGGATCCGCTTGTTGTTGGCCTTCCAGCCGGCGCGGCGCGCCATCTTCGCCGCCCGGCGCCACCCCCACCGCGGCCGATCAGTGGAGAACCGGCGCAGCCACGCACGCAGCTCAGCCTCCTCCGCGGCCATCGGCGCCGGCGTCAGCCGCATCGTGGAGCGGTGCAGGCCGACGACGGCACATGCTCGACGCTCGGACACCCCGAACCGCTCACGCAGCGCGATGACGGCGCTGCGCTTGCGGTTCGGGGTTAGAAGTTTCCCGACGAGATCTCCTTGAGCATGTCGATGTCGAGGGCCTGGTTGGCGACCAGCTTCTTCAGTCTGGCGTTCTCCGCCTCGAGCTCCTTAAGGCGTTTGGCCTCGTTGGCTTTCATGCCGCCGTACTGGGCCACCCAGCGATGCCACGTCGACTCGGTGATCTCCAGGTGCCGGCACACCTCGGCCAGCTCCTGGCCGGTCCCGAGCAGCTTGTTGCCCTCGGCCAGCTTGCGGATGATCTGATCCGGGGTGTGCCGCCGGCGCTTGTTCGATGTCATGTCGTCGGTGATTCTTCCTGCCCGAACACTCAGGCAACAGAGTCCCACAACGACTGGACCACTACAGAGGGCTCACCTCAGGGCCGCCAGATCGTGCTTGGACATTCGGAAACTCATCTCGATGTGCTAAAGCTGGTGCTAGGCACCGATTACGAATGGATCGGCAGGTCTCGAACCTGCTTTTTTGTGTTGGTCGTAGTCGAAATGTGCGCACCAAAACACACCCAAACCACAGGTCAACGGACTACCGAATCGGCGGAGCCCGCCAAGATGACAAAAGTCGGGTATCGGGGTGTCACCGTCCCCGCTCGTGCCTTCGGCAATCAAACGGGCTCTTCATGATTGAGGGTGTAGAACGGTCAGCTGCTGTCGGCC
>NZ_JMHT01000090.1 GCF_001905655.1 Mycobacterium sp. ST-F2
GGGACTTGACCCCGTGTGTTGGACACGCTGAATCCCGCAAGGTTGGCGGGGGAAGCGAGATGATCCACCACGATGGCAAGGAAAAATTACCCTGACGAGTTCAAACGGGACGCGGTAGCGCTGTACCGAGACACCGAGGGCGCCACGATCACGCAGATCGCCGACGAACTCGGCATCTCCGGTGTGACGCTCTCAGCGTGGTGCAAAGCCGCCGGGGTGCCGATCAGGCACCGCAACCCCACCGCAGCAGCACAGCCGAGCCCCGGCGTTGAGACCCCAGAGCAGGAGCTGGCCCGGCTACGGGCCGAGAACAAGGCGTTACGCGCCACGGAGGCTCGGTTGTCTACCGAGCGTGACATTCTGCGGTCGGCGGCCAAGTATTTCGCCGGGGAGACGAACTGGTGAGCCGCTTCCAGTTCGTCGCCGACCACCTGCACACCTTCGAGGTGAAGTGGCTGTGCGCAGTCGTCGAGGTTGCGCGTTCATCGTTCTACGCCTGGTTGGCCGCTGCCGACGGACGCGCCGCCCGCCAGGCCGCTGACAAGGCGCTGGCCGCGCGTATCCGCACCGTGCACGATGAGGACAACACCTACGGGGCGCCGCGGATCACCGCTGAACTCAACGACGGTGCACCCGACGGTGAGCGGGTCAACCACAAGCGGGTGGCCCGGGTCATGCGCAGTGCCGGGATCGCCGGCTACCGCCGCCGGCGACGGGTGAAGACCACCACGCCGGATCCGGCCAAACAGAAAGTCCCGGACCTGCTCAACCGGGACTTCACCGCCGCGGCACCCAACGTCAAGTACGTCGGCGACATCACCTACCTGCCATTGGCAAGCGGTTCGAATCTGTATCTGGCGACCGTGATCGACTGCTTCTCCGGACGGGTGGCGGGGTGGGCGATCGCCGAGCACATGCGCACCGAACTGGTCGAAGATGCCCTCAAAGCCGCTGCGGCGCTGCGCGGCTCCCTGACCGGTGCAGTGTTCCACACAGATCACGGAAGTCAGTACACCTCAAGGGATTTCGCGAACCTCTGCCGTGACTTGGAGGTCACCCAGTCTATGGGTGGCGTCGGGTCAAGTGCCGATAACGCGCTGGCCGAATCGTTCAACGCCGCCCTCAAACGCGAGATCCTGCAGGACCGCAGCCACTGGCCCGACGCTGCTACCTGCCGCCGCGAAGTGTTCCGCTGGCTGGCTCGCTACAACACCAAACGACGGCACTCCCGGTGCCGCTATTCCAGCCCTGCGACCTACGAAAGGACCCTAACACCGGCTACGCTGCCAGTAGCCGCGTAACCACAAATCCCGTGTCCACTACATGGGGGCAAGGCCC
>NZ_JMHT01000091.1 GCF_001905655.1 Mycobacterium sp. ST-F2
CGAGCTCGCCCGGGACGTGGGGGCGGCCATCCGATGACGGCGCGCGATTTGCCACCCGAGCTGGCTCGGGTGCACATGGTCGGCATCGGCGGTGCCGGGATGTCCGGCATTGCCCGGATCCTGCTGGACCGCGGTGGCCGGGTGTCCGGTTCGGACGCCAAGGAGTCGCGCGGCGTCGCGGCGCTGCGGGCCCGCGGTGCCGAGATCCGCATCGGGCACGACGCGTCGTCGCTCGACATGCTGCCTGGTGGCCCGACCGTCGTGGTCAGCACGCACGCCGCCATTCCCAAGGACAACCCCGAGTTGGTGGAGGCGCGCCGGCGCGGCATCCCGGTGATCATGCGCCCGGTGGTGCTCGCCAAGCTGATGGACGGCTACCGCTCGGTGCTGGTGACCGGTACCCACGGCAAGACCACGACGACCTCGATGGTCATTGTGGCGTTGCAGCACACGGGTTTCGACCCCTCGTTCGCCGTCGGCGGCGACCTGGGTGAGGCCGGCACCAATGCCCACCACGGCAGTGGCGACTGCTTTGTCGCCGAAGCCGACGAAAGCGATGGCTCGCTGCTCGAGTACACCCCTGATGTCGCGGTGGTGACCAACATCGAGGCCGATCACCTGGATCACTTCGGCAGCGTCGAGGCCTATACCGCGGTGTTCGACGACTTCGTGGCCCGGCTGCGGCCCGGCGGCGCGCTCGTGGTCTGTGCCGATGACCCGGGTGCCGAAGCGCTGGCCCAGCGGTCGGCGGAGCGCGGCGTCCGGGTCCTGCGGTACGGCATGGGCAGTGCGCAGCGCACGGATCTGGAGGCGACGCTGCTGACCTGGCAGCAGCAGGGCACCGGTGGGGTGGCGGCCATCCAGTTGGCGGGCGAACCGCACCGGCGCGGCATGCGGCTGTCGGTGCCGGGCAAGCACATGGCGCTCAACGCGCTGGCCGCGCTGCTGGCGGCACGGGAGGTCGGTGCCGATCCGGAGGCGGTGCTCGACGGACTGACCGGGTTCGAAGGTGTGCGGCGTCGGTTCGAGGCGGTCGGAACCGCTTACGGCGTCAGGGTTTTCGACGACTACGCGCACCATCCCACCGAGGTTCGGGCGACGCTGGAAGCGTTGCGCGCGGTGGCGGGCACGTCGCGGTCCATCGTGGTGTTCCAGCCCCATTTGTATTCGCGGACACAGACTTTCGCGAAGGAGTTCGGCCAGGCGCTGGATCGCGCGGACGAGGTGTTCGTGCTCGACGTGTACGCCGCGCGCGAAGCCCCGATGGCCGGGGTCAGCGGCGCGAGCATCGTCGAACACGTCTCGGCGCCGGTGCATTACGTACCGGACTTCTCCGCGGTCGCCGAGCAGGTGGCGGCCAAGGCCGGTCCCGGTGACGTCATCGTCACCATGGGCGCCGGCGACGTCACGTTGTTGGGGCGCGAGATCCTGACCGCACTCGAGGCCAAGGCCGACCGCGCCGCTCCGGGACGGCCCACGCCGTGACAGTGGACGACGGTTCGGGGGAGCCGGCTGCCGAACCTGTTGCGGCGCAGGACGACACGGTGCAGGACGACACGGTGCAGGGCGAGGTGGCGGAGGACGTCGCCGCCGAGGCGGAGGACGCCGCGTCGGCCGATCCCGCCTCACCTGACTACGAGGGTCCCCGCCGTCGCGCGCGGCGCGAGCGGGAGGAACGCCGCATCGCGCTGGAGCGGGCCCGGGCCCTGGAGCAGGCTCGCCAGGAGGCCCGGCGCCGGGCGGCGGGCCTGTCCGAGCAGCCGAAGGCGCCCACGCGCGGCGTCATCCGCGGGCTGAAGTTGTTGCTGTGGTCGGCCGTGACGGCGGTCCTCGCCGTCACATTGGGCCTGGTGCTGTATTTCACGCCGATCATGTCGGTCCGTCACACGGTGGTCGCGGGCCTGCAGACCCTGACCGAGGACGAGGTGATCCGGGCGGCCGCGGTCAAGCCGGAAACGCCGCTGCTCCAGGTCAACACCGACACGGTGGCCGAACGCGTGGCCACCATCCGGCGGGTGGCCAGCGCCCGGGTGCAGCGGGAGTACCCGTCGACCCTGCGAGTCACGGTGGTGGAGCGGGTGCCGGTGGCGGCCAAGGAGTATCCGGACGGTCCGCACCTGTTCGACCGGGACGGGGTGGATTTCGCGACCGAGCCGCCGCCGCAGGGGCTGCCGTACCTGGACGCCGACAATCCCGGGCCGAAGGATCCCGCGACCCTCGCGGCGCTCGAGGTGCTGCTGTCGCTGCGGCCCGAGGTGTTCAGCCAGGTGGCGCGGGTCGGGGCGCCGTCGGTCGCCGGCGTGACCCTGACGCTGAACGACGGTCGCGAGGTCATCTGGGGGACCACCGACCGCACGGAGGAGAAGGCGCTCAAACTCGGCGCGCTGCTGACTCAGCCGGGGCACACCTATGACGTGTCCAGCCCTGACCTGCCCACTGTGAAGTAGTAGGCAAGAAAAATCGCGTGAACTCTCGGCGCGCCTGCACGGTTGCGGCGCGGCGGCACCCTACCGTTCTGTTTGCGCGGAACAACTTGACATAACTCTAACCCTATGGTTGAGGTTTAGGGTTTGAATTCGAGAAGTTTTGCTCCGGACAAATCGAGCCAGGGAGGAAGACGTCAGATGACACCCCCGCATAACTACCTCGCCGTCATCAAGGTGATCGGTGTCGGCGGCGGCGGCGTCAACGCCGTCAACCGCATGATCGAACAGGGCCTTCGCGGCGTCGAGTTCATCGCCATCAACACCGACGCGCAGGCGCTGCTGCTGAGCGAGGCCGACGTCAAGCTCGACGTCGGTCGCGACTCGACGCGTGGCCTGGGCGCCGGCGCCGACCCTGAGGTCGGCCGCAAGGCCGCCGAAGACGCCAAGGACGAGATCGAGGAGCTGCTGCGCGGCGCCGACATGGTGTTCGTCACCGCTGGTGAGGGTGGTGGCACCGGTACCGGTGGCGCGCCCGTCGTCGCCGGCATCGCCCGCAAGCTCGGCGCGCTGACCGTCGGTGTGGTGACCCGTCCGTTCTCCTTCGAGGGCAAGCGCCGCTCGAACCAGGCGGAGTTGGGCATCCAGGCGCTGCGCGAGAGCTGCGACACCCTGATCGTCATCCCCAACGACCGTCTGCTGCAGATGGGCGACGCCGCCGTGTCGCTGATGGACGCGTTCCGCAGCGCCGACGAGGTGCTGCTCAACGGTGTCCAGGGCATCACGGACCTGATCACGACCCCGGGTCTGATCAACGTCGACTTCGCCGACGTCAAGGGCGTCATGAGCAGTGCCGGCACCGCCTTGATGGGCATCGGTTCGGCCCGCGGTGACGGCCGCGCGCTCAAGGCCGCCGAGATCGCCATCAACTCGCCGTTGCTGGAAGCCTCGATGGACGGCGCCCAGGGCGTGCTGATGTCGGTGGCCGGTGGCAGCGACCTGGGTCTGTTCGAGATCAACGAGGCCGCGTCGCTGGTGCAGGACGCCGCGCACCCTGAGGCCAACATCATCTTCGGAACCGTCATCGACGACTCCCTGGGCGACGAGGTCCGCGTCACGGTCATCGCGGCCGGGTTCGACACCGCCGGCCAGAGCCGCAAGCCCGTCACCTCGGCGGTGCCGGGTGCCACGGCGACGCAGGCTGCCGGTGGTGCCCACCGCGCGCAGACCTTCGGGGCGGCCAGCGCGGGCAAGCTCGGTGCTTTCAATGCCGATCCGGGCAGCGTGCCGGCGGCCAGCAATGGTGTGACGGTCAGCGTCGGCGGTCGCGGCGACGACGATGACGACGTCGATGTGCCGCCGTTCATGAAGCACTGACGATGGCGCAGTGGTGCGGGGACGCCGGATAAATTGGCATCGTGACGTTCCGTATCCGCAGAGTGACTACGACGCGTGCGGGCGGGGTCTCCAAGGCCCCGTTCGACACGTTCAACCTGGGTGACCACGTCGGCGACGACCCAAAGGCGGTGTCGGCCAACCGGACTCGGCTGGCCGACGCCATCGGGCACGGACCGCTGGTGTGGATGAACCAGGTTCACGGTGACCATGTCGAAGTTGTCGAGGGCCCTGGAACTGGAGCCGGGGGAGCCTACGACAACACCGACGCCCTGGTCACCGCGACACCGCGGCTGCCGCTCGCGGTGATCACGGCCGACTGTGTGCCGGTGCTGTTGGGTGATGCGCGCGCGGGTGTGGTGGCCGCCGTGCACGCCGGACGCGTCGGCGCCCAGAAGGGCGTGGTGCTGCGCACGGTCGAGGCGATGCAGAAACTCGGCGCGCAGGTGCAGGACATCTCTGTGCTGCTCGGCCCGGCGGTCAGCGGGCGCAATTATGAGGTGCCCTACGAGATGGCCGACGACGTCGAGGCGGTGCTGCCGGGCAGTATCACCACGACCGCCCGCGGCACGGTGGGTCTGGACCTGCGGGCCGGCCTCGCCAAGCAGTTGGCCGGGTTGGGCATCAAGGCCATCGACATCGACCCGCGCTGCACGGTCGACGATCCGAATCTGTTCAGCCACCGACGTGGCGCCCCGACCGGGCGGCTGGCGTCGGTGGTGTGGATGGAATGACCCCGAATGACTATGGTGCCGCGCGACGCTCAGTTGGCCGCGTCGCTGGCCCGGATTCAGGCGCGGATCGACGCTGCCGCGGCAGCCGCCGGCCGGGATCGGGCAGACATCGAATTTCTTCCGGTGACCAAATTCTTTCCGGCGAGTGATGTTGTCGCGCTGTTCGGATTGGGCTGCCGGGCATTCGGTGAATCGCGGGAGCAGGAAGCCGCGGGCAAAGTCATTGAGGTGTCGAACACTCTTTCCGGCGAATTGTCGGATTGGTCATCGAACATAGAGTCGAACAATGCAATTCGGTGGCACATGATCGGCCGAATTCAACGCAACAAAGCACGTGCCGTGGCGCGCTGGGCGGCCGTGGCGCATTCGGTCGACACCGCGCCGTTGATCACGGCGCTGTCCCGTGGCGCGGTCGAGGCATTGGAGCAAGGCCGCAGGTCCGAGGCATTGCAGGTCTATATCCAGGTCAGCCTCGACGGGGATCCGGCCCGCGGCGGAGTGCCGATGGACCGGCCCGACCTGGTCGACGAACTGTGCGCGGCCGCGCACGCCGCCCCGGGGCTGGGGTTGGCGGGGCTGATGGCCATCCCGCCGCTGACCAGCGACGCCGAAGCGGAGTTTGCGCGGCTGGAAGCCGAATTGCTCAGGGTCCAAACGCAATACCCGCACCGGCTGGGGCTCTCCGCGGGTATGTCGAACGACCTGGAAATCGCGGTGCGACACGGGTCAACGTGTGTGCGTGTCGGTACCGCGTTAATGGGACCGCGTCCTCTAACGTCACCATGAGTAGTCACTCCAGTCACACTTACATCACAGTCACCAGACACCACATTCTTAGCTAGGGGCATCCGATGAGCACACTGCACAAGGTCAAGGCCTACTTCGGTATGGCGCCGATGGACGACTATGACGACGAGTACTACGACGACGAAGAGCGTCCGGCGCGCACCTACGCAGCCCCGCGTCGCCCCCGCGAGGACCGCTTCGAGGACGACGACTACGGCCGTGGCGAGCCGCGCGGCTACGACGACCGTCGCGAATACGCCCGCGAAATGGATAGCGCCCCAATGGGTTACCGCGGCGGCTACGACGAGATGCCGGCCCGTGGCCCGCGCGAGTTCGAGCGTCCCCGCTTCAACACCCTGCGTGGTGCCACCCGTGGCGCGGTCGCCATGGAGCCCCGCCGCATGGCCGAGCTGTTCGAGGCCGGCAGTGCCCTGGCCAAGATCACCACGCTGCGCCCGAAGGACTACAGCGAGGCCCGCACCATCGGTGAGCGCTTCCGCGACGGCACCCCGGTGATCATGGATCTGGTGTCGATGGACAACGCCGACGCCAAGCGCCTGGTCGACTTCGCCGCCGGCCTGGCCTTCGCGCTGCGCGGTTCGTTCGACAAGGTCGCCACCAAGGTGTTCCTGCTGTCGCCGGCCGACGTCGACGTCAGCGCCGAAGAGCGGCGCCGCATCGCCGAGGCGGGTTTCTACAGCTACCAGTAACACCTACGCAGCTCTACGCAAGACCCCTTCGGCTCCCGGCCGGAGGGGTCTGCGTTAGGTAGGCTCGATCTCAAGCGCCGACAGCAGTCGGCGCTTTTCCCGCGCTAGTGAGGTCTGTTGCATTGACCCTGTTCTTCGACATTCTGGGTTTTGCGCTGTTCGTCTTCTGGCTGCTGCTGATCGCCCGTGTGGTGGTCGAGTTCATCCGCGGATTCAGTCGGGACTGGCAGCCGAGGGGACTGACGGTCGTGATTCTGGAAGCGATCATGACGGTGACGGATCCTCCGGTGAAGCTGTTGCGGCGCTTGATCCCTCCGCTGACCATCGGGCCTGTCCGGGTCGATCTGTCCATCGTGGTGCTGCTGATGGTGGTGTTCGTCGGCATGCGACTGTCTTTCGATCAGGTCGGCGCCTGACCGCGACGTTCCCCTGACCTGCAGAAGCGCATTAATTACATTTATGTAATTAATGCGCTTCTTTCGTATTGGCCGAATGGCGCCGAACGTCGGGCGGCGTTGCCGAATTCCAATGAAACATTGAAATTCGTTCTTAATTCCGGCCCTCGCCTGCAACCGACGGGTCTGCTGTGACAGGATGGACGCCAGTTACTCCACGATCGCTCTACACTTTGATCGCTCTACACTTTGACACCGATTGACGGTCCAGACTGCAAGGGGGCAGAAGATGCCGCTAACTCCGGCTGACGTCCACAACGTCGCATTCAGCAAGCCGCCGATTGGCAAGCGCGGTTATAACGAGGATGAGGTCGATGCCTTCCTCGATCTCGTCGAGACCGAGCTGACCCGGCTGATCGAAGAGAACAGCGATCTGCGGCAGCGCGTCGCCGAGCTCGACGCCGAACTCCAGTCCGCCCGCACCGGCCAGCCGGTGGCGGCACCTGTCTTCACCAAGCCCGAGCCCAAGCCGGAGCCCGAGCCCGTGGCGGCCCCGGTCGCAGCGCCGGTCGGCGAGGACCACCACGTCCGTGCGGCCAAGGTGCTGAGCCTGGCCCAGGACACCGCCGACCGCCTCACCGGTTCGGCCAAGGCTGAGGCCGACAAGACCCTCGCCGACGCCCGCGCCCAGGCCGATGCCCTGGTCAGCGACGCCAAGCACACCGCCGAGACCACGATCGCCGACGCCAAGGCCCGCGCCGAGGCCATGCTGGCCGACGCGCAGACCCGTTCGGAGGCCCAGCTGCGTCAGGCCCAGGACAAGGCCGACGCCCTGCAGGCCGACGCCGAGCGCAAGCACACCGAGATCATGGGCAACATCAACCAGCAGCGCACCGTGCTGGAAGGCCGCCTCGAGCAGTTGCGTACCTTCGAGCGCGAGTACCGGACCCGCCTGAAGACCTACCTGGAGTCTCAGCTCGAAGAGCTCGGCCAGCGCGGCTCTGCCGCTCCGGCGGACTCGTCGGCCGGTGGCGAGGGTGCTGGCTTCGGCCAGTTCAACCGGGGCAACAGCTGACGGCTGACGCATGCTGATCATTGCACTGGTCCTTGCCCTCATCGGCCTGACGGCGCTGGTGACCGCAATCGTCACCAGCAATGAGCTGATCGCTTGGGTGTGTATCGGCGCCAGCGTCATCGGCGTGCTGCTGCTCATCGTCGACGCGTTGCGGGAACGCTCGCGCAGCGGTGAGGCAGCTGCCGAGGCCGCCCCGGACGTCGACGACGCACTGGCCACCGAGGCCGGCGAAGAAGCCGCGGCGGAAGAAGAAGCGGCCGCGGAGCCTGTCGAGGACTATCCGGCCGACGAACCCGAAACGGTTGTGGCCGAGAAGGTTTCAGACGACGACGAGCCTGCGGCCGAAGGGTCGGAGGAGTCCGAGTCCGAGGAGCCCAAGGCTGAGGGGGACGACGCCGAGGCTCCGGACGAGTCCACGGAAGCCGAAACTGCCGACGAGTCTGCGGAATCCGACGCTGCGGACGCCGAGGAAACCGTCGAGCCCGAGGCTGCCGACGAGCCTGAGGCCGAGCAGGCCGAAGGCGCCGAAGAAGCCAAGGCCGACGAGGGCGAGGCCAAGAAGGCCTGAGCTCGGCGCTCTCGATGTAGCACTCATAGCACCGCCGCGACGGATTCCCCGTCGCGGCGGTGCTTTTGTCTGCATCGGGCAGCCCGGCATGACCCCGATTTCAGGGTCATCTGCGCGACCGCTCAGAAACCCGTTGACCCTGCATCTCGGGCGCATCTCACTCGAACAAATGCGCCCGGAGCGCAGGATCAATGGGGGAGCACGGTTATTTCCTGCTTGTTGCGTCGATACGACGGCCATGAATCGCGCCGGTCACGCACGCGCGCCGAAGCAAATGAGCCCCTATTGACTTTGCCGACATCGGAGGGCAACAGCTGCGGCATCACGCGCCCGTACATATGTAGCCAACCAATTCCTGACTGGGAGGCCTGGAGGCACTGTGAGTCTGTTGAGTCGTAACCGCGACATCGAGCACTGGGATGCCGAAGATGTTGCTGCGTGGGACGCCGGTAACAAGGACATCGCCAAGCGGAACCTGATCTGGTCGATCTTCGCCGAGCATGTCGGTTTCTCCGTATGGAGCATCTGGTCGGTCATGGTGCTGTTCATGCCGCAGGCCGTTTACGGCATCGATGCCCTTGGCAAGTTCGTCCTCGGTGCGGTCCCGATCGCCGTCGGGTCGTTCATGCGCATTCCGTACACCATCGGACCTGCGAAATTCGGCGGCCGCAACTTCACGATCTTCAGCGCGTTGATGCTGGCCATCCCGTGCGCGCTGACCATGTACTTCATGATGCATCCGGGGACGTCGTACACCACGTTCCTGATCGTCGCCGCGGTCGCCGGCTTCGGTGGCGGCAACTTCGCGTCGTCGATGACCAACATCAATGCCTTCTACCCGCAGCGGCTGAAGGGGTGGGCGCTGGGCCTGAACGCCGGCGGCGGCAACATCGGTGTCCCTGTCATGCAGATCATCGGCCTGGTCGTCATCGCCACGCTCGGCAACCGGCGCCCCGAGGTCGTGTGCGCCATCTACCTGGTGTTGCTGGCCGGCGCCGCCCTCGGTGCCGCGCTGTTCATGGACAACCTCCAGGGGCAGAAGTCGAATCTCTCGGCGATGGTCGAGGCCATGAAGTTCCGTAACTCGTGGGTGATGTGTTTCCTCTACATCGGCACCTTCGGTTCGTTCATCGGGTTCAGCTTCGCGTTCACGCAGATTCTGAACATCAACTTCACTGCGCAGGAGATCGCACCGCTGCTGGACAAGTACCACGTCGCGTCGGCCGCCAAGCTGCCCAAGGAAGCGGCAAAGGCCTTGGCGAAGGCCAACTTCGACGCCTCCATCCACACCGCGTGGATCGCCTTCCTGGGCCCGCTGCTCGGTTCGATCTCGCGACCGTTCGGCGGCAAGCTCGCCGACAAGATCGGCGGCGGCAAGATCACGCTCTACACCTTCGCTGCGATGACGGTCGTCACCGCCGTTCTGGTCAGCACCGGCATGTGGGACGACGCCACCAAGGGTCCGGCAACGGGCGCGCAGATGGCCGTCTACATCGCGGCGTTCATGGTGCTGTTCATCCTGACCGGCCTCGGTAACGGCTCGACCTACAAGATGATCCCGTCGATCTTCGAGGCCAAGGCGCAGGGCAAGGATGATCTCGGTGCGGCGGAGAAGACGCTGTGGTCGCGCAGCATGTCGGGTGCGCTGATCGGCTTCGCCGGTGCGGTCGGAGCGTTCGGTGGCGTGCTGGTCAACATCGTCCTCCGCGCGTCCTACGCCGGTCCGGCCCACTCGGCGACCACCGCGTTCTGGGTGTTCCTCGGCTTCTATGTGGTGTGCGGCGTCGTCACCTGGTTCGTGTTCCTGCGCCAGCCGCACCTGCGGGCAGCGACGGGGGAGCACATCGGCCGGGACTTCGTGCCGGCAACGTAGCCGGCAGATCGCAATGCCCCGCGGGAGCGTCGCCCCGCGGGGCATTGTCATGTGATCCAGATAACTGGTCCAACCAGTTGACCAGTTATGCGACCAACCTCGATGATTGCCACATGGACATCGCCCCCGTCGCCCGGTCAGCGGTCAGCGACTCGGTCTTCGCGCACCTGGTCGACGAAATCCTGTCCGGCCGCGTCGCGGTTGACGAGGCACTGCCGTCCGAGCGCGAGTTGGCCCTGGCGTTCGCGGTGAACCGGCACGCCATCAGGGAAGCGCTCAAGCGGCTGCAGCAGGCCCGGCTGGTACGCATCAGCCACGGCGGCAAGACGAGGGTCCAGGATTGGCGCCAGACGGCCGGTCTGGACGTGCTCAGCACTCTCGCCGCCACGGGCGCGGTGCCCGCGCTGCAGATCGCCCGCGACATCATGGTGATGCGCCGGTCCGTGGCGGCCGATGCGGCCCGGTTGCGTGCCCGCAACGCCTCCGACGACGAGCTGGCGGCAATCGCCGCCGCGGCAGCGGCGTACCCGGCACAGCGCACCGACGAATCCTTTGCCGCGGACCTGACGTTCTGGACCGCGATCATCGACGGCAGCGGCAACCTGGCCTACCGTCTCGCACTCAACACGCTGGTCGCGGCGTTCGCCGACATCGGCTTCGGCTCCATCGCCGACCTCGGAATGGACGCCGAACTGGCCGACCGCGATGCCCACCTCACGCTGGCCGAGCACCTCGTCGCGCGCGACGCCGACGCCGCTCACCGCGTGGCCGACGACCTGCTGGGCCAGGTCGTCGACACTCTTTCCGCTCAGCAGTCCTAGGAGTCATTCCCATGTTCGACCTGATCCTGCATGCCGTGCCGGTGTTCGTGCTCTGTCTGGTGCTCGAGGCGCTGTCATTCCGGTTCCTGCCCGACGACGACGAGGTCGGTTACGAACTCCGTGACTCCCGAACCAGTCTCACCATGGGCATCGGCAACGTCATCATCAACATCGGCTGGAAGCTCGTGGTCCTGGCGGCCTACAGTGCCGCCTACCTGGTGGCGCCGATCCACCTGCCCGCCGACAATCCGCTGACCTGGATCGCGCTCTTCGTCGCCGATGACTTCGTCTACTACTGGTACCACCGCACGCACCACACGATTCGGGTGTTCTGGGCCAGCCACGTCGTGCACCACTCCAGCGAGCACTACAACCTGTCGACCGCACTGCGGCAGACGTGGACACCGTTCACGGCGCTGCCGTTCTGGTTGCCGTTGGCTTTCCTCGGCTTCTCGCCGTGGATGATCCTGCTACAGCAGTCGGTCAGTCTGCTCTACCAGTTCTTCATCCACACGGAGCGGGTCGGGAAACTGTGGCGGCCCATCGAGTTCGTGATGAACACGCCGTCGCATCACCGGGTCCACCACGGCTCCAACGATCAGTACCTGGACACCAACTACGGCGGCATCCTCATCATCTGGGACCGGCTGTTCGGCAGTTTCCAGCCCGAGGGCGAGCGCGTCGTCTACGGTCTGACCAAGAACATCAAGACGTTCAACCCGCTGCGGGTTGCCACGCACGAATACACCGCGATCTGGCAAGATGTGCGCGCGGCGAAGACGTGGAAGCAGCGCTTCGGACATACGTTCCGCGGCCCGGGTTGGTCGCCCGACAGCGCGTAACGCAGCTCACAGATTTCCGGCAGGTTTCCATCACGATTCCGGCGTGAAACATGTTGCGCACCAGGGCCTGCCGGCCATGTGAGCTTGGGTTGACGCGTAGTACATGGTCGCGCAACGGTTGCGGCATCGGCGGCCCGTAGAACTGAGGGCATGACGCCCCCCGGAGCACACACCACGCGCACCGCGTGCTCCTACTGCGGTGTCGGGTGCGGTATTTCGGTCGAGACCCGCCCCGACGCCGGTACCGGGCTGCCCGTGATCGCGCGGGTCTCTGGGGACCGCTTGCACCCCACCAACTTCGGACGGTTGTGCACCAAGGGCGCCACCCACGCCGACCTGATGGCCGCGGACGACGGCCGACTCACCACAGCGCTCGTGCGACGCAACGGTGAGATGGTAAGCGTCACAACTGACGACGCCACCGCCGAAGCGGGCCGCCGGCTGCGGGCCATCATCGATGAGCACGGCCCCGACGCTGTGGCGCTGTACGTTTCGGGCCAGATGACCATCGAGGCCCAGTATCTGGCCAACAAGCTGGCCAAGGGCTTCATCCGCACCGTGCACATCGAATCCAACTCGCGGCTGTGCATGGCGAGCGCCGGGACCGGATTCAAGCAGTCGCTCGGTGCCGACGGCCCGCCCGGGTCGTACACCGATTTCGATTCTGCCAACCTGTTTTTCGTGATCGGCGCCAACATGGCCGACTGCCACCCGATCCTCTTCCTGCGCATGGCCGACCGGATGGCCGGCAAGAACGGGCCGGGCGCCAAGCTGATCGTCGTCGACCCCCGCCGTACCACGACCGCGGAAAAAGCCGATCTCTTCTTGCAGATCAAACCCGGCACCGACCTGGCGCTGCTCAACGGCCTGCTGCACCTCCTGGTCGAAAGTGGTGCGATCGACCACGAATTCATCGCCGAGCACACCGAGGGCTGGGAGACCATGCCCGCGTTCCTCGCCGACTATCCGCCGGCGAAGGTCGCCGCGATCACCGGAATCCCCGAAGCCGACATCCGCCGCGCCGCCGAAATGATCGCGGAGGCAGGGGAGTGGATGTCGTGCTGGACCATGGGCCTGAACCAGAGCACTCACGGCACGTGGAACACCAACGCCATCTGCAACCTGCACCTGGCCACCGGCGCCATCTGCCGGACCGGCAGTGGACCGATGTCCCTGACCGGCCAGCCCAACGCCATGGGCGGCCGCGAAATGGGTTACATGGGACCGGGTCTGCCCGGGCAGCGCGCCGTGACCTCGGCCGAGGACCGGGCCTTCGTCGAAGAGCGGTGGGAGCTGGACCCCGGCACCATCCGGACCGACGTCGGCCCCGGCACCATCGAGATGTTCCGGCAGTTGGGCACCGGCGACATCAAGGCCGTGTGGATCATCTGCACCAATCCCGTTGCCACCGTGGCCAATCGGCAGACCGTCATCGACGGCCTGCAGGCCGCCGAGCTGGTGATCACGCAGGACGCCTACCAGGACACCGCGACCAACGCCTACGCCGACATCGTGCTGCCCGCGACATTGTGGGCCGAAGCCGAAGGCGTCATGGTCAACTCCGAACGCAACCTGACCCTGTTGCAGCAGAGCATCCCCGCCGCCGGTGACGCGCGCCCCGACTGGGAGCTGCTCTGTAATGTGGCCCGGCACATGGGCTTCGGCGATGAGTTCGACTACAAGTCCAGCGAGCACGTATTCGCCGAAATCCGCCAGTTCACCAACCGCCGGACCGGTTACGACATCAGCGGTGTGACCTACGAGCGCCTGCGGGAGACCCCGCTGCAGTGGCCCTGCCCGCCGGACAGTGGCGATCGGAACCCGATCCGCTACCTCAACGACGGCGTCAGCCAGGACCTGTTCGTCGCCGCGGACGGGCGCCGGCCGCGGCTGGCGTTCCCGACGCCCTCGCGGCGGGCGGTGTTCCACGCGCGCCCGCACCTGGACGCCACCGAGTTGCCCGACGACGATTTCCCCTTGGTCCTGAACACCGGCCGGCTGCAACACCAGTGGCACACCATGACCAAGACCGGGAAGGTCGAGAAGCTCAACAAGCTCACCGGGAAGCCGATCATCGAGATTCATCCCACCGACGCGGCCGGCCTCGGCATCGCCGACGGAGCGTCTGTCGAGGTGTCGTCGCGCCGCGGCACGGCGGTCCTGCCGGCCGTCCTGACGGACCGGGTGCGGCCGGGCAACTGCTTCGCGCCGTTCCACTGGAACGACCAACAGGGTGACCAGCTCACGATCAACGCCGTCACCAACGACGCGGTGGACCCCGATTCGTTGCAGCCCGAATTCAAGGTGTGCGCGGTGCGATTGGCACCGGTGGCGGCCGAGCCCGCCGTCCCGCCTGTCGCCGCGCCCGCTACTACCGGGACCCACCCGCTGGCCGCCGCACTCGGCCTGGCCGGACCGCCCGCGCTCAACGACACCGAAAAGGTCTATCTCTCCGGCTTTTTCAGCGGCATGCAGCACTCCACCGGGGTGCCGGTGCTACCCGTCTCAGCGCCAGTCAGCCCCCTGGTGCGACTGTGGGTCGACGGGGCGCTCGCCGGTGCGCACAGCGTCTCGGGGCCCGTCGCGGTGATCGACGTCGTGCCCGAGCCGGTGGCGTCCGGTCCGTTGGTGCTCTGGGCATCGCAGACCGGCACCGCCGAAGAGTTCGCGGCCGGACTGGCCGCGAAGATCGCGGGTGCCCGGCTGCAGGTGCTCGACGACACCGCCCTCGACGAGATCGCCGCCGCGGGCGAAGTCCTGGTCGTGACAAGCACTTTCGGTGACGGCGGCCCGCCCGACAACGGCGCCGACTTCTGGGCGCGGCTGAGCGCCGCCGATGCGCCCGATCTGTCCGGGGTGCGGTACTCCGTGCTCGGTATCGGCGACCGTGCGTACGAGAACTTCTGCGGTTACGCCAAGTCGCTGGACGGCCGGTTCACCGAGCTCGGGGCCACCACACTGCTGGACCGCGCCGACTGCGAGGCCTACGACGACGAGCCGCTGGCCCAATGGGCGGACGCGGCGGCCGACTTGGTCGTGGCCGAGGCGCCGGCCGTGGCTCCTGCCGCGCCGACCGCACCTGCCAAGCCGGCCCCCAAGCCCGCGAAGCCGTTCACCCGCAACAACCCGCTGCCGGTTCCGTTGTGCCGCAACACCTTGCTGTCCAAGGGCGGCGCGAAGGAAGTGCGCCAGATCGGCTTCGACCTGTCCGGGCACGACGTGAGCTACGGCGTCGGCGATGCGCTGGGCGTGGTGGTCGCCAACTGCCCCGAGACGGTCGCCGGCTGGCTCGCCGCCACCGGGCTCTCCGGTGACGAGGTCATCGACATCGACGGCGGTGAAGCACCGCTACGTGATGCGCTCACCACGTCCTACGACATCTGCAAGGTATCGCCGACCCTGCTGAACTTCCTGTCGGAACGCAGCCGCGCCAAGATTCTGCGTGCGCCCCGGGAAGAACGTGACCGCTGGCTCGACGGCCGGACCGGCCTCGATCTGGTGGAAGAGTTCAAGGTCCGCGCGGAGCCCGAGGAGTGGCGGGATGCATTGGTGCGCCTGGCGCCGCGGTCGTACTCGATCTCGTCGAGCCCGCTCGTCAGCCCCGACGAGGTGCAACTGACGGTTTCGGTGGTCCGCTACGAGGGCGTCCGTGGCGGTATCCGGCACGGCGTCGCGTCCACGTATCTCGCCGACCGGGCGCAGACGGTGCCGGTGTTCCTGCAGCCGGCGCCGCACTTCCGTCCGCCCGAGGACGCCCTGACCCCGATGATCATGGTCGGGCCCGGCACCGGAGTCGCGCCGTTCCGTGGCTTCCTGCACGAGCGTCGGGCGCTCGGCCACACCGGGCGCAACTGGCTGTTCTTCGGCGACCAGCACCGCGCCGAAAACTATTACTACCAAGACGAATTGGAGGCCTTCGCCGCTGACGGGCTGCTGACCCGGCTGGACACCGCGTTCTCCCGGGACCAGGCGAGGCGGGTGTACGTGCAGCACAAGATGCGCGAGCGCGGCGAGATTCTCTGGCGCTGGCTCGAGGACGGCGCACATTTCTACGTCTGCGGCGACGCGGCGCGGATGGCCAAGGACGTCGATGTGACGCTCACCAACATCATCAAGACGCACGGCGGCATGTCGGAAGCGGCCGCACATGAGTACAAGCGCGAGCTCATCGCCGACAAGCGCTACGTCCGCGACGTCTACTGAGCCGTACCGCTGCGCACCCGGCCGTTTCAGGGTTGACTGGAGCTTGCCGGGAAGGAGCGATGTCGATGGTCTTGGATTCAGACGCAGCATCAGGTCCACCCTCTGCTGTCCCGCCACGCAACGCTGCCCGCCACATCCGATTGACGTCCCACAGCGGCGCTGCCGACGCCCTGCCGATTCACTGGGGTGCGGCGACCGCCGCCGAGCGGGGCCCGGTGATCGGCACCACGACGACGCGCGCGCACCGCAACGTGATCGGTACCCACAGTGGGTCCTACAGCGTCTACCGGGCCTTGGCGGTCGCGGCGGGGGCGCTGTCGCCCGAGCACCGCGCGGACCTGACCAACACCGCGCCCACCGATGTAATCGGCCCGTACCCGCAGTGGGCCGACCCCGCGGCGATCGTGAGTCTCGACCCGTGGGGTGCCCTGGTCGCCGAGGCGTTCCCCGCCGAACTGGCGGCCGGCTGCGACATCCGGCCGACCATCGCCGTCACCAAGGCCCACGTGATGCTGCCGGAGGTCGCCGAGGCGATCGCCAAGGGCCGACTCCGCCCCGACGGCCGGGTGCTACTGGAGAATGGCGCCGCGTTGGTGACCAAAGCGGCCATCGAGCCGGTCTGGTTCCTTCCCGGGATCGCCGCGCGATTCGGTTGCAGCGAAACAGAACTGCGCCGCGTGCTGTTCGAGGAGACCGGCGGCATGTACCCCGAACTCGTCACGCGCGGTGATCTCGAGGTCTTTCTGCCACCCATCGGCGGACAGACCCTCTACATCTTCGGCGAGGCCCGCGATCTCGCCGACCCGGACGTCGAACTGACCGCACGGGTGCATGACGAATGCAACGGATCGGACGTCTTCGGCTCCGACATCTGTACCTGCCGGCCGTACCTCACCCATGCCATCGAAGAGTGCATCCTGGGTGCGCAGCGCGGTGGGGTCGGGCTGGTGGCGTACTCCCGCAAGGAAGGCCGGGCGCTCGGTGAGGTCACCAAATTCCTGGTGTACAACGCGCGGAAACGTCAGGTCGGCGGCGACACCGCCGACCAGTACTTCGCCCGCACGGAATGCGTTGCCGGCGTGCAGGATATGCGGTTCCAGGAACTGATGCCCGACGTGTTGCACTGGCTGGGCATCCGCAAGATTCACCGGCTGGTGTCGATGAGCAACATGAAGTACGACGCCATCACCGGCTCGGGTATCGAGGTCGTCGAACGCGTGAACATCCCCGACGAGTTGATCCCCGCCGACGCCCGCGTCGAGATCGACGCCAAGACGGCCGCCGGCTACTTCACCCCCGGGCCGGTGCCCGACGCCGACGAACTCAAGATCGCCAAGGGCCGCGGACTCACGACATGACGATCAGCACCGGCACTGGCACCGACAGCGCCGTCGCGGTCGGCATCCTGCGCAGTACCACTGCCATCCGCGACCGCGCCGAATTCCTGCTGCGCCGGGCACGCGCGGGGGAGTCCCGCTGGTTCCTGGTCGACGACGATGCGCTGGCGCAGGCCGCCGACCTCGTCGCCGACGTCACGCGCGCGCGGTATCCCGACCTGGCGATCCCGTATCACAGCCGCTGGCGCCATTTCGAAGCCGGCGGCGTCGACCGCAACGCCGACCTGCGTGCCCGCCTGGGTGCGTCGGACCCGCCCGCGCAGGCGCGCGCCCTGATCGACCTGGCCGTGGTCAGCGTCCTGCTCGATGCCGGTGCGGGGCCGGACTGGGGGTACGTGGAATCCGGTACCGGACAACGCTTCACGCGATCCGAGGGACTCGGTGTGGCCAGCTGGCACGCGTTTGTCGACGGGGCGTTCTCGAGCGATCCGACGCGGCCGTGGCAGGTCGACGCCGCGGGACTGCGCACCCTCGACGACAGTGTCCTGAGCCGGATGTTCCAGGCCGGGCCCGACAATCCGTTGGTCGGGCTCAGCGGGCGGGTACAGCTGCTGCGGCGGCTCGGCACCACACTGGCCGGCCAACCCGAGGTCTTCGGACCGCAGGGGCGCCCCGGCGGTCTGTTCGACGTGCTCGCGGGCCCGACCGTCGGTGCGCACGACATCCTGGTGCGGCTGCTGGACACCCTGTCGGGGGTCTGGTTGGCCGACAACGACATTGGCGGTATCCCGCTCGGTGACTGTTGGCCGCACCCCGCGGTGCCGGGGCCGGGACTGTCGCGCGGCTGGATGCCGTTCCACAAGCTGTCGCAGTGGCTGACCTACTCGCTGTTGGAGCCGTTCGAGTGGGCGGGGGTGACGGTCACCGGGCTGGACGCGCTCACCGGTCTGCCCGAGTACCGCAACGGCGGCCTGTTGCTCGACACCGGGGCCCTGCGTCTGCGGGATTCGTCTGTCGCAGCCCGAACCTGGTCGGTGGCAGACGAATTCGTGGTCGAGTGGCGGGCCTTGACCGTCGCGCTGCTCGACGCGCTGGCGCCGCTGGTACGGACCCGGCTCGGTCTCGGGCCTGAGGCACTACCCCTGGCCTGTGTTCTCGAGGGCGGCACGTGGGCCGCCGGGCGGGCCGTGGCTGGGGAGTTGCGGGCCGGCAACCCACCGCTGTCCATCAGCAGTGACGGCACGGTTTTCTAGGAGGGCGCCATGGGTAATCTGCATCTCGTCGACCATCCGCTGGTTCAGCACAAGCTGACGCTGATGCGGCAGAAAGACGTGTCCACCAAGGGTTTTCGTGCGCTGCTGAACGAGATTTCGGCGCTGATGACCTACGAGGTGCTCCGCGACATCCCCATGCACGAGATCGAGATCGACACGCCGCTGGAATCTACCACCGGTATGGTGATCGACGGCAAGAAGCTCGTCTTCGCCTCGATCCTGCGGGCGGGCAGCGGCATCCTGGACGGCATGCTCAGCGTCGTTCCCGGTGCGCGCATCGGCCACATCGGCCTGTACCGGGACCCGAAAACCCATGTCGCCGTGGAGTATTACTTCAAGATGCCGAGCGATTTGCACGAGCGCGACATCGTGGTGTGCGATCCGATGCTCGCCACCGGCAACTCGGCCGTGGCCGCGATCGACCGGCTCAAGGAGTACCGGCCGCGGTCCATCAAGTTCGTCTGCCTGCTGACCTGTCCGGAGGGCGTCGCCGCGATGCAGGCAGCCCACCCCGAGGTGCCGATCTTCGCCGCGGCGCTGGACCGGCAGCTCGACGAGCACGGCTACATCGTGCCGGGCCTGGGCGACGCAGGCGACCGCATCTTCGGCACCAAGTAGTCATGCACGAGCCGAACAGGCGGGCCGTGCTGCGCGGTGCGGGCTTGGTCCTCGGCGCCTCGGCAGCGGGAATCAGCGCTTCCGGCCCCGCCCACGCCGAGTCTGATCCGAGCCCGCGAGACCTGGCCCACCTCCGCCGGACCTTCGCGTTGGCGGAGCAGGCTCGGCAGGCCGGTGGAGCTCCGTACGGTGCGCTGGTCGCCGATGCCGCCGGCAACGTCGTCGCCGAGCACGGCAACACCTCGTCGGTCGACGGCGGCGACCCGACCGATCACGCGGAGATGGTCACTGTCCGCAGCGCCTGGCGCGCGCTCGGCGACGACGGCATGAAGCCGGCGACGCTGTACGCCAGCACCGAGCCGTGCACGATGTGTGCGGGCGGCACCTTCTGGAGCGGCATCGGCCGGGTGGTGTACGGCATGTCCAACACCCGGCTGCTCCAATTCACCGGCGGCGACCCGAGGAACGCGGGCTACGCACTGCCGTGCCGCGACATCCTGCTGCACGGCTACCGCCCCATCACCGTCATCGGGCCACTATTGGAAGACGAAGCGGCACAAGCACATCAGGGCTACTGGCACTGACGTCCGGCCGCCCCGGCTCAGGACAGCGCGTCGAACAGCGCCGCCAACTGACCCGGGGTGACCGACATCCCGCACTGCCCGCGCAACGACGTCAGCGGGTGCGCAATGTTCTTCAGGTCCATGAACTCGCCGGGGTGGGCGCTGAAGTACGCCCGCACCGCGCCTTCCGCGTCGCCCGACGAACCCGCGTTGGTCAGGGCGTCGTTGGCACCCGGGTGTGCATCGAGGTAGGAACTGGCCTGGGCCAGCACTCCGCTCGCGGTACTGGCCAGCCCGCTGGCAGAACATGGCGCAGCGGCGGCGTTGGGGGCGGCGATCGTGAGCGAGGCGAACCCGGCGAGCGCGAGCATGACAGTCAGTTTCATACCTGTGATCCTGCTGGATACCCGGCGATCTCGGGCGCATTGCGGGGAAGTGTCTCAATCCGCTCGATCTCTCCGGAGAGCCAGTCGATGCTCGGGTTGCCGGTCGGATCTGTGGATTGTGCAAGGAAACCGCGAGGTGGCGCGGTTGCCTGTTCCGGGCCGGCGTCGGGCCGGTCATCGTGTGCATACGGCCGTTGACCGGACCGCGCTCGCAGAGGGCGCCGTCGAATGGTGGGGAGTAGGCACATGGATAAGTGGCGACGACTGCCGGCCGGTGCGCGGGTAGGTGTCGTCGCCATCGGCTGGATGTGCTACTTCGCCGTGATTGTGCGCCTTCTCGCGGCTGACCTCGGTACACGGGGCCTGACGATCATCAGCGGGATGTGTCTGCTGGCTGCCGCGCTCTCGGTGTGGCTGGAATGGCGTGCACAACCCCGAGGCGGCTCCGCTGAGCAGCGCATGGCATTCACCCGTGCACTGCGAACGGGAAAGGCGCCCAACGGTATTGATCCCTGCCACTGGCGGCGATGGACCAAGCGCAGCAGGATCGCCGCCGAGGTTTGGGCGCCCTTGGTTTTCATCTACGGACTGGTCGGGGTGGCCGCAAGTTTGCGGGCGGCCCTGGAACCGGCCGTGTGGCTCTTTCTGCTCCTGACGATCTTCGGTTACGTCGGCGTTCTGCGGGTGTCCCGGCGTCCCCGCCGGCCGGCGGCCGAAGTGCAGCGGCGCCAACCGGTTTCCCGCACCGAGCGGGCGTTTCACCAGTCGGTGGCCCAGGTGGCGATCGGGGTGGCCATCGTCATGTTCGCCGGCGGGTTCGCGATCTTGTTGACAACCGACTACCTGGATTCGCTGACCGGTCCGTCGCGCGGGTTGCACGTCCAGTGGGCTGCCACGTGGGCGATGACGGTGAGCCTGACGCTGGCGATTTCGAACTCGGTGGAGCAGTACTTTCTGCGTCGCGGCTTCGCGTCATTCGGCGAATACGACACCTATCTGCGGGCGTTGCGGACCGGCGAGCTGCCGGAACGTGTAGAGCCCGACCGATGGCGGCGTTGGCTGCGGGCTACCCGATCGACGGTGTGGCTGGCTGGGCTATATCTGACGGTACTGACCCTCGCCAGCGTGTCGCCGGTCCTGGCCCGCCAGCCTGGGCACCACTGGGTGACGGCAGTGGCGCTCCAATTGTTTGTGGGCTGGAATCTCCTGCGCTGGCTGGTCTTACGCAATGCCGTCAGCCGGGTGGAACATCTCGTCGGGCAGCGTGCGCTCCGTCAGCTATGGGGCTGAATGCCGCTTTTCACCTCCGTTGAGCTGCACATCAAGAAACCACCAAGGCGTCTGCCGCAGCCTCACCGCCATGAAGAACCTTTCTGAACCGCGGCAGTCCGCCACGATGACGAAGTTGGCGCTGATCGCGACACCGCTTTCTGTGGCCATCGCGGCCACCATCGCCGTTGCCGCCTGCTCGACGGCCGGCGCGCCCGTCGTGCGGGCCGACTCGCAGCCGACTCTCGGTCGTGCCTGGAACCCGAGCGCGAGGGGTTACGGAACCGTACAGCCGACGAGAGTCTTCAACGGCGGTGACCCGACGGGCGACATCTGGGACATCACGTGGTCCTCGTGGGGCGGAGAACAGGCCATTGGGAGAGGCCTCTCCTATGGGATACCCCCCGGCGCCACCAGCGTCGCGGAGTCGATCAAGCAACCGGCGACGATCGTGGCCTACAACCTCGGCACCTGCAATGGCCAGCTGATGTACCAAGCGGCGAAATGGTACTTCCCTGGCAACGGAGAGACGTTCGATCCTGCCGGGCACTACAACATCTGCACCGGCGATTACGTCAAGGGCATCTGACGCGGTGGCCGCCGGCCGGGGCAGTGTTGGCCGTTCGGTCGTACTGCCCTGAGCGGCAACGGGTTTGCCATGAAAAATGTTCGTGCTGAGTGCAATCGGTGTCTGATGCGTGACATGTTGGCACGGTGGAGTAGTGACCCGACAGATTCGCCTCAACGCCTTCGACATGAACTGCGTCGCTCATCAGTCGCCCGGCCTGTGGCGGCATCCAGAAGATCAGTCCTGGCGCTACAAGGACCTGGAGTACTGGACCGAACTGGCGAAGTTGTTGGAGCGCGGCAGGTTTGACGGCCTCTTCATCGCCGATGTGCTCGGGACCTACGACGTCTATGGCGCCGGCGACGAGGCCGCCATTCGGCAGGCCGCGCAGATTCCGGTGGGCGACCCGCTGTTGTTGGTATCGGCGATGGCGTTGGTGACCGAGCATCTGGGCTTCGGCATCACCACCGGCACCGGGTTCGAGCACCCGTATCCGTTCGCTCGTCGGATATCGACCCTGGATCACCTGACCAAGGGGCGGATCGGCTGGAATGTGGTCACCGGTTATCTGCCCGCCGCGGCGCGCAACATGGGGCAGACCGACCAGCCGGCCCACGACGCCCGGTACGACCACGCCGACGAGTATCTCGAGGTGCTCTACAAGCTGTGGGAGGGCTCGTGGGAGGACGACGCGGTGGTCCGCGACCGCGAGCGCGGGGTCTTCACCGACCCGGACAAGGTGCACCACATCGGGCACTCCGGAACACATTTCAGTGTGCCGGGAGTGCACCTCGCCGAGCCCTCGCCGCAGCGGACCCCGGTGATCTACCAGGCCGGCTCATCGCCGCGTGGGGTACGGTTCGCCGCCGAGAACGCCGAGGCGATCTTCACGGCGGCGCCGACCAAAGCCATTCTGGCCGAGACGGTTTCGACCATTCGCCGGGAGCTGGAACTGGCCGGCCGGGATCCGTACTCGGCCAAGATCTTCAATCTGTCGACGGTGATCACCGCGACCACCGATGCCGAGGCGCACGCCAAACACCGCGAGTTGCTCTCTTACGGCGACCCGGAAGGCGCGCTGGTGTTCATGTCCGGGTGGATGGGTGTGGATCTCGCCCGGTACGGGTTGGACGAGCCGATCGGCAACGTCGACTCGAATGCAATCCTGTCCGCGGTCAAGGCGTTTCAGTCGGCCGACCCCGATGGCCGGGAGTGGACGGTCCGCGACATCGCCGAGTGGGGCGAAATCGGCGGCATGGGTCCACGCATCGTCGGGTCGGGCACCACGGTGGCCGACACCCTGCAGGAGTGGGTCGCCGAGACCGATGTCGACGGTTTCAACCTCGCTTATGCCATCACCCCCGGTTCCTTCGCCGACGTGATCGAGCATGTGGTTCCGGTGCTCACCGAACGTGGTGCCTACCAGGCGGAGTACCAGCCGGGGTCGTTGCGGCACAAGCTGCTCGGCAATGGCGACCGGCTACCGCAGGAGCACCGCGGCGCGCGCTACCGGGTCGGCGGGCCGTCATCGACCATCATCGATCGTCCGTCCACGTTGCCGTCGTCGTCGGCATCGACCGCCGCTCAACCGGCGCGCGGCCGCTGAGCGCTCAGTCGAGGCTGTGCACCTGATACCTACTGCGGTAGGAGGCTGATGCTGTTGATCGGCTCGGGTGTCGCCAGGACTTGAACCCTCGACGACGCTGAAACGCTCGACTTCGGTCACCGCCAGCGCTAATTGACGAGGGAGACACGTAAAAACAGAGCCACCGAACACCCCCGGGTAGATGATGGTGACTGATGGACACTGCCTAGGGGAGGGACGGACGATGGGGGGTCCGGGCGCTGGTGTGCATCGCGAGGTGGGGCTGGCCGCTGCGGGGGCGGTTCTTGTTGTCGCGGCGTTGGATTGGGTCGGTTGGGCGACGGGGATCGAGGTGTTGACGCGGGTCTTTCGGACCTGGCCGCCGATGACGCCCTGGACGGCGTTGTGGGTGGCTGCGCTGGCGCTGTCGATTCTCATGCAATCGGGGAATCCGGTGCGGAGTCGGGTGTGGGCCGGGCGGGGCTTGGCCGTAGTTGTGGGCGTGCTCGCCTGCGCGATTCTGGTGGAGTACGCGACCTCCAGATCATTCGGGATCGACCAAGCGTGGTTCGGTGCGGCAGTGCGCAGCCGGCAGTTGTCCTGGCCTGGGCGTCCAGGCCCACAGGCGGCAGCCGCGGTCCTGCTCTTGGCCACCGCCGTAGCGTTGACCCGCGTGGAGCGCCGTGGGGTCGGCGTGGTCTGGCCGGTGTGCCTGGCCGGTGGCGGGCTCGTCCCACTTGTCGCCGTCGTGGCCTATCTCTTCGATGCCGAGACTCTCGTGCAGGTGCGGCCGTCGACCGGCATAGCGATGTTGACCGCTGTCGCAGCGATACTCCTCGTCACTGCCGCGTCGGCAGCGCGTCCTGACAGGGTTCCCCTTGTCTGGCTGCTCGCCCGGCCCGACCGGGTCCCATTGCTCCGGTTGTACGGCCTCGCCGTCGGCCTGCCGATCGTTGTGTCGTTGTGGCGGCTCACGTTCCTGTCCCTGGGTGTCAACGAGAACGCCGCCTTCGCTCTGTCCGTCACATTGGCCACAGTTGTAGCCGCGATTCTCGGCTTCCGTTTGCGTCGCCAAGAGCAGAATCCGCTGATCGAACAGGAGCGGCTGAGCAGGGAACGCGCTGAAGCCGAGCGCAGACGCGCTGACGCCGAGCGCAGACGCGCCGAGGTCGAGAGACGATACCGAATCCTGGCCGACAACAGTGTGGACACCGTCGTCCACGTTCGTGAAGGCCGCGTCGTGTGGATTTCGCCGTCGGTGGAAGGCCAGTTCGGAGTTCCGCCCCAGAAATGGATTGGCTCTGACTATCTCTCCCACGTACACCCCGACGACGTTGCCAACGTGAGAACCCGTTTACAGGAGATCGGCACGGACAAGACGGCTGCCGCGCGGTATCGAATTCGCGCCGACGGGGGTGACTATCACTGGGTCGACGGCCACGCCAAGCCCTACGTCGACGCGGATGGCAACATCGACGGGGCAACCGGGTCGATGCGTGTCGTCGACGATCGGGTCGAGGCGGAGCAGCGTCTGGATCGGCTGGCCCGGTTCGACATTCTGACCGGTCTGCCGAACCGTGCCGAGGCGTTGGGAATCCTTGAGGCTGCGATCGCGCACGCGCGATCGCCCGGCGCTGACCTCGGCGTCCTGTTCTGCGATATCGACCATTTCAAGGACATCAACGACACCTGGGGGCACGCCGTCGGTGACGCTGTGCTCGTGACAATGGCAAGCCGGGTCCGCGAAAGCGTGCGCCAGGGAGACATGGTGGGGCGGATAGGCGGAGACGAGATGCTCGTCGTCCTGTTCGGCCTCCACGGTTATGACGAGGCCGTCAGAATCGCCGACGGGATTCGATGTCGTGCCGCCGAACCGATCCATGAATCCGGGCACACGGTACATGCGACTCTGAGTATTGGTGCCACCCTGGCCGTTCCCGGCGAATCCGTTTCCTCGATCATCGGCCGCGCTGACACGGCGATGTACCAGGCCAAGTTGGGCGGTAGAAACGCGGTCGTCCGGATTGAATCAACCGAGCCCCGAGCTCATGTCGGTAGTTCCAAACGCGACATCGCGACCCGCGGCTTCACCGCATCGCGGTGACTGTCGGCCGATGTCCTGTTGCTGTTTGTGTGATCGCGGCTGCGCCGCTCAACACACGCCGCCGGCCAGAAAAAAAGGCGAGCGTCGCCGCTCGCCTCAGTCGTGTGTTCGCACCGTCAATCGACTCGGAAACGAGAGCAAGCTCTCGTTTCTCTCGTCTCACTCCGGTGTGATCGCGGCTGCGCCGCTCAACACACTCCATCGGCTCGGAAGTGAACGCAAGCGTTCCCTTCGCTCGCCTCAGTCGTGTGTCCGAGGGGGGACTTGAACCCCCGCAGACGCGCGAGGTCAGGGCGATATCGCACGGTCTACCTGCGGAAACACATGACTGCAAGTCACTGTGAATGCCACGCTTTTCCCGCATTTTGTGTCCAAAGCGTGTCCAGTCTGGGTCGGGTCGGGTCGGGTCGGGGAGGTGCGGCCGGCTCGGCGGGGACGCCCCGACATTTGTGCACATCGCGACATATGTCCGATTCCGGCATTTGCGCGAATACGGCATATGTACGAATTCCTTTGCAGCCCTTGATAATTCGGAATTCGTGCCGCTAGTCTCGGCGGCATGACAACCCTCACCAGCACCCCGCCGGCGCGGACATGGCGGGATGTCGCCGACCAGCTCGACGACATGCAGCGCGCCGCACTCACCGAGGTCGAGCGCCGCGGCATCCACACTGCCGCGAAGCTGCTCGAACTCGCGGTTGACATGGCCGGCGACCCGGTCGACGCACCGCGGGCCGCGGCTCGCCCCGGTCCCGCACCCCGGCCGCTGCCGCCGGCATGGGCCAATCTGATCCAGGGCTACCTCGACGCCGAAGCCGGCGCCGGCCACAGCCGCGCCACAGTCGCCACCCGACGCGGCCAACTGTCCCAGTTCGCCCACGGCCGGCAGTGCGCACCGGACCAGGTCACCGAAGCAACCCTGCTGCGGTGGTTGGGACACCCCGACTGGTCGATCGAGACGCGCCGCAGCCGGCGTAACGCGCTGGTCTTGTTCTTCCGCTGGGCACACCGGGCCGGCCACCTGCCGGCCAATCCCGCCGCCGAGCTGCCCGTTGTGCGCGCTGCGGTGCCGGCGCCGCGGCCGGCGCCCGACGCGGCGTGGTTCGCCGCGCTGGCCGCAGCTGACGCGCGCGTGCGGCTTATGCTGCGGTTGGCCGCGGAGGCCGGCCTACGCCGCGCCGAGATCGCGCGCCTGCATTCCCGCGACCTGGTTGAGGGGTTCGACGGCTGGCAGTTGCGGGTAACGGGCAAAGGCGGCAAGGTCCGCGTGCTGCCGATCGGCGACGAGCTCGCCGGCCTGGTCGCCGCCGGCGCGGCAGGTCACACCCGCGGCGGACCGGTCTCCGGGTGGCTGTTCCCCAGCTCGGACGTCGGCGCACACCTGACACCGCACTATGTCGGGAAGCTCATGGCCCGCGCGCTACCTGATCACTGGAGCGCCCACACGCTGAGGCATCGGTTCGCGAGCAAGGCATTTCGCGGATCGCGCAATCTGCGGGCGGTGCAAACGCTGCTCGGACACTCCTCGGTCGCGACCACGGAGCGGTACACCGCGGTCGATGCCGACGAGGTACGGGCCGCGATGATGGCGGCTCAAATTTGAGTGGAACCGATCGGCGCGCGCGGACGTCCAAGTAGATGTTGGCCCACGCTGCGCCCGCCGCATCGGCTTGGGGTCACGCTCAACCGCTTGGTTGTTCATCGTTAGAGTAATCAGTGCCAAAATCTAGAAAATTGCAAGAAACTTGCGATAATTGCTTTATGGGAGATCAAATGGTTCCGAAGTCGCACACGATGCTGCTGGGATTTCAGGCCAAGAACGTCCGCTCGTTCCGCGGCAACATCGACTTCTCGTTAGAGGCGACGGCGATGGCTGAGCCGAAGGTTGTTCGCGAGGTTCCGTGGCGGGAGAACGGGCGCAACTACATGAAGGTGCTCCCCGTCGCCGGCGTCTTCGGGGCGAATGCTTCCGGCAAGAGCAACCTGCTGCGAGCCATGGAGGACATGCGGACGATCGTCCGAGAGTCGTTCTCACCTCACAATCGACGCCGGTCACTGAGATACCTACGACGGCCGTTCAAGCTGAGCGAGCGCACTGGGAATGCGCCATCCACATATGAAGTCGACCTGATCATCAACGGTATCCGGCACGAGTACGGCTTCACCATTGACGACGACCAGGTTCTACACGAGTGGGCGCGGCGATTTCCTCGGGGCCGCGCAGTGACGATCTTCGAGCGCCATGGACTCGACCTGCGACTCGAGAGTCGCACGGCGAGGGCGCGTGCAATGAAGGAGCTTCTGCGCCCTGACGCACTTTTCCTGTCCGTCGCCGATGCCGCGGAATTTGAAGAGCTCGGCTCGCTCTACCGGTGGTTCGATCAGAACTTTCGGCTGTGCGACGCTGCCAGCAGAGACTCCAGGGCGAAGTACACCGCGCATTTGATGGAGCACGAGGAACGCAGGTTGCAGCTACTTGAGATCTTGAAGTTGGCCGATCTCGGCATCACGGACGCGCGCCGTCGGGAGCCGACGAAGCACGAAATTGAGTTGGCGCGAAAGCTGTACCAAGCGCTACGCGGCGATGGGGAGAGCGGCCCGGTCGACGACTCCGAGCTCCAGCTTGACGCCTTTTCAGGGATCGAGCTGAGTCACCGCACGCAAAACGGTGAGAGCGTCCACTTGGATAGCTCCGAGGAATCGCTCGGCACGATGGTTTGGCTTGGGTTGGTTGGGCCACTGCTCGACGCACTTGTCGCTGGCACTGTGATGCTGGTCGATGAACTAGAGGCGAGTCTTCACCCACTGCTAGTCGAGCAGTTCGTGATGCTGTTCCAAAGCCCGGAGTCGAATCCGCATGGAGCGCAACTCATCTTCAACTCGCATGAGGCGAAGCTGCTGGGCAATTCGCCGTCCGACCGGATAATCGGACGGGATCAGGCGTGGTTCACAGAGAAGCGGGACGACGGTAGCAGTGAGCTCTACTCGCTGACCGATCTGAATCCCCGGAAGGAAGAGGCTATCGCGCGTCGATACATGCAAGGTCGATACGGTGCGACGCCGATCATTAGCGGCAATCAATTCCGGGCGCTTGCTGCTCTCCTAACTACGCAGGAGACCGTCAAGGGATGACGAGCAACAGTCGAGGCTCCCGTGCCCGGACCGGCCGCCGGCGTCCCTCAACTCAGGCACAGCGATTCCAGATCAGAGTTTTCGCGGAAGGCAAGGAGACCGAGGTCGGATACATCAATCACTACTTTCGGCTGCACCGTAATCGGGTAATCGTCAGCATCGCCGAACACCAGGGCTCTGCGCCTCTGAGTGTCGTAGAAGCCGCTGTTGCCGAACGCAAATACGACCTGCGAGAGGAGAAACGCGGGCGAGGCTCGGCCTACGACGAGTATTGGTGCGTCATCGACGTTGACGAGCACTACGGGCTCGACGAGGCGCTCCAGCTTGCAGCCGCCAGTGGGGTCAAGGTGGCACTGTCGAGCCCGTGCCTCGAAGTATGGTTCGTACTGCACTACCGCCTTCAGGCGGCTTACCTGGAACGTCATGCAGCGCAGCATGAGTCAAAGACGCTGCTCGGCTGCAACAAGACGCTGAGCGAAGCCGCACTCTCCCTACTTGAGGAGCGGTACGGCACTGCGTTGGAGAACGCAAAGCAACTCGACGCCAAGCATCGCGGCGACGGAACGAAGAAACCGTGGAACCCCGGTAGTAATGTGTGGGAGCTCATCGAAACCATCCGCAACGCAGCCTCATTGCCTGGCTCTGGAGTGCCGTTTAGCGCCTGGCACCTGTAGCACGCATCGCTGGGCCGGTATTGACGCGTACCCGCAACATGCGCGTGTAGCCGCGCATCCACAGTTTCGCCAGGGCGAGCGATCGGCCGGCGTACGGGTTCGGGTCACCGACGTCGGCGAGTGAGCCCTCGAACAGGGCACGCATCGCTTCCCGCCGCATCGTCACTCGGCAATGATGCAGCTGTTCGGGGCCGGCCAGCGGATCCCACGCCGACGCCCGGGACCACGGCGCCGACCTGGCGCACAACGCGGCCGACCGATTTGCGACGATTCGCCCATGCCCGATGTGACTCTCGCCAATGTGTTGCTCAGCGGTATCCCGTCCATGCTCGTGGCGCTCGTCGGTGTCGGCGGGATCGCCTACACACAGAGGCGTGCCGACATGCGCCAGGACCGCATCGCGGACGCGAACCGCAAGTTTGAGCGAGAGGGCCGTCTGCTCGACAAGCGCCGCGAACTCGGCGCGGAGTTCGTTTCTGCGGTGTGGCTGCTCGCGGCCGAGAGCCGCGACGCCGTACCCGATGGTGCCGGTTATGCCGATCTGACACCGGACGAGACGGCTCCGGTGCGCCGCGCGTTGTCATTGGTCTGCATGGTGCTTGATCCGCCGGGTCGCAAGGCGGCAGAAGCGGTATTTGAGGCCCTGCTCGCGTATGTCGGTGTGTTCACGCAAGATGCGTGGGACTCGATCAGCGCCGCCGAGGACGCGCTAATTGAGGTCATCAATAACGAGACGCGCGACGACGGTGGCCGTGGGCGGTGAAGCGCGGCGACTGGCACGTCGCTGACGCGAGACCGCCACGCCGACGACCAGGGCCATGCGGCGCTCAGCTCTCAGCTTCCCCAGTAATCCGTTGTGCCACTTCGGATGTGACGATCATCCACAGCTGGTGCACGTCCGACCAGGTAACCATGTCGAACGCGACGACACCCTCGCTGAAGTCGCGCACGGCCCAGTGAGTCATGGCCGCGGTCGTGGAGCCGACGCCGGTGGCGGCTTGAGCCTCCCGAGCTCGGCGCCGGCCCTGTCGGATGAGCCAGTCCGGCAGCTTGTCCGAGTCGACATGGTCGCCGTCCAAGTCTGCCCATTTGCCCAGTTCTGCCGTAGTGGTGCCGAGCAGAACGGCCGCACCCCACGTCGTCGGTTCCGGTTGGCCGTCCACACTCTGCTGACACAGAAGCATCGTCACGGTGTTCGTCATCAGTGAACCTTCGTCGTTCGGGTGCGGGCATTGAACTCGGCAGAGAGCTTGTTCGAGAGCGCAGTCGGGTCCATGCCGGCGTTCTCGATGACGACGGCCGGCCCGGGTGCCGCGCCGGCGCCAGCGCCGTGCTGCGTCGTATCGGGCGCCACCGCGGAGGCCGGCGCCGCGGAGATATCGGCCGCGGCCGGATTCAAGTTCGCCACGTCGAGCCCCGCCGAGTCCGCGAATGCACTCACCAGCCCGCCGCCAAGATCACTCGCAGCGCCGCCGCCGGCCGATCCTGATTCGTCGCCCATCAGCGCCTTGCCGAGCCAGTTCACGCCGGCCATGGCCGATTTGATCGTCGGCCACTCGAACGGGTTCGACAGGAACGAACCGTCGAGTCCGATCGTCTCGAAGATCCCGCCGGCGAACGCCTTACCAAGGTCGCCGAAACCGTTGCTCGACTTCTTGTCGCCGGCAGCCTGCGCGTCCTGCACGCCCTGCGACCGCAGATCGGCGTCGTCCTGCTCGGCCTTCGCCGCCTTGTCCTTGGCCTTCGCCTGCTTGTCGGTCGCATCCTTGAGCTCTCGGTTGGCGACGTCGAGCGAGTGCTGAGCGTCGGCCGTGTCCTTGCCCTGCGCTTTCAAATCGTCGAGCCGGCGTTGCGCCTTGTCGCGCGCATACGTGCGGTCATCGACAGCCTGATTCGCCTGCGTCACAGCGCTGTTCGCCGACTCGACCCGGCCCGCACTGGTGGACAGCTCGCTCGACGTCGCCGCCCGATACGACCCGCCGCCCCCGGCACTCACCGTGCGGCCCAGCGACGACACCGCGCCACCCGTCGCGGCGCCCTCGCCGAACAGTTGCGGAAGGTACATGTGGTTGTCGAACTGCGGATCGTCCGCGCCGGCCGCGCCGGCACCGATCGTGAAAACGCCGTTCCTGCCGCCAGATTCAGCGTTGCGCCCATCGGACAGGGTCATCGCCATGTGGCCGTCGTTCGGGTTCGGCCCATGGTCGTACCAGCCGACGCGGATCTGTCCGGGCCCGCCGGAACCATCGACGAACCCGCGCTCGGACAACCATTGCCGCGCGTTCTTCGTGGACATGAGCCCGCCGCCCATCCCCAATGCGCCGTTGATGATGCGCGCCACGACGCCCGAGCAATCGAACCGCTGCGCCTGGCTGTACTTCGTGCCGACCAACTGCTCGGCGACGCTGATATCGGGCCCGCGGCCCTCTGCGAATCCCGGCAGCATCCCGCGCAGGAACTCGGCCGACGGAACCCAGCCAGAGTTCAGCGCCGCAACGACGGTGGCGCCACCGCCACGCATCGCCGATTCCTTCACGACGCCTTCGCCGTTCGACAGCATCGCCAGAATCGAGTCGCTGGTCCCGGTCCCGGGCCCGCTCAGCCGGCCACTGCGCGAAAGCGACGCCGGCCGGCCGCTGGCGAACCCGGGCGCCCGTCCGTCCGCGTGGCCGGGAATCAGGTTCCCGATGATGGGGGCACCGCGCAGCTTGTCGACGACGGCACCGATGCCGTTGCCGATGGAGTCGATGACGCCCTTGATCTTGTCCCAGACCCCGAGGACCACGTCCTTTATCGCATTGAACGCGGTCACAAACCCGTCTTTCAGGGCCCCCACACCGGTACTCACCTTGTCCAGCGCGGTCGTGAACAGATCCCAGACCGCCTGCACTCCCGACCACCATGTCGACACGACCGATCCGATCGCCGAGAACGCCGGCTCGGCAACGTTGTGCCACAGCCACATCACCTTGTCGCCGACCCATCCGATCGCGGTCGTCGCAGCACCCCAGACGACTTGCACCGCGGACCACCACGTCGACACCGCGGCCGCTATGCCGTTGAAGGCCGGGACGACGACGTTGGTCCACAGCCAGCCGATCGCGGCGCCGAGCGCTTTCAGCGCCGCGATCGCGACGGTGAACTGGAACTTCTGCACCGACAACCACAACCGACCAATCCACGCGATCGCCGGCTGGATCGCCGTCCAGATCGACTTCGCCGCCTCGACGAATTTCCCGAACGCCTGCTTCGCGATGTCGCCGATCTTCATCAGCGACGGGCCGATCTGCTGCCACGCCGTAGACAGCGTGGTTTTGATCCAGTCCCACGCGACTTTCACGGCGTTCGTGATCGCCGGCCAGATCTGCGCCCACAGCTTGCGGCCCGTCTCGGTCTTCGCGAAGAACGCCCAGATCGCCGCGCCCGCGGCAACCACCGCGGCGACGACCAACCCGACCGGGCCAGTCGCGAACGCCAACGCGACGCCGAACGCGCGGCTCGCGACAGTGCCGGCGATCAACGCGGCCCGGTGCGCGCCGAGCGCGATCACATTGGCACCCAGCGATGCCGCGCTGCGACCGGTCGCCGCGGCGAACACGCCCAGCCCGATCGAGTAGGCAGCCGCCGCGGTGTTCGCGACGATCATCCCGGCACCGAACAACTTCACCGCGCCGACGGCCAGCATGACCAGCGGCGCCAGCGGCGCCATCTGCGCCACGATGGACGCCAACGGTGGCGCGACCGCGGCCAGGACGCCAGCCCACGGGGTGAACGCCTGCACCAACGCCGGCAGCACCGGCGCCAGCCGCTCCATCACCTGCGACAGCGCCGGCATAAGAACTTGAGACATCTGGACCAGCCCCGGCACGGCCTGCCCGATCGCCTGCCCGATCGCCTGGAATCCGGGTGCGAGCGCCGGCGCGGACACGGCGCCGATATCGCGGATCCCTTGGATGACCGGCTTGAGCACGTTCCAGACGTTGGTGACCATCAGTTTCAGCGCTTGGAACGCGAGGATCATCTGCGCCGGCGAGATACCGCGCAGCCAGTCGCCGAACTTCGTCAGCTGCTCGCTGATCCCGGCGCCGACACCCTTGAACGTGTCGGCCGCGGTCGACGCGAACTGGACCAGCCCGGACACCAGGCTTTGCAATCCCGGCGAGAGTGATCCGATGAACTGGTTCGATGCGGCGAACATCTTGTCGAGCGCGGACATATTCGCCGGCGACGCGATCGCGCCGGCGACCTCCGATCCGATCCGGCCGAGCGTGGTCGCCATCGCCGTCATAGCCGGTTGCATCTTCTGCATGACGCCGGCCGCGGAGTTCATCGCCGGCGTCAGCGCACCCGAGAACGCATCCGTCACAGCCATTTTCAACTCGCGGAACTGCGTCAGCAGCGGACCCATCCGCTGCCCGATCATCTTGCTAAACGCTTCGTCGGCCGGACCCCAGACGTCCTTCATCGACTCCTGGAATGCCTTCGCGCCTTCGCCGAGCCCCTTGAACGCGAGCTTCGCCGTCGCGATGGCCGGCCCGAGAATGCCGACCAGCGCGCCGGCCGCGACGCCGGCCGCGGACCCGACGACCGTCAGCGCGGCGACCAGGGCGCCGCCGAGCTGCGACGCCAGCGCTGACACGACACCGATCAGCGCCGCGGACCCGACGGTGAGTAGCGCCATCCATTTCGCTGCGCGGCTCATGAAACCAAGCACCTTGCCGACGGTCGCCAGCAGCAGGATCGCGGACGTTACTCGAGTGACGTTCGACGCGAGCTGGCCGGCCATCCGCGCCGTGAACCCGAGCATCCCGGCGACTTTCGCCAACGATGCGCCGGCGACCACCTTGAGGCCGGTTGCGGCGCCGCCGAGCCAGAACGCGAGCCCCTTGGTCGCCTTCGTCGCGACACCGAGCACAGTCGCCGCGGTGCCGACGTTGCGAACCATCGAGCGGGTTGCATCCGACGCCCCGGTGAACCCGGCGCCGATAAGCCGAGCAGTCGCGCCGAGGTTCGACGCGCTCGCCTCGAACCCCTTGCGGAACTTCGCGCCGAACGAACTGCCGGCGCGCTCGGCCTGGCGGTCGTCGACCTTCGGCGTCGCAGCCCCAGACGCGTCGAAACCCCGACGGAACTTCCCACCGAAACGCCTGCCCGACGACTCCGCCTGACGATCGTCGACAGTCGGGTTAACCCGGGCCTCGTCGTCGATACCTCGAAGCGCGCGCTTGATCCGCGGACGCAACTGCGACGTCTCAGGCAGGACTGTCAGCCAATAGGTTCCCTGCATCGCAGATCGCTCTCATCGGTAGTTGTTTTTTTGTGGGGATCCAGGGGGGCTGCGTCTATGACATGAGGTGCGGCTGGGGGCCGGGGTGGGGAGCTGTCCCCCTGGGTGCCTCGCGGCCGACGTGCGCGGTGTGCGCTCCCGGTGCGCCGGCCGCGAGGTGGTCACATGTAGCTGTACGACAGGGTGGCGTCGAACGAGCTGTACTGATTGATGTCGGCGAGGTCGTTGAGATCCTCGCCGGCGGTTGGGTTTTGCTCGACGTACTCGTTGACGATGCGGTTCCAGCCGGCGTCGAGGGCCCGAGCGAGGATCGCTGCGGCGAGGGTCCTGTCGTCGGAGCGCATGGCCGCCGCGAATGCTGCTTGTGCGTCGTCGTGATCGGTGAGTCGCGCGGCTCGGTCCTGTGCGTCTCGGTAGGCGATGATCTGATTGGGATCGCCGCTGGCCACCGGCCCCAGCCCGAACAGCCGCCGTTCGAGCGATTGCTTCTTGGCGGCGATGAGTTCGGTTTCCTTCTTGCGAAGGTCGCGGATCTTGGCGTTCACCTGCTCACGCTCGGTGTCGCGAGCTTTCTGCTTGCCGACATCGCTGAGGGTGTCATCGGCGTCGAGCAGATCGGTGGTGCGGATGCCCCGGCTGTACGCGGTTGCTGCTTGTGCGCGCAGGTCCTCGATCTGGGATTTGAGTTGTGCGAGAGACATTGCGTGCGTGTTCCTTTCGTTTGGTCAGACCGCGGAGCGGCCTGTGGTGAGGGTGAGATTCCAGAGTTCTTGGACGGTGCCTGCGATTGGGTGTTCGCCGTCCCACAACTTGATGAAGGCGGTGACCACGGAGCCCCATCGGTTGTCGACGGCGACGCGCAGAATCGCGATTTGCAGGAGGTTCTCTCCGCGTGCTCGGAGAAACATGTCGCTTGCCTGACTCTCGGTGCGCAGACCTGCCACGTCGCGAGTTGGCGTGACGTGTTGGAACAGTCGGGCGTACAGGTACTTTCGGCGTTCTTCGGCTGCGTTCGCGGCTCGCTCCCGCTCGCTGCGTTCCACGGTTTCGTGGTCAATGCGGGCCATGCAGCGCTCCACGACGGTCAGCCCGTCCGCGGCGCTAATCGCTACCACCGCCGAACAACGAGTTCAGGAACCGCCCGTTGCTGCTGCTGGGCTGGCGGGTGTCCTCCGGTTCTGCGAGGAAGTCGCGGAGCTGGTCGAGCTCGTCGTCGGTCAGGCTTGCGACGAGTCGGGCGATTTCTTGTTTGGTCATTGCCTTCCTTCGATGTGCTCGTTGAGCGCTGCCTCGTCGACGAGCCAGCGGCCGGCGACCTTGCGGCCTGCGAGTTGTGGGGCGCGCCGGCGTGCCTGCCTGAGCGAGATGCCAAGGCGGGCAGCTGCTTCGGCGAGCGGCACGGTGGGGTGTTCCACGGCGACAGCCTTGCTGATCGCGGGTGAACGGACGTCCGAGTGACCGGCTGCGGCCATCGCGGCGCCGAATTCGCAGGCCAGAGCCTCGTAGTTCCGAAATGGAACGCCGGACTGTTTGCGATGTTTGACCGCGATCAGGGCAGCGTCCCGGGCCACTTTCAGCGCTGGCCCGGACAGGACCACGACACCGCCGGAGCGCAGCAGACCGGACTCATTCATGAGTTCACCGCGCCGAACCGGCCGCGGCAGGTGCGGGACAACCGTCGGGGTTCGGCGTCGTCCTGGTCCTCGATGTCGCGGGTCGTGGTTTGGACCGCCTGGCGCCGAGCCAGGTGTTGGTGATGCTGGGCCGTGGGCTGGGCTTGAGGTCGAGGCGGGCGACGGTGTGGTGGCCGCGGCACCGTGGGCCGCAGGGTGGCCAGCTCGATTGATGCTTCGATGGCTTCGGCTCGGGACGACCAGTACGTGAACTCGACGCCGTGGTGGCCGTCGGGGTCGCCGTGGCAGACGAGCACGGCGCGGACGGTCATCGGTCGGTTTCCTCGGTGTCGAACAGTTCGGGTTGGTGGATGGGCTCGGTGATGTCGCGTGCCGGCGCCGGCGGGCGGTGGGTGCACCGGATGGCGGGGTCGATCGGGTCGCCGTCGGGGCCGTAGCGCCAACCGCACGGGTCGCAATATCGGCATCGGCGGATCGCGGCTACCCGTTCCTTGCGCGCGACGACCTCGGTGGCGCTGAGCCGGCTCATGCCGGCCTCGCGTCGTCGGCGGCGGGGCGCCGGCGTTTGGTGTGTCGGCAAGTCGCAACCGAATCGCCGAGGTCGACCTGTCCGAACTCGTCGCAATCTGGGCACTGCGCGATCGCAGCGCGGCGGTTGTCGCCGGCGTCGGCCGAGCTAGTGGCGCCGACGAAGACCCGGGACAGTGCGCGCTGTTGCCACGCCTCGTGTGCCTGGCGGCGGCGCTTGCAGGCGCCGCACGGGGCGTCGGTGCCGTGGGGCATGTGGCGGTCGCAGTAGGGCTGAGGTTCAGGGTCTGGGTCGTCGTCGACCAGTTCGGCGTCGACCCACGCGCCGGCGGGGTCGGTTTGGATTGCGAGCTGATCTTTCGGGGGAGGGTCGTTGCCCGGGTCGGCGACGGGTTCGACGTCGAGCGGTTCGCGCTCAGCCAGCGCCGCGCCCTTCTCCCCCTCGGAGAGATCTTCAAGTTCTCCAGTAATAGGAAGATTCCGCACTTTCGCCGGATCTGATTCCGCACTTTCGCGTGAGCTGCTGCCGCGTTTTCGCGGAATGCATTCCGCACTTTCGCGTAATGGCACGTCAGCGCATTCCGCACTTTCGC
>NZ_JMHT01000092.1 GCF_001905655.1 Mycobacterium sp. ST-F2
GCAGCTCGCACCAACACCCCGCCCGGCGTGTTACTGACCCACGCTCCTAGCTGGATAACGGGTATCCGCTGCCACGACACTGCCGGAAGAAAGTGACCGCACCATGCCTACCAACCCGAATCCGCTGTTTCCAGGTCGGCTGACCGTCTGCGTCGGCGCATTGGTGCTGGCCGCGTTCAGCCTTGCCGCATGCGGCGACAACGCCTCGAAGGACAAGCCGACGACATCGGTCACCACCACGACGACGACGTCGTCGACGACACCGACCAGCGAAACATCCACGGCCACAGTCACTCCGACATCGGCCGCGCCGACGGTGGACTCATCGGCGCCGGCCACCGAATCGCCTGCACCGCAGGCGCCCGCGCCTGAGCCGGGCGGACCCATGGTCCCGGCGCCGCCGGCGATTCCCGCGCCGCCCGCCATCCCATCGCCGCCCGCTATTCCGGCGATCCCGGCCATTCCGTCACCGCCGCCGATCCCCATGCCGTGATGTCGGAGGGGTCCCGAGTCAGGGAATCCGGACGATCTCGAGTGGGACTGAACGCGTCAGCGTGAAACCCATTGCCGTGTAGAGCTTTTGAGCTGGGTTGTCATCGGACGTATGGAGGAACGGCGTTTCGCCGCGGTCGCGGATGCCCTGTGCGACCGCGCGGATCAAGCGGGATGCCAGCCCCTGTCCACGAGCTTCGGGGGCGGTGCATACTGCGCTGATTTCGGTATATCCGGTCGGCCGCATCCGCTCGCCGGCCATTGCAATGAGCGCACCGTTGGCGTCACGGATACCTAGGTAGGTGCCAAGTTCGATGGTTCGAGGCAGGAACGGTCCCGGTTTGGTCCGTTCCACGAGAGCGGTCATCTCTGGTACGTCGGCCGCGGTGAGTGGTACCGCAGCCGGTTCGGGAGCGGTTTCGACAGCGCTGCCCTCATATTGGACCAAGCCGAACGTCTGGACGACGGACCAGTCCGCGGGCAGTGACGTGGCGCGGTCGCGAAGTACCGCGATCCGGTTATGACCGGCCAGGCGGGCCACGTGATCGTAGTCCTCGTAGGTCAATTCACGGGGGTGGCCATAGAACACCGAGACGTCCGGGTGATACCGCCGAATCCGTCCGCTGACCTCACGGAACCGGATGTGCGGGCCGTCGAGCGCGGCGTTGACGGGGTCGGCGAGTACATCGGTCACGCCTCGATCATCCCAGACCACGAGAGGGCGTCAGGTCGCCGATAGCAGGGTCGCCGGGATCGCGTCGCATTCATGAACGTTGAAACCAGTTGCACCCCATCATTATTCGTCACAGTGACGAATAATGATGGGGTGGTGGGGGAATCGGGGGATAGAGCGTGCCGGCAATTCAGACCCGCCGGCCATCCAATTTCCAGCCACAGTTGGGTTTTCTCACCGCTGCGTGCCCGAGGTCAGCGCCGCGGCGGTCCGAACAGTGTTCCATCTGCAGCACTATTGGCCGCGCCGATTTGTCGGGCGAGGAGTTCTCCAGCGACATCGCCGAAGAACCGAAGTGCGCCAAGACGGTCGTTGCCCGGATGGCGGGCGTGTTGATAGTGAGTGGATACCACGCCGATGAATACGCCGGTGGCACTGAACAGGGGCGTGGACTGCACCGCCCGAAAGTGTGCGGCCTCGGCGATATCGCGGTGTGCAGCGAACGTGGGATCGGTGCGGGTGTCGGTGACGGTAACCTGCTGCCGGGTGGATGCGGCTCTGCCACAGGCCGACGCGGTGTCCTCTACGACAGCGAAGTAGTCAAGGAATTCGTTGTCGAAACCTGACTGCCGGACGATATGCAACGCGCCGGTGTCGGGCTGCGCCAGTTGGATATTGCCAAAGGTTGCGTCTGTCAAGCGAATCGCCGTGTTGAGTACCCGGACCAGCAGACTGTCCAACTCGATGGGGTTGTCGATCAGCGCCATGGCGGCGTAGCGCGCTTGGCGCATCGTCGCTGAGTGGTCGCTGACCGATCGCGGGGCGCTTGCGATGCGCCGTGCCGCGGCGGCGTGAGCTGATGGTTCGGGTGAGGGCGGGTCCCGGCGCGCGTAGGCGCCGACGACCGCGTCGAGGGGGACTTGACCCCGTGTGTTGGACACGCTGAATCCCGCAAGGTTGGCGG
>NZ_JMHT01000093.1 GCF_001905655.1 Mycobacterium sp. ST-F2
CGAACGCATCCGCCGCGTCGAGCAGGGCGGCCAGCTGCTGCAGCTCCCCGCGGGATGTCGTGATGCCGGTGGCTTCGGGCTCCAGGATGAGGTGCGTCAGCGCAGCTGCAGCAGGGTCGGCCGGATCGTCCGGTGGCAAGTAGTCGGTCGTCATGAAGGTGAAGCTATCTCCAACTTGTACGAAAGACAATGTGGCACAAGCGAATTAGCTGCAGCTGACAAGAATTGCGCACGGGCAGGAGTTTTCCCTACGGGTGGGGAAACGATTACACCGCCAGCTGCGTACTGGTGAGCGCGTCGGCCACTTCGAGCAGGGCGACGGCGAGCTGCCGCGCTTCGGCGGCGGTCATGAGGTCATCGTCAGCGTGCACCGTGACGGCGGATTCACTGCGACCGTCGGACCATTGCATGCCCGTCAACACGACAGTGAAGGGGTTCTTCGCCGCGGCGACCGCAATGCCGCGGGGCTTACCCCACCACGTGCGTGACCAACTGCCGTCGTCGCTATTGCCCGGCCACCAAGCGTCGACCTGGTCGGCACCGACTGGGGCCTGCACGTGGCGGAATCGTTCGGCGGCAACGTTCTGCCGGGCGAACTCTCGAGCGCGGAACAGCAGGGCACCGCGGTTTAGGTCGACGTCGCAAGTCCCATCGACGTTCGGAACCGGATGGAGCTCGGAGCGCTCAATGTAATCGATCTGGTCGGGCGTGAGCTGGTCGGCCAGATCGCGCCAGGTTTCGGGCTCGTTCACAGGGTGGGTAGTCACGTCAGTGACGCTAGCTTCGTTATCTCCGAAATAGCAAGTGGCACAGCTGTTTTGATCAATCGCATCATTGTGATCAATTGCGCCACAGTGGCAACGTGCATCGGCCGCAGCACTGATGATGTCGGCGGCGTCGGCAGGAGTAGCGGGTGACCCTTGGGCGTTCTTCATGCCGGTGACGGTAGCCGCCGGTTTGGTGAAATCGCAATGGCTGCACCATGATTCATGCATCCTTGGCCAACTACAGGATGCTTGAGTAGCGGTGCTCCAAGCGTGAAAATGCCCGACCCCGCAGTGCCAGCGGTGGTCGGGCATCTCCATCAGGGGCAATTCATGAAAGGACCGAGCGGGGGAAGCGAACCCTCACGCGGTACTCGCGAGTGTACCGCGAAAACCCTCGGAATCCGTTGCCCCGCAGTCGGGTCAGCGTGGCGCGCCGGTCAGCTCGGCGTACATCTCCACGCCAACGACGTCCGCCGCCTCCGACCGCAGTGACCGCGATGCCTCAGGCCCGATGCCGGCCAGCGGCTTCCCGAACCGCTCCACCGACCACCTGGCGGCCAGCTCGTCCGTCCGGGCCGTCATCTCGGTCAGCAGCTCCCGCGCCCTGGCGTCACCCGCGCGGGCGTCACGCCACAGCAGCAGCGGGTCCAGCTCCCACGGCTCAGGCTCCGAATTCAGCTGCCGCAGAACGTGCCGCACACCCTCGGGCGACAACCTCACCCGTGGATCGCGGCCGATCTCCCGCAGTGACCAGCCGGCGGCATCGAGCCGCACGATCCTGGCGTCTCGCCGCCGTCGAGCGTCACTGGTCATACGAAAAAGTGTACGGCGCAAGGCACTTGACACTTGACAGTTGGCCCGTGTCCAAGGGTGAACAAACGGACCCGGCCGAAAACAGTGCGCTACCAGGGATTTCGCCACCCACTGCCGGACCGCTGCCAGACGCATTTTCACCCCGTCAACTTGACACCTAGAGAAGACCCCTACCGGGCGGCAGGGGCGGCGGGTGGCGTCTGGCGACTTTGCGGGTACCCCCCGGTCGCCGGGCCCGTGGGGAGCCCGGTCACAGGGGTGCGGATGGTGTGGGATCACCAGACTTCGGACGGCTCGCCGATGTCGAGGTGTGGTTCCTCGTCGCCCCGCATCTGGTTACACACCAGGTGAGCTGGCCTGAAGTTGTGGTAGTCGTCGGCCAACTCGGGCCGAGCCTTGACCGTCACCGCGTGGTCGACGCTGAACGACTCAGGGTGCGGGTACTCCAGGCTGTAGTCGATCGGCCGGAAGCACAGCCAGCAGTCGTCTGCCCGTTCCTGGCACTCGGTGCGGAACTTGCGCTTGAGGTCCTTGTAGTGGTGCTGGGCGCGGTCGAAGCCAGCGTTACGTGCCGTCATGGTGTTGGCCTCCAACGAGTCCGATGTGCCGGTGTTGTTGTTCGGTCGGATGGCTGCCCTGGGGCATGGGGTCGGGTATCGGGCCGGTGGCCATGGCGCGCCCCAACAGGGAAAGACGCGACACGGCCACCGGTTGGGCACCGCGCCAGCAGAGGACCAGTCGCTGGGGTGCCGGTCTGTCAGGAGTAGTTCGTGATGGCGGGCTCAACGAACAGCAGGCCGCACCAGATACGAGACCGCAGCACACGTTGCCGTGCCAGCTGTCGCACCCGGTCCTCGGTCAGCGACATGCGTTGCGCCGCATCCTCGACCGTCACGAACCCCTCCCAGTCGTCCACCGTCAGGCGGTGAGGTCGATGACGGCGAACGATGCCGGCTTGAGCACACCGACGCCGACCCGCGCCTCAGCGCGCACGATCGCCTGGTTCTGGGTGAACAACACACCGCCCGCGTCGATGTCGAGCCGCACATCCTCGCGGACATACAGCCGCAGCTGAGCCCAATCACCCAGCACGGCAGTGCCTTCCGGCACCGACGCCGACACCACACGCGGCGCGGTCGGCCCGAACACGTTGGCGCTGCCCGCAGTTCCGTTCTGGTAGCCGTCGAGCAGGAACCCCGCGTCGGCCGCGGCTGCGCCGCCCCATGGGAAGCGCAGCAGGTCGATGCGCTCGGCGTCGTTTGGGTGCAGCACCCAGCCGGTCGGGGTGACGCCCTTGAGCTGCATCGCCGTCACCGCGGACCGCAGCGTGGTGGGCATGTCGGTGTCGAACGCGACGGCCGTGGTGCCGGCGGTGTGCAGCAGGCCCGTCATGTGCTCGCCAGTGCCGTCACCGCTGATCACCTCGCGCTCGATGGCATCGAGTACGCCCTCGGCCATTTCGTCGTCCAGCCACTGCTCCAGGTCGTGGTGGTCGGCGAACAGTCGGATCGGCACCGGCTCCGACAGGTGGGCGATAACCCTGCATCGGTCCTCGATCGGGGCGACCGTGAAGATGCTGGTTGGCTTGACCGCACCGTCCGCCACGGGCGCGGCGGTGTTGGTGCGGATCCCCTGTCGGTAAAACTCGAATGAGTTGCCTTGGATGTTATTTCGGCTGGTCAGCAGGTCGATCAGCCGCCCCGGCCGGTCCATGGCCGCCACCTCGGTCTCCACCAGTGTGGGCACATCCACACTGCCCGAGGCGATCCCGCGCGACTCCCCGGTGACGAGCACCGCCGCCGCCCGCGCCGCCCATCCGCCCGACGTGACCTTGACCCCGCCGCCGGCATGACCCTTGGCGTTGGCACGGTGGATCGCAGTGACGTCGGCATTACCGACACCTACGCGCTGAAGCTCGTTTTCCAGTTCCTGGACCTGGCCCGACAGGCGGCCGAATTCTGCCGACTCATCGTCAGTCATGTCACGCTTCGCCATGCAGCACCGGTCGAGCAGCTCCATACGCTGCGCTTGGAGCCGGGCGTGACGGTCGACAAGTGATTGAACGCTCATGATGTTGCCTCCTAGGCAAATAGACTGCCGCGCAACGCAATTCCAGCGCTCGCAGCGCAGAGAGAATGAGGGGTTCGACGCGCCCCGTGCCGGGGCCGACCATCTCGCGGTGCCTATTCGCGCCCAGTGCCAGGGCTGGCCGATCAGTGAATCACCCGCCCAGTGCCAGGGCCGGCGGTGACCCGCGT
>NZ_JMHT01000094.1 GCF_001905655.1 Mycobacterium sp. ST-F2
CCTTCGACGACCTCACCCCACCAACGGCTTACCGACCCAAGCTCCTAGCTTGTGTGAATCGTCTGCGGTGCCCAGCGCACAGAATGTCGGATTCCCGAACCTCTTCGCCGTCAACGTGGCCCGCATCGCGTTCGCATGTTGCGACAGCGCAGGTGATTTCGCCAGATACAGGATACTCGGGGCCCCGCTCGATCAGCCACACATCCGCATTCCAGGGGCCATCCGGTACTCGGAATCCGACGTTGGCGATCGGTTCCAGCTCTGCAGGCTCCGCGGCGCTCATGACTCGACTGTCGCGATTCGGCTGTGCCAGTACTTATCCGAAATGTCATCGTCAGCGAGATGGATGTACTTGTCAGCACTCATCGCGGACGACTGCCCCAGCCGCTTCGCAATTTGAGGGGCTGACCATCCTTCCTTGGCGAGCGCGGTACCGTGCGTATGCCGAAGCATGTGGGGTGTCAGCGGCACACCTGCTCGTTCGCCTATGGCGCCGATGACCTGGACGGCGTTCGCGTAGCGCATTGGCCGACCTCTGTTCTGAAGTTGAAGGTTGACGAACACGTAGTCGCTGTCGATTCCTAGTGCGAGTTGTTCGTCCACCAGTGCCTCGGCGTAATAATCGAAGAACCGTTTGGGCATATCAACGTCAAAGTCTTTGCGCTGCTTGGACAATGCACCGTTAGCGTTGTCGGTTCTGCGAATGATTCGCACTCGCTTGCGACCTATATCGAGGTCCTCGTGGAGCATGCCCAAAGACTGGCCGATTCGCAGCCCGCCATCGAACAATGCGCTGATCAGAAGGCGATCGCGCGCAGTGTTCGCGGCCTGGACTAGGGATTGGAAGTCCGACTCGAAGTTGACGATTTGAGGCGGTTTGGCCTTGGGGCCACGGACTTTCAAACGCCGATCGCGTTGTGGCAGCTGAGTGCTGACATGCGCAAGGAATCCGTAGGATGCACGCTTGCCGGAACCTCCGCCGCGGTAGAGACGCAGTTCTTCGCAGCCGCGACCTTCGAGCCGCCAGTAGGTCAGGAACGAATACACCGCAGCAAGAACTGCTTCGCATGTCGCGCGTCCACGAGGTGTCTGCGGGCGATATTCACCGACCCGTTTGAGAGCCCGCACCGTTCCGTCTGCCAAGTCTTGCGTGAACATGCAGAGGCCGTCGAAATCGAGCTGATGCCAACCGACTCCGCGACTGTCCAGCCATCTGAAGAACAGCGCGAGATGGCGAGCGTATGACGCAATCGTGTTCTGCGAACTGTCCATCGCCCGCAGATATCGTAGGAATGTCTCGGCATCCTGAACTGGAAGTCCGTCATGACCAACGACCGTCACGGTCCGCCGGCCGTCAGGCATCACAACCGCGACCGACCGCACATTCGAGACGTCCAACTCTTCTCCCGGAGCCATCTGGAACGGCTAGAGATAAAGCAGAACATAACGAAGGATGAGGCCGGTCGTTCGGAGGCGCGCCGAAACAAACGCCCTGGTCAGAGATCTCTGGGCGCCACTAGAGATAACAAGCCCACCCCGGACAACCACGGAGGCACAGGCCGAACCCCCGGCCCTACTCGAACGCCGCGTCCAGATAGCGCAGTGCGTCGGCTTTCAGCACACCCAGCGCCCGGGCGGTGTCGGCAAAGGCATTCGCAGCATCCACCATGGCGGCAGCAGCCGGGTCAGCAGCGGCCACGAAAGTGCCTGATCGACCCCGGGTTTCGAGGACCCCTGCGGTCTCGAGCTCGCGGTAGGCCCGGGCGACGGTGTTGGCCGCCATCCCCAGCGTGCCGGCCAGGTCGCGTACGGTGGGCAGCCGGGTCCCGGCAGGCAGACGCCCGTCACGAATGGCCTCGATGATCTGCAGCCGGAGTTGGTCGAACAACGGCCCCGCGTGCGGATCGAGGCGGACCCACTCACCGAAATCGCTCACCCGCCGAGTATGACCGATGACGAGGTGGCCCAGATCACCCAAGACCCGATAACGTGGTCCAATGCGGGTGACGGTGTTCAGCGGTGCGGGGATGTCCGCCGACAGTGGCGTGCCGACCTTCCGGGACGCCGAAACCGGCCTGTGGGCCAACACCGACCCCTATGAGATCTCCAGTTCGGACGCCTGGCGCCGCCACCCCGAGCGGGTGTTCGCCTGGTACCTGTGGCGCCATCACATGATGGGCAACGTCTCCCCCAACGACGGGCACCGCGCGGTCGCGGCGTGGCAGGACTACACCGAGGTCGACGTCGTCACCCAGAACATCGACAACCTGCACGAGCGGGCCGGCAGCACCCGGGTCCACCACCTGCACGGCAGCCTGTTCCAATTCCATTGCGACAGTTGCCAAGCCGGATTCGAGGGCACGCTGCCAGCCATGCCCGAGCCGGCCATCACCGTCGAGCCGCCAGAATGCTACTGCGGCGGCCTGATCCGGCCGAACGTGGTGTGGTTCGGCGAGAACCTGCCCTCCGACGCCTGGAACAACTCCGTCGCGGCGGTCAGCACGGCAGACCTGGTCATCACCGTCGGTACGTCGTCGGTGGTCTACCCCGCGGCGTCGTTGCCGGAAGCCGCTGTGCAGCAGGGCATTCCGGTGATCGAGGTGAACCCGAAGCCGACGCCGTTCTCCGACCAGGCCACGGTGTCCCTGCGGGAGACCGCGGCAACGGCACTGCCGACCCTCCTGCAGCGGCTCCCCGAACTGCTGTCGACCATCAAGCAGGCCTGACGGCCCGACCCAACGCCGCCTCCGACAGCGGCACCCAGCCCGGCAGCATCATCACCCGGCGGGCATCGGCGACCTGGAATCCCGCGCTGACGATGCTCTGCTCGGTTTCCCGGTGCGCGTGACAGTTGCCCGAAACCTTCGGCCAGAACGTCGAATCCAGGAAGCGCTGCACGCGGCCACGCACCCCACCGCTGGCAACGTGCTCGAAGTAGCGCAACTCGCCGCCCGGCTTGAGCCGCGAGTACATCTGCCGCAGAACACTTTCCGGTTGATCGACCGAGCAGAGCACCAACGAGCACACCACCGCGTCGAACAGGTCGTCGCTGTCGAAGTTCTCGACGGTCTCGGTGCGCACCGTCACCGGCACCGGCGCGGTGAGCGCCGCCTCTCGGGCGAGCGGTGCCAGCCGGACCTCGGGCTCGACCGCCACCACCTCGGTCACGGTGTCCGGGTAGAAGGCGAAATTCGTTCCGGTGCCGGCGCCGATTTCCAGCACCCGCCCAGTCAGCCCGGCGAGATTCTCCTGGCGCAACGTGGTCATGAACTTGCGCTCGCGTGACGACATCGCGATCCACATCCGCGCGAAGAACGGGTTGTCCACCGTCGTGTCAGTCATCGTTCAGAACCTTTCCGTCGCTCGACCAGCCGGATATCGCATCCAGCCCGCCCCGTCCTCTCACCATGCCACCGAGGCAGGCGGCGCTGAGCACCCGGTCCGCGAACTCCTCCAGATCACCGAACGGCAGGTAGGGCCGCGCGATGAACATGGCGGCCAGACCGTGCGCGACCGTCCACAGCCCCAACGCCGTCGCCGTCACATCGTCGCGGGGATAACCGCCCTCGTCCATCAGCGCCTGCACCGAATCCCGCATGTGCACGAACGCCGCGGTGTTCAGCGCCTGATCCACGTCGCTGCCCGGATGCCCCTCGGACATCATGGCGATGCGGTAGAGCTCGGGGTTCTGCCGGGCGAACCGCACATACGCCAGCCCCTGTGCCCGCAACCTGTCCAGAGTGGTCGGTTGCTCGGCGGCCACCTGCTGCATGACGTCGTCCAGGCGCTCGAAGTACCGGCCGCACACCGCGTCCAACAGCGCGTCCTTGTCGGCGAAATGCAGGTAGATCGACGGCGGGGTGATGCCGACCCGCTGCGAGACCGAGCGGATGGACACGTCCTTGGCACTGCCTGACTCCAACAGCAATTCTGTTGCCGCATCGAGGATTTCGTCACGCAGCTGCTCGCCGGACCCGCGCGGGGAACGACGCCGCCGCACCGACGTCATGCGCCGCACGCCGACGGCACGGGCGCCGACTCGCTGATGCCGATGCGCTTGTGCAGCCGAGCCAGCGGCGCCGGCGCCCACCAGTTCCAGCGCCCCATCAGGTGCATGAAGGCCGGCACCAGCACCGTCCGCACCAGGGTGGCGTCGACCAGGACGGCGATGGTCAGCCCGAGCCCGAACATCCGCATGAACGAAACCTCGGCCGCGATCAGCGCGCCGAATGAAATCGACATCACCAGCGCCGCGGCGGTGATGACCCGTCCGGTGTGGGCCAGTCCCAAGGCGACGCTCTCGTCGTTGTCGTGTTCCACGAGCCAGAACTCGCGGATACGGGCGACCAGGAACACCTCGTAGTCCATCGACAGGCCGAACGCGATGCAGAACAGCAGCACCGGCATGTTCGACGCCAGCGTCCCGGTCGCCGTGGTGCCGAGCGCGCCCAGATGGCCGTCCTGGAAAATCCACACCAACGCACCGAACGCCGCGGTGAGCGAAAGAACGTTGAGCACAACGGCTTTCACCGGAAGCACCACGCTGCCGGTGAGCAGGAACAGCAGCCCGAGCGTGATGACGGCGATGACGGCCAGCACCCACGGCAGCCGGTCGGTGACCGCCTGCACGCTGTCATGACTGATCTGCGCGATGCCCGCCAACTGCACAAGCCGCCCGTCCGGGCCGCGAACCGCATGCACCGCGTCGAGTTGCGCCTGCGAGGCATCCGAGAACAGCGGCGCGCTGCTGCCGATGGTCAGGAAGGCGCTGCCGTCGACGATCGCGGTGCCGGGGCCGGCAGGTGCCACTTTCCGGCCGCCGACGAACGTTCCCGTCGGCGCCGAGACCTCGGTGACGGCAGCGACGCGCGACAGGTCCGCGGCGTACGCGTCGAAGGCTGCCGGGGTCAGACCGGCGGCGTCGGGGATGACGGCGGTGATGTCGGTGGCCGAGTTGTTGGCGAAGTCGTCGCGCAGCTGGTCCCCCACCTGGTGCGCGGACGCCGAGGTCGGCAGCACCCGCTCGTCAGGGAATCCCCACTTCGCGCCGAGGAAGGGCGCACCCAGCACCAACAGCAGCACGACAACGGCCAGCCCGGCCGAGACCGACCGGCGCATTACCGCCTTCGCGGCGCGGTACCAGAACATCTCGTGCACCGGCTTGGGCGCCGTATCGCGCCGGAACAAGTGCTCGAGGCTGAGAGCGTCGAGCCGCTCGCCGAGCAGCCAGATGGCCGCGGGAGTGACGATCACCGCGGCCGCGGCGGCGAACGCGACCGTCGCGATGCCGGCGTAGGCGATGGAGGTGAGGAAGTACATCGGGAACATCAGCATCGCGGCCATCGACAGCCCGACCGTCGTCGCCGAGAACAGGACCGTGCGCCCCGCGGTGACCATGGTGCGAATCAGCGCCCGGTCCCGGGGCTGTCCTTCGGCGACCTCGTCGCGGTAGCGGCTGATGATCAGCAGCGTGTAGTCGATGGCGAGGGCCAGCCCGAGCGCGGTGGCCACGTTCAGCGCGAAGACCGACACATCGGTGAAGAAGGTGATGGTCCGCAGCACTGCGAGAGTGCCGGTCATGGCCAGCCCGCCGACCAGGATCGGCAGCGCGGCGGCGATCAGTCCCCCGAACACCCACACCAGCACCAGGAAGCTCAGCGGTATCGCGATGGATTCCATCAGCAGCAGGTCATGTTCGGTCTGGGTGTTGATCTGGGAGTAGATGATCGCCCCGCCGCCGGCTTTGACGGTGACGCCGGGCCGGTCGTGCACCACCTGGTCCGCGAGTTCCTGGGCGTACTTCTGTGCGTTGTTCTCCCCGCCGTTCATGCCCGCCACGATCAGCCCGGACTTGCCGTCCTTGCTGATCAGTTCTCCGGCCGCTGCCGGCGGCACGGTCCAGGCCGAGGACACATAAGCGACGTGGGGTGAGGCCTTCAGGTGGTCGACGATGTCGCGAGCAGTCGCGGAGGCCGCCGGCCCGCGCACGCCGTCGGACGCCGTGACGGTAACCAGCATGGGCATGTCGCCCTGATGGAACTTGGTGGCGAGGAGCCGACTGGCTTGTGACGACTCGGACTTGGGGTCTTGGAAACCGCCCGCGGGCAGGGTTTTGACCACGGGGACGCCGAAGACGGCCGCGGCGATCAGCACCAGCCCTGCCAGCGCCAGAATTCTCTTCGGCGCGGCCATGGCCAGCAGCGCGATGCGGTTCAGCATTGACTCCCCTTCTGCTAACACCGATAAGTTATCGCCGATAACTCACCCGTGTCAACGGTCGCTAACACTGATCACGAGATTTATTGACGTCCGGTTCACGCGGCCGAACAGGCGTTACCGGCGTGACGACCGCCATGTTTGCTACTGGCCAGTGAACTAAGCCGCGAACCAAGGCTCGCGCAGCACATCAAGATCACCTGTGGCCTTGCGGAATGTGAGCTACCCGCGGGTCACTTGGGGGCTCTGGTCGGCCAACCTACCCAGCGGTAAGAATTGCCAGCGTTTTCCGAATCGTGACTCAAAGATTTCTTAATAGCGACCCATAGCCTCATAGACATGTGGATCGACGACACCAACGCAGATGTCATCAAAGTAGATTTCGATGCCCTGTACCACGGGGACGTCCTGATCGAGGGTGACACGTCCGAGCAGTTCCCCGACCTCGCCGAGGCTGTCTGATTCCGCGGGTACACCCGCGAGTCTGACGCCGCGCGAAGGCGCGACGCCCGTGCGCTGAAACCGCGCGCACGCAGGGACTCGCTGGCGTGATCACCAGCGTCAAAGCCACCGACCGTTACGGTCGGTGGCTTTTTGTGTGTCTGGGGCCGGCTATCCAGAAATGCAGTGAGGGTCGTGACTCCCCTGGAGCCACGACCCTCAGCTGTATTCGACTCAGACGCCCGCCAGCTCGGCTTCGCCCGCGCCGACCATCCGGGCCAGCCGGCCCGTGATGATCTCCTCGGCTTCCCCGACGATGCGGCTGATGAGCTCGTCGCACGTCGGGATGTCATGGATCAGGCCCATGACGGTGCCCGCGGTCCAGATGCCGGCGTCCAGGTCGCCGTTCTCGAACACCTTGCGGCCCCGCACGCCGGCCACCAGATCCTTGATGTCCTCGAACTGGCCGCCGCCCTTGAGGATTTCCACGACCTCACGCGAGACGGCGTTGGACGCCACGCGTGCAGTGTTCTTCAGGCTGCGGAAGATCAGCTCGGTGCCCCGCTCGTCGGTCGCCACGATGGCTTCCTTGACGTTCTGGTGGATGCACGACTCGACAGTGCACATGAACCGCGTGCCCATGTTGATGCCGTCGGCGCCGAGGGCGAGTGCGGCGACCAGGCCGCGGGCGTCACCGAAACCGCCCGAGGCGATCATCGGAATCTCGATCTCCTTGGCCGCGGCCGGGATCAGCACCAGGCCCGGCACGTCGTCCTCACCGGGGTGACCGGCGCACTCGAAGCCGTCGATGCTGATGCCGTCGACACCGAGGCTCTGGGCCTTGACGGCGTGGCGCACCGAGGTGCACTTGTGCAGGACCTTGATGCCCGCGTCATGGAACATCGGCAGGTGCGGCCCGGGGTTGGAACCTGCGGTCTCGACGATCTTGATGCCGGCGTCGACGATCACCTGGCGGTACTCGTCGTACGGCGGCGGGTTGATCGACGGCAGGATCGTCAGGTTCACCCCGAACGGCTTGTCCGTCAGGTCGCGGGTCTTGGCGATCTCATTGGCCAGGTCCGCCGGCGTCGGCTGCGTCAGCGCGGTGATGAAGCCCAGGCCGCCCGCATTGGCAACGGCGGCAACCAGTTCCGCGCGACCGACCCACTGCATACCGCCCTGGGCGATCGGGTGCTCGACACCGAAGGCCTCGGTGAACTTCGTCTTGATGCTCATCGCTTCTCCTTACTTACCGCGGGGCCATGCGGATCGCACCGTCGAGGCGGATGACCTCGCCGTTGAGCATCGGGTTCTCGATGATGTGCTGCGCCAGAGCGCCGTACTCGTCGGGGTCACCGAGGCGGGCGGGGTGCGGCACCTGCTGACCGAGCGACTTCTGCGCCTCCTCCGGCAGCGAGCCCAGCAGCGGGGTCTTGAACAGGCCCGGGGCGATGGTGCAGACGCGAATCAGCTCACGCGACAGGTCCCGGGCGATCGGCAGGGTCATGCCGACGACGCCGCCCTTGGACGCCGAGTACGCGGCCTGGCCGATCTGGCCGTCGAACGCGGCGACCGACGCGGTGTTGATGATGACGCCACGCTCCTCGCCGACCGGGTCGGTCTTGACCATCCGCTCGGCCGACAGGCGGATGACGTTGAACGTGCCGATCAGGTTGACCTCGACCACCTTGCGGAAGCCCGCCAACGGGAAGGCACCGTCCTTGCCGACCGTCTTGATGGCGTTGCCGATGCCCGCACAGTTGACGTTGATCCGGAGCGGGCCCATCTCCTCGGCCGCATCCAGCGCCGCGCTGACGCCGGCCTCGTCGGTGACGTCGGCGGCGACGAACTTGGCGCGCGGCCCCAGCTCGGCGACGACGTCCTCACCCTTGAGGTCGATGACGACGACGCTGCCACCGGCATCGAGCAGGCGCTTGGTGGTCGCCAGGCCCAGGCCCGACGCTCCACCCGTCACGACGGCTACGGAATCTTTGATCTGCATTGATGCAATTCCCTTCTTGTTACGGAAATCTGTGGCGCCCGCCGGTACCTCAGGCCCAGTCGCGCAGGACCGACTCGGTGTCGGCACCGGGCACGCGAGGTGGCGTCGGGATGCTCGGCACGCTGCGGGAGAACCGCGGCGCCGGCATCGGCTCGAGGTTGTCGCCGTCCTCGGGCGAGAACCGGAAGAAGGTGTCGCGCTCGGTGATGTGCGGCTCGGTCTCGACCTCGGCGAAGCTCAAGACGGGGCTGACGCACGCGTCCGAGCCGGTGAACACCTTGGTCCAGTGATCCCGGGTCTGCGCCTTGAAGGCATTGGTGAAGATCTCGCGCAGCTCGGGCCAGCGGGCGACATCGTTCTGGCCGGGCAGCGCGGCCGGGTCCAGTTCCAGCTTGACCAGCAGCTCGGCGTAGAACTGCGGCTCGATGGACCCGACGGCCATGTACTTACCGTCGGAGGTCTCATAGGTGTCGTAGTACGGCGCGCCGGTGTCGAGCATGTTGGTGCCGCGCTCGTCGCTCCACATGCCCTGGCGACGGAAGCCCCACATCATCTGCATCAGCACGCTGGAGCCGTCGACCATCGCGGCGTCGACCACCTGGCCCTTGCCGGAGGTCTGTCGCTCGAACAGCGCAGAAAGGATGCCGACCAGCAGGAACATCGAGCCGCCACCGAAGTCGCCGGCCAGGTTCAGCGGCGGCACCGGGCGCTCGCCCTTGCGGCCGACGGCGTGCAGGAGGCCGTTGAGGGAGATGTAGTTGATGTCGTGGCCGGCTTGCAGGGCGCGCGGGCCGGTCTGGCCCCACCCGGTCATGCGGCCGTAGATCAGGCGCTCGTTGAGCTTGGCACAGTCCTCCGGACCCAGGCCCAGTCGCTCGGTGACGCCCGGCCGGAAGCCTTCGATGAGGACGTCGGCCTTCGCGATCAGGCTCAGGACCAGCTCGCGGCCTTCGTCGCTCTTCAGGTCGGCGGTGACGGACCGGCGGTTGCGCAGCATGGAGTCGCCACTGGGCTTGCCGGACTTGCTCGGGCGTTCCACGCGCACCACGTCGGCGCCCAGGTCGCCGAGAATCATCGCCGCGTGCGGCCCCGGGCCGATGCCGGCCAACTCGACAACGCGCAATCCCTGCAGTGGTCCAGCCATCTAAATGCACCTCTTGGTCGATCGGTTCGAGCCCAGTTCTATTGACCGCGACATAGCTTACTTGTATAACGAAGTCTGTCTAGTGCAGGCATCTGGCCCGCCCATGAAACTGGGGTATTGAATGACTTACACCGGATCCGACGATCTGACGGTCTCACTGGACGACGGCGTGTTGTCCGTGACGCTCAACCGGCCGGAGACGTTGAACTCGCTGTCGCTGGAAATGCTCGAACTCCTCGGCGATGCGGCGCTGCAGGCCGCGACGGATCCCGCGGTCAAGGTCCTCCGGTTGGGCGGCGCGGGTCGGGGCTTCTGTTCCGGGGCCGGCCTGAGCCCCGAGGACCAGGAAGCCAAGAAGTTCGACGCCGCCGCGGTGTTGAATGCGGCAAACCGCGCCGTCGCGGCGCTGGTGAACCTGCCCAAGCCCGCGGTCGCGGTGGTGCACGGCGTCGCCGCCGGTGTCGGGGTGTCCCTCGCTCTCGGGTGCGACATCGTCCTGGCGTCCGAGAAGTCGTCGTTCCTGTTGGCTTTCACCAAGATCGGCCTGATGCCCGACGGCGGTGCCTCGGCTCTGGTCGCCGCGTCGATCGGCCGCGCCCGTGCCATGCGGATGGCGCTGCTGGCCGAAAAGCTTCCGGCCGCCGAGGCCTACGCCGCCGGACTGGTCAGTTCGGTGCACGCGGCCGACGAGCTCGACGCCGAGGTGGATCGCGTACTCAAGGCGCTCAAGTCCGGCCCGGCGGTGGCCCTGCGCAAGACCAAGCAGGCCGTCAACGACGCCACCCTGACCGAGCTGAACAACACGTTCGCCCGCGAAACCGCCGGGCAGATCCAGCTTTTGAATGCCGCCGACTTCCGCGAAGGTGTTGCGTCCTTCCAGCAGCGGCGGCTGCCGGTCTACTCCGACGTGTAGCGAACGGGTCCACACCACGAGCGTGCGCACAGATCACCAGATCCGCGGTTGACGCGCTCTGGTTGCACAGTCGCAGAGTCATGCATTTAGGCGGGTTCGCGAGTGTGCAACCAGGGCGTCGATTTCGCGGATCCGGTGATCTGGTTGCACATTCGCGGCAGTGGCTGGTACCGACGTACGGCCTAATTCGCTTGACGGGCGCGGGACGATGGACTGGTGAGTTCCCAGTTCGACGTCGAAACGCCAGAACCGCGGACCACTGACCGCTGGCGGGTGGTCGCGCCCTTACGTTTCCGCGAGTACCGCCTGCTCATCGCGGCCGTCTCGCTGTCCATCTTCGCCGAGGGCATGTGGACGGTCGTGGCCGCGCTGCAGGTCATCGCGCTGGACAACGATCCCGCCGCGCTGTCCCTGGTGGCGACCTGTCTGGGTACCGGCCTGGTGTGCTTCGTGTTGGTCGGTGGCATCGCGGCCGACCGGCTGAATCGACGAAACATCATCATCACCGTCGAGACGGTCAACCTCGTCGTGGTGTCGACCATCGCTGTGCTCAGTTCGACTGGGACGCTGCGTCTTTGGCACATGGCGGTCGCCGCGGCGTGCCTCGGCATCGCCGTCGCCTTCTTCTTCCCGGCCTACAGCGCACTGCTGCCCCGAATCCTGCCGGCCGAGCAACTGTTGGCGGCCAACGGTATTGAGGGCGTCGTACGTCCGGTGCTGCAGCAGGCGATCGGCCCGGCTGCCGCCGGCGTTCTCGTCGGACTGACGTTCCCGAGTGTCGGCGCGACCACCGTCGCGGTGTTGTTCGGCGTGGGACTGGTACTGCTGATCGCCACTCGGCCCAGCGCCGTCTCGACTGACGAGGGACCGGTCGAACACAAGCACGTACTGCACGATCTGCGTGACGGATTCAGGTTCATGACCCGCACCCCGTGGCTGCTCTGGACCCTGTTGGTCGCCAGCGTGTACGTGCTGGTCGTGCTGGGACCCATCGAGGTGCTGGTGCCGTTCATCGCCGAGCATCGCTTCGAAAATGGGCCCCGGGCCTACGGGTTCATCATGGCCGGGTTCGGCATCGGCAGTGCCGTTGGCGCACTGGCGGTTTCGTACGCCCGCATGCCACGGCGCTATCTGACCGCGATGATGGCGATCTGGGGTCTGGGCGCGCTGCCCCTGGTCGTGGTCGGCAGCACCTGGTCCTTCCCGCTGATGCTGGCCGCGACGTTCCTCGTCGGTATCGGCGAGGGCGCCAGCATGGTGATCTGGGGAACGCTGCTGCAACTGCGGGTACCCACCGAGATGCTGGGCCGGGTCTCGAGCCTCGACTTCTTCGTCTCGCTGGTGTTCCTGCCGGTGTCCTACGCGATCGTCGGCCCGCTGTCGAAAATCGTTCCGATGCAATGGATTTTCGTGGTGTCGGGCGTCGTCCCGGCCGTGCTGACGGCTTTCGCGTGGGTCGTGGCGAAGATGCGGGCCGACGAGCTGGCCCACCCCTTGTGATTGCTGAGCCGAAGGGTCCGCGGGGTGGCCCTTGGGCTCAACCAGCACGTCGATAAATCCCTGAGTGCAATCGCGGTGACCAACTGCCGGTGCCGATTGCACTCAGGGACGTCTCGCGGCGCGCGACGGTACCTGGCTTCAAACAACATGGCTACCAATGGCTTGTGATTGAAACCGGGTACTTCTCGCCCGTCATCCTGTTCACCCTGAACTCAGGGTCACGCCTACTCGGTGTTTCGCACCCTCATTACAGAGTCAACGCGAACTAGCCGCGGTGCAGCGTGAGCAAGTGCTCGTAAACCTGGCCGTTGATGCGGTTGTGGTTGATCTCGTCTTCGGTCAGCTCGCGGCGGATCTTGCCCGGCACCCCGGCGATCATGGTTCCCGGCGGCACCACGAACCCCTGCGGCACAACGGTTCCGGCCGCGACCAGTGAACCGGCGCCGATCACCGCGCCGTTGAGCACGATGGCCCCCATCCCGACCAGGGCGCCGTCCTCGACGGTGCAGCCGTGCAGGACGGCATTGTGCCCGACACTGACGCCGGCACCGACCTTCACCGGGAAGCCCGGGTCGACGTGCACGGTGCAGCCGTCCTGGATGTTGGAACCTTCGCCGATCTCGATGGGCTCGAACTCGGCACGCAGCGTCGTGCCGTACCAGATGCTGGCCCGCGCGGCGAGCATCACCTGGCCGAGCACCGATGCGGTCGGCGCGACCCACGACTCGTCGTGCAACTGCGGGGCGTGCCCCTGGATGGGAAGAATCAACGGTCCTGACATGCGGCAGAGTTTAGGTCGCGCGAGATCCCGGCCGAGCGCGTGGCGCAATCTGTGCGGGTCGTGTCGGTTCTGCCACTGCCCGCCTGCGGGCCCCACCTGCCACAGTGATGCGGTGACGCTCACCTCTACGACAGCGCCGACGCGCGCGGCCTGGTCGGTGGCCGCGGTCAGCTTCCTGGCCATCCTGGCCGCCGCCGGATTCCGGGCCGTGCCCGGCGTCCTGATGACCCCGCTGCACCATGAGTTCGGCTGGTCGCACGCCACGGTGGGCCTGGCGATGTCGGTCAACATGACGCTGTTCGGGGTCACGGCCCCGTTCGCGGCCGCGCTGATGGACCGGTTCGGGGTCCGGCCGGTGCTGACGGTCGCGCTGGGCTTGATCACCGCCGGGTCGGCACTGTCGGTGTGGATGACCACCGGCTGGCAGCTGGTGGCGTGCTGGGGCGTATTGGTCGGCGTCGGCACCGGGTGCATCTCGATGGGCTTCGTGGCCACCGTCGCCACCCGCTGGTTCGACGAACGCCGCGGCCTGGTGACCGGCGTCCTGACGGCGGCCAGCGCGACCGGGCAACTGATCTTCCTGCCCCTGGTCGCCGAGGTCGCCACCCGCCATGGCTGGCGCTGGGCCTGCGTCATCGTCGCCGCGGCCGCGTTCGTGGTCATCGCGCCCGTCCTCGTCGTCATGCGCCACCACCCTCCTGCGCCGACGGCGGCGCCGGCGAACGGCTTCCGGTCCGCGCTGGACGGGCTCGTCATCGGGGCTCGGGTACCGGTGTTCTGGCTGCTGGCCGGCAGCTTCGCGATCTGCGGTATGACCACCAACGGCCTGATCGGCACCCACTTCATCCCGGCCGCCGGTGACCATGGCATGCCGACGACGGTCGCTGCGAGTCTGCTGGCCACCATCGGCGTCCTGGATGTGGCGGGCACGGTCTGTTCGGGCTGGCTCACCGACCGGGTCGACCCGCGGCTGCTGCTGACCGTCTACTACGTCGGGCGCGGGATTTCCCTCATGTTGCTGCCTTCGCTGCTTTCCCCGCACGCGGATCCGGGCACCTGGGTGTTCATCGTGTTCTACGGCCTGGACTGGGTTGCCACCGTGCCGCCCACGATCGCGCTGTGTCGCGACTACTTCGGCGATCGGGCCCCCGTGGTGTTCGGCTGGGTGTTTGCCGCACATCAAGTGGGCGCCGCCATCGCAGCGGCCGCCGCAGGCTGGCTCCGCGACCTGCAAGGTAACTATGACCTGGCCTTTCAACTGGCCGCAGGGCTGTGTGCGGTAGCCGCATTGCTGTGTTTCAGCGTACGAAAAGTGCAGGTCAGAACCGCCTGACCGAACCGGACCGCCGGTAGCTGATTTTGCTGTTTCACAGCGCCAGCCAGTACCATTCGACGGGCGCCACGCCCCGGATGGGCATCCCCCGGTCGGTCTGTGCGCGTCATGAACAAGCTGAGGAGCCGAACCATGAAGACTCGCACCAGCAGATTTCTGGGCGTAACCGCGGCCGTCGCCGCGCTGACCGCGTCGCTGCCACTGGCCGTGTCGGCCTACGCAGACCCGCCACCGCTGCCGCCGCCGACCAACAAGACGCAGGACCCGAAGGGCCCCGGCTGCGACCAGGTCAAGGTCGGTATGCCCGATCTGGGCACGCTGGTCAACAAGCCGGTCAGCGCCGCGCTGGCCAGCATTCCGTCGATCAGCACCTTCAACTCGGCGATCTCCGGCGGCCTGAACCCCGCCGTGAACGTCACGAGCGTGCTGGACAACGGACCGTACGTGGTGTTCGCGCCCACCAACGCCGCGTTCGAGGCACTGGACCCGGCCAAGCTGGCGGCGCTGAAGTCCGACCCGGCCGCGCTGACCAACCTGGACTACTACCACGTGTTCCTCGGTGTGCTGGGCAATGACACCGTCAAGGGCCAGCGTCCGACGCAGCAGGGCACCCAGATCAAGGTGACCGGCGACGGCGGCGACATCAAGGTCAACGACACCGCCAAGCTGGTCTGTGGCGCCATCGAGGCGAGCAACGCCCGCATCTACGTCATCGACGCCGTGCTGGACGTGGCGGACGCCCCGGCCCCGGTCACCGCCGCGGGCAGTGAGACCTCCACGTCGGCCACCGCCACCACCACGTCGACCTCTGCGGCACCGACGACCACCGAGTCGGCTCCGGCCACCTCGGCCACCTCGTCTTCGGCTCCGGCCACGACGACGGCTGCGCGCTAGCCAGACAAACGAAATCGGCGCCCCTGCACCACGTTGTGCAGGGGCGCCGATTGGCTTTCTGGGTCTTACAGGCCGCGTCGGCCGAGCCGACTCCAGGCCGCGTCGGCCGAGCCGACTAGAGACCGAGGTCGCGGCCGATGATGTCCTTCATGATCTCGGTGGTGCCACCGAAGATGGTCTGGATTCGGCTGTCGCAGTAATCGCGGGCGACGCGGTACTCCATCATGTAGCCGTAGCCGCCGTGCAACTGCACGCAGCCGTCGATGACCTTCTTGGCGGTCTCGGTACAGAACCACTTGGCCTTGGCCGCCTCGACGGCCGACAGGTCGCCGTCGAGCACGCCCTCCAGGCACCGGTCGATGTACCGCTCACACACGTCGAGCTCGGTGTCCATCTCGGCCAGCAGGAACCGGTTGTGCTGGAAGCTGCCGATCGGCTGCCCGAACGCCTTGCGATCCTTGGCGTATTGCAGTGTCTGGCGCCAGGATTCGCGCGCGCCCGCGATCGCCGAGATCGCGATGCCGAGCCGCTCGGACGGCAGGTTCTGCATCAGGTGGTAGAAGCCGCGGCCTTCCTGGCCGAGCAAGTTCGCCTGCGGCACCCGCACGTTCTCGAAGTGCAGCTCCGAGGTGTCCTGCGCATGCAGACCCATCTTGTCGAGCTTGCGGCCCCGCTCGAAGCCTTCCATCCCGCGCTCGACGACCAGCAGCGTGAAGCCCTTGTGCCCGGCTTCGGGATTGGTGCGACACACCACCACGACGAGGTCGCAGTTGATGCCCGACGAGATGAAGGTCTTGGAGCCGTTGATGATCCAGTCGTCGCCGTCGCGCACCGCCGAGGTACGGATGCCCGCCAGGTCACTGCCGGCGCCGGGCTCGGTCATCGCGACGGCGAGGATCAGCTCGCCGCTGGCGATGCCCGGCATCCACCGTGCCTTCTGCTCGTCGTTCGCAAGGTGCTTGAAATACGGTGCGACGACGTCGTTCTGGAGACTCAGCGACGGTGCCGGGCCGCCGTAGCGGGCCAGTTCCTCGTCGATGACGGCATTGAAGCGGAAGTCGTCGGACCCGCCACCGCCGAACTCCTCGGGCATGTTGAACCCGATCAGGCCGTACTTGCCGGCGGCAACGAACGCCGACCGGTCGACCATGCGCTGCTCTTCCCACTTCTCGGCGTTGGGGACGAGCTCACGCTCCATGTACTGCCGGGTGGATTCCCGGAGCGCCTCATGCTCCGCTTCGAATACTGTCCGCTTCACGATTTCTTCTCCGTCACTTGGCTTTCCATACAGGCTGACGTTTCTGCGCGAACGCCAGCGGGCCTTCTTTCGCGTCCTCGGACTGCAGCAGGGTGACGAACTCGCGGTTGGTGCGCTTCCAGCCGTCCTTCTCGTCGGTCACCACGCCGTCGTCGGCGCCGTACGCCACCCGCTTGCCGGCCTGCACGGCCAGCGGCGCGTTGGACGTGATCCGTTCCGCCAGAGCCAGTGCCGCGTCGACGACAGTGCCGTCGGGGACCACCTGATTGATCAGGCCCCAGCGCAGCGCATCCGCGGATGTCATGGGCTCACCGGTGAACAGCAGTTCCAGCGCGACCTTGCGCGGCAGCTGCTCGACGATCCGGAACACGCCGCCGGCACCGGCGATCAGGCCCCGTTTCACTTCCGGAAGACCGAATTTCGCGCTTTCCTCGGCCACCACCAGGTCACTCGCCAACGCCAGTTCCGAGCCGCCGCCCAGGGCGGTGCCGTTGACGGCCGCGATGGTGGGCTTGTCGATGAAGTGGCTGACGTAGCCGGCGAAGCCCCAGTCGGTGTGATCGGGGTGGAAGAGGTTCTCGCCGCGCGAGAGCGCCTTGAGATCCGCACCGGCACAGAATGATTTGTCGCCGGAGCCGGTGATCACGACGGCCCGGATCTCCGGGTCGTCCTGCGCGGCCTGCAGTGCGTCGCCGACACCGATGCTGACGGCCTGGTTCACGGCGTTGCGGGCATCGGGCCGGTTGATGGTGATCAGCAGGACGTTGCCGCGCCGCTCGGAGAGGGCGCCGGGTTCGGCGGACACCGAGGTCACAACAGCTCCAGGATGGTCGCGTTGGCCTGGCCGCCGCCCTCGCACATGGTCTGGAAGCCGTACTGAATGTTGTTGTCCCGCATGTGGTGCAGCAGGGTGGTCATGATGCGGGCACCGGAACCGCCGAGCGGGTGGCCGAGGGCGATGGCGCCGCCGTTCGGGTTCAGCCGGTTCTCGTCGGCGCCGATGTCCTTGAGCCAGGCCATCGGAACGGGCGCGAAGGCCTCGTTGACCTCGAACACGCCGATGTCGCCCACGCTCAGGCCGGACTTGGCCAGCGCCTTCTGAGTCGCGGGAATGGGGGCGCTCAGCATCATCACCGGGTCGGCACCGGCCAGCACACCGGTGTGCAGGCGAGCAAGAGGCTTGAGCCCCAACTCTTTTGCCTTCTCGGCTGACATGATCAGCAGCGCGGCCGAGCCGTCGGAAATCTGCGAGGAGTTGCCGGCGTGGATGACGCCGTCTTCCTTGAAGGCCGGCTTGATGGCGGCCATGGATTCGACCGTGCCGCTGCGGCGGATGCCGCCGTCTTCGGTGACGATATTGCCGTCCTGGTCCTTGATGGCGACGATCTGGTCCTTGAAGGCCCCGGCATCCTGTGCGGCAGCGGCCTTTTCGTGCGAGCGCAGCGAGAACTCGTCGAGCTGCGTGCGGGACAGGCCCCACTTCTCGGCCATCATCTCGGCGCCGGTGCCCTGGTTGGGCGACTGACCGTCGTAACGGGCGCGGAACGCCTCCGGGTAGGGGTGGCCACCATTGGCGAGCGACGAACCCATGGGGGTACGCGACATCGATTCGACACCACCGGCGACGACGACGTCGTAGTGGCCGGCGACCACGCCGGCGGCGGCGAAGTGCACCGACTGCTGGCTGGAGCCGCACTGGCGGTCGACGGTCACGCCGGGGACGGTCTCGGGCCAGCCGGCGGTCAGGACCGCGGTGCGGGCGATGTCGAGCGCCTGCTCGCCGGCCTGCATGACGCAGCCCCAGATCACGTCGTCAACGAGTGCCGGGTCGACGCCGGCGCGCTGCACCAGGGCGCCCAGCACCTGAGCCGAGAGTTCTGCCGGGTGCACACCCGACAGGGCGCCGTTGCGCTTCCCGATGGGCGAGCGGACCGCCTCGACGATGACTGCTTCGGCCACGGACTTCTCCTTCAACGTTGAATATCGATCCGGCATTGACACCCGTAAAGGCGTCCACATTTGCGAACATAGAACAGAAGGTTTACTAGGTCAACCTACTAGTTGGTAGATAGCCGCCATTTTCGGGAATGACGGGGTCATGCCGTCTCACATGGTTTACTGAGTTGCCTAACACGAGGCCAGCACAAACGGTTCAAGGAGGGCCCAGATGGCGCAGACTCCGCCGTTGTCGCCGATGATCGACCCACGTACTGTGCCATCCTCGGCCAGCGGCCCCATCCGCTCCCCCAAAACCGCGGAACTGGTGGCCGGCACCCTGCGCCGGATGGTCGTCGACGGTCAGCTCAAGGAAGGCGACTTCCTGCCCAACGAGGCCGAGCTGATGGCCCACTTCGGGGTCAGCCGCCCGACCCTGCGCGAAGCCGTTCGGGTCCTGGAATCCGAGCGCCTGGTCGAGGTACGCCGCGGGTCGCGCACCGGTGCCCGTGTCCGCGTCCCCGGACCCGAGATCGTCGCGCGCCCAGCGGGTCTACTGCTGGAGCTGTCCGGCGCGACGATCGCCGACGTGACCACCGCGCGCGCCGGGATCGAACCGACCGTCGTGCGGCTACTGACCGAGCAGGGCAACACCGCTGCTTTCGACGAACTCGACACCATGCTGGCCGAGTACGTTCCGTCCGGGCTCGAGACGGGCCGCATGGCCGAGACCACCGGCGACTTCCACCAGCGCATGGTCGAGCTGTCGGGCAACGCGACGCTGGCCATCGTCGCCGGCATGCTGCACGAGATCACCGTCCGCCACATCGCGTTCGCGATGCGCGAGAACCGCCCGATGTCCAGGTCGGACTACGACATTCTGATGAAGTCCTACCGCCGACTCATGACGCTCATGCGCTCGGGCAACGCCGCGGCCGCCGAAGCGCACTGGCGCAAGCACCTCGACGTCGCGAACAGTCTGCTGTTCGCCGGCATGGAGGACCTCAAGGTCCGCGACGTCATGCGCTAGTCACGCCGTACACGGGGACATCGTCGGCCCACGGCTGGCGGGTCACCATGTCGCGCACCTTGACGTAGCCGCGCTCGAACTCGCCGGTGGCGGCGTCGACCAGGCGGTACTGCTGCGTCTGTTGATGGATGGGCTGGGCATCGAGCATGACGATCCGCACCTCGCCCGGCTCGAAGTGGCACCGCTCCTGCAGCGCCGCGACGAGCTGTTCGTTCGACATGTGGCCGTCGCCGAAGTTCCAGCCGATGGCGGTCGAGACGATGCGCTCACCGTCGGTCAGGGTGTAGTCGTCCTCGTTCTGCCCGGCCATGGCACGGTGCGCGAGCGTGAACAGCGCGCGGCCGTGGGTATTGAAGGCGCGGAACGCGTAGCCCATGTACAGGTACATCTGCGCGTTCTCGGGGCTGCCGTAGTACCGCTCCATCTGGGTAGCGGGCATGCTGGCGATCGCGACGATGTTCTTCTCGATCTTTTCCGACGCGGACGGTTTGATGCACCACAGCGACGTGTCCCAGTTGCCGGCGTAGTACCGCATGCCCGGCAGGAAAGAGACCTTGCGCGGGAACAGGTTTCCGATGACGACGGTGCCCGCGACGACCGCAAACAGGACGACGGGCCACGGCGAGCTGAGGTCCGTCAGGCCGATGTCGGCATGCCCGACGAACAGCGTCACGACGCAGAACATCATGAAGACGTTCCACTCCAGCGGCACGCCCATCGGGATCGACGACAGGATGCCGAAGTGGAAACACAGCATGACGAAGGCGGCGATGTAGGTCGGCCAGCCACCGCCGCTGAAGAACAGCACCAGCGGCACCGCGCCCTCGATGAACGTGCTGAAGTGCGCCATGAAGCGTGACGGCCGGCCGGGGCGCAGGTCGTCCGGGAAGTGCTCGAAGAACGCGCGCTTGATGAACTTCGGTCGCAGCACCGGGTTGTTGCTCATCATCGTGGAGATGACGAACGGGAAGTGCTGGTTGAGCTTCGACGTCGCGGCGCCCAGCCAGATCACCATGCACACCAGCTTGGCGGCGATGATCAGGTCGACGCCGTAGCCGGCGAACAGGAAGGCGACGGTGAACGAGCCGTATACCTCGCCGCGGGCGGCCAGGAAGATCACCTTGTCCCTGAGGCCGAGCACCGCCAGCACTCCCAAGACGGCCCAGATCTGCCACATCGGCAGCACGCCGACATTCGCACCGGGCAGAACCGGGCCGGTGCCGTCGGTGCACAGGGCGACAATGAGCAGGACCAGCAGCGCGCCGTAGAGCAGCACATCAACGGGCGTCCGGGCATCGCCACGCGTCAGCGGGATGCGGCCGGGCCACGGTGGCAGACGAATGGTCTTCGGCCGCAGCCAGTACAGGATCGAGCCCAGCGGCGGGAAGAAGCGGTTGTTCAGTGGGCCGAACCCACAGCCGAGCCCGACCACCTCGAACAGCATGGTGTACAGCACGACCTTCTCGAAGACGATCGGCTCGGTCCACCACGTCGCGACGTCGGTGAAGCCGTCGATCCCCTTGGTGGACAATGCGATAAGCCAACCGCCGAGGATGTACAGGCCGATCTTGACGACGTAGAACAGGTGCAGTGCCACCGGTGTGCCGAAGCCCGTCTCGGCCCAGTGGCGGGCCATCGGGACGATCTTCTGCGCTCGCGTGCCTTTACTCCACTCCGCGAAATCGATGACCGGAGTGTCCTGTTTGAGAAAGCCCATACCCGTCAGACTAGAACGTGTTCTAGTCCGACGGAATCAGATCCCGCCGTTGAGTCTGCGGCCGAGGCACAAAATCCCGAGTGACCAGCGCCCAGGACGCAGCGTCAACGTTGGTCAGACCTTGGCTGGCGGCCGGAAGAAGATCAGCAGCTGCCCGATGCCACCGGCGAGCCCGAGCCCGGCGGCGATCACCAGACCGCACCAGCCATGCAGCAGGTGGTAGAAGCTGCTGCCGTGGAACAGCAGCCAGTCCAGGCTGTAGCGGCCCGCGCCGGTGCCCGCGATGGCCACCGCCGCGACGCCCAGCACCAGGTTGTACTCCCAGCCCGACTTCACGATGAAGAAGCCGTTGTCGCGGTGCACGGTCCAGGCCGCCACCACCATCAGCGCCACGAAGCCCGCGGCGGGAATCGGGGTCAGCAGCCCGACCGCGAGGCCGAGGCCGGCCAGGAGTTCGGTACTCGCAGCCAGACGGGCGTGCAGCATGCCGGGCTTCATGCCGATGCTGTCGAACCACCCGGCGGTACCCGGGATGCGGCCGCCGCCGAAGAACTTGTTGTATCCGTGCGCGGCCATGGTCAAGCCGAGGACCACCCGCAGCAACAGGAGAGAAAAGTCGTAAGCAGTCACGCGTCGAGGTTAAGCCCCGGAGTCCAGGGCCGCTGACAACCGTTCCACATACGAATCGACATCCGGTAAGGCCGACGGGGACGCATGCACACTGACCGTGACGGTGTCCCCGATGCCGTGCACGCCGTGCGTCAACCCCATCATCGGCGACAGCGCCGGACATGCGGTGGTCAGCACCACCGGGCAGCCGCCGAATGTCAGATCGGCCGGGCCGCGGTGCACGCTCGACACCACGGTGTTGCCGGTGGCCGTCGTGGACCGCGCGTGCACGTCGAATTGCGCGGTGCCCCAACGCAGCAGCCGTGCCGGCACCGCCGCGGTGGCGGCATCGCTCGTCGCGGCCGACGGATGCTCGAACCGCTGCCGTCGCATGGCGAGCTCCGCCTCGATCCGGACCGCCCGCTCATGAAAGGGCAATTGCGGGTGCAATGCCACCCCGACGTTGCCGTAGTGGTTGTAGGCCCGACGGGTACCTGTCTTGGCCATCGGCACCTCGGCCCCGAGCGCGGTGACCCCACCCAGTTCGGCGGCAAGCGCCTCCGAGATGGCCGCCAGCACCCCGACCGTCACGGTCGGCCCGGGCAGGTCCGCACGATGACGGACGATCGTCCGCAATTCGTCGGGGCCCTCCGGCGCGTTGTTGGTCGCCTGCACCGGCCACGAATCGGCCGGTGCGGCAACAGCACCCGACTCCGTGTCGTGCACGAGCCGGCGATGAGCAGCGCTGGCCCGCCACGCCAGGTACGGCAGCGCCCACGTCCCCAGCCGCGACTCGACCACCGCCGGCACCGGCTGGTCCCGGCCGAAGATCCGGCCCATGAGTGCCGTCGCGCGCCGCCCGTCGGCGAGGGCGTGCGACATCTGCACGACGACGACGGTGCCCGGCCCCGTCGTCTCCGGCATCCCGGTGACGCCGGCGAAGACGTGCAGTCGCCACGCCCGCACGGTGGCGTCGAGCTGGTCACTCGCAGCCAGCGCGCACACAGCGCTCAGGCACCCGAACCACGTGCGGTCCCCGGGTTCGTGCACGACGATCTCCGGGGCATCGCATCGCACCCAGGACGGATAGCGCCAGGGACGCGAATCGTCGATGCGTACCAACAACTCTGGGCACGCCGCCACCTTGCGGTGGACCGCTGCCAGCGCGGCGTCCAGGTCAGCGGGCACACCGTCGAACCCCCACACCAGAAACATGTCGTTGGGGATTTTCGCCGACATCCAGAAACTCTGGGCGTCGGCCGCCGCCATCCGGGTCACGTCCACCACCCTGGGATTTGTGCACGAAAATCCGCGCCCACCGCGGAAAATCGTGCACAAATCACGACCATCACACCGGCTCGAACTTGGCGATCAGCCACTGGCCCCCCAGTCGTTCCAGGGTTACGCGCGCGCTGGTGGGCGTACTGGTCGGTGGTTGGTCACCGACACGGACTATCTGGTTGACGAACACCAGCACCACGGCATGGTTCTCCTCGACCGAGACCGCCGCGGCGGCGGGCACCGACGTCGCCGCCGCGATGCGCCGCTGTTCGGCGCCGGGGATCACCGACTTGGTCAGTGTCGTGTACTCGTCCAGGAACGGTGTGGTGAGCAGCTTGCGCGCATCGGTCAGTTGTTGACGGACCGTGTCCGGCTGGTACGACAGCAGAGTGACCGTGCCGTCGCTGGCCAGCTTGATCACCGCGGCCCGCTGAGCGTCATTGCTGTGCTTCGTGGTCAGGTACCACAGTCCGCCGGCCGCGGCTGCGAGTACCAGCGCCAGCACCGGCAGGACCCGGTACGCCGTCACCCGCGCCCACTCGATACCGCCGGGCTGCAGCGGGTTCACCTGCGGCACAGCGGCATTGGGCGCCGCCGACTCTGTCTCGACAGCCTCGGCCGCATCCGGTTCCGCCTCCGTCGACTCGGCCTCCGCGTCGGCCGGCTCGTCAGGTTCGTCCATTTCGTGCTTGCTCATTGGATCGACTCCACCTTCGACGCCTTGGCGCTGTCGCCCACCTTCTGCATCGTCAACCGCACGCGCCAGTAGCGGTCGCGTTGCGGCGGCCCGCTGCCGACCTCGGTGTGCACCTTGACCGCGACCAGGACCACGCCCGTGGTCTCGTTCGCCGACTCCACGCCGGCCTCGGTGACCGTGCCGACCGACGCCGACTGCTGCTGTTTCACCGAGTCCACCACAGCCACCGAACGCTGTTTGAAGTCGTCGAAATAGGCGCCGGTCGAGGTGTCCAGCGCCCGCTTGATGTCGTCGTCGACGTGCCGGTAGTCGATGGTCGTGAGATTGACCGCGACCTGCTTCCCGGCCGTCAGGTACATCTCGTGCAGGGCGTCGTCGCGACGCAGCTGCAGCTCACGCTGACCGAGCCAGGCCACCAGCGCACCCAGCGCGCCGACCACCAGCACTCCCACGACCAGTGCCACGATCACCCGCTTATCCCGTTGGGGTGCAGTCGGTTTCAGGAAGGCGAGGGCGTCCTCGTCGGAGATGGCCGGTGCGTCGTCGTCGGCATCCGGGGTCACGTCCGGGTCGGCCGCGTCGTCGTCGTCCACCTCGTCGGGATTCCTGTGCCGCCCGTGCTCGTCCGCCATATGCCTTCCTCTCGCCGCGCGCCCGGCCGGGCGCGCGACACCTCGGCCGAGTCTAGAGACCACGGGGTGACCAGGGTCATGTTCGGTTCAGTTAGCACAGCTCGGTAACGTGCAGGAGAAGTGACGAGAGGATTCCCAGTGAGCACCGACGAACGCACTTCCCCGGCCGAGGGCGGCAGCAATGTACAGACGGTGCGATTCCGCGGTATCGACGAACTGACCCTCGTCGCCGACGAGTGGAACCGCGACGCGGACACCGCAGCGGACAAGCCGACGATCCTGATGTTGCACGGCGGCGGGCAGAACCGGCATTCCTGGAAGAACACCGGCCAGATTCTCGCGAATGCCGGCTTCCACGTCGTCGCGCTGGACAGCCGCGGGCACGGTGACAGCGACCGTTCCCCCACGGCGAACTACTCACTCGAGACGCTGACCGGCGACACGCTGCAGGTGATCTATCAGATCGGCCGGCCGGTGGCCCTGATCGGCGCCAGCATGGGCGGCCTGACCAGCCTCCCCGTCGCGCACGAAGCCGGTCCCGAACTGGTGACCAAACTGGTCCTGGTCGACGTCGTGCCACGATTCGAGAAGAGCGGCAGCGCGCGCATCCGCGACTTCATGTTCAGCGGCATCGACGGCTTCGCCTCGCTGGAAGAGGCCGCCGACGCCGTCGCGGCGTACCTGCCGCACCGCACCCGGCCGCGCAGCGTCGAGGGACTCAAAAAGAACCTGCGGCTGCGCGACGGCAAGTGGTTCTGGCACTGGGACCCGGCATTCCTCACCGCGCCCGGCGACGACCCGTTCGAGCGCGCCGACATGCTCGAGCACGCGGCGATCAGCCTCGAGATCCCGATCCTGCTGATCCGCGGCAAGCTCTCCGACGTGGTCAGCACCGAAGGCGTGCAGGACTTCCTGCAGAAGGTGCCCGGCGCGCAGTTCGTCGAACTGTCCGACGCCGGGCACACCGCCGCCGGCGACGACAACGACGCGTTCACCGACGCGGTGGTGCAGTTCGTCCGTCAATGACCCGATCGCGGCCCGTCGCCTCGATACTTGAGCGGTGACGGTATCGACGATCCCGCTGATCGCCATCTGTGTCCTCGCCGCGGTGGTCGTCGTCGAGACCATCGCGTTGCGCGTGACGCGAGGCCGGCTGCGTGCCGCACGGCAGGAGATCGCGGAGTTGCGCGCGCCGTCCGAGCCCCGCACGAACCTGCTGCTGGCCGGCGGCCGCGCGGCGGTGAAGACGATGTGGCAGACCGCCAACCTCATCAACAAGGAGGGCTTCGGCGGTGCGATGTGGTCATCGATCGAGGAGCTCGCCGGCTGGGCCGAGGTGGAGCGGCCGGACCTGGCCAAGCTGGCGCCGACCGGCCGCGTGGCGATCATGTTCTCCGACATCGAAGGGTCCACGGCCCTCAACGAGCGCATGGGTGACCGGGCCTGGGTGCGGCTGATCGACCATCACGACAAGCTGGTCGGCCGGTGCGTCAAGAAGCAGTCGGGGTTGGTCGTGAAGAGTCAGGGCGACGGTTTCATGATCGCCTTCGCCGAGCCCGAGCAGGCCGTGCGCTGCAGCATCGACATGCAGCAGCAATTGGCGAAGGCGCCCGGCGGCGTCCGGGTCCGCATCGGGATTCACACCGGCAAGTCGGTGCGCCGCGGCGATGACCTGTTCGGGCGCAACGTCGCCATGGCCGCGCGGGTGGCGAGTCAGGCCGACGGCGCCGAAGTGCTCGTGAGCAAGGCCGTCCGAGATGCCTTGTCCGCCTCGGCTTCCTGCGCGGACATCACCTTCGACGGCGGCCGGGTGGCGGAGCTGAAGGGCTTCACCGGGGACCACCGGCTCTATGCCGTGGGCTGGCTCCCACCGGATTCGGCCAGCCGCTGATGCAACCGGGCGCGAATATCGTCGGCCGTATATGACTCGCGGTTGCGCTGATCGCGCGCGACCAACACGCCACCGGCGACCACGCCCGCGACACCGGCCAGGCCAACCCACTTCCACACGCCACGCATGCAGTGATTATGGCCGAGCGAAGCGCCGGGGAATGTCTAAGCTGCCCAGATGACTGGTAACGCGGTGACATTGGAGCGAGCGCTGGCCGAAACCCGGACCGGCGACATCTGGTTGTTCCGTGGGGCTTCCAAGCCCGACCGCGCCATCCAGACGCTCACCAACGCGCCCGTGAACCATGTCGGCATGACGGTCGCCATCGACGACCTGCCGCCGCTGATCTGGCACGCCGAACTCGGCGACAAACTCGAATGCCTGTGGAGCGGCAGCCACCACCGCGGCGTGCAACTCAACGACCTGCGGGCCGCCGTCGAACGGTGGGTGTACGTGTACGGGCAGCGGTGCTGGCTGCGCCAGCTGACGCCGTACGCCACCCGCGAGCAGGAAGACCTGGCATTGAAAGTGGTGGCCCGCATGGACGGCACCGCGTTCCCCACCACCGCGCGGTTGACGGGCCGGTGGTTCCGGGGCCGGGCGCCGGTGGTCAGCGACTACACACGCGGAATTCCCTTGGTGCACCGCAAGGTTCGCGAATCCGCCGAGCGCGACAAGAACCGCCGGCGGTCGGCCGGGCTCGAGACCGCCTACTGCGCGGAGACGGTGGCCATCACCTACGAGGAAATGGGTCTGCTGGTCACCGAGAAACGGGAGAACTATTTCGATCCCGGGTCGTTCTGGAGTGGTGATTCATTGTCGTTGACGCCGGGATACCGGCTCGGCGAAGAAATTGAAATTCTCGCCTGACCTGGAATTCCCGAATCCGTCAATTCATTACATTCGGCGTCAGCGCAGTCGTGCCGCGATTAACATTTGTGGGCAACTACCCGGTTACGGGAAAGCCCTCAGGAGGCGTCATGCGATTGAAAAATGCGCTCGTAGGAACGTGGATTGCCGCTGCCGCAATCGGCGGGGCGATCAGTCTTGCCCCGATGGCCGGCGCCGATCCGGATCCCGATGTGCCCTACGGCGGCGACGAATTCGACCTGCCGCAGCAGGGCCCGAACCCGTACGACTTCGGGTTCCACGAGTCGAATCACGACGAGAAGGACACGTCCGCCGGCGCCACTGACGTGCCGTACTGATCCGCCTGATCGTCGACGATTAGGCGGACTAATCGCCGGCCAACTCCAGCAGCCGCTTCGGGTGCATGCCGTCGACCTGCCCGATGAAGGGCGGGTGAATGCTGTAGCCGAGCATGCGGCGTAGGTCTTCCGATACCCGGCGGACGGTGTCGCGGGTCATCGACAGCGTGAATGCCTCCTGCGGCCGCAGCCAGGGCTCGCAGTATTGGGCCGTGACGGCCAGCCGCGGACGGTCGGTGCGGTTGGCGCCGCCGCCGTGCCACAGTGTGCCGGGGAAGAACACACACGACCCGGCGCCCATCACGACGGGCTTGCGCTCGACGTCGTCGCCGGGCAACCGGTCGCCCCAGAGCTGGCTGCCGGGCACGACGTCGGTGGCGCCGTTGTCGGCGGTGAAATCGTCGATGGCCCAGATGGTCGCCGCGCCCAACGGGGCGCGGGGCCGCGGCAGCGGGTAGAAGCCGTCGTCGGTGTGCAGCATCTGCGCCTGCTCGCCCGGCAGGATGTTGATCACCTGGAGCATCGACAGCAGGTAGTTCGGCAGGAACATCCGGTCCAGCAGGGCCAGCACGCGCGGGTGGTCGGCGATGACGTCGCACGCCGCGGTCTTGTTGAGCACGCTGTAGATGCGCTGCGTCGACCGTCCCTCAAAACCGTTGCGGCCGTGTCGATCCAGCATCGGCGTCACGGCGGCGCGGATCTCGTCCAGCTGGGTCGCACTGAGCAGATCGGGCAGGATCACGTAGCCGTCGCGCGTCATCGTGGCGATATCGGCATCGACGATCGCGGGGTCGACGGTCGCGCCGCTGCTTTCGGTCCGGCGATAGGTGCCGGCCAGGTCGCCGCTCAAGTCCGCCAGCGATGACACTTCAGTGCTCATTGCTCCACTCCCGCCGAAACATAACCGAGTTCTGTTATGTTTTGGACTATGGCACGTGCCCCGATCGGACGTCAACAACTTCTGACCGCCGCGCGCGACGAACTGGTGCGCGGCAACGGCGTGCTCGAACTGAGCGCACTGACCCGCCGGGCGCAGCTCAGCACCGGCGCCCTCTATCACCACTTCGGTTCCAAAAGTGGGCTTCTCGCAGCGGTTTACGACGACTTCTATCACGGGCTGCGCCATGCCATCGCCGACGTGCACCTACCCGTCGACGCCGACTGGGGAGTCCGGGAGCGCGAGCGCACCCGCCGTTTCGTCGTCTACCACTTCGACGATGAGCTGGCGCCGATCCTGCTCGGCCGCGCGACGCTGGACCCCGAACTCGCCGAACTCGAAGCGGTTCATCTGCAGACGATGAGCGAGGCAGCGGCCGACAACATCCGCCGCGGGCAGCACGACGGTGACTTGCCCGACGACATCGACGCGGACAGCGCCGGGGCGTTCGTCATCGGCGGACTGCGGCACAGCATCGCCCAACAGCTCCGGGCCACACCGCGTGCCGATCCCGATCTTGCCGCCGAACGGCTCTGGCATCTGGTCGCCGCGGCACTCGGCATTTCGTGACGGGATCAGACGGTGCCGCGCGCCGCCCACGCCGTGGCCGTCACGGTGAACGGTCCGTCGCCAAGACGTTCGCGCGCAACGGTTTTCAGCATGCCGCGCCCCTCGTCATCGAGGCGCTGGACGTAGTCCCCGGCCGGTCCGACACCGAACGTGTACGGCTCCCACCACTCCTCGAAGCTCGGGTGCAGCACGTCGATGGCGATGGCATCCTCTGTCACGTTGCGTAGCCCGGCGGCGTCGGAGATCTCGGTGAGGTGGCCTCTGTGCGCGCCAGATAGCAACGCCTCGTCCTGTGCGTCGGGGTCGATCACGTGGACGGCGTCCCAGAACGGTGCCAGCGCACCCGTCGGGCCGTCCCACGCGCACGCCGCGACGACGCCCCCGGGCCGGGTCACCCGCGCCATCTGCCCGATGCCGGCGACGGGATCGGTCATGAAATGCACCACCAGTTGGGCGAGCGCGGCGTCGAAAGTCGCAGTGTCGTAAGGCAGTTCCTCAGCGGTCCCGAGGCGGGCGTCGAGCCCGGGGAACCGCGCCTGGATCGGATCGACGAACGGCGGCGACGGATCGATGGCCGCAACCTCGGCGCCCGTCGCCAGCAGCCGCGCTGTCAGCGCGCCGGGTCCGCTGCCGACGTCGAGCACCTTGGCGCCGGCCGTGATCCCGGCGAAGGCGGCGAAGACGTCCGCGAGCGGCTCGGCGTATCGGCCCATGTAGCGGCCGTACGCGTCCGGCGAGACGACGAAGCTCACCAGCAGATGCTATGCCGCATACCAGCGACTACGCCCCGAATTTGGCCTCGGCATCGTCTCTCACCGGCGTGAAGAGGTTGACGAGGTTGCCGTCGGGATCGCGGAACAACAGCGACCGGTTACCCCATGGCATCGTGGTGGGCTCGGTGACGACCTCGTCCAACCGGCTTCGCAGCCGTTCGTACTCCGCGTCGACGTCATCCACGATGAACTCGATGATGGTGCTCCGGTTGGCCGCCGGCTCGGCGGAACCCGCCCCGAACAAGGGCACGGTCTTGTCGCTGCCGATCGCCAAAGTGCCCACCGGCGTGGGGATTTCCGCGAACAGTTCGTTGGCCCAGACGGCCTCGGCCCCGGTCACCAATTCGTAGAAGCCGACCAGGCTCGGGACGTCGGCGGTGATGATGCGGGTGGAAACAAGCTTCATGCCGCGCACGATATCGGCGACCACCGACATTGATTGTGTTCAACCCGTTCGGGCGAGGATGACCTTGCTC
>NZ_JMHT01000095.1 GCF_001905655.1 Mycobacterium sp. ST-F2
CGGGGAGCTGCAGCAGCTGGCCGCCCTGCTCGACGCGGCGGATGCGTTCGCCGGGCTCTGCTGGTGTGACGCCATGGACGCCGCGGGCGTCGTCGCGTACAACGTGGCGGACGGCCGTGCCGCTGGGCGGCTGGCGGACCTGGCGGCCACGGTGCGGGCGGACGGAACGGGGTGGTCCGACCCCGCTCGGGTGGCTCGGCTGTTCGCCATCGCGGCCGAGTGCGCCGGGTCGGATTGGTAATCCGATTGGTAATCCGATTCGCCCCGTCCGATCGGTAGTCCCGGGGTGCAGCGCCGTAGCGGACCCTGCTCGACATAGGTCCCGATCCCGCCGCGGCCTCACCGACCCGTTTGGCTGCACCGTCCGTGACGTTACCCTGCTAGCCGGTCCGGGCGTGTCACTCTGCGCTATGTTCGCTGGTCAGGCACCTGTTTTAATCTCGTTCGCTAGAGCCAATCGCAAGCACCACCTGCTGAAAACGTTCTACGGCGGCCCCGACGGGTGGCGGGACCGTCAAGAATCGGACGGCACGATCGTGTGGACCGCACCGACGGGCCACACCTACGTCAGCGTGCCCGGCAGTCGAATCCTGTTCCCCCGCACGCACATGGACACGCCACTCCCGGACCCGCCCCCGACCGAGAACACCGACCTCGATACGCCACCGGCGCCGGGGCGGGGTGTCATGATGCCCACCCGACGCCGCACCCGCGCCCAAAACCTGGCCCAGCAGATCGCCTACGAGCGGGCCCTCAACGAAGCCGACATCCAAGAAATCGCGGCCGCTCGAGAAGCCGCTGAGCGCCGCCGCGAAGAACGGCAAGCCAGGGAAGCCGCCGAAGCCGAAGAAACCGCCCAGGCCGCCGAATCCGCAGAGCAACAAGACATCCCACCACCGACACACTGACGCGTGAATAACCCTGAAAAAGCAAGACTTTCAGGGGTATTCACGCATGCTTTGGGCCTAGGCGAACCTCGTCTACGTGCTCAACCACAGCGGTCAACTCAGCTACCGGTATCGCGCCCATCACTTCGTACTTGTCCGGTCTCGACATGCCGGGTAGTCGGCAAACGTCATCGAACTTTCCACCCAGATACGTGACGTTGGCTTTGTCTCCGATGATCGCCAATGCGCAGATCCTGAGCTGGATATCGGTCAGGTGGTCGTGGACGTGGTGCGACCGCCCGCAGCCGGATCCTGCATCGGGTCGGGGTCGTCGAGTGGCGGCACGTCCTCGCCGTCGAGCACTTTGCGCATGCGGTCTTTGTCGAGTTGGCCCTCCCATGCCGCCACCACGAACGTCGCTACACAGTTGCCGAGCAGGTTCACCGAGACGCGCATCGAATCCATGATGCGGTCGGCACCCAGGAGCAGGGCCACGGCGGCGACCGGGATGGCCCCGTGGCCGATGGCGGCGACGGTTGCCGACAGTGCGAGGAACGACGAGCCGGGAACCCCGGCCATGCCCTTCGACGTCAGCATCAGCACCAGCACCGCGGTGATCTGCTCACCGAGGCTGAGGTTCACTCCCAATGCCTGGGCCAGGAACAGCACACAGATCGAGAGGTAGAGAGTCGCCCCGTCGAGATTGAACGAGTAGCCGGTCGGCACCACCAGACCTGTTGTGGTGCGCGAACAACCGGCTTTGTTCAACTTGGTCATGATCCGCGGTAACACCACCTCCGTCGAGGCGGTACCGAGTGCCAGGAACAGCTCGTCCTTGATGTACACGACGAACTTCCACAGGTTCACCCCCGCGAAGACCTTGACGATGACGCCGAGGATCACGATGAACAGGGCAGCCGCGAGATAGCAGCAGCCGATCAGTTTCGCGAAACTGCCCAGGGAGCCGATGCCGTACTGGCCGATGATGTAGGCCATCGCCCCGAAGGCGCCGATCGGTGCAAGTCGCATGACCCAGCCGATGACGGTGAAGAACAGATGGCTGAGGTGGTCGACGAATTCGAGGATGACGGGCGGACCCTTCTCGCCGAACTTGGCCAGCGCCAGTCCGAACAGGACGGCGAAGAACAACACCTGAAGCAGGTTGTTCTCGGTGAACGCCTTGAACACCGATTCCGGGATGATGTTGAGCAGAAAGTCGACGGTGTGCGGCAGTTCCTTGTTCTGGGTTTTCTTCGCCAGCGCGTCGGCGCCGCTCGCCAGTTTGTTGGGATCGACGTGGAACCCTGCCCCAGGTTCGACGATGTTGCCGATCACCAGCCCGAAGAGCAGCGCGAAGGTGGTGACGACTTCGAAGTAGATCAACGCTTTCCCGCCGATCCGGCCGACCGACTTGAGGTCGCCGACGTGTGCGATGCCCAGCACGACGGTGCAGAAGATGATCGGCGCGATCAGCATCTTGATGAGCTTTATGAAGCCGTCGGCGAACGGTTTGAGATCGGCGCCGATCTGCGGGTGCAGCCAGCCGACCAGGATTCCGGCGACGATCGCGACGAGCAGCTGCACGAAAAGCGAGGTGTACCACGGTGGCTTGTTCGCCAGCCGGATCATCTCGCTCTTGGGGGGTTCCATCGTGGTCGCCATCGCGCGAAAGTACTGATCCGGCATCACCGAGCGATTTCTGCGATGTTTCTGTGAGGTCGCGCAGGAGATATATGACGGGCTTGCCGTCAGATTCGTTCGGAGCCGTCGATCAGAATCACGTCGTTCGCCAACACCATTCGCAGCCGACGGTCTTCGGTGTCCGACGCGCCGTTGCTCCGGACGTACTTCAGGCGGCGTCAGTGGACAGGTCTGCTGACAGCACCTTGAGCGAGCATCGCGCCTTCCGTCAACGCCATGTCATCGAACTTTGGCGTCGACGGCAGGGTCCCAGCCGCTGCGCCAACTACGCTCGCCACGTGCTGATCGCAATCGAAGGCGTGGACGGTGCGGGGAAGAACACTCTGACGCAGGGTCTGCGCGCGCACCTGGAAGCCGCAGGCAAGTCGGTGGCCACGCTGGCGTTCCCGCGCTACGGCCGTTCGGTCGAGGCCGACATCGCCGCTGAGGCGCTGCACGGCCAGCACGGTGACCTGGCCGAGTCGGTGTACGCCATGGCGATGCTCTTCGCGCTCGACCGCGCGGGTGCCAAGGCTGAGATCGCGGAACTGAACACCAAGCACGATGTGGTCATCCTCGACCGCTACGTCGCCTCCAACGCCGCCTACAGCGCGGCGCGGCTGCATCAGGACGCCGACGGCGACGTCGTGGCCTGGGTGCGGCAGTTGGAGTTCGGGCGGTTGGCGCTGCCGGTGCCGGATTGGCAGCTCTATCTGAACGTGCCGACCGATCTCGCCGCGGAAAGGGCGGCTCGCCGGGAAGCTCAGGACGCTGCTCGGACGCGCGACGCCTACGAGCGCGACGGCGGTCTGCAGGGCCGCACGGGTGCGGTCTACGCCGCGCTGGCGGCCGAAAACTGGGTCGGCCGTTGGGCTTTGGTCGCGCCGGATGTCGACCCGGGCCAGTTGGCCACACAGCTGTTGGGCTGATCCGACCGCGCCAATTACCAGCAGGTTGTCAGGTAAGTGGCAAAACACCCATCGGAGATCACAGCTTTATCGCGATCTGGTGACACCATGGACGCCATGAGGCAACGCATTCTGGTCGTCGACGACGACCCATCTCTGGCCGAGATGCTCACCATCGTGCTGCGCGGTGAAGGCTTCGACACCGCCGTCATCGGTGACGGCAGCCAGGCGCTGACCGCGGTCCGCGAGCTGCGCCCGGATCTGGTGCTGTTGGACCTCATGCTGCCTGGAATGAACGGCATCGACGTGTGCCGTGTGCTGCGCGCCGACTCGGGCGTGCCGATCGTCATGCTGACCGCCAAGACCGACACGGTCGACGTGGTGCTGGGCCTGGAATCCGGCGCCGACGACTACGTCATGAAGCCCTTCAAGCCGAAGGAACTGGTGGCGCGGGTGCGGGCGCGGTTGCGCCGGAACGACGACGAGCCGGCGGAGATGCTGTCCATCGCCGACGTCGACATCGACGTGCCGGCGCACAAGGTGACGCGTCAGGGTGAGCAGATTTCGCTGACGCCGCTGGAGTTCGACCTGTTGGTCGCGCTCGCTCGCAAGCCGCGCCAGGTCTTCACTCGCGACGTGCTGCTCGAACAGGTGTGGGGCTACCGGCACCCGGCAGACACTCGCCTGGTGAACGTCCACGTCCAGCGGCTGCGGGCCAAGGTCGAGAAGGACCCGGAGAACCCGCAGGTGGTGCTGACCGTTCGAGGAGTGGGATACAAGGCCGGACCGCCGTGATCGGGCGTTGATCTGGGGTTCTCGGCGGCGTATCCGGGGCGGTTTCGGCTCGGGCGCCGTCGTGCGCGGTCTGGGTGCTGTCGGCCGGGTGGTCGGGTACGCCTGGCGCCGCTCGTTGCAGCTGCGCGTGGTGTCCCTGACATTGGGGCTGTCGCTGGCTGTCATTCTCGTGCTGGGTTTCGTGCTGACGAGCCAGATCACCGATCGCATCCTGGAATCCAAGGTGCGCGCCGGTACCGAGGAGATCGAGCACGCCCGCACCACGGTGAGTGGCATCGTCGGTGGTGAGGAGACGCGCTCGCTGGGCAGCAGCCTGCAGCTGGCGCGTAACACCCTCATCGACCGCAAGGTCGATTCGGGCTCGCGGCTGGCCGGTGCGTTCGACGCGGTGCTGGTGGTGCCGGGTGACGGTCCGCGCGCGGCCACGTCGGCCGGGCCGGTGGGGGAGATTCCGAACTCCTTGCGCGACTTCGTCAAAGCCGGCCAGGTCAGCTACCAGTACGCGACCGTCCACACCGAGGGCTTCTCCGGTCCCGCTCTGGTTGTCGGAAGCCCGGCCGGGGCTTCTGCGTCCCAGGTCACCAATCTCGAGCTGTACCTGATCTTTCCGCTGAGCAACGAAGAGAGCACCATCGCGCTGGTGCGCGGCACCATGGCCACCGGCGGCATCGTGTTGCTGGGCCTGCTCGCGGCCATCGCGTTGCTGGTGGCGCGGCAGATCGTGCTGCCGGTGCGCTCGGCGTCGCGCATCGCCGAGCGGTTCGCCGAAGGCCACCTCACCGAGCGCATGCCGGTGCGTGGTGAGGACGACATGGCGCGCCTGGCGGTGTCGTTCAACGACATGGCCGAGAGCCTGCACAAGCAGATCACCCAGCTCGAGGAGTTCGGAAATCTGCAGCGCCGCTTCACCTCTGACGTCAGCCACGAACTGCGGACGCCGCTGACGACGGTGCGCATGGCCGCGGATCTGATCTACGACCACAGCGAGGAGCTCGACCCGGCGCTGCGCCGTTCGACGGAGTTGATGGTCAACGAGTTGGACCGCTTCGAGACGCTGCTGGCCGATCTGCTGGAAATCTCGCGGCACGACGCCGGTGTGGCCGAGCTGTCGGTGGAATCTGTCGACCTGCGTGACACCGTGCAGAGCGCGCTCGACAACGTCGGGCACCTGGCCGACGACGCGAACATCAAACTCGCCGTGCATCTTCCGGACGAGGCCGTCATCGCAGAGGTCGATCCGCGCCGCGTCGAGCGCATCCTGCGCAACCTCATCGCCAACGCGATCGACCATGCCGAGAAGAAACCCGTTCAGATCAAGATGGCCGCCGACGTGGATACCGTGGCAGTGACGGTCCGCGATTTCGGCGTGGGCCTGCGACCGGGCGAGGAGAAGATGGTGTTCAGCCGGTTCTGGCGGTCCGACCCCTCACGGGTGCGGCGCTCCGGCGGCACCGGTCTGGGCCTGGCCATCAGCATCGAGGACGCCCGCTTGCACCAGGGCCGTCTGGAGGCCTGGGGCGAGCCTGGTCACGGCGCCTGCTTCCGGCTCACGCTGCCGCTGGTGCGTGGCCACAAGGTGACCACCAGCCCGCTGCCGCTCAAACCCACTGGGCCCAAATCGGTTACGGCCCTGTCGTCCGGGGAACTGCCCGCGGGGGACGCATCGTGAAAGGGGCATTCGCGGTCTGCGCGGTGCTGATGCTGGTGTTGACGGGGTGCGCCGGGGTACCCAGTTCGTCGGCGCCACAAGCGGTGGGCACCGTCGACCGGCCGGCGCCGCGGAACCTGCCGACGCCGTCGCCCGGCATGGACCCGGACCTCCTGCTGCGCGAATTCCTCAAGGCCACCGCCGATCCCGCGAACCGGCATCTCGCCGCACGTCAGTTCCTCACCGAATCGGCGTCCCGCTCCTGGGACGACGCCGGTAGCGCCCTGCTGATCGACCGCGTCGTGTTCGTGGAAACCCGTGGCACGGACAAGGTTTCGGTGACCATGCGCGCCGACATCCTGGGCTCCCTGTCGGACGTCGGGGTGTTCGAGACGGGGGAGGGCGCGCTGCCCGATCCGGGTCCCATCGACCTGGTGAAGACGCCGCGGGGCTGGCGCATCGACAAGCTGCCCAACGGAGTGTTTCTGGACTGGCAGCAGTTCCAGTCCACCTACAAGCGGGACACGCTGTACTTCGTCGACCCGACCGGCAAGACCGTCGTGCCCGATCCGCGATACGTCGCGGTGTCCGACTCCGACCAGCTGGCCACCGAGCTCGTCACCAAGCTGCTGTCGGGGCCGCGTCCCGAGATGGCCGGCAGCGTCCGGAATCTGATGGCCGCACCGCTGCGGCTGCGGGGTCCGGTGACCCGGGCCGACGGCGGTAAGACCGGTGTCGGGCGCGGCTACGGCGGCGCGCGCATCGACCTGGAGAGCCTGTCGACCACGGACCCGCACAGCCGGCAACTCCTTGCGGCACAGATCATTTGGACGCTCTTCCGGGCCGGCGTCAACGGCCCGTACGTCATCAACGCCGACGGCGCCGCCCTCGACGACCGCTTCGCCGAAGGCTGGAACACCTCCGACGTCGCGGCCACCGATCCAGGGGCCGATCCGGGGGCCGCGGCCGGCCTGCACGCCCTCGTGGGCGGCTCGCTGGTGTCCCTGGAAGGCGACAACGCGCCGCGTGTCGCCGGGGCCTTCGGGCAACTGCCGGGCCAGACGTCGTCCGCGCTGTCCCGCAGCGGGCAGGAGGTCGCCTCGGTGGTGACGCTGCGGCCCGGTGCCCCGGACATGGCGCAGTCGCTGTGGGTGGGCCCGGTGAACGGCGACGCCGCGCAGGCGCTCGACGCGCATACCCTGACGCGTCCCAGTTGGTCGCTCGACGACGCGATCTGGATCGTGGTCGACGGCACCAACGTCGTGCGCGCCATTCAGGAGGCGGCATCGGGCCAGCCCGCCCGCATCCCCGTCGACTCGTCGGCCGTGGCCACCAAGTTCCCCGGCCCGATCAGCGCGCTGCAGCTGTCGCGCGACGCCACGCGCGCTGCCATGGTGATCAACGGCCAGGTGATCCTGGCCGGCGTCGAGCAGGGGCAGGGCGGTCAGCTCGCGCTGACGTACCCGCGCCGGCTCGGATACGGCCTCGGCAACACCGCCCTGTCGCTGTCCTGGCGTACCGGCGACGACATCGTGGTGACCCGCACCGACGGGGCGCATCCGGTGTCGTACGTCAACCTCGACGGCGTGAACTCCGACGGACCGACCCGGAACCTGGTGGCCCCGGTGTCCACGGCCGCGGCCAACACCTCGACGGTGTACCTCGCCGACCAGCGCGGCATCCTGCAGCTGTCGGGCTCGGCGGCGGACAACAACCTGATGTGGACCGATGTCCGGCCACTGATGATCGCCGGCGCGCTGCCGGTGCTGCCGGGCTGAGCCGGACCTGTCACACCCCGGCGGCATGCTGACCCCATGCTCGACCTGGTCCTGCCCGTCGAATGCGGTGGCTGCGGCGCGCCGTCGACCCGCTGGTGTGCCGCCTGTGCAGCGGAACTGACCGTCCGCCCCGACGAGCCGCACGTGGTGACGCCCCGGGAGGACCCCGGGGTGCCGGTCTTCGCGCTCGGGCGCTACGCCGGGGCCAGACGACGCGCCATCGTGGGACTCAAGGAGCACGGCCGCACCGACCTGGTCCCGCCACTGGCCGACGCCGTCGCCGCGGCGCTGCGCACCCTGATCGGTTGGGGCCTCATCGCGGCGCCGCTGACAGTCGTGCCAGCGCCGACCCGGAGCCTGGCCGCCCGTCGCCGTGGTGGTGACCCCGTGGCGAAGATCGCCCGCGCCGCGGCCGGCGGGATACCGGGCGTCACGGTCGAGCCGGCGTTGGCCATGCGGGCCTTCACCCGTGATTCGGTCGGCCTCTCCAGTGCGCAAAGACAACGCAACATCCGCGGCCGGGTCCGGCAACGAACTCCGGTGCGCGGGGAGGTGCTCGTGTTCGACGACGTGGTGACCACGGGTGCCACTGCGGCCGAAGCGGTTCGGGTCCTGCAAACGTCCGGGGCCGTGGTGTGGGGTGTGCTCGCAATAGCACACGCATGAGCCCGGAGGCGGCAGGACACGGCCCGCGGGGTACCTACATCAACTCGATATGAAGTTCTCAAAACCGGTATGCGAAATCGGTGGCACGACTAGGTGAACTCGGACTACCGTCGGCTGCAACCACCCGTGAAGCCTCACGGCGGTACCGACATATTCACTCGGTACCAAATCGCTGACAGCGGTAGGAGGTGAGTACTCAACACCTTGCGCCGGGCTGCGGCGACTTGCAGACCCGCCCGGCGCGTAGTTCAGACCGTGTGCAAGAAGAGCCACACGTGCACTGCGAGAGAGAAGCGAGTTGCTAAGCATGTCAACCCAATCCGTGGATTCTGCCCGCTCGACCATGTTTGCCGATGACACCGAGGCTGCGCCGGAACCGCACGCCGACGTCGTCGTCAAGGGCCGTAACGTCGAAGTCCCCGAACATTTCCGCATCTACGTTTCCGAGAAGCTTTCCAGGCTGGAACGCTTCGATCGCACCATCTATCTGTTCGACGTCGAACTCGACCACGAGAAGAACCGGCGCCAGCGCAAGAACTGCCAGCACGTCGAGATCACCGCCCGCGGCCGTGGACCGGTCGTGCGTGGCGAGGGCTGCGCCGACAGCTTCTACGCCGCGCTCGAGTCGGCAGTCAGCAAACTCGAGAACCGCCTGCGGCGCAGCAAGGACCGCCGCAAGATTCACTATGGCGACAAGACCCCGGTGGGGCTCGCCGAGGCGACGTCCATCGTCCCGCCCGAAGACCTGCCCGCGGCGCCGAGCCAGGCGGCCCCCGCCGATCTCGACGACCATGTCCCAGGCCAGGTGGTCCGCGTCAAGGAACACCCCGCCAACCCGATGACGGTCGACGACGCCCTCTACGAGATGGAGCTCGTCGGACACGACTTCTTCCTGTTCCATGACAAGGAGAGCGACCGGCCGACGGTGGTCTACCGCCGACACGCCTACGACTACGGCTTGATCCGCCTGTCCTGACGTCCCGCTGATGCGCCCCCGGCCGAACCGCCGGGGGCGCACTCTTATCTGCCGATTCCCCCGGTCACCTACGATGGTCACGTCTAACCCGCTGACGTATATCCGTTCCAGACCCACAGGGGAAAAGCGTGCTGTCGAAGTTGCTCCGCATCGGTGAAGGTCGCATGGTCAAGCGCCTGCAAAAGGTCGCCGCCTATGTCAACACCTTGTCCGATGACGTCGAGAAGCTGTCGGACGACGAGCTGCGCGGCAAGACCGAAGAGTTCAAGAAGCGCATCGCCGACGGAGAGTCGCTCGACGACCTGCTGCCCGAAGCCTTCGCCGTTGCCCGCGAGGCGGCCTGGCGGGTGCTGGACCAGCGCCATTTCGATGTCCAGGTGATGGGCGGCGCCGCGCTGCACTACGGCAACGTCGCCGAGATGAAGACCGGTGAGGGCAAGACCCTGACCTGTGTGCTCCCGGCCTACCTCAACGCACTCTCCGGCAAGGGTGTGCACGTCGTCACCGTCAACGACTACCTGGCCAAGCGCGACAGCGAGTGGATGGGCCGCGTGCACCGCTTCCTCGGCCTCGACGTCGGGGTGATCCTGTCGCAGATGACGCCCGAGGAGCGGCGCGCCGCGTACAACGCCGACATCACCTACGGCACCAACAACGAGTTCGGTTTCGACTACCTGCGCGACAACATGGCGCACTCGACCGACGACATGGTGCAGCGGGGCCACAACTTCGCCATCGTCGACGAGGTCGACTCGATCCTCATCGACGAGGCCCGTACGCCGCTGATCATCTCGGGCCCGGCCGACGGCGCGTCGAACTGGTACACCGAGTTCGCGCGCATCGCGCCGCTCATGGAGAAGGACGTCCACTACGAGGTCGACATCCGCAAGCGCACCATCGGCGTGCACGAGGCCGGGGTGGAGTTCGTCGAGAACCAGCTCGGCATCGACAACCTCTACGAGGCCGCCAATTCCCCGCTGGTCAGCTACCTGAACAACGCCATCAAGGCCAAGGAACTGTTCCAGCGCGACAAGGACTACATCGTCCGCGACGGCGAGGTCGTCATCGTCGACGAGTTCACCGGCCGTGTGCTGGTCGGCCGCCGCTACAACGAGGGCATGCACCAGGCCATCGAGGCCAAGGAGCACGTCGAGATCAAGGCCGAGAACCAGACTCTGGCCACCATCACGCTGCAGAACTACTTCCGCCTCTACGACAAGCTGTCCGGCATGACCGGTACCGCCGAGACCGAGGCCGCTGAGCTGCACGAGATCTACAAGCTCGGCGTGGTGCAGATCCCCACCAACCGGGAGATGATCCGCCAGGACCAGTCGGACCTGATCTACAAGACCGAAGAGGCCAAGTACATCGCCGTCGTCGACGACGTGCAGGAGCGCTACGAGAAGGGCCAGCCGGTCCTGATCGGTACCACCAGCGTCGAGCGCTCGGAGTACCTGTCCAAGCAGTTCACCAAGCGCCGCATCCCGCACAACGTGCTCAACGCCAAGTACCACGAGCAGGAGGCGAGCATCATCGCCGAGGCCGGCCGGCTGAAGGCCGTCACGGTCGCCACCAACATGGCCGGCCGCGGTACCGACATCGTGTTGGGCGGCAACGTCGACTTCATCGCCGACGCGCGGCTGCGCAAGCGCGGCCTGGACCCCGTCGAGACGCCCGAAGAGTACGAAGCGGCCTGGCACGAGGAACTGCCGAAGGTCAAGAAGCTGGTCGAGGAAGAGGCCGCGAAGGTCCGCGAGGTCGGTGGCCTGTACGTGCTGGGCACCGAACGCCACGAGTCCCGTCGTATCGACAACCAGCTGCGCGGTCGCTCCGGCCGTCAGGGCGACCCGGGCGAGTCGCGGTTCTTCCTCTCGCTGTCCGACGAGCTGATGCGCCGCTTCAACGGCGCCACCCTCGAAGCGCTGCTGACCCGGCTGAACCTGCCGGACGACGTGCCGATCGAGGCCAAGATGGTGACCCGCGCGATCAAGAGCGCGCAGACCCAGGTCGAAGGGCAGAACTTCGAGGTCCGCAAGAACGTCCTCAAGTACGACGAGGTGATGAACCAGCAGCGCAAGGTCATCTACCGCGAGCGCAAGATGATCCTGGAGGGCGACGACCTTCAGAAGGAAGCGCACCAGATGCTGGTCGACGTCATCACCGCGTACGTCGACGGCGCCACCGCCGAGGGCTACGCCGAGGACTGGGACCTGGGCAAGCTGTGGGACGCGCTCAAGACGCTGTACCCGGTGGGCCTGGACTACCACGACCTGATCGACTCGGACGCGGTCGGCGAGCCGGGCGAGCTGACCCAGGACGAGCTGCGCGAGGCCCTGATCGCCGACGCTGAAAAGGCTTACGCCAAGCGCGAAGCCGACCTGGAGGCCATCGCCGGCCCGGGCGCCATGCGGCAGCTGGAGCGCAGCGTCCTGCTCAACGTCATCGACCGCAAGTGGCGTGAGCACCTCTACGAGATGGACTACCTCAAGGAGGGCATCGGCCTGCGGGCCATGGCGCAGCGCGACCCGCTGGTCGAGTACCAGCGTGAGGGTTACGACATGTTCATGGGCATGCTCGACGGGCTGAAGGAAGAGTCGGTCGGGTTCCTGTTCAACGTGCAGGTCGAGGCGCAGCAGGCGCCGCAGGTGGCCCCGGTCGCCGCGCCGCAGGGGCTCGCGCAGTTCGCCGCCGAGGCCGAGCAGAACGCCGCTGAGGAGCAGGCCGCGCCGGCAGCATTGCGCGCCAAGGGAATTGAGAACAAGGCGCCGGCCATGACGTACACCGGTCCGGGCGAGGACGGGTCCGCCGAGGTCCGTCGTCCGGGCGGCGGGCGGCATGCCGCAGGTGTCGGGTCACGGCGGGAGCGTCGTGAGGCGGCCCGCAAGCAGAAGCGGGGCTGATCACCTAACCCAGCTGCAGGGCCACGAATTGCCAACGCCCGCCGACCATTTCGACGCGGCCGGCAGCGGCGTGCAGTCGTGGCCCGCGGCTGAAGGTGGCGAACACCTCGACCGCGGTGGCGAGCCCGTCCTGTTCGCGGGCGGTGCGTAGCCGCACCCGGCGCAGCACCGCCGCGCCGTCGGCGCGGGTCTGCCGGGGCCACGACGCCATGGCCTCGAACAGCGGCGTGATGGCCAGCGGGCGCAATTGCGCTGTCGGACGGCGGCCGTCGCTGACCTCGAGCACCCGGCGCAGCGCGGCGTCGGCGAAGACCAGCGCCGTTGCCGGCGGCGCCGCGCCCAGGTGCGGTTCGGCAGGGTTGAATTCGGGTACGGAGTCCGGCACCACGCGCAGCAGATCGGCGGCGGACGTCCTGGTGCCCGCCACGATGGGCGGGGGCTCGTAGTCGACGATCGGCGCCGTCAGCTCGATGTCGATGCGGGTCGATGCGGTCATGAATTCTCCAGCGGTCGGTCAGATCGGTGACGGCATCTGCTGGAGAGTTGCAGACTGCTAAATCATCGCACCGGATTCCTCTGGCGCTCGACGCCAATTCGCCGGTCCGGTGCTGCGAGGGGCAGGCCCCGGGGATACCGTGACGGGGTCGTTCCGGAGGAGGGTGAAGGGGGAGCTGGCTGCATGGTGACCCGGTTGTCGGCGGCAGACGCGTCGTTCTACGGGCTGGAAGACTCATCGACACCCATGTATGTCGGGACGCTGTCCATCTTGCGGCGGCCGCGGGCCGGCCTGAGTTACGAGACACTGCTGGCGACCGTCGAGGCCCGACTTCCGCAGATCCCGCGCTACCGGCAGAAGGTCCGCGAGGTCACGCTCGGCCTGGCCCGGCCGGTCTGGGTCGACGACCGCGACTTCGACATCACCTACCACATCCGGCGCTCGGCGCTGCCGTCCCCGGGAAGCGATGCCCAGCTGCACGATCTGGTGGCCCGGCTGGGATCGCGGCCGCTGGACAAGACCCGACCGCTGTGGGAGATGTGCCTGGTCGAAGGGCTCTCCGACAACCGCCTCGCGATCTACACCAAGACCCACCAGGCCCTCGTCAACGGCATGACGGCGCTGGAGATCGGGCACGTCATCGCCGACCGGACCCAGAAGCCGCCCGAGTTCGGCGAGGACATCTGGATTCCGGGCCGCGAGCCCAGCGACGTCTCGCTGCTGCTGGGGGCCATCGGTGAGTGGATCGCCCGGCCGACGGCCCAGCTGGCTGCGGTGCAGTCCGCGGCAGCGGACATGATCTCCAGCACCGAGCAGTTCGTCGAGGCCGGCCGGCGCGTCATCGACATGGCGCGCACCATGGTGCGGGGTACCGCTCCCAGCAGCCCGCTCAACGCCACCGTGTCGCGCAACCGGCGGTTCACCGTCGCCAAGCACGAGCTCGAGGAGTACCGGCAGCTGCGGACCCGCTTCGAGTGCGACGTCAACGACGTCGTGCTGTCGGTGGTGACCGGCGCACTGCGCAACTGGTTGATGTCCCGCGGCCAATCGGTGTCGACGGGCCTGACGGTGCGGGCCATGGCGCCCATGTCGGTGTACCCCGAGACCGACCACCTGGAGACCGCCGGCCCGGGCCAGGCGATCAGCGAGGTGACGCCTTTCCTGGTGGACCTGCCGGTGGGGGAGAACAACGCGCTGGTCCGGCTGTCCCAGATCGCGCACGCCACCGAGACCCAGGCCACGACGACCACCCCGGTCGACGCACGCACCATCGTCACACTGTCGGGGTTCGCGCCGCCGACGCTGCACGCCATGGGCACCCGGGTCGCGACGAGCTTCCCGGCACGCCAGTTCAACCTGCTGATCACCAACGTGCCGGGCGCGCAGAAGCAGATGTACGTGGCGGGCACCAAGCTGCTGGACACCTACGCCGTGCCGCCGCTGCTCAACAACCAGGTGCTGGCGCTCGGCATCACGTCGTACAACGGCAGCCTCTATTACGGCATCAACGCCGATCGCGAGGCCATGAGCGACGTCGACGTGTTCCCCGGCCTGCTGCGCGAAGCGCTCGACGAGCTGCGGGAGGTGGCGCGCTGATGGCGTCGAAGAAGGCGCGGAAGATCCCGAACGACGTCTACGAAGCCGAGATCTTCCGGCTGCAGACCGAGCTGGTGAAGCTGCAGGAGTGGGTGCGCGCCACCGGCGCCCGCATCGTCATCGTCTTCGAGGGGCGCGACGCCGCGGGCAAGGGCGGCACCATCAAGCGCATCACCGAATACCTGAGTCCGCGGATCGCCCGGGTTGCGGCGCTGCCCGCGCCGAGTGACCGGGAGCGGGGCGAGTGGTACTACCAGCGCTACATCGCGCACCTGCCGGCCAAGGGCGAGATCGTGCTGTTCGACCGGTCCTGGTACAACCGGGCCGGCGTGGAGACGGTCATGGGGTTCTGCACCCCGCAGGAGCATGCGCTGTTCCTGCGGCAGACCCCGATCTTCGAGCAGATGCTGATCGACGACGGCATCATCCTGCGCAAGTACTGGTTCTCGGTGTCCGACGCCGAACAGCTGAAGCGGTTCCGGTCCCGCCTCAACGATCCAGTCCGGCAGTGGAAGCTCTCGCCCATGGACCTCGAGTCGGTGTACCGCTGGGAGGACTATTCGCGGGCCAAGGACCAGATGATGGTCCATTGCGATACGCCGCAGAGTCCCTGGTTCGTCGTCGAATCCGACGTGAAGAAGCACGCGCGGCTGAACATGATCGCGCATCTGTTGTCGACCATCCCGTACACCGCGGTCGAGCATTCGAAAGTGGAGCTGCCGGAGCGTCCGGTGGTGACGGGTACGTACGTCCGGCCGTCACGGGAACTCACCACCTATGTGCCAGATCACGTCGCCGAGCTGATGGGCGATCCCGAGAGATCCCTTTAGAGTGCCCTGGTGCGTGTCTACATTCCGGCGACCCTGGCCATGCTGTCGCAACTCGTGGCCGACGGAGTGATGCCGGCCCGCAGCGGGACCGCGTTCGCGGTGACTCCGACGCTGCGCGAGGCCTACGCGCACGGCGACGAGGACGAACTCGGCGAGATCGCCTTGCAGGAGGCGGCGCTGGCGTCGCTGCGGCTGCTGGCTGGTGAGGGCGTGGGCGGCGAGGACGGCGGATTGCCGCCGCGGCGCGCGGTCCTGGTGGCCGAGGCCGAGGGTGTGACGGTGCGCCCGGATCTCGACGACGCGGTGGTGCGGCTGGCCGGGCCGGTCGCGCTGGCCGATGTGGTCGCGGCGTACGTCGACAACGCGGCGGCGGAGCCTGCGGTGCTTGCTGCGGTCGCGGTGGTCGACGCCGCGGACCTCGGGGACGAGGACGCCGAGCTCACTGTCGGAGATGCTCAGGATCACGATCTGGCGTGGTACGCCGCTCAAGAGTTACCGTTTTTGTTGGAACTGCTGTAGCCATTCGGGTATGGCCGGCGGGGCAGCTACTTGCGCGTAGGTTACGGTACCGTAGGTTAGGACGAGCTAAACCTGAGCGGGAGTGAACGTGGCCAAGAACTACATCAAGGTCTCGGCCAATGTCGTCGACACCGTGCGGCCCAAGGTCGCCGGTGCCAAGGAACGGCCGGGGTGGCACGCATTGCGCACCATCGTCGGGCGGATCACCACGCCGCTGCTGCCGGACGACTACCTCAAACTGATCAATCCGCTGTGGTCGGCGCGTGAGTTGCGCGGCAAGGTGGTCGAGGTCCGCCGGGAAACCGAGGACTCGGCGACCCTGGTGATCAAGCCCGGCTGGGGTTTCTCGTTCGACTACCGCCCGGGTCAGTACATCGGCATCGGCCTGCTCATGGACGGTCGGTGGCGGTGGCGTTCGTACTCGCTGACGTCGAGCCCGGTCGAGTCCCTCGACCACAAGACCATCACCATCACCGTGAAGGCCATGCCCGAGGGCTTCCTGTCCACTCACCTCGTCGGGGGCGTGGCGCCGGGAACCGTCGTGCGGCTGGCGGCACCCCAGGGCGAGTTCGTCATGCCGGACCCCGCGCCCGGCAAGGTGTTGTTCCTGACCGCGGGCTCGGGCGTCACGCCGGTGATGTCCATGCTGCGCACATTGGCGCGCCGCGGTCAGATCACCGATATCGTCCACCTGCACTCGGCCCCGACGGAAGCCGACGTCATCTTCGCCGAGGAATTGGCGCAGCTGGCCAAGGACCACCCGGGCTACCAGCTCCGGGTGCGGGCCACCCGTACCGAGGGGCGTCTCGATCTGTCCAAACTGGACGACGAGGTCGCCGACTGGCGGACACGCGAAGCGTGGGCGTGCGGCCCGGAGGCCATGCTGCACGACGCGGAACGTGAGTACGAGGCGGCGGGGCTCGGGGTGCGGCTGCACCTCGAGCGTTTCGCGGCGTCGAAGGCTGCGGTCGAGGGCACCGGCGGTTCAGTGACGTTCGAGCGCAGCGGCAAGACCGTCGTCGCCGATGCGGCGACGTCGCTGATGGAAGCCGGCGAAAAGGCCGGCGTGCAGATGCCGTTCGGCTGCCGGATGGGCATCTGCCAGTCCTGTGTGGTGGGTTTGCTGGAGGGCCACGCCCGGGATCTGCGCACGGGCGAGGAACGCGAACCGGGAAGCCGGGTCCAGACCTGTGTTTCGGCTGCGGCCGGGGACTGTGTACTGGATATTTGACAGCGCAGCACATCCGCGAAATTCAGAATTTGCTGTCTAGAAACCTACGATTGCGTAGGTTACGCTAGCGTAGGTAATTGGGAAGGAGGTCGATAAATGGCAGTCACTGACGTACCCGAATTCGCGCACTTGACCGAAGCCGATATCGAGGCTCTGGGCGTCGAGCTGGACGCGATCCGACAGGACATCGAAGAATCCCGTGGCGCCCGCGATGCGCGGTACATCCGTCGCACCATCGCGGCACAACGTGCTCTCGAAGTGGCCGGCCGCTTGTTGCTGCTGCGCAGCTCGAAGCGGTCGTACTGGTGGGCCGGGGCAAGCACCCTGGGCGTGGCCAAGATCGTCGAGAACATGGAGATCGGCCACAACGTCATGCACGGCCAGTGGGACTGGATGAACGATCCCGAGATTCACTCCTCGACGTGGGAGTGGGACATGAACGGGGTCTCCAAGCACTGGCGGTTCACCCACAACTTCATGCACCACAAGTACACGAACATCCTCGGGATGGACGACGATGTGGGCTACGGTCTGATCCGCGTCACCCGCGACATCAGGTGGAAGCCGCTCCACCTCTTCAACCTGGTGTTCAACACCGTGTTGTCGCTGTTGTTCGAGTGGGGCGTCGGTCTGCAGCACCTGGAGCTCGGCAAGATCTTCAAGGGCCGCGACGACCGCAAGGCCACGATGATTCGTGTTCGCGAATTCAGCGTGAAGGCCGTGCACCAGTTGACCAAGGACTACGTCGCGTACCCCGCGATCACGTCGCTGTCTCCGGGTGCCACGTTCAAGTCGACGGCGAAGGCCAACTTCATGGCCAACGTCATCCGCAACGTGTGGGCCAACGCGGTGATCTTCTGCGGCCACTTCCCCGATGGGGCCGAGAAGTTCACCAAGACCGACATGGTGGGTGAGACCAAGGGCGAGTGGTACCTGCGCCAGATGCTGGGCAGTGCCAACTTCAACTCCGGTCCGGTGCTGCGCTTCATGAGCGGCAACCTGAGCCACCAGATCGAACATCACCTGTACCCGGACCTGCCCAGCAACCGGCTGTACGAGATCTCGATCCGCGTCCGGGCGCTGTGCGAGAAGTACGACCTGCCCTACACCACCGGGAATTTCCTGGTGCAGTACGGCAAGACGTGGCGCACCATCGCCAAGCTGTCGGTGCCGAACAAGTACCTGACCGACACCGTCGACGACGCCCCGGAGACCCGGAGCGAGCGGATGTTCGTCGAGCTCGACGAGAGCTTCGGCGTCATCGACCCGGCGACCGGCAACAAGCGCGGTCTGAAGACGGCCATCGCCACTGTGCGCGGCCGCCGACGGGCGAAGCGCGCCGCTGCCGCGTAAAGTACTCGTGAAATCCCCCAAAACCAGCCGGTTTTGGGGGATTTCGCGTCTTCTCACCGCCGTGCTGGCGGTGGTCATCGCTGTCGGCTGCTCGCCGGGGCAGGCGCGGCCCGACACGGCTTCTGCGCAACTGGACCACGAGTTCGTCCTTGCCGGCGGGCAGTCCGCGGTAATTGACGGCTCGGCGGTCGACACCGCGCCACTCCGGCTGAAATTCGAACGGGTGCTTGATGATTCGCGTTGCCCGAAGCGGGTGTCGTGTGTCTGGACGGGCGCGGCCCACATCGCGGTGATCGCCACCCTCGACGGTCAGCAGCCGACGACCCTGGAGTTCAACACCAATCCCGCGCCGGGGCAGACCCACCTGACCGAGGCCGTTGGCGGGTACACCGTCGAATTGCGTTCGCTGGACCCGTATCCCGAGACGCCGGGCACCATTGGACTCGAGGATTACCGGGCCACCATGCTGGTGGTCCGCGCGAACTAGTACGTCGGCTCGTTCAGCACCGCGAGCAGGCGCCGGGCCGCCGCGACGCGGTCGACGACGGCCGGGCCGGTGAGCGTGTCGAGTGCGCATTCCGGGTCGGCAGGCGGCCCCATGTGCCCGCAGCCGCGCGGGCAGTCCTCGATGGCCTCGGCCAGGTCGGAGAACGCCATCAGCACGTCGTCGGGCTTGATGTGCGCCAGTCCGAACGACCGGATGCCGGGGGTGTCGACGACCCAGCCGTCGTCGAGTGGCAGGGCCACCGACTGCGTCGAGGTGTGCTTGCCCTTGCCGACGCCCGACACGTCACCGGTGGCCCGGTCCGCCTCGGGCACAAGGCGATTCACCAGCGTGGACTTGCCGACGCCGGAATGGCCGAGCAGCACGGTGATGTGACCTTCGAGCAGCGGCGCCACGGCATCGAGCGGGTCGTCGCGACCGGCGGTGATGATGGTCAGGTCCAGGCCGGTGAACTCGGCGGCGAACGGTTCGGCCGGGGCCAGGTCTTGCTTGGTGAGGCACAGGATCGGCCGCAGCCCACCGACGTACGCGGCGATCAAGGCCCGCTGCACCAGCCCGGCGCGCGGCGGCGGATCGGCGAGGGCGACCACCATCAACAACTGGTCGGCGTTGGCCACCACCACCCGCTCGGTCGGATCGGTGTCATCGGCGGTGCGGCGCAACACGGTTCGGCGTTCGTCGCGGCGGACGATGCGGGCCAGGGTGTCGGGTTTACCCGACAGGTCACCGACGATGCCCACGGAGTCACCGACCACGATCGGGGTGCGGCCGAGCTCGCGGGCCCGCATCGCCGTGACGATGTGGTCCGGATTGCCGTCCAGCGCACAGCCCCAGCGGCCGCGGTCGACGGTGACGACCATGGCCTCGCGGGCGTCGGCGTGGGTCGGCCGGTTCTTGGTGCGGGGACGCGAACCTTTGCCCGAGCGCACCCGGACATCGGATTCGTCGTACTCCCGCAAGCTATTTCCCGGCCAGCAGGTCTGCCCACATACCGGGGAAGTCGGGCAGCGTCTTGGCCGTGGTGCCGATGTCCTCGACCTGCACCCCCGGCACCCGCAGCCCGATGATCGCGCCGGCGGTGGCCATCCGGTGATCGGCGTAGGACCGCCATTGGCCTTCGTGCAGCGGAACCGCCGTGATCACCAGGCCGTCATCGGTTTCGCGGCACTGGCCGCCCAGTCCGTTGATCTCGTTGGTCAGCGCGGCCAGTCGGTCGGTCTCGTGCCCGCGCAGATGCGCGATGCCCGAGAGCGTCGACACCGATCCCGGACTGGCGAGGGCGGCCAGTGCGGCCATGGACGGCGCCAGCTCACCGACGGCCTTGAGGTCGGCGTCGAAGCCGCCGTAGCTGTGCGCGCCCCGCACCTCGAGGTGCGAATCGACAACGCGGACATCGGTATTCAGCTTGGTCAGCAGGTCCAGGACGTCACCGGTCGGCTGCACGCTCTGCTCGGGCCAGTGGGCCAGCCGCACTGTGCCGCCGGTCACCGCGGCCGCGGCCAGGAACGGCACCGAATTGGACAGGTCGGGCTCGATGGCCCAGTGCCGCGCCGTGATCGGGCCGGCTGCCACATGCCAGCGGTTCGGCCGGCTGTCGTCGACCTCGACGCCCGCCTCGCGCAGCATCGTGATGGTCATCTCGACGTGCGGCTGCGACGGCACCGTCTCGCCGGTGTGGACGACCGTCAGGCCGTCACGGAACGTGGCTCCCGACAACAACAGTCCCGACACGAACTGTGACGACGACGACGCGTCGATCCGTACCTCGCCGCCGGCGACAGAGCCGGTGCCGGACACCGTGAACGGCATGCCGTCGCCGTCGATGTCGACGCCGAGTCCGCGCATCGCGTCCAGCAGCGGTTTGATGGGGCGGGTCTTGGCTTGCTCGTCGCCGTCAAACACGACCCGGCCCGAACCCTGCGCCGCGACGGGCGGGACGAACCGCAGCACGGTGCCGGCCAGTCCGCAATCGATGCGCACGTCTGCGGCGGGGGAGATGGCGCCGCCGACGGTCAGTTCGGTGCTGTCACCGGTGATGCTCACGCCCAGTGCCTGCAGCGCGCCGATCATGAGGTTGGTGTCGCGGCTGCGTAGCGCGCCGCTGACCGTGGACGTGCCCTGAGGCGTTCCCAGGGCCGCCAGGATGAGCGCGCGATTGGTCTGCGACTTCGAGCCCGGCACGGTGACAGTGGCCTGCACCGGACCGGTCACCGACGGTGCGGGCCAGAGTTCCATGCCCCTATCCTGCCTGGTATGTGCGGGCGATTTGCAGTCACCACCGACCCGGCGCTGCTGGCCGAGAAAATCCAGGCGCTCGACGAGACCGCCGCCAAGGCATCGGAGTCCGCCAAAGACGGCGATGAACAGGGCGGCACCATGCCTTCGGCCAACTACAACGTGGCGCCCACCACAACCATCAGCACCGTGGTGCGGCGGCATTCCGAGCCCGATGACGAGCCCACTCGCCGGGTCCGGTCCATGCGCTGGGGCCTGATCCCGCCCTGGGTGAAGACCACGGCCGACGGCACGCCGGACACCAAGGGGCCGCTGCTGATCAACGCGCGCGCCGAGACGCTGACCACGTCACCGGCATTCCGGGGTTCGGCGAAATCGAAGCGCTGCCTCATCCCGATGGACGGCTGGTACGAGTGGCGGCCCAACCCGGCCGCCGACGGCAAGAAGGCCACCAAGACGCCGTTCTACATGCACGCCGCCGACGACGAACTGTTGTTCATGGGTGGGTTGTGGACGACGTGGCGGCCGGCCGGCGCGCCCAAGGACAGTCTTCCTCTGGTCAGCTGCACCATCATCACGACGGAGTCGGTCGGGCCGCTGGCTGAGATCCACGACCGCATGCCGCTGACGATCAGCGCCCCCGATTGGGACCACTGGCTCGATCCCGACGCGCCCATCGATGAAGGGCTGCTGCGCGGGCACGGCGACCTGGACCGCATCGTCACCCGCGAGGTGTCCAAGCTGGTCAACAGCATTCGCAACAACGGCCCCGAACTCATCGAGCCCGCCACGACCGAACCTGAAGGGACGCTGTTTTGACCGCGCTGGACCCGCTGCTGGTGGACGCTCTCGGCGCTGATCTGCGCTCGGCCGGCTACACCACCGACGGGGTGGCCGAACTGCTCGGCGACGACGCCAACGCCGCGCTGGGCCGGGGCGTGTGGTGGCCGGCGCTGCGGGCGACGTCCGGTGGCGGCCGCCTCGCCACGTTGGTGCGGCTTTTCCTGCTCGGTACCGACGAACCGGCTGAGCAGGTGCAGGCGGCGTTCCCGTCGACGAGCCTGGCCGACCTGGCCGCCGCCGGCGTGCTGGACGTGGCCGACACCGTCAGTGCGGCTCTCGACATCCGCCCACACAGCGACGGCGAACGTGACTTCTACGTCGTCTCCGACCAGGACGCGGCCCTGCGCGGCACACCCGTGACGCACGAGCACGTGCTCGGTATCGGGGGCGCGTCGATGTCGTTGGCCCGGGCCGTGATTCGGACGCCCGTGCAGCGCGCGCTCGATCTGGGTATCGGCTGCGGCATCCAGGCGCTGCACCTGAACAGCCACTGCGCCGACATCGTGGGCACCGACACGAACCCGCGGGCACTGGCGCTGGCACAGGCCACCGCCGGGATCAACGGGATGTCGTGGGATCTGCGGCCCGGCAGCCTGTTCGATCCCGTGGCGGGGGAGCGGTTCGACCTCATCGTGTCCAATCCGCCGTTCGTGGTGGGTGCCGGCGCGCAGGACTACATCTACCGCGATTCCGGAGTGGCGGGAGATGGCCTGTGCCGCACCATCATCGAGAACGTCGGCAATTACCTGACGCCCGGCGGCACCGCGCAGATCATGGCCAATTGGATTGTGCGGGGCGATGATTGGCGGCCCCGGGTGCAGGAGTGGTTGGCCGGGACCGGCCTGCACGCCTGGGTGGTGCAGCGCGAACTGGCCGACCCGGTCAGCTACGTCTCGCTGTGGCTGGCCGATGCGGGGGAGTCCGCCGAACAGATCGCGCAGCGCGGCGCGGCCTGGCTGGACTGGTTCGACGCCGAAGGCATCACCGGGATCGGCATGGGACTGATCTCGTTGCAGGTGCCTCGTCCCGGTGAGGAGCCCGAGCAGATCCTCGAGGAGATCACCGACGAACCGATCACGGGCATCGAGGTGGCGGCGTTCTTCGCGCGCCGGGCCTACCTGCGCGACACCTCGGACGACCAGTTGCTGGCGGCCCGCCTGTCCACCGCACCGGTTCTGCTGGAACAGCATTCGCTGCCCGGTCCGGACGGCTGGCAGGTGATCGGGTGCGCGGTCCGTCGTCCCGGCGGCCCGGGTGCGGTACTCGGCGTGGACGAGGTGTTCACCGCCCTGCTGGCCGGGTGCCGCGGCGAGGTGCCGTTGGGCGCACTCATCGGATTGCTCGCCGCCCATCACGGCGTCGACGCCGACGCGCTCGCCGAGGCGGCCCTACCTGAGATTCGCGAGGCCATTGGCCGGGGAATCCTGTACCAGGCCAACTGAATTCAGCCGCCAGGCACCTGCGCCGAGCAATTCCAACTGCCGGTCGTGCATCCGGACCACGGCGTCGCTGTGGCCGATACTGACCATGATCGTGTCCGGCAACTCCGAGCGCAGCAACCGGTAGAGCTCGACCTCGAGAGCTTCATCGAGTGCGGACGTGGATTCGTCGAGAAACACCGTCTTCGGTCGGGTCAACAGCACCCGGGCGAACGCGATGCGCTGTTGCTCACCGGGCGAGAGCACCTTCGCCCAATCGTGTGTCTCACCGAGCCTGTCGGCCAGGTGAGGCAGGAACACCGCCGTCAGCATGTCGCGAAGTCGATGGTCACCGATCTCGCCGGCGTCGGCCGGATAGGACACCACCGTCCGCAGATCGCCCAGCGGCACATAGGGCATTTGCGACAGGAACATCGTGTCGGCGTCCACCCCGGGCCGGCTCCATGTCCCGTTCGCAGCCGGCCACAACTGTGCCAGGGCACGCAACAGCGTCGTCTTGCCGGCACCTGAGGCGCCGGTGATGACCATCGAGTCACCCGGATCGAGGCGCAGATCCAGTGTGTCGATCAACAGATCATCCGCCGGCGTACGGACCTGCACACCGGTCAGTTCGACCGAACCATCCGGACTTGTCCGGGTGGGCAGCAGCGGAAGTTCGGCGGCGCTTTCGTTGGCACTGACCAGACCGTCCAGCCGGATGATCGCCGCGTTGTAGCTGGCGAATTGGCTGTAGGCATTGCGGAAGAAGGACAGTCCGCTCTGGATTTGGCCGAATGCGGTGGCCGACTGCATCACATCGCCCAACTTGATGGTGCCGGCGAAAAGGCGCGGCGCCTGCAGCAGGAACGGCAATGGCACGATGCCCTGAGTGGCCGAATAGTTCCAGCTGATCAAGCCGATGGTGCGCCGGACGTACTGTCGGTAATTGGCGATGACGGCGCCGAATCTGCGGTCGAGTTCCCTGCGTTCGGCACGTTCACCGCGGTAGAAAGCCACCGCCTCCGCGGCGTCGCGCAGCCGCACCAGGGCGTAGCGGAAGGCGGCGTTGGTCTGCTCGTTGCGGAAACTCAATCCGACCAACGGGCGGCCGATCATGAACGCGACCGTGGACACGATCACCACGTAGACCAGGACCAGCCAGAACAGCGCCCGCGGGATCGTCACTCCGAGCACCGTGAGGGGCCCCGACAATTTCCACAGGATGACCGTGAAGGAGGCAACCGAGACCACGGCGTCCACGGCACCGAAGATCAGCATGCTGTGGGAGTAGTACGTCGGATTGTTCGGCGCGCCACCCACTCCCGTGGTGAGGACGTCGATGTCCTGTTGGATGCGCTGGTCGGGATTGTCGATGCCGGGTTCGGTGAACCGGCCGCGGTAGTACGCGTGGTCGGCCAGCCAGTGCCCGGTGAGCCGATGCGTCAGCCACACCCGCCAGCGGATGATGAAGCGCTGCGTCAGGTAGGTGTCGAAGACAATGCGCGCGATGTGGAAGGTCGCGAGGACGCAGAACGTCATGATCGCGATCCAGAAACCGTGCATTCCCGAACTGCGCTGTGCGGCGTCGTGAGCGCCCGCCCCCTGGAATGCCACCTGCAACGCCGAATACAGGTCGTTGTGGTAGTAGCTGAACAGCACCTCGAGGCGGACTGCGGCAATCACCGAAAGCAGCAGCACAGCCAGCATGGCCCACACCGGCGCGCTGGCCGCTCCCGTGAAGTATCCGCCGGTGATGTGCCAGAACCGTTGTCCCCAGGCGGTGTAACGCATCAGCAGGACGAGGATCGCCAGCACGCACAATGCGCTGATCGCCCAGCAACAGACGATCCACAACGCGGATTCGACCAACTGGTCGCCCCACTCGATCGAGGGCCTGAATGCCTCCATGGATCACGCTCCGGTGCCGACGCCGCGGGGAACGATAGGCGCCCGCGGCCGATCGCGTTGTGAATCAGGCTGTTTCGCCACTGGATGGAAGACGGCTGCGATGGGCCGCGTCCCGCATCCGGCGCTGCTAGTCTCCGGCTCCTGATCTCCGTCTCCGAGGGGACGCGTCACGAGGAGAGGGAGCTGTGCCGCCGCTACTTCGTGAACTGATCAAGCCCCGGTTGCGAACCTTCGCCATCATCTTCGCCACGATGCTCGTGCAAACCGCCATGAGCCTCGCGGTGCCGTGGCCGCTGAAGGTCATTCTCGACAACGTCATCGGCAATCACCCGCCACCACCATGGATCAGCTGGCTGCTACCGATGCTCGGCGGTGACAGCAGGGCCCACCTCGCGGCGGCCGCCGGGATCGCGACCGTCGCCATCGCGGCGATCACCGGTGCGGCGATGTACATCGGCAACTACTTCACCGAGCAGTTGGGCCAGTGCATCGGCAACGATCTGCGTCTGCGGCTGTATCACCACCTGCAGGAACTCTCACTGGAGTACTACGACGCCAATCGGGTGGGCACCATTCTCAGCACGCTGACCAGTGACGTCCAGACCATCCAGAGCTTCGCTTCGGTCTCCACCCTCGGCATCGTCACCGACGTGCTGACCCTCACCGGGATGATCATCGTGATGTTCTGTCTGCGTTGGGATTTCGCGCTCATCGCACTGGCAGTGACCCCATTTCTGATCTACTTCGTCCTGCAGGTCAACAAGGCGGTCAGAGCCGCCGTGAAGGAGGTGCGCGGCCGTCAATCCGATCTGCTGTCCACGTTGCAGGAGGGGCTGCAGTCCATCGAGGTGGTGCAGGCGTTCGGCCGGGAGAAGGAACAGGAACAGCAGGTCCAGAACGCGAGCATGGAGACCGTGACGGCGTGGCTGAAGGCACGCAAGGTGTCATCGCTGTTGTCCCCGGTCGTAGGGCTCGCAGTGGCGCTGTGCACCGGTCTTGTGCTCTGGCGGGGGACTCTGCTCGTGCTCGACGGCGTCATGACCGCCGGTGCGCTCACGGTGTTTCTGGCCTACCTGGCCAAGTTCTTTCAACCGGTGCGCGACCTCGCCCAGATGACCAACACGATCGCCCAGGTGGAAGTGGGTTTCGAGCGGGTCCAGGCGGTGTGCGACGCCGACAAGACGATTCCGGAACGGGCCGCTCCGATCGAGCCGCCACCGTTTCACGGTGACATCACCTTCCAACACGTGGCCTTCGGCTATGACCCGGAAAAGCCCGTGCTGCGCGATATCTCCTTCAATATCGCCCCTGGCCAGATGGTGGGCATCGTCGGCCCGACGGGCAGCGGGAAATCCACTGTGGTGAGCCTCATCCCGAGATTCCGCGACCCTGACGCCGGCCTCATCACGATCGACGGGGTGGATGTCATGGACTACAAGCTGCACGGCCTGCGCTGCCAGATCGGCTTCGTGCTGCAGGACACCGTGCTGCTCCGGGGAACGGTGCGGGACAACATCGCGTTCGGTCGCCCGGACGCCACCGATGAAGACATCATCGCGGCCGCCGAGCGTGCCAACGCCCACGAGTTCATCACCCGCATGCCGCAGGGCTACGACAGCATCATCGGCGACCGGGGGCGGACACTGTCCGGGGGACAACGCCAGCGCATCGGGATCGCCCGGGCACTCATCCGGGACAACCCGATCCTGATTCTCGACGAGCCGACCGCGGCGCTGGACGTGGAATCCGAGGAGTTGGTCATCGAGGCGCTGGAGCGGCTGATGAAGGGCCGCACGGTGATCACCATCGCCCATCGGCTGAGCACCCTGCGCGGCGCCGACAAGATCATCGTCGTCAACGATGGTGTGGTCGTGGAAGACGGTACCCATGAGGAACTCCTGTCACTCGATGGCATCTACGCGCAACTACACCGTCGCCAATTCGAGCAGGGCGGATGAGCCCAACCGAGCACGGCGTGTCCACACAGTGGAAACCGGCCCGATAGTGCTTCTCGCCTGCGGCCGCCGTTGCTAGCGTCCGCGTGACCCAGAACGCTTCGTGATCAAGGAGATAACCGATGTTGCTGATGCGTGAGCACACCCCGGGCGACTATGCGGCGCTGCGCGATATGGACGCCACCGACGTCGGCGACCTCCGAGACGACGACCACACCTGCCTCGAGGAGCTGGGCCGGTACCTGGTCGACAGCGATGCCTGGCAACGGTTCTCGGTGTGGTTGTTGCACAAGCACTTCGAGCCCGCCGAAGGGGAGGTCTTCGTGGAACGCGCCATCCACGCACCCCGCGGGACGGCGACCGGCCCGGTGCAACGCTCGGCGTTCTCCGAGGAGGGTCTCGGCGCCACGGCGTTCCGATTCGATGCCGTATCCGGTGCGGACACCGCGGTTGTCGGTATGGAATTCGCCGCGCCCGCCGACTTCGGCGACACCGCCCCGCTCGGCGACGGCGATGAAGCCATCCTGGCCGGCCTCGCCGAACGCCTGCAGGCACACGGAAAGCTGGACCGTTTCGGTGTGCGGCTGATCCGCAACCCGCTCGGGTTGGCCGACGACGAGCTGCTGCATGAGACCAGCGACAGCTCCGAGCGGACGCTGCACTGCGGGGTCGGAAAGCGCGGCGTGGTCCTCGCCGATACCACCGTCATCCAGACCAACTGGCGTTGGTCGGTCGTCGAGGGCGAGCTCGACCGCACGGTGATGCAGGAGTGCCTCGCAACCTGTATCCGGGTCGGTGAAGGGCATGACATCGCGCACAGCTCGGATTCCACGCGCAATGCGACCGAACCGCAACGCATCGTCATGCAGGAATGCACCGCGGGCTGCATTCGGGTCGGCGAAGGGCACGACATCGCGCACACCCGCGGCATCGAGGATGACGACGACTGACCCGTCCTCAACGACGACGCGCGGTGATCACCGCATACGGTGCGTCGAAAGCGACGGTGCCGTCAGGTGATTCATGAGCGACAAATGCCGCGGTGAAGGCGTCGACGAGCCGGGCGCGGGTGGCGTCGTCCAGGTAGCTGAAGGTGGTGACGTGGACCGGGGATTCGTCGGTGACGAACCGCAACCCGTCGGCCAGTGATCCGAATCGCCAAATGAGCGTTCGGTTTTCGATGTTGACATCGGCGAAGTCGCTATCCAGCCGGGCGTGGACCAGCTCGGGCACGCCCCATTGATCGGGGGAGTACGGGCCGGGCTCCGGCTGGCCCAGAACCTCGACGATCGGGGTGAAGAACGGATTGTCGACGGCCTTGACCCACGTCGAGAATCCCAGGACGCCACCGGATTTGAGCAGCCGGGCCAGCTCGGCGACCATGGCGGACGGCTCGACGAAGATGGTGCCCATGTTCGACACCGCCGCGTCGAAGGCGGCGTCGGGCAGTCCCGTCGCCGACGCGTCAGCGGCCACCCACTCGACCGTGTCGCCACCGGGTTTGGCGGCGGCGAAGGCCAGCAGCTCCGGCGTGATGTCCACGCCGGTGACATCGGCGCCGAGGCCGGCGGCGTACAGCGCGGCGCTGCCGGTCCCGCAGGCCAGGTCGACCAGGGCGGTGCCGGGTCCATGCGGTACCGCGGCGACCACCTCCGCGGCGATGGGCGCGATGAATTCGGCGACGGTCTCGTACCGTCCGACGGACCACGTGGACATGCGGCCACTGTAAGCGGCTTACAGGCTGCGGCGTTGCGGGCTACGGTGAATCACGATGACCGACGACGAAGAACACCCTGCCGGCTTTTTCAGCTTCGAGATGACACTCGCCGAATGGCTGGGCACCGCCGCCATGCCCGCCGCGCCCTATCTGGTGCTCGGCGTGCTGTGGGCCGTCACCCACACCGGCACCTTCGAGGCGGCGCACGGTGTGGACCGGGTGCTGGTGTTCGCGCGGACCGTGGTGTTCTGGCCGATGCTGTTGCTGACGAACATGTGCCTGCCATGACCGGCGAATCACCCGCACTGACCATCGCGCAGTGCCGCATCCAGATTCGGCGCCGCACCGCGCGCTGGGACGAGTACCCGGTGACCATTGCCGACGCCGCGGACTTCTGGGGTGCCGCGGCCAGCGCCGCCAACGTCATCATGCAGCTGTCCTGGCCGGGTGTCGGGCACGGCGTGGTCGAGAGCAAGGTCGACTCGGGAAACCTGCTCAAACATCCGTGGAAGCGGGCCCGCACCACGTTCCAATACCTCGCGGTGGCCATCCTCGGCACCGAGGAGGACCGGGCAGCCATGCGCAAGGCCGTCGACACGGCGCACCGCCAGGTGCGGTCCGGTCCCGACAGTCCGGTGCGCTACAACGCTTTTGACCGTGATCTGCAGATGTGGGTCGCCGCCTGCCTGTTCGTCGGTATGGAGGACGTCCATCAACTGCTGCGCGGCGAGCTGACACCCGAGTTGTCCGAGCAGTTCTACCGGTCCGCCGCTCCGCTGGGCACCACGTTGCAGGTCACCGACGAGCAGTGGCCGGCCACCCGCGCCGAGTTCGACGACTACTGGACCGCGGCCTGTGCCAAGGTGGCCATCGATGACACCGTCCGCGCCTACCTGACGGACCTGGTGCGCCTGAAGATGATCAATCCGGTTCTGGCCCTGCCGTTTCGGCCCCTGCTGATGTTCCTGACGGGGGGCTTCCTGGCGCCGGTGTTCCGGGATGCGATGGGGATGTCGTGGGGCGGGGGCCGCCAGTATCTGTTCGAAACCTTGTTCCGGCTGGTCGCCTTCGTCAACCGGTTCCTGCCGCTGTTCATCCGGCAGGCCGGCAGTTACGCGCTGTTGGCCTACGTGCGCAGGCAGATTCGCCGGGACGGGGAGTTGATCTGATGCGCCGCCTGCTCAGCCGACGGGTCAGCGTCGGCGCGATGGCCGAATTCCTGCTGTGGATGGCACTGCCGTACCTGTTGGTGGGGATGGTGTGGACAGTCATGCATCCCCATGCGGTGCAGCAGGTGCAGAAACAGTGGGACCGGGCATTTCCCGCGATCGCGCCGCTGGCGGCGCTGGTCGAGGTGACGGTGGCGTGGCCGCCGATGGTCACGGGTGTGGAGATCTGCCCGGCCTCCGATTAGGGGCCGGTGTATCCCGGCGGGTTGGGGGTGTCCACCCACAGATCGACGCCGAGATCGGCGTTGGGGGTGCAGTTGTACACCGACAGGTCGGTGACGCCGGATTCCAGCAGCACGTCCTCGCACAGCAGGCTCTGGCCGGTGTACTCGCGGGCCGGCTTGTTGAAGATCGCGTAGGCGGCGTCGGAGTACACCTCGGGGCGGCGGGCCTTGGCCATCGCCTCGTCGCCGCCGAGCAGGTTCTGCACCGCTGCGGTGGCGACCAGCGTGCGCGGCCACAGCGTGTTCGACGCGATGCCGGCTTCGCGCATTTCCTCGGCGATACCCAGGGCGCACAACGTCATTCCGTACTTCGCCATCATGTAGGCCGTCGGCTTCAGCCACTCGGATTCCATCCGGATCGGCGGCGACAGGGTCAGGATGTGCGGGTTCTCGCGGCCCTTCATGTGGGGGATACAGGCCTGCGAGACGGCGTAGGTGCCGCGGATCTGGATGCCGTTCATCAGGTCGAAGCGCTTCATCGGCACTTCCTCGATCGACCCGAGGTTGATGGCCGAGGCGTTGTTGACGCAGACGTCGATGGCGCCGAACTGCGCGACCGCTTGATCTACTGCGGCGGCGACGGAGTCGGGGTCGCGGACGTCGCCGACGATCGGCAGCGCCTGGCCACCGACCTCTTCGATCTCCTTGGCCGCGGTGTAGACGGTGCCGTCGAGCTTGGGATGGGGCTCGGCGGTCTTGGCGAGCAGCGCGACGTTGGCGCCGTCGGCCGCGAACTTCTTGGCGATGGCCAAACCGATGCCACGGCTGGCACCGGAGATGAACATGGTCTTCCCGGACAGTGTCATGCGCACACCCTATGTCGCCGGAGTTACCGCGGAGTGCATATCTGGGCAGTCACCGCGGAGGTTGCGGCCACCAGGTCGGCCGGGGCCAGCACGATGTCCAGCCCGCGTCTGCCGGCGCTGCAGAGCACCCGGTCCCAACTGAGCGCCGATCGGTCCACGACCGTCGGCAACGACTTGCGTTGTCCGAGTGGTGAAATACCACCGACGACGTAGCCCGTGGAGCGCTGCGCCGCGGCCTGCTCGGCCATCTCCGCCTTCGCTACGCCGAGCGCGGCCGCGGCGGCCTTGAACGACAGTTTGTCGGGCACCGGCAGCACCGCGACGGCCAGGCCGCCGGGAATGGCCAGCACCAGCGTCTTGAAGATCTGCGCCGCGACGAACCCTTCCGCGGCGAGTTCGGTGACGGCCTCGTCGCCGAACGACGTCGCCCGCGGGTCATGCCGGAACTGCCGCACCTCGTAGCTGATTCCGGCGGCCTGCAGGGCCTTGATCGCCGGGGTTGCCGCGCTCGCCATGGCTGGCAAGCGTAGAGGCCGGGAACAAGTGCATGGTCCGGTGCTGTTACTCCCGGCAGCATGGTCAATTAATGGCTCGCGAACTTGTCGGTCGCAGCCTCTAGGATCGGACGGAAGGGGACATTGGTGCTGGCGGCATGTCTGGAACGTCCGGTTGAGTTGCCGGACCTGTCGCGCGGTGCCGCGACAGAAGGGACGGTCTCGATCACGATGACCGATATCGACGGGCTGGGTTCCGCGGTCGAGAGCGACGCGGAGCTGACGGCACGGTTCGAGCGCGACGCCATTCCGCTGCTCGATCAGCTCTACGGCGGCGCGCTGCGCATGACGCGCAATCCGGCGGACGCCGAGGACCTGGTGCAGGAAACCATGGTGAAGGCCTATTCGGCGTTCCATTCGTTCCGTGAGGGCACCAACCTCAAGGCGTGGCTGTACCGCATCATGACCAACACCTACATCAACAGCTACCGCAAGAAGCAGCGGCAGCCGGCGGAATACCCGACTGACGAGATCACCGACTGGCAGCTGGCGTCCAACGCCGAGCACTCGTCGACCGGTCTGCGGTCAGCTGAGGTTGAAGCGCTCGAGGCGCTGCCGGACACTGAAATCAAGGCGGCGCTGCAAGCGTTGCCAGAGGAGTTCCGGATGGCGGTGTACTACGCCGACGTCGAGGGCTTCCCGTACAAGGAGATCGCCGAAATCATGGATACCCCGATCGGGACGGTGATGTCCCGCCTGCACCGTGGCCGCAAGCAGCTGCGTGAACTGTTGACGGGCGTCGCCCGGGACCGGGGATTCCTGCGTGGGGAGAGCCTCGACACCCAGGAGGTGTCCTGATGGGCGACGAGTTCACCCGGCCCGAGGGGCACGATTTCCAGCCGCCGATCGGCCCCGTCGACCCGGAGCATCCTGAATGCGCCGCGGTGATCGCCGAGGTATGGACCCTGCTCGACGGGGAATGCACCACGGAGACGCGCGACAAGCTGCGGTTCCACTTGGAGGAATGCCCCACCTGCCTGCGCCAGTACGGCATCGAGGAGCGGGTGAAGGCGCTGATCGCCACCAAGTGCAGCGGCGAGAAGGCCCCTGAGGGCCTGCGTGCGCGCCTGAAGCTCGAGATCAGCCGCACCACCATCGTCCGCGGCTGAAAAACCGCCCGGTTCCGTTGAGGAGCCGGGCGGTTTTTGAAGGCGTAGGTCAGGCGTTGGGGCGCCGGCCGTGGTTGGCCTTCGAGTGCTTACGGTCACGCTTCTTGCGGCCACGCTTGGCCATGATGGTCCTCCAAAGGTTCGGTTGCTCGCCCTACAGTGTCGCACGGCCACGCCACCCAATTGCAAACCGTGGTCCTGTGGTGCAATAGAGGCCGCAGGCACCGCCTGCGCCAGACATGGAGACGAGTGGGGTGAAGATGGCCGAGGACGTTCGCGCTGAAATCGTGGCCAGTGTGCTCGAGGTCGTGGTTCGCGAGGGCGACCAGATCGGCGAGGGTGACACGGTTGTGCTCCTCGAGTCGATGAAGATGGAGATTCCGGTGCTGGCCGAGGTCGCCGGCACGGTGACGTCCGTCAACGTGGCCGTCGGCGACGTGATCCAGGCCGGCGATCTCATCGCCGTCATCGGCTAGGCAACCCCCAACCGGATAGCGCGACGTGTCCACCCTCGGTGATCTGCTCGCCGAGCACACTGTCCTGCCCGGCAATGCGGTCGACCATCTGCATGCCGTGGTCGGCGAGTGGCAGCTGCTCGCAGACCTGTCGTTCGCCGATTACCTGATGTGGGTCCGCCGCGACGACGGGGCGCTGGTGTGTGTGGCCCAGATTCGGCCCAACACCGCGTTGACGGTGCTGTTCGCCGACGCGGTCGGCACCATCAACTCGGCCGCCGACATGCCGGCCGTCACGGCGGCCTTCGAGACCGGACTCATCGGTCGCGGTGAGGAAAGCGCTGCGGCGCAAGGTGATTCGCGGCTGAACCTGGAGGCTGTGCCGGTCCGCTACGGCAATGATGTGGTCGCGGTGCTCACCCATCAGACCGCGCTTGCCGACCGGCGCAAGGTCGCGCCGCTCGAACAGGCCTACCTGGACTGTGCCCGGGATCTGCTCCGCATGCTCGCCGAGGGGACGTTCCCGAACGTCGGTGACGTGCCGATGTCGCGGTCCAGCCCCCGCGTCGGCGACGGCCTGATCCGGTTGGACGTCGACGGGGTGGTGACCTTCGCCAGCCCCAACGCCATCTCGGCTTACCACCGGATGGGCCTGGCCACCGAGCTGGACGGCCACAACCTGATCAGCGTCACCCGTCCGCTGATCTCTGATCCCTTCGACGCGCAGGAGCTCGCCAACCACGTCCGCGACCTGCTGGCGGGTGGTTCCAGCATGCGCATGGAGATCGACGCCGGCGGCGCCGCGGTGCTGCTGCGCACCATCCCGCTGTCCGTGGGTGGCCAGGCGGTCGGTGCGGCGGTTCTGGTCCGCGACGTCACCGAGATCAAGCGCCGCGACCGCGCACTGCTGTCCAAGGACGCCACGATCCGTGAGATTCACCACCGGGTGAAGAACAACCTGCAGACGGTGGCGGCGCTGCTGCGGCTGCAGTCCCGCCGGATGAACAACGCCGAGGCGCGCGAGGCACTGCTGGACTCGGTGCGCCGGGTGTCGTCGATCGCGCTCGTGCACGACGCGCTGTCGCTGTCGGTGGACGAGGAAGTGAACCTCGATGAGGTCATCGACCGCATCCTGCCGATGATGAACGACCTGGCGTCGCTGGGCGCACCCATCCGGGTGCGGCGGGAGGGCGATCTGGGTGTGCTGGATGCCGACCGGGCACACGCGCTGATCATGGTGATCACCGAGCTGGTGCAGAACGCCATCGAGCACGCTTTCGACCCGAGCACGGAACAGGGCAGCGTGACCATCAAGTCGGACCGGTCGGCGCGCTGGCTCGACGTCGTGGTGCACGACGACGGGCATGGGCTACCTGAGGGCTTCACCCTCGAGAACTCGGACCGGCTGGGGCTGCAGATCGTGCAGACGCAGGTGTCGTCGGTCCTCGACGGCTCACTGGAGATGAACGCGGCGCCGGGCGGCGGCACGGACGTGGTACTGCGCGTCCCGATCGGTCGCCGCGGCCGAGCCGCGCAGTAGGCCTGAGCGGCCGAGCCGCGCAGTAGGCCT
>NZ_JMHT01000096.1 GCF_001905655.1 Mycobacterium sp. ST-F2
CAGCTCGCACCAACACCCCGCCCGGCGTGTTACTGACCCACGCTCCTAGGCCTAGGCCCGGCATCGCTGAATTCGTCGCACAGCAGGCGACGGCCCGAACACTGGATCAGCACACGGGCGGCATCCCTAAACGACCCCACTACCCGCCAATCGATTTCACGCGGGCGCCACCCGCACTGGCCAACGAGTTGCGCTACATCGCCGCGATCAAGACTAAGCGGATGATCTGGACTAACGCCCGGTACGTCTCGATTACCCTGCGAGCCGCGATCGATCTGGCCGACAAGTACGGGTTCCGCAGCCTTCGTGACTTCCCGGTGCCGCCCAACGACAAGAAAACTGGCACCGAACGTCTGGCAGCAACCTTCCCCAACGAACGGGGCACAGGCGTACGCCAAGTTGCGCTCAGCATCCGAAGCATGTTGACACTGCTCGACGAGGCAACTCCAGATCCATGGGATGCCGACGCGTGGCACGCCGCGGACATGGACCTATCAGGCCGGAACACGGTTGTTGCCGAGGCAAAGATCTACTGGTCACGTGTCACATGCGGTTGGCTACGCCACGGCCTTAAGTCCCTGGCCCGGACCCAGCTGCAATCCGGCTCACGGGCGTGGGGCACCGTCAAAATCTACGCCCGTGGCGGTGCGGCCTTTAGCCGTTATCTCGACGAAGAAACCGGCCACATCGAACCCGCGGACATGTCGCGGACCGTCTTTCTGGACTTCCTGGCATGGATGCGCGATCAAGGCAGTACGCCGAAAGACCTCTATGCGGTGAACTCGCTTGCCCGCTTGTTGACCGACCTCAAGCGAGAAGGCATCGTACCTGACCTTCCCGAGACCATCTTCCTCTCGCGAGGAGAGAATGCGATCCCAAAGGTCCACAGCCCCAAGCCCTTCCCGCCCGACATCCTTTCAGCAATCGACAAACTGATCGCTGACGAGACTGCATTGCCGCGCACTGAGCGCCTCATCCTGCGACTCTGCCGAGCCGTGGGACCACGAATCAGCGAGGCATTGATGCTGCCGTGCGACAGTGTCACCTACATTGAAGGACGCGGCTACAAGCTCGAATACTTCCAGACCAAAATTGATGAGTGGCGCAAAGTCCCGCTCCCGCCCAAGCTCGGTCGCGACCTCGTAACCCAAAAGCAATGGGTCGCTACAACTTACGGACCAAACTGCACATGGATGTTCCCCTACGCGGGTCAACGCCCCAGACAGAACACGATAGTCGACCCCGAGGCAATAGGGCCTTGGCCGTTCGACCGCTTCCGCCTGGTCCTCTGGAAGGTGTACCAGGAGCACGGCATTGTCGAATCTGCCTTGACTGGAGAAACGTTGACCGGAGTCCAGATACACCGATTCCGGCACAGCATAGCCACCGGACTATTGAACGAAGGCTGGAGCCAGTACGAGGTGCAATCATTCCTGGGCCACAAGAGCCCGACGATGATGCAAGCCTACGCAGAGATCAACGAAGACTTGATGCGCAAGAAGTATCTCGAATACATCGAGAGCTCAGTCGATTTCGACGGGCACAAGATCGATACCGACGACAACGCAGCCATCGATGTCGAACGGATGAGAGATCGCTTCAAGCGGTCAACTCTGCCGAATGGGTTCTGCGCACTGCCGGAAAAGCAGAAGTGTGACTTCCTTCCGAGCCCCTGCCTCAGCTGCACGTTCTTCAGGACGACCCCCACGTTCTTGCCGATCCACATACGCCAGCGCGATGACGCCATCCGCGAACTCGACCTCGCCCGCGAAGACGGCCGGCAGCGCGCCGCCGAAGTGCACGAGAAGACGATCTCTCAGCTCAACAAGATCATCGACGGACTGAACCACACCGTGGAAAGTGAGACGCCCGATGACCACTAGGGAAGCTCGCACGCAGACCTTGCGAACCGCAGCGATCCGCAAAAGTGAAGACGCGCAGGCACGTGCGCGCCGGGCGCTTCTGGCGTTGGAGAACCGCGGCGTGCCGATCAACTTCAGATCCGTTGCCGAGGAGGGCAACGTCTCCACGGGATTCCTCTACAGCCACCCTGAGCTACGGCGTCAGATCACAGAACGTCGCCAACAACCCCCGCCCCGGATCGAACCAAACCCGCGAGCAGCGCGTTCGAAAGAGGCATCGGCTGTCGTCAAACTCGCTGTGGCCGCTGACGTCATCCGCCAACTACGCGCAGAGAATGAACAGCTCCGAACGGAAAATGCGACGCTGCGCGGTGATCTGCTATCCGCGGATCAGGCCCGGCGCTTACGCGATAGAGCCGCAAACCGTGATCGACAATCAACCTGACCTGGAGGCCATCCCACCGCACGCTTGGTGCGTCCAGACATGGATAGCCATCCGCTCACACCACCATCAGCAGCAATCTTCTCCGCGCCAGGATTCGATGCCCTCCCAGACGGCCAGCCCCGCAATGCCTAGCGCGACAACGGGATCGAGCCACCACCAGCCGAGGAAAGTGTTGGCCAGTAGCCCCACCAGTACGCCGGCTGCCAGATACGCGCACAGCAAGTTCTGGGCGCCTTCGCCGGAGGTAGCGCCCGAATTCAGCCGCGCGCCAAGGCGCTTCTTGGCGACCCCCAAGATCGGCATCACGATCAGGCTAGTGATCGACAACCCGATGCCCAGCCAGCTCGTTTCGGCGTGCTCGCGGGCGGCCAACGTGGTGATCGCGTCATAGGCGATGTAGGGGGCCAGCAGGAAGAACGTCACCGCAACTGCCTTTTGCGCGGACGCCTCCGCGGACTCAGACAGCGTTCGGGTTCCGGTGAACCGCCACACGATGATCACGCTGGCCAGGCCCTCGATGATCGAATCGAGCCCAAAACCCAACAACGCCACCGAGCCGGCGAGGATCGCGGCAATCACCGCGACCGCACCCTCCAAGCTCATATATGCCAGCGACAGCCACGACAGCAGCCGCGCCTGCGCTGCCGCGCGGTGCCACTCTGCGTCGCGCACCACGGCCGCGGGGGGTTCGGTGCAGCACTGCTCACCGGCGCACCCTTGCTCTGCGGAAGTCACCTGCTGTTCGGGTTCAGGGCGACCATTCATCGGCACGCCTCCTCGGCGCCGGTAACCCCATACGTGGGGCACAACGCGACCCGGGTGCCGGTCGCGGCCAGGACCGTCTCGGCGGCGGCCAGGACATCAAGGAGCGCCGGTTCGGCCAATTGGAACAGCGACGCGCGTCCCACCGGCTCTGATGTCACCAGACCGCAATCACGCATGCAGGCAAGGTGTTTCGATACCGTCGACTGCGCCAGGCCCGTCATCTCGACCAGATCTACCACCCGAGCCGGACCGACCGCCAACTGCCGCGCGATCAGCAACCGAGCGGGATCGCCCAACGATCGGAACAACGCGGCCGCCGGCGCCAGCTCGGTCCGGCCTAACCGCTCACTTAGCATCGCCATCTAGCGATGATAGCGCTAGTAGAGAACGCGCCTTCCTGCGCCTCGTTAAGAACATGTCTTCAACGTCTTGAACTGCGGTGTTTGGTGTCTTCTCTACATAAGGCTTGAACCACCTGCCTCCGCCGTATCAGGGCGGCGCTCTGACCAGTTGAGCTACCGGACATGGGGTTAGTGCCTCGGATTGCAGTCAGTGGGTGACTGCAATCCGAGGCGTTGTCGAAGTTGGGGTGTGCGACGGCACTCGAACCCGCTTTGCCCAGGATCACAACCTGGGGCCTCGACCGCTTCGGCATCGCACACAGCGGAAGACAGAGGAGTCGAACCCCAGGGCTTTCACCCCGCGCCCGTTTTCGAAACGGGATGCGCCACCACGGCGCGCTGTCTTCCTGAAGCTGACCCGCCAGGATTCGAACCTGAACCGGCTGAACCAAAATCAGCAGTGCTACCGGTTACACCACAGGTCATCGTGCGTGCGGAGGGATTTGAACCCTCTGTGTCTGAAGGCAGACAGCTGGTTTACAGCCAACCGCGACACTCCCGCTTCGCCGCGCACGCGTGGCTACCCCGGCAGGAGTCGAACCTGCAACCTACTCCGTAACAGGGAGCTGCTCTGCCAATTGAGCTACGGGGCAATGTGTTTCGTCGTGGCGGGGCAGGAGGTATGGACCGCCTGCGCCGCGACGACGGCTCAAACCAACTCAGGAACCCGGTAACGCGCCCGCTCACGTGGCTCGTAGGGCTCCCAGAGCAGCCGCATCCCGGCTTCCTCCGGCGTGCGGTCACTCTTGCGACCGTTGCACGGCGCGCACGCCGCAATGAGGTTCAGCCAGGTGTCTTGCCCGCCCCGCGACACCGGCTCGATGTGGTCCAGCGTGTCGCCGCTGCCACCGCAATAGCCGCAGGTGTAGCCGTCGCGAGCCAGGACGCCGTCACGGGTGACCCGGTTGTGCGGCCGGTACGGCACGTGGACGTACTGATGTAGCGCGACGGATGCGGGCAGCTCGATCACGGTCGAGGGGCTGTGTATGTGCACGGCCGGGCTGTGGCGTTCGATCACGTAGACCGAACCCCGAAGCAGCAGCCGGACCGCCTCCTGCCAGCTCACGTGGGTCAGCACGCGGTAGTCGGCGTTGTACACCGCCACGGCCCGGTGACTGGCCTTGTGTTGCCGGAAATTCCTCATACCGCGTGCCTCCTTTCTCTTTGTCGCGGGCAAGTGGTTGCGCGAGGTGGATTCGAACCACCGACTTCTGGGTTATGAGCCCAGCGGACTGACCGAACTGTCCTACCGCGCAAAGGTTTTGGTGCGTACCGTCGGAGGGATTCGAACCCCCAGCCCCCTGGATGTAAGCCAGGTGCTCGTCCAATCGAGCTGCGACGGCTTTGTCGGGATGACACGATTTGAACGTGCAACGCGCTGGCCCCAGACCAGGTGCTCTCCCAAGTTGAGCTACATCCCGTTGGCACGGATGACAGGACTCGAACCTGCAATCGGCGGTTTTGGAGACCGCTGCTCTTCCAATTGAGCCACATCCGTATCGAGCCGGTGGCGAGACGCGAACTCGCGCTTTCAGTTTGGAAGACTGACGTGCAACCAGTTACACCACACCGGCGTGAAAGCAACGTGCGCCGTGAGGGTTTCGATCCCCCGTCTCCAGATTAAGAGTCTGGTGCTATTCCAACTCAGCTAACGGCGCATGTGGGTCGAACTGTCATGTTCAAAGTGTCTTCCGCGTCATCTGTACGCC
>NZ_JMHT01000097.1 GCF_001905655.1 Mycobacterium sp. ST-F2
GCTAGGAGCTTGGGTCGGTAAGCCGTTGGTGGGGTGAGGTCGTCGAAGGTGCGTACAGATCGCAGTCCGTGGCTCTGAGGTGATCTGGTTGCACGTTCGATGCGCGATCGCGTGTGGTGAGCGCCCAGTGCGCCCGGTGCCCTGCCGACGGGGCCTCAATAGGCGGGTAGGGCCGAGAGGCCGGTAAGTCCGATGTGGCCGTGCAGTTTTCGTATGTTGTGGCACGCCGCGAGCAATAGCCATTCGCCGCGGGCCTGCTCAAGGCCGCGCAGCAGAAGATGTTTGGCGTTCTGCAGCGTCGACATCTGACCGAACACCGGTTCCACGATGGCTTTACGGCGGGCATAAACCTGCTGGCCACGTTTGGTGGTGAGCTTGCGGGCCATCCGTTGCTTGGTGGTGGCATCGGCCGGGATGCGTCCGCGTGGGGCCACCGGGGCCGGGTCATCACGGCGCCGGCGGCCGGGGGCAATGAAGAACTCGGTCCCATACGTAGCGGTGTATGCGGCGGCGGCCTCACAGTTGGCGGCGCTGCTGTAGCCGGCATCAGCGAGCACCTGGGCGGGAACCCGGCCGGTGTTGGCCGCCGCTTGCCGGGTCATCGGCAACAGGGTGCCCACATCGGCGGCGTTGGTGCCCACTGCGGTGGCCACGATCACCTGATGATCGGCATCGACCACAGCCGCGGCGTTGTAGCACTGGTGAAACGCCCCATCGGCGGTGAGCATGATCTTGGAATCCGGATCGGTGAAGTTGCGCTGCGCCTTGGGTTTCGGTGTGGCTGCTGCGGCGGCGGCCGCTCCCGCACTGGTGGTGGTGTCGTCATCATCGTCGCGTTCACGGGCTTTGCGTTCAGCGTCGGCGCGGGCCGCCTCGGCAGCTTCGTGCTCCAGGGCGGCTTTGGCCTGGCGAATCTTCACCAGCCGGGTCTCGCGGCGGGCCAACTCGGCCGGGAGCTCATCACCACGGCGGTCCTTACCGAACTGCTGGTCTTCGGCCTTGTCGATCCGTTCAGCTTCCAATAGCAGCGCTGACACTTCGGCGGCCAGGACTTTCTCTTTCTCGGTCATCCGGGCATAACTCATCGCTTTGCGTTTGGAGGCATTGGCCCGCACCTTCGTGCCATCAAGGGCGACCCGGCCCAAGGACACCATGCCCGCGGCCTGACACAACGCCAACGCCTGCACGAACACATGTCCCAGGGCGGACAGGTGGCGTTTACGGAACCGGGCGATCGCCCGGTAATCCGGGGCGCTACCAGAGGCCAGCCACCGAAACGCGACCACATCCACGCACGCGGCTTCCAGCTTGCGTGAGGAACGCACCCCGGTCGTGTACCCGTACAGCAGAATCCGCACCAGCAGCCGCGGATCGTACGGTGGCCCACCCCGGACCTCGGTATAGGCGGCATGGATCCGGGACAAGTCCAGATGCTCATCGACCAACTCGGCGATGAACCGGGCCAGATGCTCAGCGGGCAGCCAGTCATCGAGCGACGGCGGCAACAACAGGCCCTGCTCCGGCGCGAACGGGCGAAACGTCTTGTCCACCGGCGCCTTCGGCGCCACAGAATGTGAATCCACCCGCTGCCCGGGGTCTACCTCGAACAACCCGCCATCACCGAGATCATCACGCACACCTAAGGATCCCGTATACCGGCAGCTCGCACCAACACCCCGCCCGGCGTGTTACTGACCCACGCTCCTAG
>NZ_JMHT01000098.1 GCF_001905655.1 Mycobacterium sp. ST-F2
CGCTCCGCCGCCGAGGACACCCGAGCCGCCGGAACCACCGTTGCCGGCGTCGCCACCGATACCGCCCTTGCCGCCGTTGCCGGACTTGGTGCCACCCGCTCCGCCGTTGCCGCCGGCGCCGCCGTTGCCGCCGTTGGGCCCGCTTTCACCAAGTGCCGCAAGACCATTGGCGCCGTTACCGCCGGTGCCACCAGCGCCGCCGCTGCCGCCGTTGCCGGCGGTGCCGCCGGTACCACCGTTGCCACCGGCGCCGCCGTTGCCCGCGATGCCGATGGCGGTGATGGTGTCGAAGCCGTTGCCGCCCTTGCCGCCGTTACCGCCGTTGGCGCTGGCGTTGCCGGTTGCGGCCTGTTTCTTCCCGCTGCTGTTGAAGCCGCCGGCACCCGCGGTGCCGGCGTTGCCGCCGTTTCCGCCCTTGCCGCCGTCGGGGATCAACGACGAACTGCCGTCGGAGCCATCGCCACCGTGACCGCCGGCACCGGCTGCGCCGCCGTTTCCACCGAGGCCGCCTCTGCTGGCGATGAACCCGTGCTTGCCGCCGTTGCCGCCGACTCCGCCGACGCCGCCATGGCCGCCGTTTCCGCCGCCGCCGAGCGCTCCGCCGCCCAGGACGCCCGAGCCGCCGTTTCCGCCGCTACCGGCGTTTCCGCCGACGCCGCCCTTGCCGCCGTTGCCGAAGATGCGGCCACCGCGACCACCGTCGCCACCGTCGGCGCCGTTCTGTCCGTCGCCGCCGTTCTGACCCAGTACGGCAAGGCCATTGGCGCCGTCAGCGCCGTTGCCTCCCTTGCCGCCGGCGCCGCCGTGGCCGATCCCGCCGGCGCTGCCGCCGTTGCCGCCGGCGGTCGGGGTGAAGATGCCGAAGCCCGAGTACCCGTTGCCGCCCTTGCCGCCGTTGCCGAAGCCGCGGGCGTCGCCACCCTTACCGCCCTCGATGCCGGGGAGGCCGCTCGAGTAGCCGTCGCCGCCGTCGCCGAACCACAGGCCGCCGCGGCCGCCGTCTTTGGTGATCAGGTTTCCGTCGGCGCCGTTGCCGATCAGATATTGCCCGGCAAGCAGGTTGATCCCGGTGTCGACCACGAAGCCGAGCGGGCTGTTGATCCAGCTCTGGACGCCGAAGTGCACGTTCCCGTAGATCCAGTTCAGGACCAGCTGGGTCGGGTCGACGAATGTCGGGAAGGTGACGTTGGGCAGGGCCAGCGGCGGGATGCCGGCGAGGGGAGCGGGCGCGGCCACCGGGGCCGCGGCAGCCAGGGGGTTGGGCGCCGCCGGGGCGGCGGCCACTGCGGCCGGGGAGGCCGCGGAGTGCAGTTGCACTCGCTTGGCGGCGATGCCGTATTCGGTCTGCCGGCGCACCCACGCCATGACGGCCCAGACGCCGGGCATCTGGTCGGGGGTGGTCGGCGAGTGGGGGACCAGGATGGCGCCCAGGTTGATTGCCGACAGCATGCCGGTGATCGGGTTGAACGTCTTGGTCGTGGGGGCCGTCGTCACCGGGACGGTATCTGGTGCCGTCGGTGTGGACGGGGTCGTCGCGCCGGTGGGGACGGTCGGCGTGGTCGGGGTCTGGTTGCCTGCCGCGGCGTCCGGTTCGGTGGCGCCTGCGACCGCGCCGGTGGGCGTCTGCGTGGAGCCGACGGCAGCGGTGGACTTCGCCTTGTCGGCGGCGTCGGGCTTCTGGACGGTCGTTGACCGCGTACCCCGCGAATGACGGGCCGACGGGGTGCCCGAGTCGTTGTCAGTGCTGGGGCCGGCGTGTCTCGGCCGGGCACCTCGACCGATATCGTTCAAAGCTTTTCGGGCGTCGTCCGCGTACTGGCGCATGCGGTCCTGCGCCTGCTGACGCGGGGAGCGCGGGGTGTCGGTCGTGGTGCCCGGGTCCGTCGTCTCACCGGACGCCGGCTTGGTCGAAGGCTTGGGCTTGGGCGAGTTCTTGGTCTTGCCATCGCTGGCCCCGGAGGCACTCTCGGTGTTGACGAGCCTGATGTCCGCGGTCACCGACTGCATCGTCGGAGAATCGGGCCCCAACAGCAGCATCACCCCCGCACTGGCGAACGCCGCACCCGTCAATCCCGCAGCCGCAAGCGGCTTGGCGGAGCTCCACCAGGTATTGGTGCCCACTGCCCTGTGCTTAGCCACGATCCTCCTCTGTCGTTTGGTGTGAAATGCAACACCCCCGTTGATAAAACGTGAGGAGACTAACACCCGTAGTCGAAAGCTGTGAGCTTTCTTGGAGGAAGTGTGTGCGCGTTCATATCGGCCGAAGGTGGCCGTGGAATTTGCTCTCTGCAGCGTGCTCACCTGCGGAGAGTCGGTCTCGGGTGGCGCAGTGTGTACGGGACTACCGACTCTGTGGCCAGGTGCTGTGGGGCACTGTGGTATGGAGCTCGAAACGTATTTAGAACACGTTCACCCTGGCCGAAATGTGGGCGGCGCGGCTTCGGAGGGGGTGCGGCTGCGGTTGGAGGCCAGCAAATGCGCAGTCGATGGTAGCGATGCTCGACCACGGCTGGGCGGCGATCACAATATATTAGCTACAGTGGTTGTAATTCTTGCTGCGATGTTTGTTGTCAGCGTTCTGTTGGCGGTTGAATTCTCGGTACTTCGTCAATTTCATGTGGTCACTTTGGCGATAAAAGTCCTGGCAACGACCCTTTATGACTGTTCTTGAAGCGTCGCTACCCAGCACGACGCACGCTATGGACGTCGTGCGGAAAGTTTGCTCAGATATTTTCGGAATGAAAGTAGCGTATTTGCCAAAGTGCTTCTCAAGCCATCGAGTGATAGCTACTCTTGAGTGATCCACACTCGGGCTAGCGAAGGAGAAATCATGTCGATGATCCGTTCAACCGTCCTCTTGGGGGCAACTGTCATCGGTGCCGGCGCCATGGCGCTCATGGGCGCCACCGCCGCGTCTGCGGATTCGGGGATCAACTTCTCGCCGGGCAACAACGGTCTGCTCAACGGCGGCGCCGGCAACAACGGCGTTCTCAACTTCGGTTACGGCAACAATGGCATCCTCAACCTGGGCAGCGCCAACACAGGCGTCGCCAACATGGGCAACTGGAGCACCGGTGTCGTCACCGTTGGAGACGGACGCAACGGCCTGCTGAAGATCGGTTACTGACCGCAGCACCCGTCCGACGCGGCCCTGTGGGTCTGTGTGAAAGCCCTTGTCGCACAGACCCACGGGGCTTCTTCGTGTCAGACCGGGAACGTCACTCCGGTCAGTTCCTCGGACACCGCCCACAGCCGCTGCTGCAGCGCGGTGTCGTGTGACTGGTCGCTCGAACCGACGACCTTCGGGTAGCCGGTCTGTTGGAACCGTCCGTCCGGCCCGTAGTACTGGCCGCCGAATGCGGCCGGGTCGGTTGCGGCGCGCAGGGTGGGCAGGGCGCCCATGGCGGCGCTCTGGAAAAGCCGTTCGACGACGGGGTTCAAGAATGCGGGCGGCAGGGGCACGTGGCGTGCCAGCTCGGTGTTCGACCTGCCCGGGTGTGCGGCGAGCGCGACGGTCTCGGCGCCGGTCAGTCGCCGCTGCAGTTCATACGTGAAGAGCAGGTTGGCGAGCTTGGACTGGCCGTAGGCCTCCACCCGGTTGTAGCGGCGTTCCCACTGCAGATCGTCGAAATGAATGGCGGCACGAATCCGATGGCCCAGGCTGCTGACCGTCACGACGCGGGAGCCGGGCACCGTCAGTAGCTGATCGAGCAGCAGTCCGGTCAGGGCGAAGTGGCCGAGATGGTTGGTGCCGAACTGCATCTCGAAACCGTCGGCGGTGGTCTGCTTCGGCGTCCACATCACGCCGGCGTTGTTGATCAGCAGGTCGATCGCGGGGTATTCGGCCCTCAATTGTTCGGCGGCTTCCCGAACCGACTGCAACGAGCTGAGGTCGAGTTCCTGAAGGGCGACGTCGGCGTCCGGGGTGGCCTGCCGGATGCGGTCGACGGCTTCCTTGCCTTTGTCGAGATTCCGGACGGCGAGCACGACGTGCGCGCCCTTGTCGGCGAGGGCGGCGGCGGTCTCGAAACCGAGGCCGGTGTTGGCGCCGGTGATGACGGCGGTACGTCCGGTCTGGTCGGGGATGTTGGCGGTTGTCCACTTGGTCATGACGGTTCCTCGGTAGCCTTGGACTGATCCGGGGCGAGCGCCCCGGATGTTTCACATATCCGGAACGGTCGCCCCGTTTAATTTGTTCCCGGGAGCGTGATGATCTGCAAACCGAAGCGTCCGCTGCGTGCCGACGCTGCCCGGAACAGGGCGCGCGTGCTGGAAGTGGCGTATCAAACCTTCGCCGAGGAAGGGCTTTCTGTACCGATCGACGAGATTGCCCGGCGTGCGGGCGTCGGCGCCGGCACCGTTTACCGACACTTCCCGACCAAGGACGATCTCTACCGCGCGGTGATCGAGGATCGGCTGGACTCTGTCATGGATGCCGGCCGGGCATGTCTGGCGTCGGACGCCCCGGGCGATGCGCTGTTCGACTTCCTGCGCTCGATGGTTCGGTGGGGCGAAACCGATCAGGGTCTGGTCGACGCGCTCGCCGGTCTCGGCATCGACGTCAACGCCTTGGTGCCCGATGTCGAAGAGGAATTCCTGGCGCTGCTCGGCCGGCTGCTGGCAGCCGCCCAGGGGGCCGGCGCCGTGCGTGCGGACGTCACGGCCTCCGATGTGAAGACGCTGCTCGTGGCGGCGAACGCCGCGCAGCGCTACAACGCCGACGCCGCCGATCGGGTGGTCGAGTTGATGATGGATGGATTACGGCCGCGCTGACGGCGCGGACATCGTCACATGGTCGTTTTGATACTGGCCACCTGGTCGGCCACGCGATCGAGGACCTCGATGTTGCGCCGCACGTCGCGGCTCTCGTGCTCGGCGATCGCGTCGAACGCCTCCTGTGACAGGCCACTGAAAAGCGTGGTGGTCGTGATGGACACCATGTTGTCCTGCACTTCGGAAGGCAACAGGTTCCTCGTACCCGGATAGAGCTCCAGCGCCTTCACGAACATCCAGGCCCCCTCGCGCATCCACGTGATGGCCGGGCCGATGAGCCGGGCCTCATCGCCGGGGACGGCGTCGAGGAAGTCTTTCAACCCGGGCGAAATCTCCTCGACCCTGGCGAGCATGTCGTGCGTTTGACTCGCCAGGACGGCGTTCACCGCAAGGAAGTCGTTACGCACCCTGTTGACGTCCGTACTGCTGGTGAGCACGTTGACCGCCATGGCGAGGTCGTACAGGACGTGCGCGTTGATCCCGGCCTGAATGTGTTGAACGATGACTGGTTCGTCTTTGTCGAGCTGCTCAAACGCTGCTAGCCACGACTTGCTCAGAGTGGCTTCGTCCGGTCGGAAGAACGCGTTGACTGCCGTCAGATAGCGGGTGGCGAAGAGCTCGGCGAGCTTGCCCATGCTGTCCGCATCCTCGAATACGCCGTCGTCGGCCGCCTGTTTGAGGGCGAGCGTGGTGCGCTTGTACACAGCGGCGAAGTAGCCGATTCGATGCTCGGCCTCTTTCGCCCAGTTGATCAGGTTCTGCAGCTCTTCGGCCGCTTCGTCGAAGCTGCGGGGTTCGCCGAACTTGGGCGGTAAGGATGTGGGCACCTGCGTATATTCGCTCACAGCGGAGCTCCGGGCAGAGGGATCGCTCAACCTTGCACTCGCCATGGTCGAGTGCTAAGAATGCAGTTGGCACTCTCGATAGGTGAGTGCTAGGTCGGGACAGTGAGGCCGGGGCCGCATCTGCGAGCACAGCCCAGGCCGTCCGTCGCGGGCGCTGCGCCTGACCAAAGACGTGCAATTCCCAACCGGAGGAATTACTTCGCAATGGCCAAGACAATTGCGTATGACGAAGAGGCCCGTCGCGGCCTCGAGCGTGGCCTGAACAGCCTCGCCGACGCGGTAAAGGTGACGCTGGGCCCCAAGGGTCGCAACGTCGTCCTGGAGAAGAAGTGGGGCGCCCCCACGATCACCAACGATGGTGTGTCCATCGCCAAGGAGATCGAGCTGGAGGACCCGTACGAGAAGATCGGTGCTGAGCTGGTCAAAGAGGTCGCCAAGAAGACCGACGACGTCGCCGGCGACGGCACCACCACCGCCACCGTTCTGGCTCAGGCCCTGGTTCGTGAAGGCCTGCGCAACGTCGCTGCCGGCGCCAACCCGCTCGGCCTGAAGCGCGGCATCGAGAAGGCTGTCGAGGCCGTCACCAAGGGCCTGCTGGCTTCCGCCAAGGAGGTCGAGACCAAGGAGCAGATCGCCGCCACCGCCGGTATCTCGGCCGGTGACCAGTCCATCGGCGACCTGATCGCCGAGGCCATGGACAAGGTCGGCAACGAGGGTGTCATCACCGTCGAGGAGAGCAACACCTTCGGCCTGCAGCTGGAGCTCACCGAGGGTATGCGCTTCGACAAGGGCTACATCTCGGGTTACTTCGTGACCGACGCCGAGCGTCAGGAAGCGGTCCTCGAGGACCCGTTCATCCTGCTGGTCAGCTCGAAGATCTCGACCGTCAAGGACCTGCTGCCGCTGCTGGAGAAGGTCATCCAGTCGGGCAAGCCGCTGCTGATCATCGCCGAGGACATCGAGGGCGAAGCCCTGTCGACCCTGGTCGTCAACAAGATCCGCGGCACCTTCAAGTCCATCGCCGTCAAGGCCCCAGGCTTCGGTGACCGTCGCAAGGCGATGCTGCAGGATATGGCGATCCTCACCGGTGGCCAGGTCATCAGCGAAGAGGTCGGCCTGTCCCTCGAGACCGCCGACATCAGCCTGCTGGGCAAGGCCCGCAAGGTCGTCGTGACCAAGGACGAGACCACCATCGTCGAGGGCGCCGGCGACGCCGAGGCCATCGCCGGCCGCGTGGCTCAGATCCGTGCCGAGATCGAGAACAGCGACTCCGACTACGACCGCGAGAAGCTGCAGGAGCGCCTGGCCAAGCTGGCCGGTGGCGTTGCCGTCATCAAGGCCGGCGCTGCCACCGAGGTGGAGCTCAAGGAGCGCAAGCACCGCATCGAGGACGCCGTCCGCAACGCGAAGGCTGCCGTCGAAGAGGGCATCGTCGCCGGTGGTGGCGTGGCTCTGCTGCAGTCGGCTCCGGCGCTCGACGAGCTCAAGCTCGAGGGTGACGAGGCCACCGGCGCCAACATCGTGCGTGTCGCCCTGTCGGCTCCGCTGAAGCAGATCGCCTTCAACGGTGGTCTGGAGCCGGGCGTCGTCGCCGAGAAGGTGTCGAACCTGCCCGCGGGTCACGGCCTGAACGCCGCGACCAACGTGTACGAGGACCTGCTGGCCGCCGGCGTTGCCGACCCGGTCAAGGTCACCCGCTCGGCGCTGCAGAACGCGGCGTCCATCGCGGCGCTGTTCCTCACCACCGAGGCCGTCGTCGCCGACAAGCCGGAGAAGGCCGCGGCTCCCGCCGGCGACCCGACCGGTGGCATGGGCGGTATGGACTTCTAAGTCCAGCTTTTTCGGGAAGGCCCGGTCTCTTCGGAGGCCGGGCCTTTTCTTGCGTGACTCTGCCAGCGTTGTCATGGACGTATTTGCGATGGCGGCGCTGACAGCGTCACATTGCGATTGCGCCGCGATGTGCACGCCTTCGGATCACCGACAGTATGTCCTCGAGTACCACGTCCCAGCGGTACACAACATCCTCATAGGTCAGTCGCATTGTCAGCAGTCCCAAGCTGGTAGCCGCCCTGTCCCTCGTCCGATCGGCCTGATACTTGGGTTGATGGTTCTCGCGGCCGTCGGTTTCGATGATCAGTCGATCGCCCACCAGAAGGTCGACCCGTCCCACTGTCGGAATGTCCACTTGTGTTTGTAGGTGGATCCCCAAGGCGCGCAAGCGTAATCGGACCATCGTCTCCAAGCCCGATTCGCTCTTGGGGTCGCATCGTTCGGCCAGGTTCAGGTGCGCAAGGCGGGATGCCGCCACAATGTCTCGCGCATCGGCCATCTCGATCATCCGCTCGTTCAGCATCGAATCAAGGACCACGATGAGTCCCTCGGCATCCAGGCAGTTCGCTGCCGAAGCGACCGCGATGTCAACCGGGTCGACCGCGCCGAGGATGGGTGGATCGAGGCGATATGGCTGGCAGGACCGATCGTTTGGACGGGACAGTCTGGCCCGCTTCGAATACCGGATATGCAAACCGGAATCGGGCACCCAGACGCCGTAGCGGCGCAGCACTGACACACAACCCAGCACACCGCCTGCTGCGACTGCGCGGACGACCTGCGGGTTTGCGGACGGGCTGGCATACCAGCCGCGCCGCACCGGCAGCCAACCTTCTGGGCGCGGCATTCCCGCGGCGCGCAGTTGCACCGCGGAGATCACCCCGCCGTTCGCCGCGGCCAGTTGTTCGATTTCCCCCATCGCTCAATAGCAGCCGACAATGGTGGTCGACGGTAGTACCCAATCGTCGGCCTGTGGATAACTCAGATCTGCTTGAGCGAAACGCAGTCGTGGACGCCTTCTGGGCTGCGGTGCAACACCGCACGACTCGGCTCCACGCGTAGACCCGTGTCAGTGGGTTCGGCGGTTCCGTCGATGATCAGTGAGTAGCCGGTAGGTTCCCGCGGAGGCCACAGCACCGTGACGGCCGAGTGGGCTTCGGCGTTGCGGAGGGTGGTGCCTCCGAGTGGCTCGATGTGTAGTGCGGCGCCATCGAACACCGGGGTGACAGCCACCGTGTGAGCGCGGAAGTCGTCACCGACGGTAACGAGGTACGCGAACCCGAAGTCGGCCAGGGTGTCGGCCAGCTGGGCGAGATCCACCTTGACGCTCATCTCGTCAGGATAGGCGCCGGTATCGGCCCTGGTGATACCGTCGGGTCGCCGGCGCAAGTCGGCACGGGGAGAGGGGGAGGTTCAATTGGTGACGGTTCTTGACGGTGGATCCACCTCGTGACGCAGCCACCGCAGTCGCCTTTCGGCGGTCCCAATCCCGTTGACGGACGTCCGGCGCCGCATCCCGGTTACGGACAGCCGCCGCCCGCGCCGCAATGGGGCGGACCGGCCCCGGTAGGAGCGCCGCAGCAGGCGCCGCCGCCTCCTGGTCCGCCGCAACACGGTTGGCCCGGTGCACCGCAGCAGCAGTTCCAGCACTTCCCGCAGCCGGGATATGCCCCGACGCCGCCTCAGGCGAAGAATAAGAAGGCATTGTTCATCACCGGTGGGGCCACTCTGGCGGTGCTCCTGGTGGTCGGCATCGTCGTGGCGATCGTGTCGTTCTCCGGTGGCGGATCGGGCGGCGCCGGCGGTGGCGGCGCGAGCTCCGCGGAGGCCGCGGTCAAGGGGTACCTGGAGGCGCTGTCGAAGGGAGATGCGGGCGCCGCATTGGCATTCGGTGCCGACCAGCCGGCGTCCAAGGATTTCCTCACCGACGACGTGCTGAAGCAGCAGACGGCGAAGTGGCCCGTCACCAACATCCGGATTCTGAGCGCCAACGAGACCGGGTCCATGGCCCAGGTACACGTATCGGTGAACTTCGGTGACCAGACCGCCGACCAGACCTTGATGGTGAAGAAGGACGACAGCGGCTGGAGGCTGCCGACTGCCAGCGTCAAGGTGAATCTCGGTGCGAACGGCGGTATTCGGATCAACAACCCGGCCACCGGTCAGCCGCTCCCGACCGCGCCGCTCACGTTGTTCGGCAAGCCGGCGCCGAGCAATGCGGCGGTGTACGTGTTTCCGGGCTGGCTCGATCTGGGCTCGGCAAGCAAGTATCTGACGGTCTCGACAGCACGGCCGGTGTTGCTCGACGGGTTGATCGCGTCAGGCGTCGGCCTCACCGTCGGCACCCAGATGCAACTCAGCGAGGCCGGCTCGGAGGCCGCCAAGCAGGCCTTGGCCACCTCCGTCGCCGAATGCGCGAAATCCACGTTGTTGGCCCCACCGGGCTGCCCGAACGCGATGCCCAACCCGACGTTGGTCGACAACACCGTGCACTGGGAACCACCTGCCGATCTGAGCAAGGTCACCTACACGTTCACATCGTTCGACCTCACGGTACGCACCATGGGGACGTCGCAGTGGACCATCACCGCGACCAGTACCAGCGGTGGCACCGTGCAGGCCAAACAGTTCGTTCCCCTGATGGGGCAGATCGACATGACACAGGATCCGTTGACAGTGAAGTGGTTTGGCCGATGAGCGCTTGCGCGAAGAGAATTGAGCACGGATGAGTGCTCCGATCAACACAATGCAGTCGCAGCCGACACGGGAAGAACTCGACCGGGCCCGCTCGGTGGTCCACGCAGTGTCCGGGGCCTTTTCAGCCAAGGTGGTGGGCCAGGTCGGGCTGCAGCAGAGTCTGCTCATCGGCCTGTTCACCGGCGGCCACGTGTTGCTGGAAAGCGTTCCGGGACTTGCCAAGACGACGGCTGCACGAGCCGTCGCCGATGCGGTGCAGGCCAAGTTCCGGCGCATCCAGTGCACGCCGGATCTACTGCCGAGCGACATCATCGGCACCCAGATCTTCGACGCGTCCAAGGGCGTTTTTCACACTCAGCTCGGACCTGTGCACGCGAATATCGTTCTGCTGGACGAGATCAACCGGTCGAGTGCGAAAACTCAGAGCGCCATGCTGGAGGCAATGGAGGAGCGGCAGACCAGCATCGCGGGGGAGGTCTACAAGATCCCCGAGCCGTTCCTGGTGCTCGCGACCCAGAACCCGGTCGACCAGGAGGGCACGTATCCACTGCCCGAGGCGCAGATGGACCGGTTCATGTTCAAGGAAATCCTGACCTACCCGAACCCTCGCGAAGAGGCCGAGATGGTCTTCCGGATCGACGCCGGCGTGTACACCAATCACCGGACCGCTCCGGTGGCGTCGCTCGACGACATTCTCTACATCCGCGACGTGGCGCGACGGGTCTACCTCGATCCGGCGATCGTCAACTACATCACCCAGATCGTTGCGGTGACCCGCGCACCGCAGCAGTACCTGCCGCCGAATCTGGCCCGGCTCATCGAGTACGGCGCCAGTCCGCGTGCCACCATCGCTTTCTGCAAGGCGGCGCGGGCGTTGGCGTTGTTGTCCGGTCGCAACCACGTGCTCCCCGACGATGTGAAGGCACTGGCGCACCGGGTGTTGCGGCACCGGCTGATTCTCGGGTTCGAGGCGGTGGCCCAGAATGTCACTCCGGAAGTGTTGATAGACAACGTCATCCAGGCAGTCCGAACTCCCTAGTCGCGATGGGCGTACTACTGCAGGAGGTCAAGGCGCAGACCTTGGCCGGCAACAAGCTCTCGGGTCCGAACGGGGTGTCCCGCGGGCTGCTGGAAGGGGAGCACCGCTCGATGTTCCAGGGGCGCAGCCTGGAATTCGACGATCTGCGTCCGTATCTTCCGGGTGACGATGTCCGAGACATCGACTGGAAGGCGTCGGCACGCTCGCCCGAGGTGCTGGTCAAGCGATTCGTCTCGTACCGGCAGCAGCGGGTCCTGATGGTCACCGACCTCGGTCGAAACATGTTGGCGTATGCCGCAAGTGGTGAGCTGAAACAGCGTGTGGTGCTCAATGCCGTTGGGCTGGTCGGGCTCATCGCCATCAGCAAGGGCGACGAGATGGGCTTGGTGTACGGAGACGCGACCGGGTCCGCGCACATGCCCAACCGGCGCGGCGAGGCGCACCTCGAACACATCCTGGAACGCGTCAACCGCCATCACGTGGCCGACAGCGGCCGCAGTGACATCTGCGCGCAACTGGACTATGTGCAGCACCACTTCCGGCGCCGGCACATCGTTTTCGTGATCTCCGATGAGCCTGATGTCGGCGCGGAACTGGACGAGCAGTTCCGCAAGGTGGCCGCGCGGCACGACGTGTACTGGGTGACGGTGCGTGACGCCCCGCTGATCGGAGCCCCCGGGTTCGGCGGTGAGGGATACGACGTCGACAGCGGCAGAACCCTACTGCGCGAAGAGATCCTGGGACACCGGGTGCTGGAGGCGTACCGGCGGGCAGAAGCGGCGCGGGAGGCGGCGTTCGAGCAATACGTCAACACGTCCGCCATCCCGTGCGCGCGGGTTTCCGGCAGTGGTGAGTTGTTCAGCGCTGTCACCTTGATGTTGAAGAAGGCCGGCCGTGGCAAATGACTTCCTGAAATGGATCGTGGCGCCGCTGCCGTACTCGTGGTTCTGGCTGGTGCTCGGGGTGCTGCTGGTGCTCGGCGTGATCGGGTGGTTCATCGGTGTCGTGGTGTGGACGCTTCCCGTCGAACGGTTGCGCAGCATTCCGGTGATCCGTGATGTCAGCGCCCGGGTGTTGCAACGCAAGTTCAGTTCGGCGGTCGGGAAGGTGACCGATCGCCACCGTGCCGGCGAGCTGAACAGCCGCCAGGCCTACGCCGAAATGAGTCGGATACTGCGGAATTTCGTGTTCTACCGCACGGGCGTGCGGGCCCAGTACATGACGTTGGGTGAAGTGGAGCAGGGGCCTGCCGCCGCGGCGGCGCCGATCGTGAAGGCCCTGTACTCACGACAATTCGCCGCCACCCCGAACCCCGATGTAGCTGCCGCGGCGGCACAGGTGCGGAGTGCGATCCAGTCATGGAGCTGAGATGGTGGTGGGTGATCGTCGTGGGCGTGACGGCCGTGGTCGTCATTGTGGCCCTTGCGTTCCTGTGGCCACTGCGGCAACAGCAGCGCCGGTTGCGTCCGCTGGCTTGGGTCGGCCGGTTGACGCAGCTGCCCGAGTACGCGCGCGCCTATCGCCGGTACCGAATGCTGCTGGCGGCCATTGCCGCAACAACTGTTGCCGTGTCACTGTGCGCGATCATCGCCACCGCGCGGCCGGTCAGTGCACAAGCGACCGCCGCCGAGATCAACAGGGCGCATCCGGAAGACATCATGTTGTGTATGGAGGACGACCCGGCCTCCCATGACGCGTCCGTCCTGCTGTCCTATTTCCGTGACCGGGCTGCCGCATTCGAGACGCAGCGGCTGGGCCTGACGTCCCGCACTGTGCGGGTGATCCCACTGACCCGCGACTATCCGTATCTCCAAGAACAACTCGGCCGCTACGCGGGCCTGGAGCGGTTGAAGTCCGAGCAGAAGCCCACCCCCGAAGCCGCCGCGACATTGCAGCGCGCACAGCACGAATTCGGCCGGACCGTCAACTATTCCGACTACAAGCTGACGGTCAACGACGCACTTGCGTTGTGCATGAAGGGCTTTCCGGGCCTGGGGAAGGCGTCAGATTCCCGGCGCTCGGTGATCTATCTGGGTCCAGCGGCCGGCTCCGGCACGCCTATCTACTCGGACGCGGCATTGTCCGCGCTGGCGGAATCGTCGGGCGTTCAGCTGAACGTGTTGACGCGCACCACCCGCGACGCCAGCGGTGCGCTGAGCGGCATCGTCTCGGCCAGTGGCGGCCGGTTCGTCAGTTACGTCGCCGCGGATCCCAAGAGCGGCAACAGCGCAGCGCAGCAGGAGGCGATGGACGCGGCCCTGCGCAACCATCTCGACGACATCCGGTCCCATCCGCCGACGTTGACCCGATCTGACGGGACGATCCTGGTGGAGCAGGTGAGGGACCGGCCCAACACGGTGCTCATTGTCGGCCTGGCCCTGGTCATCGTCTTCGCGATCAGTCTCGCGGGGGTGCGCCGATGACATTCGAACCCGTTGTGGCGTGGTGGGTTTTCCTGGCGCTGGCCGGGCTGACCCTGGTGCTGCGCATGTACACGCTCTACCGCGTGCTGGTCGTGGTCGGGAAAGGCAGTCAGCGCAAGGTGGTGCTGCGTTGGAGCCTGTTGACCCTGGTGATCGTTTGTTTGTTCGCGGCGGCCGCGCGCCCGGGAATCGAAGGGGACAAGCATGTTTCGAGTCAGGCCGTAGCGGCAGCCGCCGCCAACAATGTGAATGTCTTCTTCGTCGTCGACCGGTCCCTCAATTCCAGGGCCGAGGACTACGGCAACAACCAGTTCCGGATGGCCGGCATTCGCGCCGACATGCAGTCGATCGTCGACCAGTATCCGTCGGGGCGGTTCGCGATCACGTCGTTCGCGACGAAGGCACGAGTCGATTGGCCGTTGTCCGACGATGTCTGGAGTCTGCGGGCACTTCTCAAGGGATATTCGGCCTACGAGTCGGACTTCGATTCGGTGTACCAGGTTGATGTCGGTGCCGCCGACGACCAGCTGAAGCGCCAGCTGGAGTTGGCGCGCAAGCAATACCCCGGCTCGAGCAACGTGGTCTTCTATCTCGGTGAGGGAGCGGGTGTTTCGAAGCGATCGGCCACGAAGTTCGATATCCCGTCCGGGCTGATAGCCGGCGGGGCGGTGCTCGGGTACGGCACGGCCGCCGGCGGCCGGGTGGCCAGCAAGCGCGGGGCGAACGGCGAAACGTCCTACTTTCCCGACCCCAATACCGGCGGTGGACAGTTCCTCTCGGCGTTGGACGAGGCGTCGTTGAAGTCCGTCGCCGGTCAGCTGAAGTTGCCGTACTACCACCGGGCGCCGGGTGATTCGACGGCCACCATCATTCCGGCGCTCGACGTGTCGAAATCTGCGGAAGTACAGCAACAGGTTTCGTTGCCGGGGGACCGCACCGAGTTCTATTGGATCTTCACCGCGATAGCGATGTTGTTGATGGGCTATGAGCTGTTCGCCATGGCGCGTGAGTATCGGGTTTCTCGCATGACGAAGGTGCGGGACGCATGACGCAGATATCAGCGGTGTGGCGGACGGTGGTGTCGGCGGTCGTCCGGTACTTCACATCCGGACCGAGCCGAAAGGTCTTGCGGCGCAAGCTGCTGGTCATCTCGCTGCTGCCGGCCCTGTTGGTGTTGGGCGTGGCCGCCAAGCTGATGACGATGGTGACCTACGGGCAGTCCGCACGGTCGGACTTCTTGGCGTACGACTCCTACGGCATGGACCGCGACGTGCGGAAGCTCAAGTCGTTCAACGTGATCGATTCCTACAAGGCGTATTTCGCCGAAGGCGACCGTTATCTGCTGGAAGGCAAACTGGCGGACGCCGAGGGGGAGTTCAAGAAGTCGCTCGAGTTGGTCGATCCGGACGAGTCGTGCCCCGTGCGCATCAATCTTGCCGTGGTGCTGGAATCGCTGGGCGATGTGAAGAACAGCGAGAAGCACCGCGACCAGGCGAAACCGCTGTGGCAGGAAGCACTGACCGTGGTGCAGCAGGCACCTGCCGGTTGCTTCGACACCACGACCGAGCCCGACGAAGAACAGCGCAAGCACCGCAATGAAACCGAGAAGCGGTTGCAGGACAAGCTGAAAGATCCGCAGGGCGGTCAGGGCGGCGGCGGTGGAGGAGGGGCCGGCGGAGGCGGTGGCGGCGGTGGCGGTGGCGGCGGTCAGGGCCAATCTGATCAGCAGCCGCCGTCGGGACAGGATGGTCAGCAGCAGCAGCAGCCCGGACCGGGCGGGCAGGACGGCCAGCCGCAGCAACAGCCACAACCGCAGCAACAGCCAGAGCAACCGCCACAGCAGCAGCCCGGATCGGGCGGCCAGGACGGTCAGGCTCCTGCCGGGCCTGCTGAACAGGCTCCCGACACCGTCGGCGCAGACCGGGTTGCGACGGATTCCGGCGGTGTGGCCACGCATGAACTCCACCCGAATCAGGGTGATCCTGGGGATGTCCTCAAGCGGCTCCTCGAGGATTCCGGTGCCACCGGCATCGATCGTGAGTGACAGCGCGGGGCGCCTGGCGGGGTTGCCCGACTCTCTGGGAGAGCGTGCGCGGTGGCATCGGCCGGCGTTCGCGAGTGCGACTCGGTGTCGGAATCTCCGCTGGAAAATCGCTCGTCCAGCTGATTGCGAGCGTAACGGCGGATCGGCGCTCAATTAGGTAGCGGAATACCTACGAAGTTGCTGAGAGCGTGGTAACAATTGACGTACAAGTCAAAATCAGGTTCCTTCGCGGCGCTGCATCGTCCAGTTGCGCGTCACAATTCCCAGGGGGGTCGCTCTCATGAATGCTTCTGTGCGGCTGATGCCGACCAAATTGGCCGCGGCGGCTCTGGCTGCCGGCGTGGTAGCGGCCGGATCGTCGATCGGCGCGGCCGCCGTGGATCGCGCGATACCGACCATCGACGCCAAGGTGGCCAACACGTCGTTGATCACCGACGTGCTCGCCAATGCGGGATGGTTCGTCGACGGAGTCGTCTTCGGCGCCGGCACTCCGATCGAAGCCCTGGTCTCGCTGCCGTTTGACGCGTTGGCTGCCATCGCTGCCACCGCGCAACACCCGGGCGCTGCCCCTTCGGTGCTGAGTTGGCTGGTCAATCGGTATGTCAACCCGTCTGCGTCTTACCCGTACGGCCTGCCGGACAGCCCGTTCCCCGGAGGTCCCTATGGCACGTTCCCGGGCGATTTCAACTATTACGCGATCGGCAACATCGCATCCGCACTGCCCTTCCCGCTGGGGCCGAGTACGACCGAGCCGGGCTTGATCACGGCAGTCGCCGACGCCATCGCCAACGGGATCGGTAATGCCCTTGCGGGGCTGCCCGATGCAGCCAGTGGCATCGCCGCGGTCAGCGACTTCTGGGCGACGGATGCCGGGCGCCTCCTGACTGCGGTGGCGTACGTTCCGCTTGTTCCCGTGTGGTCGCTGTACAGCGTGGCCGACTATCTCGCCTTTGTGCCGTACAACGTCGAGGCGACCATCGAGTCGGCCATCCGGGCCCCCCAGGAAATTCCCGGCTTGCTCAGCAATCTGGTCTATGGGCTGCTCGGCTCCGACGCCCAGGGTGGACTGGCGGGCTACCTGATCAACGATCTCACCAATCCGCTCACCGCCCTCCCAGGGCCCGTGGGCCAGCTCGCTTCGAACTTGGTCGCGAACCTTCAACACGGGCTCGACAATCTGCTGGCGCACCTTCCGACGCCGATAATCCCGACACCGTTGGCTGCGAAGAAGGCTGCCGGGGCAGTGCCTGCGCCGACCGCCGCGGTCCAGGGCGCCGGTGCCACCGACATTCCGGCGACCAACGGCCCGAGCGCGAACACTGTGACACTCACGTTGTCGGATACCCCGAAGGCGCCGGAAACCCCCAAGGCTCCGGAGACCTCGAAGGATCTGGATGCTCCGAAGGCTCCGGACGCATCGAAGAATTCGGACACCCCCGACACACCTGACACCCCGAAGGCTCCGGAGAACAAGACCGAAGCTCCGGCAGCCGACACCACCGCCGCAGGTACCACCGACAAGGCGGACAAGCCGGTCGGCAAGTCGAAGTCAGGAAAGATCAAGTCGGGCAACAAGGTTCGACCGGGTGCCAAGGCGGCGCAGGGCGGCGCGGCCACGGGTAACGCCGACAAGGCAACGACGCCCGAGTCGACTCCCGGCGGGGCCGACAAGCCTGCCGGCGGAGCTCACTCCGATTCGGCCGGGGCGGACGCAGCTGCCTGATCAGGCCGGGGCCGGTTGCCGACCGCGGACCAACCGCCCCGGGCGGGCCGCGGTCGGCACGCCGTTCTCGGCGATGATCTCGCCCGACACGATGGTCGCGACGTAGCCGTCGGCGGTCTGGTCCAGGCGGCGCCCGCCGGCCGGCAGGTCGTGCGCGATGGTCGGCTTGTGCAGTGTCAGCGCGTCGTGGTCGATCACGTTGAGATCGGCCTTGTATCCCACCGCGATTCGGCCTCGATCGGCCAGCCCGGCGACGCGCGCCGGGACCGACGTCAGCTCCTTCACGGCGTGCGCCAGGTCCAGGCGCCCGGCGGCGCGGTCACGCACCCAGTGCGTCAGCAGGTACGTGGGAAATGAAGCGTCGCAGATCATTCCGTAGTGGGCGCCGCCGTCCCCGAGGCCGAGGATGACGTCGTCGCGCTGGATGAGTTCGGCCACGGTGTCTAGGGACCCGTCGCGGAAGTTGGCGAGGGTGACCAGCAGCATGGCGTGACCGTCGTCGTCGAGGACGCGGTCGTAGGCCTCCTCGAGCGGGCTGACGCCGCGGGCGGCGGCCCGTGCGGCGATCGAATCCGACGGCGCTGGTTCGTAATTCGGGGGAGTGCCCAGCGGGAACATGTAGTCCCACGCCTGCGCCGCGAACATCAGCGGATGGCCGTCGGCCGCTGCGGTGTCGTTCAGGATGCGTTGGCGCACTTCGGGTTTGCGCATCTCGGTGACACGTTCGGCCAGTGGCAGATCGGCGATCTCCCGATACGACGGATACAACACGAACGGATTGCCGGAGAGTTCGAGGCCGATGACCAAGCCGATGGGGCGCGGGAAAATCTGCGCCGAGATCGATCCACCGTCGGTGTTGGCCTTCTCGACCATCCGCAGTGCATCTTCGAACGTGGCGGGCCCGGCGTTGCCGACGGCCAGTGTGAACGTGACCGGTAGGCCGACGTCGGCGGCGACGTCGAACACGGTCTTGAGCGCGACCTCGTAGTCGCCGGCAAGGAGATCGGGCACGAACTGGATCAGTCCGCCACCGGCGTCCTGCACGCCGCGCGCGATGGCCTCGATCTCGACCTGTGCCGCGTCGTGGCTCGGGATGGGCTGCCCGCCGGAGGTCTTGTGCAGCGTCAGTCGCGAGGACGCGAACCCCAGCGCGCCGACTTCGACGGCCTCGGCCGCCAGCTTGCGCATCAGGGCCAGGTCCTCGGCGGTGGCGGGCTCGCGGTCGACGCCGCGCCGGCCCATGACGTACACCCGCAGCGGCGAGTGTGGCAGGAACGCGGCCAAATCAATGTCGCGGCGTCCTGCGTCGACGGCGTCCAGGAATTCGGGGAACGTCTCCCAGGTCCAGGGCAGGCCGTCGACCATCACCACGCCGGGGATGTCCTCGACGCCGGCCATCACGTCGACGAGGACGTCGTGATCGTCGGGCCGGCACGGTGCGAAGCCCACGCCGCAGTTGCCCATGACGGCGGTGGTTACGCCGTGAGCGGACGACGGGGTCATCCGGTCCGACCAGATTGCCTGTCCGTCGTAGTGGGTGTGCAGGTCCACGAAGCCGGGTGTGACGAGCAGGCCGGTGGCATCGATCTCGCGGGCGCCGGTCCCCGCAACGGTGCCGACGGCCGCGATGAACCCGCCCTGAACTGCGACGTCGCCCTCGAACGGCTCGCCTCCCAAGCCGTCGACGATGAGTCCGCCCCGAATGACGATGTCGTAGGTCGCGCCTGCTGCGTTCATCTGAACAACGTACGACTCAGGCCCTCATCAGATCTGTGAGTTGGCTTTGAGTTGAAGATTAGAACGGCTAGGCATTGCAAAACCGATGTATCGTGATAGGTACAAGATGCATCGAATCAATGAAAGGAATTGCGATGTTCTCAGCTGGTTTCGGCCCCGGTTTCGGTGGGGGCTTCGGCCCGGGATTCGGCGGCTTCGGCCCCGGCGCGGGTGGTCCCGGCGCCTGCGGCCCGGGCTTCGGCGGTGGTTTCGGCGGCGGCTTCGGAGCCGGGCACCACTTCTTCAAGGGTCGTATCAAGCGTGCCGCGATCGCGGCGGCCGCGCTACTACAGGAAGGTCCGGCCACTGCCGAGCAGCTCTCGCAGCGGGTCTCGGAAATCACCGACGGCGCGTTCGCCCCGCCGGTGGACAAGGTCGAGTTGGTCATCTCGCTGCTCGCCGCTCGTGGTGTGGTCACGGTCGAGGACGGCGTCGCGACGCTGACCGAGTTCGGTGAGCAACTGCTCGCCTGGCGCGGCGTCAGCAGTGAGACGGTGCAGGCGTTCCTCGGGCAGGCGGGAAAGTTCGGCGATGTCATCAAGTTGCGCAAGGATTTGTTCGAGCTCGCCGGCCTGGCGCGCACCATCAAGTTCACCGGCAACGACGCGCAGAAGGCCGACCTGACGGCGGCCGTCGCGACCCTGTCCGCAGCGGTCGCGGAAGCCAAGAAAGCGCTCTACCGCACCTTGGCCGACAACTGACCGACGATTGACCACATCGGAGCGGCGGACCATCCCGGTTCGTCGCTCCGATGTTGTCGGTGGCCCGTGGCACGATCGGGGCATGATCGACCATTTCGGCATCAACTGCAGTGACTGGGCCAAGTCCCAGCAGTTCTACGACACCGTTCTCGGGGTACTCGGGTTCACCCGGCAGATGGATTACGGCGTCGCCATCGGCTACGGCCGCGACGGCAAGCCCGACTTCTGGATCGCCGACGCCAGCGCGGGCGAGGCGTCGGGTCCAAACCGTGAGGTGCACTTCGCTTTTCAGGCCGCCGACACCGCTGCGGTCACCGCATTCCACGACGCGGCGGTCGCAGCCGGCGCCGAGTCCTTGCACGCGCCCCGGTTGTGGCCCGAGTACCACCCCGGCTACTTCGGCGCGTTCGTCCGCGACCCGGACGGCAACAACGTCGAGGCGGTCTTCCACGGCGCGGCCGGATAGCGGTGAGCTCGGGTAGCGTCGGCGATATGTCTGACACCGCTGCGGCGCGGGAACTGTTGCGCGACTCGTTCACCCGGCTCATCGAGCACGTCGACGAGGTCGCCGACGGTCTGACAGAAGAGGTGTCGTGCTGGCGCCCGACACCCGAAGCCAACAGCATCGCGTGGTTGCTGTGGCACAGCGCGCGGTGTCAGGACATGCAGCTGTGTGACATCGCGGGCATCGAACAGGTGTGGACGCATGAGGGTTGGGAACAGCGGTTCGCCCTCGACCTGCCGCACAGCGATGCGCCCGGCTACGACATCGGATACGGCCACACCGCGGAGGACGTCGGCAAGGTGCGGCCACCGGTCGACCTGCTGGTCGGCTACTACCGCGCGGTGCACAAGGTGACGTTGGAATTCGTCGCGACGGTGACGCCGGAGGAGCTCGAGCGCATCGTCGACCGCCGCTGGAATCCGCCTGTCACCGCGAGCGCGCGGCTGGTCAGCATCGTCGACGACTGCGCGCAGCACCTGGGGCAGGCCGCGTACGTGCGGGGCATCGCCGCGCACAGATGACGGCTGAGAAGTTCGTCCGCTGGTGGCCGCCGGTCGGACTGGTGATGATGGCCCTGCTGGGCTGGATTGTCGGCAAGTCCTCGACGCCGGTCGACGACGTCTTCCAGCACGCGGGCCGCGCCGGGCAGCCGTACACCGGATGGCTGCTGTTCTTCACCGACCCACGCGTGCTCATGGTCATATTGGTGATCGCGGTGGGAATCACGTTGTGGCACAAGCGTTGGCGGCTGGCTGCGATCATCGCGTTGGCGCCGCAGTTGGCCGTGTTCATCGAGCGTGGCCTCAAAGAGCTGTTCGGGCGGCACAAGGGCGGGGCGCTGGCCTATCCCAGCGGGCACACGGTGTTGATGGTGACGGTGCTGGGCGTGATCGTGCTCGCGGCCGGAGCGGTGCTGTGGTCGCGGGTGCTGGCGGGCATCTTCGTCCCGCTGGGCATGCTCGGCCAGGCCTTCACCTACCACTACTTCACCGACACCCTCGGCGCGTTGCTGTTCGCGTCCAGCCTCGTGTGCCTGGCCGCTCGCCTGGCGGCGGTGAAAGCTCCGCCGGCGGTCTATTAGCCATTTTTGACACGCGTCAAGCCGGGTGCGACCCGTGTCACACCGCGCCGTTACCATGGCCGTATGACCGCTACGTCTGACGTCCAGTCGCCCGGCTCCGGCACCATCTACGACCCCGCCACCGGTGCCATCGCAGGAACCGTGCGCTGGACGGACCCGGCCGACGTGCCTCGCATCGCCGCCGGCCTGCGGGCCGCGCAGCGGGAGTGGGAGGCCCGCGGGCCGCAGGGCCGGGCGAAGGTGCTGGCGCGGTTTGCGGTCTGGCTCAACGATCACCGCGACGAGATCGAGAGCCTGCTGGTCCGTGAGACCGGCAAGTCGATGGTCGATGCCAAGGCCGAGGTTCCGCTGTCGATCCTCATCATCTCGTACATGGTGAAGACCATGGAGAAGGCGTTGGCGCCGGATACGCGGCCGGCGCCGATGCCGATGCTGGCGGTCAAGAAGATCACCGTGCACTACCGCCCGCGCCCGGTGGTCGGCGTCATCGCGCCGTGGAACTACCCCGTGGCCAACGCGCTCATGGATGCCATCGGCGCGCTTGCGGCCGGCTGCGCCGTCCTGCTCAAGCCGTCCGAGCGGACCCCGTTGACCGCCGAACTGCTGTTGCGCGGCTGGACCGACTCGGGTGCGCCCGAGGTGCTGGCCCTGGCGCAGGGTGCCCGCGAGGTGTCCGAGGCCGTCATCGACAACTCCGACTTCATCCAGTTCACCGGCTCGACGGCCACAGGCCGCAAGGTGATGGAGCGTGCGGCGCGCCGCCTCACCCCCGTCAGCCTCGAACTCGGCGGCAAGGACCCGATGATCGTCCTCGAGGACGCCGACGTGGAGCTGGCCGCCAACGCCGCGGTCTGGGGCGCGATGTTCAACGCCGGCCAGACCTGCGTGTCGGTCGAGCGGGTCTACGTGCTGGAACCGGCTTACGACGCGTTCGTCGCTGCCGTCGTCAAGGCGGTGCAGAACCTCAAGGTGGGCGCCGGCGAGGGCTATCACCTGGGCGCGCAGATCGACGCCGGCCAGGTGGACATCACCGAGCGGCACGTCAACGAGGCCGTGGCGGCCGGCGCCCGCGCGCTGACCGGCGGCAAGCGCCCCGACGGTCCGGGCAGCTTCTACCCGCCGACGGTCCTGGTCGACGTCGACCACACGATGGCGTGCATGACGGAGGAGACGTTCGGCCCGACCTTGCCGATCATGAAGGTCGCCACCGTCGGCGAGGCGGTCCGGCTGGCCAACGACAGCCCGTACGGGTTGAGCGCGACCGTTTTCTCGGGTGACGTGCAGCGGGCCAAAGACGTTGCGCTGCAGCTCGACTGCGGCGCGGTGAACATCAACGACGTGCTGGCCAACCTGATGTGCACCACCGCCCCGATGGGTGGCTGGAAGACGTCGGGCATCGGCGCGCGGTTCGGCGGGGCCGACGGCATCCGCAAGTTCTGTCGCCAGGAGACGGTCGTCGAGCCGCGCACGAGCAAGGGCGCGGGCGGCAACTACTACCACAACTCGATGAAGGCGCTGGCCCGCATGAACAGCGTCCTGACCAAGGTGTCGTTGATCCGGTCCAAGCGCACCGCCAAGTAGCGCCACCAGTTGTTCACCGTGACGTCACCGCCAGGTTCGGCTCGGCGGTTACGTTCAGCCGGTGATCCTGGACGCCTCTGCCGCCGACACCTACACCGTCCGCGACGATGACGACGACGACCCCGAACTGGTGCTGCTGCCCAGTGGGGAAGTGGTCGACACCTGGCGCGAGGGTTACCCGTACGACGAGCGGATGAACCGGCACGATTACGAACAGCAGAAGCGCCTGCTGCAGATCGAGCTGCTGAAGCTGCAGAAGTGGAGCCAGGCCAACGGGCTGCGGCACGTCATCGTCTTCGAAGGCCGCGACGCCGCCGGCAAGGGCGGCACCATCAAGCGGTTCATGGAGCACCTCAACCCGCGCGGCGCCCGCGTCGTCGCACTGGAGAAGCCGACCGAGAAGGAACGCACCCAGTGGTACTTCCAGCGGTACGTCACGCATCTGCCGGCCGCCGGCGAGATCGTGCTGTTCGACCGCTCCTGGTACAACCGTGCCGGTGTCGAACGCGTGATGGGTTACTGCACACCCAAACAGCACGCGGAATTCGTCCGCCAGGCACCGCTTTTCGAGCAGATGCTGGCCAACGACGGCATCAGCCTCACCAAGCTGTGGTTCTCGGTGACCCAGGCCGAGCAGCGCACCCGCTTCACGATCCGTCAGGTCGACCCGGTGCGGCAGTGGAAACTCTCGCCGACGGATCTGGCCTCGCTGGACAAGTGGGACGCCTACACCGCGGCCAAGGAAGAGATGTTCGCCTGGACGGACACCGAGGTCGCGCCGTGGACCGTGGTGAAGAGCAACGACAAGAAGCGCGCCCGGATCAACGCCATGCGGCATGTTCTCGGTAAGTTCGATTACGACAACAAGGACCATGAGGTGGTCGGACACGCCGATCCGCTGATCGTGGGACGGGCGCTGTCCGACTGAGCAGCGCCCACCAACGTAGGAGGGCGCTTGCGATTCGTCGCGACATTGCTGTTGTGGCTGGTCACCACCGTCGCTGTGGCGGTGGCTGTGCCGGTCTGCTGGGCGCAGCACACACTTGTCGACCGGGGCGGCTACGTCGCCCTGGCCACCACGGCAGCCAAGAACCATGAGCTGCAGAAGGCCACGGCCGGCGAGCTGGGCATCCAGGTCAACAGGCTGGCCACCAGCGCGGGATACGACCTGAGCACCGGCACCGTGTCGAAAGCCGCCGGCATCTACACGTCCAGCTCGGCCTTCCCGGGCCAGTTCGGCGCCGCGAACGGCTACGCGCACGACTGGCTGTTCACCGACACCATGGCCCACTCGGACTCGTCCGGCCGGTGGACCATCGACCTGTCGCCGATGTTGTCGGACCGGTCGTTCAAGGCAACCTTGGCGGCGTTCGGGGTCCGCGTCCCGTCGAAGATCGAGGTACCGATCACCGATTCGGCCCAATCGTTGCGGCCGGGCCAGTTCCGCGCCGCGACGACGTGGGGACCGTGGGCTCGGGTCGGCATCTGCGTGCTGACGGGCGTGTTCGCCCTGCTGACACTGGCGGTGACCCGGTCGCGCGGCAAAACGGTTGCCGCCCTGGGTATCTCGACCATGATCGTCGGCGCCGCGGGCTGGGCCGGCATCGAGGCGGGGCGGCGCTACATCAACGACGGGCTGAACCGCACCACCGGCAACGTCCGCCAGGTGGCCGACGTCATGGTCGACACGGCCATCGCCAACGCCCACCAGTGGCTCAACATCACCCTCGCGATCGGCGGCGGGCTGGTGGTGCTGGGCCTGCTCGTGACGCTGCTGGGCAACCTGGGGCGCCGGGTGGTCCGCAAGCCCAAGCCGGTGGCCGCTCCGGCCGCCTCCTGACCGGGATTTGTGCACGAAAATCCGCGGTCGGCGCGAAAAATCGTGCACAAATCACGAGCCGACGGTGCGCTCCAGGAACGAATAGACCAGCGCGGCTTTGAACGCGGCCTGCGAATTGTCCGCGGCCCCGCCGTGTCCGCCCTCGATGTTCTCGTAGTAGTGGACGCGGTGGCCGACGGCCTCCAGGGCCGCCGTCATCTTCCGCGCATGGCCCGGGTGTACCCGGTCGTCGCGCGTCGACGTCGTCATCAGCAGCGCCGGGTACTTCCGGTCGGCCGAAATGTTCTGGTACGGCGAGTACTTCGAGATGAATTCCCAGTCGTCGGGGTTGTCGGGGTCGCCGTACTCGGCCACCCATGACGCGCCGGCGAGCAGCAGGTGATACCGCTTCATGTCGAGCAACGGCACGCTGCACACCAACGCGCCGAACAACTCCGGGTACCGCGTCAGCATGACGCCCATCAGCAGTCCGCCGTTGCTGCCACCCTCGGCGGCGAGTTGTTCGACGGTCGTGATGCCGCGCCGCACCAGATCGGCCGCGACGGCGGCGAAGTCCTCGTACACCAGGTGGCGGCCCTCGCGCATGGCCTGCGTGTGCCAGCGGGGGCCGTACTCACCGCCGCCACGGATATTGGCTTCGACGTAGGTGCCACCCTGGGTCAGCCACAACCGGCCGAGCACTCCGGCGTAGCCGGGCAGCATCGAGGACTCGAAGCCGCCGTACCCGCTCAGCAGCGTCTTTCGCGGCTCGGTGACACCGCGTTGCCCCACAACGAAATACGGGATCCGGGTGCCGTCGGCGGATGTCGCGAAATGCTGCGACACCTCGACCTCGGAGGCGTCGAAGAATCCCGGTGCCCGCTTGATCTCGGTGACCGCGCCGCCGGCGTGCCCCCACAGCAGGCGCGACGGGCTGTCGAATCCGCTTGAATCCAGGAAGATTTCGTCGCCGTACTCGTCGACGTCGACGATCACCGTGGTGGCGTGCTTGGGCACCCCCGGGATGTCCTCGCGCTCCCAGGTGCCCGGGGTGACCAGTTCGATGTGGCCGACGACGTCGACCAGCGTCTGCAGCAGCAGCCGGTCGCGGGTCCAGGCGAAGTTCTGCATGCTGCTGTGGTCATCGGGCTCGAAAACCACACTGAGAGTACGACTTCCGGCAAGGTAGTCGTCGTAGCGAGCGGCCAGCAGCGTCCCTGCCGCGTAGGTCGTCCCCTCGACGGTCCATTCGACGCGCGGCCGGATCAGCAGCCATTCGCGGTGGATCGAGATCGCGGCATCGGTGGGTACGTCGATGCGGATGAGTTCGTCGCCGCGGACCTCGTAGCGTTCGCGGTTGAAGAAGTCGGTGGACCGCGACACCAGCAATCGCTCGAAACCCGGTGTGTTGTCGTAGCCGGCGCCGACGCTGACGTCGGCTGCCTCACCCTCGAAGATCGTCACGGCCTCGGACAGCGGCTGCCCGCGGTGCCAGCGCTTGACGATGCGGGGGTACCCCGACTCGGTCATGGCGCCGGGCCCGAAATCGGTGCCCACCAACACGGTGTCGGGGGTCTCCCACGAGACGCTGGACTTGGCTTCCGGCAGGCTGAATCCGTCGTCGACGAACTGTCTTGTCTCCATGTCGAACTCACGGACCACGGAGGCGTCGGCCCCGCCACGCGACAACGCGATCAAGGCCAGGTTCAGCCCGGGCTCGATGACGTCGGCGCCGGCCCAGACCCAGTTCTCGTCCTCGTCGGCCGCGAGCTTGTCCAGGTCGATCAGCACGTCCCATTCGGGTGCGTCGGTGCGGTAGCTGTCCAGGGTGGTACGCCGCCACAGCCCACGGGGGTTCTCCGCGTCGCGCCAGTAGTTGTAGAGGAACTCACCACGCCGCCGGACGTACGGGATGCGGGCGTCGGTGTCCATGACCTCAAGGGCGTCGGCGCGCATCTGCTCGAAGCGCTCGCCGCCGAACTCGGCGATGGTCGGCTCGTTGTGCTCGCGCACCCAGTTCAACGCGTCGTCGCCGGTGACGTCTTCGAGCCACAGGTAGGGGTCAACCGGAGAATCAGAACTCACCCGGACATTCTTACTCTCCGGCGTAGGGTGGCCGTATGCCATCTCGGGCACTGATCACCGCCGAAGCCGCCGAGCTGCTGCGCAAGCTGCAGAACCAGCACGGCCCCTTGATGTTTCACCAGTCGGGTGGATGCTGCGACGGCTCGTCGCCGATGTGTTATCCCGACGGCGACTTCATCGTCGGGGACCGGGACGTCCTGCTGGCGGTGCTCGACGTCGGCCCCGACGGCGTCCCGGTGTGGATCTCCGGGCCGCAGTTCGAGGCCTGGCAGCACACCCAGCTCATCATCGACGTGGTGGCGGGCCGGGGCAGCGGGTTCAGCCTGGAGGCGCCCGAGGGCAAGCGCTTCCTGTCGCGCGGCCGGGTGTTCACCGACGCGGAGAACGCCGAGCTCAATGCGCAACCGCCCGTCACCGGCGCGCAGTACGCAGAGGGCGTCAGGCCGGTGCGGGACGGCACGTTGATCGTCGAGCACGCCGAGGAGGCGTGCCCGGTGCCGGCTGCGCGTCAGGGTTTGACGTAGGTCACCAGATTGACGTCGAGCATCTCGTCACTGAAGTAGTGCAGGCACCCCCGCAGGTAGCGCATGTAGCGCTGGTAGACCTCCTCTGAGGTGATGGCCAGGGCCTGCTCGTGGTGCGCCTGCAACGTGTCGGCCCAGATACCGAGCGTCTGGATGTAATGCGGACGCAGTGACAGGCATTCGGCCACCTCGAACCCGGCTTTCCTGCCGTGCTCGACCATCATGTCGGCGGTCGGGATCCGTCCACCCGGAAAGATCTCGGTGACCATGAATTTGATGAAGCGCGCGGTTTCGAACGTCAGCGCCTTGCCCCGGCGATTCAGGTCGTAGGGGTGGTATCCGGTGCTGCTCTGGATCACCATCCGGCCGCCCGCGGGCAGGATGTCGAAGCAGTTCTTGAAGAAGTCGTCGTAGCGGTCGAACCCGAAGTGCTCGAAGGCCTCGATGGACACGATCCGGTCCACCGGCCGGTGGAACTGCTCCCAGCCGTGCAGTTGCAGCTCCCGGGTTCGCGCACTGTCGACGTCGTCGAGCAGGCGCTTGGTGTACGCGAACTGATTCTTCGACAGCGTCAGGCCGATGACGTTGACGTCGTACTTCTCGACGGCGCGGCGCACGGTCGCGCCCCAGCCGCAGCCGATGTCCAGCAGCGTCATGCCCGGTTGCAGGTCGAGCTTGCCGAGGTTCAGGTCGATCTTCGCCATCTGCGCGTCTTCGAGGCTCAGACCGGGCGGCTCGAAATACGCGCAGCTGTAGGTGCGGCTGGGATCCTGGAACAGGCCGAAGAAGTCGTCGGAGATGTCGTAGTGCGCCTGGATGTCGTCGAAGTGGGGCTGCAATTGCGCTGCGGAGGGCGTGGTTTCGTTCATGGTGGCTTACTTCTGCAAGGTGAACTGGACGACGTCGGCCTGCTTGTTGCGGAACAATTCCGCGCATCCGGTCAGATACTTCTGATAGCGGTCATAGACCTCTTGCGACTGGATCTTGATGGCGTCGTCCCGGTGTGCCGCCAGGTTCTGCGCCCAGATGTCGAGGGTCGTGGCGTAATGCGGCTGTAGCGAGTGCTTCCGGGTGACGTTGTACCCGGCCGCCGTCGCGAGTTCCTCCACCACGGCGATGATCGGCAGCCGGCCGCCCGGAAAGATGTCCGTCAGCAGGAACTTCACGAAGCGCGCGAATTCGAACGTCAGCGGGATCCCCAGCTCCTTGGCGTCCCGGAAGTCGAAGCCGCAGATGGTGTGCAGCAGCATCACGCCGTCGGGTGGCATGGCCGCGTACGTCCGCCGGAAGAACTCCGGATACCGGTCCGGACCGAAATGCTCGAAGGCGCCGATCGAGACGATCCGGTCGACGGGCTCGTCGAACTGTTCCCAGCCCTGCAATCGGACTTCGCGGCTGCGCGCGGTGCCCATCCGGTCGAAGGTGCGCTGCACGTGGGCCGCCTGGTTCCGTGACAGCGTCAGGCCGATCACGTCGACGTCATAGCGCTCGATGGCACGCAGCATCGTCGACCCCCAGCCGCAGCCGATGTCCAGCAACTTCATGCCGGGAATCAGCCCGAGCTTGCTGAGCGCCAGATCGATCTTCGCGAGCTGCGCCTCCTGCAGCGTCATGTCGTCGCGCACGAAGTAGGCGCAGCTGTAGGTCTGGGTCGGATCGAGGAACAGCCGGAAGAACTCGTCAGAGAGGTCGTAATGCGCCTGCACATCGCTGAAGTGCGGCATCAGGGAATTGGACATGGGACATCGACCCTTTCGACGACAGGTCCCCGCCGTATACCCCGTTGGGGGAAGTTGAATCGGTCTCCCGACCATCCTCGCCGCCGCGCCTATAAGGTGTGCATGTGACTCACTATGACGTCGTCGTTCTCGGAGCCGGTCCCGGCGGATATGTCGCCGCAATTCGCGCAGCCCAGCTGGGGCTGACCACCGCCATCGTCGAACCGAAGTACTGGGGCGGCGTCTGTCTGAACGTGGGATGCATCCCATCCAAGGCCCTGCTGCGCAACGCGGAGCTGGCCCACATCTTCAACAAGGAAGCCAAGACCTTCGGCATCAGCGGCGAGGCCACCTTCGACTTCGGCGCGGCGTTCGACCGCAGCCGCAAGGTCGCCGAGGGCCGCGTCGCGGGCGTGCACTTCCTGATGAAGAAGAACAAGATCACCGAGCTGGAGGGCTACGGCACCTTCACCGGCCCCAACTCGATGCGCGTCGCGCTCAACGCCGGCGGAACCGAGGACGTGACGTTCGACAACGCCATCATCGCCACCGGTTCGTCGGTGCGGCTGGTGCCCGGCACCTCGCTGAGCGAGAACGTCGTCACCTACGAGAAGCAGATCATGACCCGGGAGCTGCCCGGCTCGATCATCATCGCCGGCGCGGGCGCCATCGGCATGGAGTTCGCCTACGTGCTGAAGAACTACGGCGTCGACGTGACCATCGTCGAGTTCCTGCCGCGCGCGCTGCCCAACGAGGACGCCGAGGTCTCCAAGGAGATCGAGAAGCAGTACAAGAAGCTGGGCGTCAAGATCCTCACCGGTACCAAGGTCGAGTCGATCGAAGACAACGGATCCGAAGTGACCGTCGTCGTGAGCAAGGATGGCGCCACCCAGGAACTCAAGGCCGACAAGGTGTTGCAGGCCATCGGTTTCGGCCCCAACGTCGACGGCTACGGCCTCGAGACGACGGGCGTCGCCCTCACCGACCGCGGCGCCATTGCGATCGACGACCACATGCGCACCAACGTGCCGCACATCTACGCCATCGGTGACGTCACCGCCAAGCTGCAGCTCGCGCACGTCGCCGAGGCGCAGGGTGTCGTCGCGGCCGAGACCATCGCCGGTGCCGAGACCCAGACGCTCGGCGACTACCGCATGATGCCGCGCGCCACGTTCTGCCAGCCGCAGGTCGCCAGCTTCGGCCTCACCGAGGAGCAGGCCAAGGCCGAGGGCTACGACGTCGTCGTCGCCAAGTTCCCGTTCACCGCCAACGGCAAGGCACACGGCCTGGCGGACCCGACCGGTTTCGTGAAGCTGATCGCCGACAAGAAGCACCTCGAACTGCTCGGTGGGCACCTGATCGGCCCCGACGTCTCCGAGTTGCTGCCCGAGCTGACGCTGGCCCAGAAGTGGGACCTGACCGCCACCGAACTGGCCCGCAACGTGCACACCCACCCGACGCTGTCGGAGGCGCTGCAGGAGGCCATCCACGGCCTGGCCGGCCACATGATCAACTTCTGAGTCGGTCTTGCGCGCGAATGTCGTTGCCGCGATAGGCGGTTTGGTCGTCGGTCACATGCTGTGGCTGCTGGCCATCTCGCTCGCGATGGACACCACGAGCATCAGTTCCTGGGTGCTGGTGGTGTCCGCCGCGGTCGTCGTGGTGGCCGGCGTCGCGGTGTTCTTCGCTCGAAAGTTCCAGGAGCGCAAGGCTTTTGCCAAATCCGCGTTCCTGTGGTGCCTGCCCGTCGCGCCGGTGTTGATGACGCTGGCGGTACTCGGGGTCACCTATCTCTGACTAGTCCGGGAAGTCGAGCGGCACGCGCAGCGTCGCGATGGTGGCCGCCAGGCCGTCGTAGTGGGCGGCCAGCAGGCAGAAGTCGATGAGCTGCTTGCGGTCGAGGTACGCCGCCAGCGCCTTCCACGTCTGGTCGGACACCGACCGGGTGATGACGAACTCGTCCGTCGCGGTGATCAGCACGCGCTGCCGGTCGGTGAGGCCCTCGGCGTCGGGGCCCTCGAAAATCCGGGCCTGCGTCTCGGCGTCGACGCCGCGGCTGCGGGCGAGCCGGCGGTGCTGCTGCAGTTCGTACTCACTGCCGCGCAGATGCCCGACGCGCAGGATCACCAGCTCGGCGTCCTTGAGCCCCAGCTTGCTGCGGCCCAGCAGCATGCCGGAGTAGGGGAGGAACGTCAGGAACAGCAGGTGATGCTGGCCGAGGACGTTGAAGAGCGCGAACCTCGGGGCCCGGATGGTCTTGGCGCCGATCTTGGCGATGACCCAGTTCAGCGGGCCCAGTTCACGGAAGCCGCCGGGTTCGATGCGGGCCGGCTCGATGCTGTTCACAATTCCCGAGTCTGGCACAGGCGACGGCGTCATAGGGTCGAGCCATGGGGCGGAAACGGGTGGGGGCCGTGATTTTCACGGTTGCACTGATGGTGGTTGGTTGTACCGACCGGGGCGGCGATGTGGCGGTCCCGCGGGCCGACGACCATCCGCTGCTGCGGTATCTGCCGACGCTGGCCGACATGCCGGGGTACCGCGAAGTCGGCTATGAGGTCCCGCGCAACGACGAATTTTCCGCACAGCGGCGAATCGAGTGCTCGCGGTATCCAGAACCGGGTGACCCAGACGGGCCGCAACTCACCGCGCGCTACGGGGACAGGCTTGATCGCGACGGCCGCTTGATCCACGTTGACCTGTGGCGAACCCGCCCCGGTGAGAACGTCGTCGACGAGATGGCGAACTGGGGGACCCGCTGCGCGACCTACCGCGACGTCTACGGCACCTGGGCTGTCCAGACATTCCGCAATATCCCCGGAATGCCCACCGATGCAATCCAATTCGACACGAAGAAAACCTCGCGCGAGAAGCATGACCCGGATCCGGCGACGACGGGGCCCAGCTCCCGAGTGGTGATCGCGGCTCGGGATGGCGTGGTCCTGCGGGTCCGCATCACGCCCTTCGCATTGCATCCACCAACGGACCACGACCTGGCGCAGGTGGTGAACGCCTTCGTCAGACGTGCCGCCGAGCAACCGTCCGATGCCATACAAACGGCCGGCATCGCGCCGTGGCCCGCTGCACGACTGTCGGCACTGGTCATGACGCCGCCGGTCAAGGGGGACGGTCGGGTGGTGCGATTGTCGCCGCAAGCAACGCAGCCGCGCGGGGACGCTCCTGCGGACTGCTCAGCGGACCCACTGGCGTCGTCCCGATCCGGTGCCGATCGATTGGTGGATGCGCTCGGGGTCGCGACAGTCTTGCGCGAGCACGACGGGTTCGACGGCATCGCGGCCATGGGCGAGTGGGTCAAGCGGTGCAGCGCACAACCGTTCGTGCCGGAGGTCTGCGCGGGCAAGGCGCAAGAAGCACAGCTGGAAGCCACGCCGTCAGTGCGGATCGAGGGTGAGGAAGTGTCCGGTTACCAGGGGGTCGTGCTGGGGGAGAGCTACGTCAAGACGACGCCCTACTGCCAGCCGAATCCTGTGGTGGCCCAGGTGGTCCGGGTGCGCGGGATCTTGCTGCGCGCGGCGCCGTCGGTGGTGCAGCGAGCCGAAGGCGAGGATGAACATCAAGCGCGCCTGCGCGCGATCGACGACCAGCGCCGACAACTGGCCTACGTCATCCACAGTGTGCAGCGGGCGGGGTGAATTTCCGGTGAGTCGCAAAATGGTCGCAAATTGCTGGTAGCGGCACCCGACGACCTATCGTCTATGGCGTGTTCACGGAACATTCACCCTTCCTTAAGGAGGGTGTACCGCCCCGGACGAAGGTCGCGATCGGCATAGCGCTGGTCGCGACGTTCATGTGCGCGCTGCAGATCACGGCGATGCTGTGCGGATTCCGGGGCCCGCTCGAGCGCTTGATCGGCGATTACGTCGGAACGCCGGCGGGATTCACTGTGCCCTGGGCGGCCCTCGTGGTGGCTCTGGTCGCGATACCGCGGCAGTACCGGCTGCCGGCTGTGGCCACTGCACTGGGGCTCGATTTGGCCTTTGTTGCCGGCCGCGAGTTTCTCGGTCTTCCATCGGCGATGGGCAGCGGTGCGTTGGTCGTGCTGACCGGGCTCGGGGTGTTCGCGCTGATGCGATGGAGCGGGTCCCAGCGCGATACCGCGCTGAAGGGTGTCGCGACCGGTCTGCTGCTCGTGCTCGCCACGAAGGCCGGTGACGCCTGGCTGACGATCACGTCTCTAACGCGCCCCACCGTTCTCGATGAGTTCGCGGTGCGGGCCGACGTCGCCCTGGGGCAACCGTCATGGGTGATGGGCCAGTTGGTCCAGCACCACTCGGTGCTCTATTTCGTACTGCACTGGGTGTATCTCGAACTCTCCGCCGCCGCGACTGTGGTGGCCATCTATCAGCTGCGGAACGTGACCACGGGCGGACGGTGGCCGCGGCACTTCGTCGTCCGGACCTTCCTGGTGTTGGGTCTGATCGGCCCGTTGATCTATCTGATGTTCCCGTTGGTGGGGCCCACCTACGCGTTCGGCGCGGCCGGTGGCGGATTCCAGGTCGGTGACTTCTGGCCGGCTCTGCTGCCGCCTGTTGACGGGGTGCCGACTTCCCTCGCCTTCGACACGTCGACCCCACGTAACTGCATGCCGTCACTGCACACGGCCTGGGCGCTGGCGGTCTTTATCCATTCGCGGTCGGGTCCGCGGTGGTTGCGCATCGGCGGTACCTGCTGGCTGGTGGGCACCCTGGCCGCGACTCTGGGCTTCGGCTTCCACTACGGCGTCGACCTGGTCGTCGGTGCGGTGTTGTGCCTGACGGTGGAATCGGCTCTGCGGGAACCGGTTCGGCCGGGCGCCCACGCCCGGCTACGCCTGATCGCCGGTGGTGTGGCCGTCATCGTCGGCTTGATGCTGTGCGTCCGGTATCTGTCCGAATGGATGGCGGCGTATCCAATCATGTTCGGGGCGTTGATTATTGGATCGCTCGCGACGCTGTCTTACGGCTTCTATGTCACGTTCTTCTCGCGTCCGGGCGTACCTGCTCCGGCGATCGAGCGTTTGACCGGCGAGGAGTCAGAAAGTCCAGCTGCGTGACGGCTGCAGGACGAAGCCGTGCTTCTGGTTGTCGATGCAGGCGACGAGGTTGATGTCGGCGGCGCACGTGAAGTACGTGATTCCTTGGGCGTCGTAGTTGAGCTTGCTGCCGTTGGGCAGTCGCTTTTCTGACTGACCCGACGTGCACGAGGTGTTGGACTGGCGGAAGCGATAGGGGTGCGGGTCTCCGTCTTTCAGCGGCACGTTGTTGGGCCCCACCGACGTACAGCTGCTATCGGTACTTCCCGACGTCGTACCGGGCAGGGCGAATGGCGTCGAACAACTCATCGCGGTGTATCCATTGATGCTGCAACGGATCCCATGGGCCGTGGAGAACTCCTCGGTCGTCCCGGTGTGCTCCTTGACGTCGTAGTCGTGACTGTTGGCCAGCACGTAGCTGTCGAGGTTCGGGAAGGCGGTGAGTTCGGCTCGGGAGGTGGTCGGCGCGGGGCTGGTCGGGTGGCTGGTGCAGGCGGTGGCCAGGAAGGCCACGTTGACGAGCAACCTGATTGGGTATTGCAGTGCGATAGTCAAAACAGCCAACTGCCCGATTGTTGCAGCACGAATCCATGTCCGAACTCGTCGGTGCATGCGGTCAGTGAATTTGTTCCGACTACGCAGGTGGCTTTGCCGACTGTCAGCTTCTGTCCGGCTCCAAGTAATTTCGCGTCAGTTCTGATCGACCGGTAGTCGCAGTCCGCGGACGCCGCTGCTTCGTATACGTAGGGTTTACCATCTCCGGCGAATTCGCCGGACTTCTGCACGGTCGAGCACCCGCTGTCGTTCGGAATTCCCGTGGTGCCAGGCAGTTTCCCGGAGCACAGTGCATTCACCAGCAGTTGGCAGTAGAGCCCCTCTGGAGTGGTAAACGCGAACTTGCCCGAGCGGTCGCCAGAGGTCCGGTACTGCGCGGAATCTACTTCGACAAAGGAGTCGATATTCGGAAACGTGAACCGCCCCAGGTTTGATGCCGCTGCTGTTTGAGTCCGGAAGGATGAG
>NZ_JMHT01000099.1 GCF_001905655.1 Mycobacterium sp. ST-F2
GAAAAGGGCCTGGTGCCACGGCAAAGCCCAATATAATTAACGCCGTGAATAATTTTGCATGGACTGCCACATGCAGGTCGCCACGCATTGCTCACCATGGGCCGGGGTCCGACGCCCGCGGTCGGGTATGAGGCCCGGTATGAGGTTGCCCACGCACGCGACTGTTCTGCTGCTGGTCGCCGCGCTGACACTCGCGGCGTGTTCGAAGACACGGGAAACCGACCCGCGAGCCACCCGTCCCGAGGGGCCGGGCAGCCTGGTGAGCTCCACCGCTCTCACGGATTTCGATCCCGCGGTCACCGAGCGCGCCAAAACGGCGGTCCGGATCACCTACCGCTCGACGACCGGACACGGCGACGTGTCGACGTCGGTGACCGGCAGCGCGTTCATTCCCGCGGGCAAGCCGCCGCGCGGCGGCTGGCCCGTGGTGGCTCTCGCACACGGCACGACGGGCATCGAGGTCTCCTGCGGGCCGTCGTCGTCGCCCGACCTGTTCGGCATCTCGGGGGTCGTCGCGGGCCTGTTGGAATTGGGGCAGGCCGTCGCGGTGGCCGACTACCAGGGACTCGGAGGTCCGGGCGGCCACCCCTATCTCGACGCGCAGACGGCGGGGCTGAACGTCATCGACTCTGTCAGAGCGCTGCGCGCACTGTCTCCGGACGTGTCGAACCGATGGGCGGCCTACGGTGCCTCTCAGGGCGGCGCCGCGGCGTGGGCGGCCAACGAGCAGGCGTCCGACTACGCGCCCGAGCTCCGGCTGGTCGGCACGGTCAGCGTCGCACCGCCGGCCGACATCAGCGACTTCGCGAACCTCGCCGCTGAGAAGGCACTGAATCCACAGCAGCTGTCCGCCTACATCTGGCTGCTCGGTGGTCTTCAGCGGACCCGGCCCGATTTCGACCTCAACCTGTACGTCCACGACATCGCCCCCGACACGTGGGACACGCTGATGAGCTGCGATCCCGGCCGATCCGAGGAACGCCTGCGCGCACTGGCCTCCCTCACGCCGCAACAGGTGACCCCGGCCGACCTCGAGGCGCAGGAGCAGTTGAAGGCGCTGCTGTCCACGTTCTCGCTCCCCAAGCACCGTGCGGCAGCGCCCATGCTGATCGTGTTCGGCGGCGAGGACCAGTACATCCGGCCCGAGTGGACGCAGGAGGCGATCAACCGGGCCTGCGCGAAAGGATCCTGGATCGCCGAGGTGTTCCAGCCGTACAACACCCACGAGAACGTCGACTCCAGTGCCGTGCTCGGCTGGGTCGCCGACCGCTTCGACGGCGATCCGGCGCCGGCCAACTGCTGACCCCCTCACGGGCGTCAGCCGTCGGTCACGCAACCGGGGCCGTCGTGAGTTAGCTAACAGATCGCATTCCTCAGCCTCTTCACACGGCTGTATTGCGACAAAAGCCCTACTATTGACGCCGTGATCGCTTCGGCTCGTCATGCTCGGTGCAGCGCACCGCGCATTGCTCACCACCCGCGGCGGCCCGACGCCCGCGGTCGGGATTGAGGCCCGGTATGAGGTTGCCCAAGCCCGCGACTGTTCTGCTGCTGGTGGCCGCGCTGACGCTCGCGGCGTGTTCGAAGACCCAGGGAACCGACTCGCTTCCCACCCGACCCGAGGGGCCGGGCAGCCTGGTGAGCTCCACCGCTCTCACGAACCTCGATCCCGCGGTCACCGAACGCGCCAAAACGGCGGTCCGGATCACCTACCGCTCGACCGCCGGCCACGGCGACGCACCGACGTCCGTCACCGGCAGCGCGTTCATCCCCGCGGGCAAGCCGCCGCGGGGTGGCTGGCCCGTGGTGGCTCTCGCACACGGAACGACGGGCATCGAGACCTCGTGCGGACCGTCGTCGTCGCCCGACCTGCTCGGCATCTCGGGTGTCGTCGCGGGCCTGCTGGACATGGGGCACGCCGCCGCGGTCGCCGACTATCAGGGACTCGGCGGACCGGGCGGCCACCCCTATCTCGACGCGCAGACGGCGGGGCTGAACGTCATCGACTCGGTCAGAGCCCTGCGCGCACTGTCTCCGGACGTGTCGAACCGATGGGCGGCTTACGGCGTTTCTCAGGGCGGCGCAGCGGCGTGGGCGGCCAACGAGCAGGCGTCCGACTACGCGCCCGAGCTCCGGCTGGTCGGCACGGTCAGCGTCGTGCCGCCGGCCGACATCAGCGACTTCGCGAACCTCGCCGCTGAGAAGGCACTGAATCCGCAGCAGCTGTCCGCCTACGTCTGGCTGCTGGGTGGGCTTCAGCGGACCCGGCCCGATTTCGACCTCAACCTGTACGTCCACGACGTCGCCCCCGAGACGTGGGACATGCTGATGAGCTGCGATCCCGGCCGATCCGAGGAACGCCTGCGCGCACTGGCCTCCCTCACGCCGCAACAGGTCACTCCATCGACGCTCGAGGCGCAGGAGCAGTTGAAGGCGCTGCTGTCCACCTTCTCGCTCCCCAAGCACCGTGCGGCAGCGCCCATGCTGGTCATCTTCGGCGGCGAGGACCAGTACATCCGGCCCGAGTGGACGCAGGACGCGATCAACCGGGCCTGCGCGAACGGATCCGTGGTCGCCGCGGTGTTCCAGCCGAGCAGCAACCACGAGGGCGTCGACAACGACTCGCTCTTCAACTGGGTCGCCGACCGCTTCGACGGCGACCCGGCGCCGACCACTTGCTGATTCGGCGAGCGCCTATGCTGGCGTGGGTTATTCAGCGATCACACACGCCCCCCTTCCGCGTCTCGCGGTCGCAGTGGGGCCAACACCCGACCAGGGAGGCCGCATGACGAGGCTCCGTGCCTCTGTTCTCTCGCTGCTGGCGTGCACGGTGCTGCTCGCCGGCTGCGGCAGCACGGAATCCGAGGCCGCGCCTCAGCGCATCGCCAACGCCGACATGTCGCAGACGGGGCCGGGCAGCCTCGTCGAGGCGTGGACCATCCCGAAGCTCGACACCAGGATCGTCGCTACGGGCGCGGAGGCCGCACGGGTCCTGTACCGCTCGACCTCCGGGATCGACGGGAGCCCGACCGAGGTGTCCGGCGCGGTGTTCGTCCCGCCGGGCGATCCTCCGCCCGGCGGCTGGCCGGTCGTCGCGTACGGCCACGGAACCAGCGGCGTGCAGCAGCAGTGCGCGCCGTCGTTGTCGAAGGACATCTTCGGCACCGCCCCACTGATCGCGGCGTACATCAAGCTCGGGTACGCCGTGGCCGTGGCCGACTACCAAGGGCTCGGAGCTCCGGGCGGGCATCCCTACCTCGACTCCAAGACGGCGGGGCTGAACATCATCGACTCCGTCCGCGCTCTGCGGAAGCTGAGCCCCAAGGTCTCGACCAAGTGGGGCGGCGTCGGCGGCTCGCAGGGCGGGTCGGCCATGTGGGCGGCCAACGAACAGGCGGCGACATACGGCACCGATTTGAACCTCGTGGGCACCGTGAGCATGGCGCCGGCCGCCGACATCACCCAGTTCGCGCAACTGGCAGCCGATCAGAAGCTGTCCAAGGATCAACAGGCGGCCTACATCTGGCTACTCATGGGTATCGCGCAGACCCGGCCGGGATTCCCGATCGACGACTACCGCAACGGCGTGGCGGCGGAGAACTGGGACACGCTCGCGGCGTGCGTGGGTCCGGAGACCGAGAAGCGCGCGGCGATCCTGTCGGACCTGCCGGCCAGCTCGCTGGTGCCGTCATCGCCGGAAGCGGTGACTCGACTCACCGACATCCTGGCGTCGATGGCGCTGCCGCAGCAGAAGGCCGCGGCGCCCATGTTGGTCCTCTACGGCGGTAAGGACACCTACATCAACTCGGAATGGACCCGAGCGGCCATCCAGCGCGCGTGTGCCATGGGCACGATCATCGAATCCGACTTCCAGGAGGGCAAGGGACACGGCGACGTCGACAGCTCGGCGTACCTCGAGTGGCTGGGCAAGCGGTTCCAGGGCCAGCCCCCGCCGGACAAC